>NZ_JAHCKK010000040.1 GCF_026125825.1 Hydrogenophaga sp. | reverse complement strand
GGCTCGCAGGCCAGCTCACCGCCACGCAATCGCGCGAGCAGCGCCAGAGCCGCTTCGCGCTCGGCCAGCGAGAGCAGGAGGCCGTGATCCACGTTGCCCTGCATCCATTTTTCGCCCTGGGCGATGGTGGTCGCCTGCTGCAGCCGCACCAGCTGCAGCTCGCGGCACACCGAGGCCACCGTGCCGCGCACCAGCCCATCGGGTTCGATCAGCAGCACCTGCGGTCGATGGGCGCTCACGACACCGACTCCTCGCGCCGGAAAAGCTCCTCCACCACCACGTCGCGCAGGCCGTTGAGGATGGCTTCGTCCAGCTTGTCGAACTGGCGCGGGCGGCGGTCCATGATGCACAGCGTGCCCACGACCTGCCCGTAGGGCAAGCGCAGCAGCGCTCCGGCGTAGAAGCGCACATAGGGGTGCCCCACCACCATGGGGTTGTCCGCAAAGCGGGGATCGGCCAGGGCGTCGGGCACGATCAGCGTCTTGGCCATTGTCACCGCGTGGCCGCAGAAGGAAATGTCGCGCGGCGTTTCCTGTACGTCGCCCATGCCGAAAGACGACTTGAACCATTGGCGGTCCTGGTCGACCAGCGACACCAGCGCGATCGGCACATTGAATTCTTTCGCCGCGAACGCCGAGATGCGGTCGAAACGCGCCTCGGGCGGCGTGTCCAGGATCACCAGGTCACGAAGTGCCTTCAGGCGCCTCGCTTCGTTGTGCGGCAAAGGGGCTTTGATCACGGCATTCTCCATGCCGGCACATCCAGCGCCGGCCTGCCTGTCCATCGGCAGCCTCTCCTACAACTTTAGGCTTCACAAGGCCGACTTTGCTCAAATATAAGCGAATTGCGATATAAGAGCAGGCAAGACTACTGGAGACGACCCGTGCCCCGACTTTCCCTTCGCTGGTGGCTTGCGCCCCTGATGGCCCTGGCCACCTTCGCCGCCCAGGCCCAGCCCGCCGCCGACACCGGCCCGGCCATGACCGTGGAGGCGGTCGGGCCGCACAGCTACTACGTGCAGGGGCTGACCCAGCTGGGCTCGACCAAGAACCAGAACTTCATCAGCAACGCGGGCTTCGTGATCACCCCGCAAGGCGTGGTGGTGGTGGACGCGCTGGGCTCGCCCCGGCTGGCCGAACGGCTCACGCAGGCGATCCGCCAGCGCACCGACCAGCCGATCACGCACGTGATCCTGACCCACTACCACGCCGACCACATCTATGGCCTGCAGCACTTCAAGCAACTGGGGGCGAAGATCATCGCGCACGCTGCGTCGCGCGAGTACATCCAATCCGACACCGCGCGCCTGCGCCTGGAAGCCTCACGCACCGACCTGGCGCCCTGGATCAACGAGCAGACCCGCATCGTGCCGGCCGACATCTGGATCGACGGGCCCACGTCCCTGAAGGTCGGCGGCGTGGTGTTCGATCTGACCCCGGTCGGGCCGTCCCACACGCCCGAAGACCTCACGGTGTTCGTGCCCTCGGAGAAGGTGCTGTTCGCGGGCGACCTGTTCTTCAACGGCCGCCTGCCTTTCGTGGGGCAGGCCAACAGCCGCCAGTGGATCCTGTCGCTGGAGCGGTTGCTGGCGTTTGACGCCAAGGCCGTCGTGCCCGGGCATGGTGCCGCGTCCACCGACCCGAAGAAGGACATCGGCACCACGCGCGACTACCTCAGGCACCTGCGCCAGAGCATGGGCGAGGCGGTGGAGAACTTCGTGCCATTTGAAGAGGCCTACGACAAGACCGACTGGTCCGCTTTCGAGGCCATGCCCATGTTCGGCCCGGCCAACCGCATGAACGCCTACAACACCTACCTGCTGCTGGAGCAGGAGGCGCTGAGCAAGAAATGAAAAAGCCCCGGGCTCAACGCCCCGGGGCTCTGGGTCCGACCGGCCGCCGCAACGATCAGGCGAGGTCGAACCGGTCCAGGTTCATGACCTTGGTCCAGGCAGCCACGAAGTCCTTCGCGAACTTCGGCGCGGCGCCCGCTTCGGCGTACACCTCGGCCACGGCGCGCAGTTGCGCATTGGCGCCGAAGACCAGATCGGCGCGCGTGGCGGTCCACTTCGCGGCCCCGGTCTTGCGGTCACGTCCCTCATACGTGTTTCTTGACGTGGGTTTCCATTCGGTGGCCATGTCGAGCAGGTTCACGAAGAAGTCGTTCGTGAGCGCGCCCGGCCGCGCGGTGAGCACGCCATGCGCCGATCCATCCGCGTTGATGCCGATGGCGCGCAGGCCGCCGAGCAGCACCGCCAGTTCGGGGGCCGTGAGGGTGAGCAGTTGGGCCCGGTCGATCAGCAGCACCTCGGCCGGCACCGAGAGCGCGCCCTTGACGTAATTGCGAAAGCCGTCGGCCACCGGCTCCATCACCGCGAAGGACTCGACATCGGTCTGCTCCTGCGAGGCGTCCATGCGGCCCGGCATGAACGGCACGCTCAGTGCCTGACCGGCCTGCCGGGCGGCCTGCTCCACGCCCACCCCCCCGGCCAGCACGATCAGGTCGGCCAGCGAAATGCGCTTGCCACCCGCGGCCGACTGGTTGAACGCGCCCTGGATGGCTTCGAGCGCCTTGAGCACCTGGGCCAACTGCGCCGGCTGGTTGACTTCCCAGTCCTTCTGGGGCGCCAGCCGGATGCGCGCGCCGTTGGCGCCGCCGCGCTTGTCCGAGCCCCTGAAGGTGGAGGCCGAAGCCCAGGCGGTGGCGACCAGCGCCGAGGCACTGAGGCCCGCCGCGGCGATCTTGTCTTTGAGCGCCGCCACGTCCTCGGCCTCCACCAGCGGGTGGTTGACCGCGGGAATCGGGTCCTGCCAGATGAAGCTTTCCGGCGGCACTTCGGGGCCGAGGTAGCGCGCGCGCGGCCCCATGTCGCGGTGCGTGAGCTTGAACCAGGCGCGCGCAAAGGCATCGGCAAACTGCTGCGGATGGGCAAGGAAGCGGCGCGAGATCTTCTCGTAGGCCGGATCGAAGCGCAGCGACAGGTCGGTGGTCAGCATGGTCGGCAGCCGCTTCTTCGACGGATCGAAGGCGTCGGGGATGATGGGCTGCGCGTTCTTCGCCACCCACTGGTGCGCACCGGCCGGGCTTTTGCTGAGCTCCCACTCGAAGCCAAACAGGTTCTCGAAGAAGTTGTTGCTCCACTGCGTGGGCGTGGTGGTCCAGGTCACCTCCAGCCCGCTGGTGATGGCATCGGCGCCCTTGCCGCTGCCATGGCTGCTGTGCCACCCGAAGCCCTGGTGCTCGAGGTCGCTGGCTTCCGGCTCGGCACCCACGTGCGTCGCGGGCGCGGCACCGTGCGTCTTGCCGAAGGTGTGGCCCCCGGCGATCAAGGCGACGGTCTCCTCATCGTCCATCGCCATGCGGGCGAAGGTGTCGCGGATGTCGCGCGCGGCTGCCACCGGATCGGGGCGGCCTTCGGGACCTTCGGGGTTGACGTAGATCAGGCCCATCTGCACCGCCGCCAGCGGGTTCTCCAGGTCGCGCGACTTGCCCGAGGCACCGTCCGGGTTGTCTTCGGACACCAGCACACCATGGCCCGGCACACCCTCTGAGCCCCCGGCGTAGCGCACGTCGCCTTCCAGCCATTTGGTCTCGCGGCCCCAGTACACATCCTGGTCTGGCTCCCAGGTGTCGGGCCGGCCGCCCGCGAAGCCCAGCGTCTTGAATCCCATGGACTCCAGGGCCACGTTGCCAGCGAGGATCATCAGGTCGGCCCAGGAAATCCTGTTGCCGTATTTCTGCTTGATGGGCCACAGCAGGCGGCGCGCCTTGTCCAAGCTCACGTTGTCGGGCCAGCTGTTGAGCGGCGCAAAACGCTGCTGGCCCCGGCCGGCCCCGCCTCGCCCGTCACCGATGCGGTACGTGCCGGCGCTGTGCCACGCCATGCGCACCATCAGGCCGCCATAGTGGCCGAAGTCGGCAGGCCACCAGTCCTGCGAATCGGTCATCAGCGCGTGCAGGTCTCTCTTCAGGCCTTCATAGTCCAGCTGCGCGAAGGCTTCGGCGTAGTTGAAGTCGGCACCCAGGGGATCGGACTTGGCTGAGTGCTGATGAAGCAGATCGACGCGCAGTTGACGGGGCCACCAATCCCGGTTCGTGGTTCCGCCACCGCCAGCGGCGCACCCGCGTGGATGGCCAGCCAGCCCACGGCGAGCACCAGCAGCGGGTGCACGAAGAGCTTCATCAACGCCACGGGCACATAGTCGGCCAGTGGCATGGGGTGGTTGGCCGTCATCTGCGCGCGCGCCAGCACCGCGCCGATGGTGAACAGCGCGACGGGTGAGGCCGAATCGGCAAGCAGCCACACCGTCTGCTCCACCGGCTTGGGCAGGGTGAAGGCCCAGGCCGAGGCCAGACCACCGAGCACGATCGCCCAGGGCATGGGGTTGGTGAGCACGCCTTTGAGCGCCTTGCGCGTGGCCTCGGCCACAGCCGAGCGGCCCTGGCCCTGGGCCTCGTCCAGGCGAGAGAGCGCAATGCACAGCGAGCTGGTCACCACCATGTCCACCACCATGGTGAGGATGACCGTGCCGGCAGCCGACGCGCCGAGCAGGGCCACGATGAGCGGCACGCCCATGAAGCCCGAGTTGGGAAAGGCCGCCACCAGCGCGCCCAGGGACGCGTCGTTCCAGCGGATGCGCGCGTTGCGCGTGAAGGCGATGGTCGCGCCGACCACGACGAGGCCACACAGCAGGTACAGGCCGGCCACCCAGCCATCGAGCAGCTGCGCGATCGGCGTGGTGGAGCCGAAGCGATACAGCATGCAGGGCAAGGCAAAGAACAGCACGAAGCCATTGAGCCCGGGAATGGCCTCCAGCGGCAGCATGCGCCGGCGCGCGGCCACGTAGCCGGCGAGCACGAGCGCGAAGAAGGGGAAGGTGACCAGCAGGATGTGCAGCACGGGCCCGATTGTCTCAGGCGCCCGTGGGCGGCCCGCGACACCCCGCCCGGTATGATCCAACGCTCTTTTCCCGCCTTTCCCGACGTCCGCCCGCCCCTGCCCATGTCCCACGGCCTGAACCTCGCGCAACTGGAAGCCGTGAACCACCTGGCGGGACCCTGCCTGGTGCTCGCGGGCGCGGGCTCGGGCAAGACGCGGGTGATCACGCACAAGATCGGCCGGCTCATTCAGGCCGGCCTGGCGGCCGACCGCATTGCCGCCATCACCTTCACCAACAAGGCCGCGGCCGAAATGCGCGAGCGCGCGGCCCAGCTGGTGGGGCGCGATGCCCGCAAGGTGCTGATCTGCACCTTCCACGCGCTGGGCGTGCGCCTGCTGCGAGACGACGGCGAGGTGCTGGGCCTGAAGAAGCAGTTCTCCATCCTCGACACCGACGACATCACCAGCCTGCTCAAGGACTGCGGCGGCACCAACGACGCGGCCACCGCCCGCGGCTGGCAGTGGACGATCAGCGCCTGGAAAGGCGCGGGCATGAATTCGGCGCAGGCCCTGGCGCAGGCCAAGGACGAGAACGAGCGCGTGGCCGCCACCATCATGGCGCGCTACGAGGAGCGCCTCACCGCCTACCAAAGCGTGGATTTCGACGACCTCATCACGCTGCCGCTCAAGCTGCTGCGCGAGCACGAGGACGTGCGCGCGCGCTGGCAGAAGAAGATGGGCCACGTGCTGGTGGACGAGTACCAGGACACCAACGCCACGCAGTACGAACTGCTCAAACTGCTGGTGGGCGAACGCGCCCGATTCACGGCGGTGGGTGACGACGACCAGTCCATCTACGGCTGGCGCGGCGCCACGCTGGACAACCTGAAGAAGCTCCCGCACGACTTCCCCGAGCTCAAGGTCATCAAGCTGGAGCAGAACTACCGTTCCACCAGCGCGATCCTGCGCGCGGCCAACAACGTGATCGGCCCCAACCCCAAGCTGTTTCCCAAGACGCTGTGGAGCGACCTGGGCGAGGGCGAGCCGGTGCGCGTGGTCAACGCCGACAACGAAGATCACGAGGCCGAGCGCGCGGTCGCGCGCATCCTGAGCCTGCGCGCGAGTTCGCAGCACAAGGAATGGCGCGACTTCGCCATCCTGTACCGCGCCAACCACATGGCGCGCCCCTTCGAGCAGTCACTGCGGCGCGCGCAGGTGCCGTACAAGGTCTCGGGCGGACAGAGCTTTTTCGACAAGGCCGAGATCCGCGACCTCTGCGCCTGGCTGCGTCTGCTGGTGAACAACAACGACGACCCGGCCTTCCTGCGCTCGGCCACCACGCCCAAGCGCGGCATCGGCCACACCACGCTGCAGCAACTGGGGGCTTTCGCCACACAGTACAAGCTGAGCCTGTTCGAGGCGCTGTTCGCCAACTCGCTGGGCGCTGCGCTGGCGCCGCGCGCGGTGGCCACGCTGCACGAGTTCGGCCGTGCGGTGAACGACCTGGAGTACCGCGCACGCCACACCGTGGGCCACGAAGCCGCGCGCGCTTTCCTCACCGAGTGGCTCAAGGACATCGACTACGAGAAGCACCTCTACGACAGCGAGGACAACGAGAAGGTGGCGGCCGCGCGCTGGACCAACGTGATGGACTTCTGCGACTGGGTGGCCGGCCGCTGCGGCGGCAAGCTGGAAGAAGAGGACGGCGTGAAGACCGAAAGCGAGCGCAAGAGCCTGCTCGAGGTGGTGCAGACCATCGCCCTGCTCTCCACGCTCAGCGAGCGGGAGCAGGACCAGAACGTGGTCACGCTCTCGACGCTGCACGCGTCCAAGGGCCTGGAATGGCCGCATGTGATGCTGGTGGGCGTGAACGAAGGCCTGCTGCCGTTCAAGATGGACGAGGAGCCCGGCCAGAGCGACGCGCAGGCGGCCGACATGGCGCAACGCCTGCAGGAAGAGCGCCGCCTGATGTACGTGGGCATCACGCGCGCGCAGCGCACGCTGGCCGTGAGCTGGCTCAAGCGCCGCAAGAAGGGCCGCGAGAGCATTCCGGGACAGGCCAGCCGCTTCATCAAGGAGATGGCGCTGGACCAGGCCACCGTGAAGGAAGACCCGCGCGAGAAACTGCGCGCGCTGCGCGCCGAGTTCGCGCAACGCGCCACCGAGCAGGCTGCCCAGAAGGCGGCCGACCCTGCATCATGAAACACCTCTGTCTCGCCCTCGCATGCACATTGCTGTGCGGTGCCGGCCTTGCACAGGCACCTGCCTCCGCCCCCACCGCCCCCACCGCCTGCACCTCCGGCGGCGACATGGTGCCCAGCCAGCTCTACGGCCTGTGGCAGCTGGTGCTGTGGCCGCAGGAGGGCGGCAGCGAAGCTGCGCCCGCCTCCAGCGGCGCGCTGCTGTTTGAGCGCCACCCGGAGTACCCGGACAGCGTGCGCGGCAACCTCAAGCGCAGCACGGCGGGCAACGACCGGCAGGCCGTGGTGTCGGGCGACGTGACCGACGGCGAGTTCAACCTCGACGAGTCGGCCGATGGCGTGAATCTGGACGCGGTGTGGGAAGGCAGCGTCACCGCCTCGGGCTGCGGCCAGGAGCTGCGCGGCATCCGCCGCTCGGCCCAGGGGCGCAGCACCCCACCCGAGCCGGTGATGAACTTCGTGCTGAAGAAGGTGCCGGGCTGGCGCTGAGCCGGCGGCGCATCAAGGCCCCGGGGCGGCCGCCAGCTGCAGCAGGCGCCCGCCCTGCACTGACGACCGCTCAGACACCGCGCATGCCGGTTGCGGCGGCGAAACGCGCCAGCGTCCAGCCGCTGCCGAGCAACAACATGCGCGTGTGCAAGTCGTCCATCACCGCTGGCGCCACCTCAGGGCCCAGGTACGTCAGGTTCTTGTCGCGCAGGCGCACACAGCCGAGCTCGTGGTCGCGCGCGAGCGAACGCCACAGCGCGTGCGCACCGGGTGACTGCCGCGCGCCCGTGACCAGGCACAGGCCCGCGCCCAGGCCCCAGCGGTAGATGGCGCTGGCCAGCCCACGGCGCTGGTAGGCCTCCCCGTAGCTGGAGTGGGGCGCGCGCACCACGCGGTCGGCCGCGCGGTTGACTTCGATGAGGCGGTTGAACACCGTGTAGCCCGCCAGCCGGCGGTGCCGCACGTCTTCCACATACACATAGAACTCGCCATCGGCCTCGCGGTAGCGCACCACGAGGTCCGGGTCGTTCAGCGGGATGGAAGGAATGCCATGCAGCCGGTCGCCGGGCCGGTGGATGCGGTCGTAGATCGAACCGAAGGCGTCCTCCATGGGCTGGCTGGGGCGCTCCACATCGATGCGCAACTCCGTGCACCGGCGCCACCACGCGGGTGGCGCGAACGACCAGAAAGACGAATGCGTTAGGGTGAGAACCATGGACGGACAACTCCAGACGTGCAGGCACGGCCGCGCGCGAGCGCGGGCGTGGAACGGCCTTGGCGAGGAAGGCCGGACGGCGGGTGCGTGGAGGGGGGCTTGGGCCGCGGGCTAGCCGCAGGCCTCGATGCGCCGCGGGCGTTGACCTGTCACGCTCAGGTCAACGCGAAACGAATGTGCGGCCAGAGGCCCACGGGCATGGCGGCGCGGCCGACGAGGGCATCGGCGGTGTGCGGCGGGCGCGCGCAGGCCAGCGCCATCGACAAGGTGGCGCGGGCGAGTCTGAAAGGGCGCACCCGGCATGAAGAAACGAAAGCTCCGCTGGACGACCGGTGGTGGTCAACGCAGGGATGTTAGTGGCGCCCCCATATCGCACGCAGGAGGTGCGGTATTGCGTTCAGGCGGTTTCCCGGGCCAGCGCCCCGGCGGCATCGGGCACGCCCACCAGCAACTGGCTCAGGTGCGCCGGCACATCGTTGTCGAAGCTCATGAGCGCATCGCTGGGCTGCGCGGCGGCGGCCGATTGCAGCAGCTCGCGCACAGCCGCCTGTTGCCCCGCATCGGCCGGGTGGCCGAGCCGCGCTTCCAGCGCACAGAGCACCGCCTCCCGAAGCCGGTCGGAGCCGAGCACGTGCCAGGCGTAGTCGATCTCGTACCGGTCCACGGCGTTCTTCAGGCTCTCGCCGTCCAGCCGGGCCTCTTCAGCCACATGCGCCAGTGTGCGGGTCACGAGGCCCTGGGTGAAACGGCTCAACAGCTCGTCGTTGCGCACAAGCGCCGGGGTCACAACAGGCATGGGATCTCCAGAAGGGGAATGGGGCTGGCTTCGACCGCAGCGCGGTGAAAGGCGGAACCCAGAAATGAAAAAGCCCATCGCGCGAGGGATGGGCTTTTGCGACATCTGATGGATTCGGTCGAATCCTCTTCAGATCAGAGAGGGCTGGAGTGTAGCACCCGGGCCTCAGTCGTCCCGATCCCAGGCTTGCATCAGATCGGGGGGGATCATGTGCGCCACCTCCGCGAAGCGCCTGCCCCACATGCGATCCGCCTGCTTCAGCAGGATCGTGACGGGGCTGCTCGGCTCGTGGTGTTCGACCCAATGCCGGATCTGGCGCAGCAGGGCACGGATCTGCTCGCGCTCCTGCGCGATGTGCGCATGGGTCGCCACCGCGGCAGGCAAGGCAGGTGGTCCCACGCCCCGGGCATCGCCGAGGTCAACCGGCTGCGCCACCGCGGACCCGGGCGGCGGCCCCTGTCTGCCTGCGCCGGCCTCGACCTCTTCGATCTGCAGCTTCTCGCCGCGCGAGGGCACGGCGGCGAAAGCGGCCATGCCACCGAGCAGGTGCATCAACGGCCCCAGGTGAGGCGCGTCGTCTCCGAATGCACCCTGGCTCCAATGGTCGATACCCAGCACCGCGTTGCCACAGGCGAGCAAGGCGCGCAAGGCGCCATCGCCTTTGACGTGCAGATCCGCCAGCTGGCGCTTCACACCTTCGGGCTCGGGGGCGTAGGGCGGCCGGGGCACGGCGAAGGCCCGTTCCACGTCGCGCACCGTCAGGCGAAACGCGGTGCCGGCGCTGACCACGACGTCGCGCACGTCCCCCAGCAGACCGTCCGGATCGCACAGGGCCGCCAGGGCGTTGGCCCGCACCGCGGGATCCGGCACGCCATCGAGCATCACCTGCGGATGCACCTGTTCTGGGTAGGCCTGCAACACCGCCTGGAGCGTGAGCAGGCCCTCCAGCAGGCCGGCCGCGCCCGCCAGGCGGCAACGCGCTCGCGTGAACCACACCAGCACCCCGATGTCCTTGCTGCGCAACAGCAGGCGGCGTGCATCGCGCTCGACCTCGGCCCAGTCGGGTGCCTCGGGCCGGGACGAAAAACTGCCGTATTGCACCTCGCTCTGCGGGGCCAGGGGCGCTGCGCCGTCCCTTGGCCGCGGCCGAGGTGGTGGTGCAGGACGTGGAAGGCAACCCAGGCTACTACAGCGCCAAGTTCTTTCTGCGCCCCCATTTCCAGCTCGAAGGCCTGACCGTGAGCCTGCGGCTGGTTGCCAAGCTGCCATCAGTCAAGGCAGCAGCCTGAGCGGCACCCGCAGCCCAGGCCGTTCTCACACCCATTTTTTCCCCTTTCTCAACCTCACTTCAAGGAGTCAATACATGGCACAAGACATCTTTCTGAAAATCGCTGGTATCGATGGTGAAAGCCAGGACGCTGCCCACAAGAACGAAATCGATGTTGGCAGCTGGGAATGGCAGGTCCTCCAGGAAGCCAACATGCAACAGGGCTCGGGGGGCGGGTCCGGCAAGGCCACCGACCATGACGGACGTGTCATCAGCGGGTCCGCCACCGGCGTGCCCGGCCGCATGGCCGAGCATCCGCATGTGGTGACGCAGGATGCCCTGGTGCACGAAGGCCTGGGCAGCGACCAGGGCCTGCTGCCGCAGGCCTGGAACACCTGGCATGGCCACAACCTGCTGCACGAGTACTTCGCCTGTCCCAGCCGCTTCTACTTTCTGGCGTTGCGGGAGCTGGCGCCAGGGCTGTCGCGCATCCAGGGCAAGGAGGCCGAAGTGGTGGTGCTGCTGACACAGGACACGACCCGGTTGCGGGGCCTGGTCGATGAAGACCAGTTCGCCTTGTTCTGCACCCCGGTGGTCAACCTGTTTGAGCGGCGGACCGACCGCATCGAGACCTGCCCCGCCTGGTGCCGCGCAACGGCCGTTCGGACTTGAGCGTGAAGGCCTCGTTGCCGGTCGGTGCCATTGGTCTGGTGCGGCCCCCCAGCCCACCGCGCCCTCCCTTCGCCCAGGGCGAGATGACGTGGCGCCTGATCCGCCAGCTCAACTTCAACCACTTGCCGCTGATGGACATGGATGTGCGCCAGGGCGCGCAGGCCCTGCGGGACATGCTGCGCCTGTTTCTGGGCATGGACGATCCCGTTGCCAGCCGGCAGGTGGACGGTTTGATCGGCAGCCGCATCACGCCAGTGACCCGCCGACTGCCAGGACATGGCCCTCTGGTGTATGGGCGCGGCGTGCAGTGCGACTTGACGGTGGATGAAGATGCGTTCAGTGGCGTGAGCCCCTAGGGGCCCTGACACGACGACGCCAGGCCGTCACGCAGGCGATTGATGCAGCGACCACCCGGAGGAAGGCGAACCCAAAGCAAAACGCCCCAGAACCTGGAAAGGTGCTGGGGCGCTGAATCTTGGTGGTGGAGTATAGCACGCAGGATAACCCTCATCCCGCCTTCCTGCGCCAGAGGGCGCAACCGAGGGAGAGTCCGCGCGACACGGGGTAAGAAAACCGTCCCCCCCGCTGTTCCCACCGTTCCCCGAGACTCACCCAGCCAGACCGGCTTGTAGCCCGAAGCGTCCTTCGAGGCAACCCAAGGGCGCAAGAGAGAGCGAGTGGGGCCAGACGACTACATCGCTCAGTGCAGCTTAAGCCGATGGTTCGCTGGCTGAGTGATCCAAATTACCTGGGGGTGTACCGGTCGATCCGAACACGCGAGAAGCATTCTCGGCCAGCTTTCCGAATTTCGCGGGATCTAACGCTACAAAGAGCGCCGTCGCTTCGGCGAACAGAAGTCCTTCGTCATTACTGAGTACACCTCAGTGAACTTGCTCTTCTTCAGGACATGCTCCTGGCACAATTCGGGCCTTGATCATGCTGGTCGATGTTACGAAACGGTACGAAAACCTGGGTCAGGGTCACTGGCCCACACCAGCGGCTCTTCCTGCGCTCAACTGAGAGCCACCATCAATGCGCGCAAGGACACGCGAGATTACGACTACGACTGCGGGGCATGCGCATTCTTGACACACCGAGCCGTGCCGTGCAGGGGCACGGCCTTTCTCTGAGCTATGCGCGCGTCATACGCAGGCACTCACGCGGCAACGGCGGCAGCGAGCTTGCGCAAGTCGGTGGCCGGGTCGGCGAGCGCGGCGCGGTCGGGCTGGGCGCCGACCGCGAGCAGGCGCCGCAGCGGTGCGAAGTCGCGCGCGTTGTTCACGCAGGTCGCGCCCACAATGCGGCCTTTTTGCAGCTCGATGAGCGTGAACTTGGGGGCGTCGAGTGAGAGTTCGCCACGCACGATTTCCTCGTCACCACTTGCAAGCCCCGCCACCTGGATGCGCAGTGCCCCCTGGTCGGACCAATACCACGGCAACTCGGCAAATCCAGGCGCGGCTGGATCGACCAAGTGGCGCGCCACCGCGATGCCCTGGTTCTGCGCGTTCGACCAGGTTTCGATCCGCTCGAAACGCCCGCTTAGAGGGTTGCGCTGGCGCGTTACGTCGCCAAGAGCATAGACGTCGGGACAGGTGGTACGCCCATAGGCATCGACGAAGATGCCGTCGTCGCAGGCCAGCCCGGCTGCGCGCGCAAGCGCGTCGTTGGCCAACACGCCTATGCCCACAACCACCATGTCGGCCGCGATGCGCGTGCCATCGTCGAGCAGCACCACGCCATCGACGGAGCCCGTGACGCTGCGCTCAAAGCGCAGATCGACCCCTTGCGCCGCGTGGTAGCGCGCGACGAAGTCGGCCAGCGTGGCCGGTGCAGCGCGGCTCATGAGGCGCGGCTGAGTTTCGACAAGGCTCACGTGGACACCAGCAGTGCGCGCCGTGGCGGCGAGTTCGAGCCCGATCACACCGCCGCCTACGATCAAAAGTCGCGACTGCGGGCGCAGCCCGGCCTGGATGCGCCGCGCATCTTCCAGCGTGCGCAGCGTATGTACCGGCATGGTGGCGCCCTGCAAGGTCGGTAGCGCGCGCGGCGCTGCACCCGTGGCCAGCACCAGCGTGCCATAGGGAAGGGTGCGCCCGTCCGACAGCGCCACCGTGTGTGCCTGCGGGTCGAACGACTGCGCCGTGACGCCCAGCAGCCATTCGACCTCAGGCGCGCGCTTGCAGTCAAGGCGGATCTTCTCGGCGTCGCCATGGCCCATGAAGTCCTTGGACAAGGGCGGTCGGTCGTAAGGCAGCTCGGCCTCGTCGCCGACTACGGTGATCAGCCCCTGGTAGCCCGCCTGGCGCAGTTCGGCCACAAAGGAGACGGAGGCCAAGCCGGCACCGACGACGACAATGGCGTTTAGATTTTTATTCAGCATCAGTAATGTCCCAACGTTTTCACGCTATCTATCCCCCAGTTGACCTTGCGCGAATAGTTGCGCGACATTGAGGCCGATCTGCGCTCGCACAACGGCGCGCTCATATGATACCGCATGGGCTTTCGCTGACAGACCATTTCGCCCAAGGCAAGTCCCGAGGTGGATGGAACACCAAGTTCATATGGTTGCCGCGGATGCTCGAACGGCCGTGACGCTCTGCCTGTCGCCGGGACAGGCGCACGACGCGCCCACGCCGACGACTCATCGAGAGCCTTGGGAAGACCAGCAGGCCTGTGCACTTGCTCAGGGATCGAGCCTACGAAGGCGACGAGACACGCCAACTCGCCCTTGAGGTTGCCCCTGAAAAGTGAAGTGCTTGGCCTTGTTGAAAATACCGACAAGGGAGTCGAGAGATGTCAAAGCAGCAGGTGCGTGCGCAGTACACGCAGGTGTTCAAGTTGGAGGCGGTGCGCCAGGTACGGTCTGGGCAGGCTATTGCGGTCGTGGCGAAGGTGCTGGGCATACCCAGCGCCAGTCGGCCAAAGGCGAGCTGAGCCGCAGCGGTGCTGATGACAAGGCGGCAAGGGTGTCGCCAGAGCAGATGGAACTGGCGCGGCTCAGAGCAGAAAACGCTCGTCTGAGGATGGAGCGAGACATCGCAAAAAAAGCCGCGGCGTACTTCGCGCAGGACACGCTGCGGGGTACGCCTGGGTTCAACAAATGAGACGACAGTACCCGGTGAGTCTGTCCTGCCAGGTGCTCGAACTCAGTGCCAGCGGCTATTTCGCGTGGCAGCGCCGCCGTGATGCCGAACGCCCAGGACCCGCAGGACGCCACAGCGACGAGGCACTGCTGGCTCACATGCGGGCCATCCACGCCGAGGTCAAGGGCGAATATGGCTGGCCCCGCATGCACAAAGAGCTGTTGGCCCGAGGCATTCGGGTCGGCAACGACCGGGTGCGTCGGTTGATGCAACAGCACGGCATCAAGGCCAAGACCAAGCGCAAGTTCGTGGTGACCACCGACAGCCGCCATAACCTGCCGGTGGCGCCCGACCTGGTGCAGCGGCGCTTCAACCCCGAGGCTCCCAATCAGCTCTGGTGTGGCGACATCACCTACATCGCCACCGACGAGGGCTGGCTGTACCTGGCCGCTGTTCTTGACCTGTTTGGTCGCCAGGTGGTGGGCTGGAGCCTGCAACCTCACATGCAGACCAGCCTGGTCAAAGATGCGTTGGCCATGGCGTGGTGGCGTCGGCGCCCAACGGCCGGTTTGATATTCCACAGCGATAGGGGCAGCCAGTATTACGGCGGGTACTTCCAGGCCGCGTTGAAAGGTTGGGGCATGCGCTCATCGATGAGCAGAAAGGGGAACTGTTGGGACAATGCACCGACTGAAAGCTTCTGGGGGCGGCTGAAAACAGCCAGCGTGCATGGTCACAAATTCGCCACCCGTGAAGAGGCCAGGAAAGCGGTGATGGATTGGATGGCTTTCTACAATCACCGCAGGCTGCATTCGTCGCTGGGCTACCTCAGTCCCATGCAGTACGAGCAACGCTGGTACGAGGTACAGCGTAAAAAGGCCGCGTAATCGTTGGGCTAAGAACTACACGAAACAGGGGCAAGGTCACCATCGTGCGGATCAACCAGCGCACCGCGAGCATCGATCCGGGCGACGGCACGACCTGCGCGTCGGCTTCGCTCTGCTGCGCCGAGTCATCGACATCTGAACCGGTCAATAGGGCCTTGAGGCCACGCTTACGGCGCTGGAGCGCACGCAGCCGATGCTGCCCATGGGATTGGGCTACGTCGAGGGCGTCACCCACGACTACAAGCGCCACCGCACGACCACGTTGTTTGCTGCCTTGAACGTTCTCAACGGTGCCGTGCTGGCGGCCTGCAAGCCGCGCCACCGGCATCAGGAGTTCCTGGCCTTTCTGCGCGAGATCGACAAAGGATTTATCCGTAAATTAAGTAAACTCCAGACCTGAGCCGACCTTCACTCGGCACAGGAAAGACAGATGGCCAAGGCCCATGCCCATTCGTGGGAGGTGACGGATGAATTCTGGGCCCGGGTTGAGCCCCTGGTGCCGCAGCCAGTGCGCGACCCAAACAAGCAATACCTGCGCAGTGCGGGAGCGGGGCGTCCACCCAAGGCGCCGCGATTGGTCTTCGAGGCCATCGTGTATGTGCTCAGGACGGGTTGTCAATGGAAGGCGTTGCCAGCCGAGCGCTTTGGCAGTGCCAGCGCGGTGCACCAGAGATTCATGCAATGGTCCAAGGCTGGGTTCTTTGAGTCGTTATGGAAGGCGGGCCTTGCCGAATACGACGAGCTCGAAGGCATTGCCTGGCGCTGGCAGAGCATCGACGGGGCGATGATGAAGGCGCCGCTGGCGCAAGAGGCCGTTGGACCCAATCCAACGGATCGGGGAAAAAAACGGCAGCAAGCGCCACCTGCTGGTGGACGGGCGTGGCGTCCCGTTGTCTCTCGTCGTGACGGGAGCCAACGCGCACGACGTGACGCAGATTGAGGCTGTGCTCGATGCCATCGTGGTCAAACGTCCGACTCCAAAGCAGCGCCGCTCCAAGCATCTGTGCGCAGATGCGGGCTATCGCGGCAAAGGTGCCATGGCCGTGATCCTTGCCCATGGCTATATCCCGCATGTGGTCAGCCGCAAGAACGAAGCGGCGCAGAAGAAACGAGAGCCGCAGAAGAAGGCCCGCCGCTGGGTGGTCGAGGCCTGTCATGGCTGGTTCAACCGCTTCAGGAAACTATTGGTGCGCTACGAAAAGCTCGAACACACCTTCCTGGCGCTCAACCACCTGGCGGCAGCCATCATCGCCCTGCGCAAGATCGATCTGCCCGTTAATATTATTTACGGATAAATCCAAAGCCGTCCCTGCCGAGTTGGACATTCACTGCATCTGCGACAACTACACCACACACAGCCATTCGAAGATCAAGGCCTGGCTGGCCAGTCGGCCTCGCTGGCACATGCAATTTCATCCCGACCTACAGCTCCTGGTTCAATCAGGTCGAGCGCTTCTTTGCGCTGATCACCGACAAGGCTGTAACCGACCTTCCTGGTGACTGCCAGTGAACGTTTTACGTGAGAGGTCAGCAGCGATATGGCTTCTTCTGTTTTGCGTGCAAGCACAGAATCACATATCGCTTGGTGCTCTTCGTGCACCTTGAAAGAGAAGGGGTCTCTGATGGCTGAAACTCGGCGGTAACGCTCAGCTTGAAAGTATAGGATGTGCTGAAATCGGAGCAATCGAGTCGATTTGCAAGCACTCAATAGTGATTCGTGAAACTGGCGATTGCATTTTTCCCAGTAGGCGAAAGCGTCTTTCGGGTTGGTGGCCAGACGCTGCTCAGCGAGCGTCAGTTTGTGAAAAGCGCTGACGATCGCGACTTCCCAGTCATCCTTGCCATGTGCCATGCTCTCGCGCAAAGCCTCGCCTTCGATCAGGATGCGCAAGCGCGTCAGGTCTTCCAGATCGGCCTGCGACATGGGTGCGACCCGAAAGCCGCGCTGTCCCTGCAACACAACCAGATCTTCTGAAACGAGGAGTGCAAGCGCTTCGCGCAGAGTGCCGGAGCTCACGCCGTATCGACCCTTCAAATGCTCGACGCGCAACTTCTCGCCCGGAGCCCAGTACCCATCAAGGATGTCACACCGCAACTGACTGAAAGCGGTCGCGATCAGCGTATTCGATTGGCCTTTCGGATCTCCCCGTTCTTGGTTGGTTTTAGAGACATTCATGTTAAGGACAGCTTACGACGACTGTGCGCTCGGATGAAACCGACGCACCAGCAAGCACACAGGTGACGGGCATAGTTTACCCAAAATTATCGATTAACAAGAGAAGTTGCCCCGCAAATCTGCATAAAGCAGGCGCCTGTCTGCGGCGCAGCGCATCGCAATGCGCGGATGCCCCAATGCGCCCAGCCTCATCGGTGGGCATGGTCGGCCCTCGATGGTGGATCTCCGCACGCTCGGCTCTGAAGACCTCAAGACCATGGGGCCGCCAGCGGTTGCCGAGGCCGCCGCGCGCATGCTCGCGCAAGTGGGCTTGCCGCTGCTGCCAGACCCTGGTGCAGGAGCCCGTGGCCCCACAACAGGTCGTGGACAAGGGCCAGCCCACGGCAGGCCTGGTGGCGCACACGCTGGTCTCGCGCTTCGTGGACCACGTGCCCTACTACCGCCAGGAGCAGATCAACGCCCGCTCGGGCGTGCACACGCCGCGCTCAACGCTGGCGAGCTGGGCAGGCGCCGGTGGTGCGACACTGGCACCGCTGTACGAGGCGCTGCGCAAATTCGTGCTGAGCGCAAGGGTGCTGCACGCCGACGAGACGCCGGTGGCGATGCTCGACCCCGGTGCAGGCAAGACGCGCAAGGCCTATGTGTGGGCCTATGCGCGTGGCGCCTTCGATCCGATACCAGCGGTTGGCCGCCCTCACAGCCGTGGCTCGAGGGCACGTAACATCATCACGGCGCTTCCCTCGGTTCCGAGCGCAGCCACGCGCGGAGATTGCCAAGCTGCAGCGCGTTCTCGGCAAGAAGACTTTGGAGAACGAGATCCTCAAGGAAGCCGTGGGGCACGGCGCATGCAGCCGCCCGTCCCAGCATTGAGCGCTTGATCACGTTTCTCAAGCGCGAGTTGTCCGACAGCGATGACGAGATTGCCGGGCACGTGAAGCAGCACCATGACGAACTGGCGCAGGCCCTGCTCAGCGTTCCAGGCATTAGTGCGGCCAGCGTGGCCGTACTGATCGCAGGCCTGCCCGAGCTGGGCTCACTGGACCGCAAGCGCCTCGCGGCGCTCGTCGGGGTGGCACCGCTCAACCGGGACTCGGGACAGATGCGCGGTCAGCGCACGATCTGGGGCGGCCGCGCGGACGTTCGTTCAACGCTCTGCATAGCTACCCTGGTGGCCACTCGGTTCAATCCCGTCATCAAAGCGTTCTATGACCGCTTGCTGGCCGCCGGCAAGCGCAAGAAGGTCGCGTTGGTGGCATCCATGCGCAAGCTGCTCTCAATCCTGAACGCCATGGCTAAACACTGCAGGAAGTGGGATCCGGTGGCGTTTCACGCTTGACAATTCAAGACGGTTGCTGTGCCCAGTTCCGCCTACTTCAGCGCAAAGGCGATCTGGTCCTCGGTGAACTTGCTTTTCTTCACGACATGCTCCCGGCCCTTTCGGGCCTCATCATTCCGGACGTTTCTGTAACTGAACGGTGCTGATTCCTGGGACAGGGTCACCCGTGCAGTAACCGCAAAGGCCGGCATATCGGTCCGCGCGACCCAAGCCTTCGCTCAGGTGTTCAAGATAGTGATCAAAGCGCTCTGCTGCGTTCATCGATCCTCCATCTCGAAGTCCTGAAGGTCGCATTATGTCATATGTGACACAGCAAGATTAGGGTTTGCTCTTATAGAGCAATATCATGGGATTTTCATAAAATATCGAGATTGCATTTTTCTACTCGCACTCAGAAACAGAAGCACGGCTATTCTTTCGTTATGCCACGATATTTTCTATGACGACCACTTCTCCCTCCCCCGAAATCGGCAAGAGCCTCGTTGCAGCCGGGCTGCGCACCAACTACCACGACCTGGGCCAAGGGTTCCCGGTGCTGCTGATCCACGGCTCCGGCCCCGGCGTCAGCGCCTGGGCCAACTGGCGCCTGGTAATGCCCGTGCTGGCCAAAGAGCGCCGCGTGATCGCGCCCGACATGGCCGGCTTTGGCTTTACCGATCGCCCTGAGGGCGCCGTGTATTCGATGGACAACTGGGTGAAGCAGGCCGTGGGGCTGATGGACGCGCTGGGCCTGCCGCAGGTGGACTTGGTGGGCAATTCGTTCGGTGGCGCACTGTCGCTGGCCTTGGCCATACGCCATCCGCAGCGCGTGCGTCGGCTCGTGCTCATGGGCGCGGCCGGTGTGCCGTTCGAACTCACGCCCGCGCTCGACGCCGTTTGGGGCTACACCCCATCGTTTGAAAACATGCGCAAAGTGATGGATTGGTTCGCGTACGACCGCAACCTGGTCAGCGATGAGCTGGCGCGCCTGCGCTATGAGGCCAGCATCCAGCCCGGCTTTCAGGAGTCGTATGCGTCCATGTTCCCTGCACCGCGCCAGCGCTGGGTCGAAGCACTGGCCAGCAAGGAAGAAGACATCCGCGCGTTGCCGCACGAGGCGCTGATCATTCATGGGCGCGAAGACCAGGTGATCCCGGTGAGCAACTCCATCCGCCTGTCGCAATGGATTTCGCGTTCGCAACTGCACGTGTTCGGCCGCTGTGGGCACTGGACGCAGATCGAACATGCCAGCCGCTTCGCGCAGTTGGTGGGCAACTTCCTCGCCGAGGCTGACTCCGCGTGAGCGCGGGTACGCAAGGACTGCAGCCATGAGCGCCAAGACAGCCCATCCCGCCACCGACGCTGCGGGCCAGCACTGGGTGCGCATCGAACAACGCGCGGCCGAGACTGTGCAAGAGACCGGCTATCTCTGCGCCGAAACCGAAACCCTGTTGCAGGGCATGGCGCGCGCAGGCCACAAAGGCATTCCTGTGGGTTGCCTGGGCGGTGGCTGCGGTGTCTGCAAGGTCAAGGTGAGCGCGGGCAGTGTGCGCCGCGTCGGGCCCATGAGTCGTGCGCATGTCAGCGTCGAAGAAGAAGCCCAAGGAATTTGTCTTGCCTGCCGCGTCGCACCGCTCGCGAAAGTCGAGGTCGAGGTGCTGGGCAGGTTGAAAAAGGCCCTGGGGAAGGCCCCAGGGTTTTCGTGGAGTGCTGGTGTGGCCAAGCTCGGCGCATCAGATTGTGCAACTGTAAATGTGAAGGAGACCTGAAATGGGCATCATGCGAATCGGCCACGTCAGCCTGCGGGTGATGGACATGGCCGCGGCCGTCAAGCACTATGAAAATGTGCTGGGCATGCAAACGACTATGAAAGACAAACGCGGCAACGTCTATCTCAAGTGCTGGGACGAGTGGGACAAATACTCGCTTATTCTCACGCCCTCCGAACAGGCGGGCCTGAATCACGTGGCTTACAAAGTAGAGCACGATGCCGATTTGGACGCGCTCCAAAAAAGAATCGAGGCTTATGGCATCCACACGGACATGCTGCCGGAAGGCGATCTGCCGGCGACCGGACGAATGCTACGCTTCAACATGCCCAGCGGCCACGAAATGCGGTTGTACACCCAAAAGGAATGCGTAGGCACCGAAGTGGGCTCCGTGAATCCGGATCCTTGGCCGGACAATATCAAGGGTGCCGGGGTAAAGTGGCTGGATCACCTGGCCCTGGTGTGCGAATTGAATCCGCAAAGCAATGTGAACCACGTTGCGGACAATGTGAAATTCTTCAAGAGTTGCCTAGATTTTTATTTGAGTGAGCAGGGACTGGTGGGGCCGAATGCCTCGATCCAGGCGATTGCCTTCATGTTCCGGGCCACCAAGCCACATGACATTGCATTCCTCCCCGGGCCCAAAGCCGGCGTGCACCACATTTCCTTCTTCCTGGACTCCTGGCACGATGTGCTCAAAGCAGCCGACGTCATGGCGAAAAATAAGGTCAAGATCGATCTCGCACCCACCCGGCATGGCATCACCCGTGGCGAAACGGTCTATTTCTTCGATCCCAGCGGCAATCGTAACGAGACATTTGCCGGTTTGGGTTACCTCGCCCAGCCGGATCGGCCGATAAACACCTGGACCGAAGATAGCTTGTGGCGTGGAATTTTGTTCCATTCGGGGGAACCCTACGCCGCCTTTACGGATGTCTATACCTGATGCCGCCCCGCCCCATGGCTGAATCCACCTTGAGCGTGGGCACGCGCGCCATCGCCTGCGAGGCCGCTGCCGCCGCCGTGCAGGCGGCGGTAGCGCATGCGCAAGCGCTGGACATACGCATCAATGTCGCCATCACCGACCCTGCGGGATTGCTGATGGCCTTTTTGCGCATGCCCGGCGCGCCGCTGCACTCGATCGACATCGCCATCGACAAGGCCTACACGGCGGCGAGCTTCGGCGTGCCGACGGCGCAGTGGCTCGAGTTGATCGGCGACGAAGAAGCCCTGCGCATAGGCCTGCCGCAGCGCCCGCGCCTGGTGGTGTTCGGCGGCGGCTTGCCCATCCGCGAAGCCGGTGTGCCGATCGGCGGCATAGGCGTCTCGGGCGGCTCGGCCGCGCAGGACGAAGAGTGCGCGCGCGCCGGTCTGTCTGCGATAGGGCTGTAGGTTTCTTTGTTTTTTCAGATCCCCTCCTCGATATGAAGCAAATCTCGAATTTCATCGACGGTGCCTACGTCGCCACAGGCAAAACCTTCGAAAAGCGCTCGCCGCTCACGGGCCAGGTCATCGCGCAGGTACATGAGGCCGGCAAAGCCGAGGTCGATGCCGCCCTGGCCGCGGCGCGTGCGGCCTTGCGCGGTCCCTGGGGCCGCATGAGCGTGGCCGAGCGGGTCGAGCGTCTGTACGCCGTGGCCGACGGGATCAACCGTCGGTTCGAGGAATTTCTGGCCGCTGAGTGCGAAGACACCGGCAAGCCGCGCAGCCTGGCGAGCCACATCGACATCCCGCGCGGGGCGGCCAATTTCAAGATTTTTGCGGACGTGGTGAAAAACGTCCCCACCGAATTTTTCGAAACCGCCACGCCCGACGGGCGCGGCGCGATCAACTACGGCTACCGCAGCCCCGTGGGCGTGGTCGGCGTGATCTGCCCCTGGAACCTGCCGCTGCTGCTCATGACCTGGAAGGTCGGCCCCGCGCTCGCGTGCGGTAATGCGGTGGTCGTCAAGCCCTCCGAAGAAACCCCGCAGACCGCCGCGCTGCTCGGCGAGGTCATGAACGAGGCCGGCATTCCGCCCGGCGTCTATAACGTGGTGCACGGCTTCGGCCCCGATTCGGCCGGCGAATACGTCACCAGCCACCCGCAGGTCAACGCCATCACCTTCACGGGCGAAACACGCACCGGCGAAGTCATCATGAAGGCCGCCGCCAAAGGCGCGCGCCCCGTCAGCCTGGAGATGGGCGGCAAGAACGCCGCCATCGTGTTCGCCGACTGCGACTTCGACGCCGCCATCGAGGGCACCATGCGCTCGGTGTTTGCCAATTGCGGCCAGGTGTGCCTGGGCACCGAGCGTGTCTATGTCGAGCGGCCTCTTTTCGAGCGCTTCGTCGCCGCGCTCAAAAAAGGCGCCGAAGGCCTCAAGCTTGGGCGCCCCGAAGACGCCGCCACCAACATGGGGCCGCTGATCAGCCAAGAGCACCAGGCCAAGGTGCTGTCGTACTACCGCCTTGCGCTTGAAGAGGGCGCGACGCTGGTCACGGGCGGCGGCGTGCCCGACATGCCGGGCGAGCTCGCGGGAGGCAGCTGGGTGCAGCCGACGATCTGGACGGGCCTGTCCGAGACGGCGCGCGTGCTCAAGGAGGAAGTGTTCGGCCCCTGCTGCCACATCGCACCCTTTGACAGCGAAGAAGAGGTACTCGCCAAGGCCAACGACAACGACTACGGCCTGGCCACGGCCATCTGGACGCGCGACCTCGCACGCGCGCACCGCTTGGCGCAGCGCATGGAGGTGGGCCTTGCATGGGTCAACAGCTGGTTCCTGCGCGACCTGCGCACGCCCTTTGGCGGGGCCAAGCAGTCTGGCATAGGGCGCGAGGGCGGGGTGCACTCGCTCGAGTTCTATACCGAGCTGAAAAACGTCTGCATCAAACTGTGAACGAGATCTACAGCATGGACAAGCAACTGATAACAGCCCTGGGCGACGAGCTTTATGAAGCGCTGCGCCAATGCCGCACGGTCGAGCCCCTGACCAACCGGCACCCCGACATCACGGTAGAAGACGCCTACCGCATCCAGCAGCGCATGATCGCCCGCCGCCTGGAAAAGGGCGAGCGTATCGTCGGCAAAAAGATCGGCGTCACGAGCCAGGCCGTCATGAACATGTTGGGCGTGTACCAGCCCGACTTCGGCTACATGCTCGACGGCATGATCGTGAGCGACGGCGAGACCATACCGATGTCTTCGCTGATCCAGCCCAAGGCCGAGGGCGAAATCGCCTTCGTGCTCAAGAAAGACCTCATGGGCCCGGGCGTGAGCAATGCCGACGTGTTGGCCGCGACCGACTTCGTGATGCCCTGCTTCGAGATCGTCGATTCGCGCATCCGTGACTGGAAGATCAAAATCCAGGACACCGTGGCCGACAACGCTTCGTGCGGGGTATTCGTGCTCGGCGCCCGCATGGTCGATCCGCGCAAGATCGACCTCATCACCTGCGGCATGGTGCTCGAGAAAAACGGCGAAGTCATCGGCACCGGTGCGGGTGCTGCGGCGCTGGGCTCGCCCGTGAACGCCGTGGCCTGGCTTGCGAACACGCTGGGGCGCCTCGGAATCGGCCTCAAGGCCGGCGAAGTCGTGCTTTCGGGCGCGCTTGCCGCCATGTGCCCCGCGCAGGCGGGCGACCATTTTGCGGTGCATATTGGCGGGCTGGGCAGCTGCTCGGTGCGTTTTGGCTGAGCACCATCTCATTTTTCATGGACGGAGTTTTCATGCAGAAAATCAAATGCGCCTTGATCGGGCCTGGCAACATCGGCACCGATTTGCTGGCCAAACTCAAACGCAGCCCGGTACTCGAGCCCGTGTGGATGGTGGGCATTGACCCCGAGTCCGACGGCCTGAAAAGAGCCCGCGAGATGGGCATCAAGACCACCGCCGAGGGTGTCGATGGCCTGGTGCCGCACCTCAAAGCCGACGGCGTGCAGATCGTTTTCGACGCCACCAGCGCCTACGTGCACGCTGAGAACAGCCGCAAGGTCAATGCCGAGGGCGCCCTGATGATCGACCTCACGCCCGCGGCCATCGGGCCCTTTTGCGTGCCGCCCGTGAACCTGCGCGAGCACGTGGGCCGGCGTGAGATGAACGTGAACATGGTCACCTGCGGCGGCCAGGCCACCATCCCCATGGTGGCGGCGGTGGCGCGCGTGCAGCCGGTGGCCTATGGCGAGATCGTCGCCACCGTCTCGAGCAGGTCGGCCGGGCCGGGCACGCGCAAGAACATCGACGAATTCACCCGCACCACCGCGGGGGCGGTCGAGAAGGTGGGCGGGGCCAAGGTCGGCAAGGCGATCATCATCCTCAACCCGGCCGAGCCGCCGCTGATCATGCGCGACACCGTGCACTGCCTCACCGAGACCGAACCCGACCAGGCCGCGATCACCGAATCGATCCACGCCATGATCAACGAAGTGCAGAAGTACGTGCCCGGCTACAAGCTGGTGAACGGCCCGGTGTTCGACGGCAAGCGGGTGTCGGTGTTCATGGAAGTCGAAGGCCTGGGCGACTACCTGCCCAGGTACGCCGGCAACCTCGACATCATGACCGCCGCCGCCGCGCGCACCGCCGAAATGTTCGCTGAAGAAATCCTCAGCGGCGCTTTGACCCTCGAACCCGTTGCTGCCTGAAGGGACACACCATGAATCTTGCTGGAACCAAAATCACCGTCCACGACATGACCCTGCGCGACGGCATGCACCCCAAGCGTCACCTCATGACGCTCGAGCAGATGAAGAGCATCGCCTGCGGTCTCGACGCAGCCGGCATCCCGCTGATCGAAGTCACCCACGGCGACGGCCTCGGCGGCAGCTCGGTGAACTACGGCTTTCCGGCCCATACCGACGAGGAATACCTCTCCACCGTGATTCCGCTGATGAAGCAGGCCAAGGTCTCGGCGCTGCTGCTGCCAGGCATAGGCACCGTCGATCACCTCAAGATGGCGCGCGAGCTGGGCGTGCACACCATCCGCGTGGCCACGCATTGCACCGAGGCCGACGTGTCCGAGCAGCACATCACGATGGCGCGCAAGATGGACATGGACACGGTGGGCTTCCTCATGATGGCCCACATGAACAGCCCCGAAGGTCTGGTCAAGCAGGCCAAGCTGATGGAGAGCTACGGCGCCAACTGCATCTACGTCACCGACTCCGCCGGCCACTTGCTGCCCGACGGCGTGAAGGCGCGCCTGAGCGCGGTGCGTGATGCGCTCAAGCCCGAAACCGAGCTCGGCTTTCACGGCCACCACAACCTCGCAATGGGTGTGGCCAACTCCATTGCGGCGATCGAAGTGGGTGCACGGCGCATCGACGCCGCGGCAGCGGGACTGGGCGCCGGCGCGGGCAACACGCCCATGGAAGTGCTCGTGGCCGTGTGCGACCTCATGGGCATCCAAACCGGCGTGGACGTGGCCAAGATCACCGACGTGGCTGAAGACCTGGTGGTGCCCATCATGGACTTCCCGATCCGCATCGACCGCGACGCGCTGACGCTAGGCTATGCGGGGGTGTACGGCTCCTTCCTGCTGTTTGCCAAGCGCGCCGCGGCCAAGTACGGCATCCCTGCGCGCGAAATCCTGGTGGAGCTGGGCCGGCGCGGCATGGTCGGCGGCCAGGAAGACATGATCGAAGACACGGCCCTGACCATGGCCAAGGAACGCGGCCTGATCCCCGCCAAGGCAGCCTGAGGAGCGGCGATGAGCACATTGGACAAAGCTGCCATCGCCCAGTTGGCAGAGCACCTCGAGAACTGCCAGCTCAATGCGCAGGACACACCCAAGATCACCGACCAGCACCCCGGCATGGACTGGGACGACGCCTACGACGTGCAGGACGCCGTGCTCGCGCGCAAGACGGCGCGCGGCGCGCGTGTGGTCGGCTACAAGGCCGGGCTGACCTCGTTTGCCAAGATGAAGCAAATGGGCGTGAGCGAGCCGGTGTTCGGCTTTCTCGTCGATGAGTTCGCGGTGTCCGAGGGCGCGGTCATCAAGGTGAGCGAACTCATCCACCCGAAGGTCGAGCCCGAGATCTGTTTCGTCACCAAGACCGCGCTCAAAGGACCGGGCTGCCACGTGGGTGCCGTGCTCGCGGCGTGTGACTTCGTGCTCGCCGGTATCGAAGTCATTGATAGCCGTTACCGCGACTTCAAATTCGACGCCAAGAGCGTGATCGCCGACAACACCTCGGCCGCGCGCTTCGTCGTCGGCAGCCGCATCGCGGATGCGCAAGACCTCGACCTGCGCACGCTCGGCGTGGTGCTCGAGAAAAACGGCGTGCCCGTGGCCTTCGGTGCCGGCGCGGCCGTGGTCGGCAACCCCGCCGCAGCGGTGGCCATGCTCGTCAACCACCTGGCCGCACGCGGCCAGGAACTGCCGGCGGGCAGCCTGGTGCTCTCGGGCGGCATCACCGAAGCCGTGGCCGTGCAGGCCGGCGACGCTGTCACGCTCAAGGTGCAAAACCTGGGCAGCGTGGGGCTGCGCTTCGTCTGATTCGCGCGGTTTTTACCAAGGAGCTTTCCATGCCATTTGCACAGATTTATTTGCTCGAGGGTCGTACCGAAGAGCAAAAGCGCGCTGTGATCCAAAAGGTGACCCAGGCATTGCATGAAGCGCTGGGGTCGCCCAAGGAAAACGTGCGCGTATGGATACACGACATGCCCAAGGAGAACTGGGGCATCGCAGGTGTCAGCGCCAAGGACCTGGGGCGCTAAAAGAGAAAGCGCGTGTGCTTTGGCGGCGCACCGCCGTCAGAAGTTTTATTTGTCTGTAGGCCAATGTCGGCCGTTGAAAGGAGAATGTTATGGCGACCCAAACTACTGTTAGTTTCAAAGCTGTCCCTGACGTGGCAGCTTTGATCGAAAAAGACCGCATCCGTACCAGCGTCTATACCAGCGAGGCGCTGTTCGAACAGGAGATAAAGAAAATTTTCCACGGCGGCTGGGTATTCGTGGGACACGACTCGGAAATCCCAACCGCCGGTGAATATGTGCGCCGCAAACTGGGTCTTGAAGAGGTGTTGATGGTGCGCCAGCGTGATGATTCGATCTCCGTAATCGTCAATCGCTGCACGCACCGTGGCAACATGCTACGTGTTGAAGCGCACGGCAAGGACAAGTATTTCAATTGCGTATACCACGGTTGGGTGTTCGATGTAGGTGGTTCGCTGAAGGATGTTCCGTATCCTGGAGGCTTCAAAAAAGACAAATGCGAGTTGAGTCTGCGCAAGCTGCGCACCGAGAGCTACCGCGGCTTCGTGTTCGCAAGCTTCAAGGACGACGTGCCCCCGCTGTCCGAACACCTGGGGCGCGCAAAGATTCTGCTCGATCGTTCCTGCGACATGTCGCCCACGGGGCGCATCAAGCTCACGGCCGGCTGGGCCAAGCAGCGCTTTGCCTCGAACTGGAAGATGCTGCCCGAAAACGACACCGACGGCTACCATGTCAACGACGTGCACGCCTCGTTCGCACAGGTCATCCGCTCGCAATATGACAATGCCGCGATCGCCAGCGAAGAAAGCCTGAAGTCGGAAACCAAGGACTGGGGCAATGGTCATACCGAGCTGTATTTCTCGCCCACCTACAAACGGGATCTGGAGTGGCTCAACACCAGCGCCGACCGTTACCCCGAATACGCTGCGCAGATGAAGACTTTCCACGGCGACGCCAAGGCAGACCAGATTCTGCGGGACGGACCGCCGCACGCAGCCATCTTCCCGAACCTGTTCCTGGGCGAGATGAACATCGTCATCTTCCAGCCCGTGAGCGCGCACGAGTGCATCCAGTGGCACACGCCCATGCTGCTCGAAGGGGCCTCCGACGAAATCAACGCGCGCATCATCCGCAATTCCGAAGGCGCCATGGGCCCGGCCGCCTTCTTGCTTGCCGACGACAGCGTGATCTCTGAGCGTCAGCAGATCGCTATGCGCGGCGAAGACGCCTGGCTGGACCTCTCTCGCGGACTGAACCGCGAGCATGTCGATGACATGGGTGTGGTCGTGAGTCACATCACCGACGAGACGACCAACCGAGGTTTCTGGAACCACTACAAGAAGGTCATGACGGAGACGGACTGAACCCAGTTGCTGCGCCAGACAGAAAACATCTTCTCTTATCCATCACCGTGCGCCACAGTCTAGCGCACCAGGAGCACTGACATGACAACGATGACAGCCACGAAAGAACAAACCGCGACCAGCCCGGTCAGCGAGAGCGAATACCGCATGGTGTGCGACTTCCTCTATACAGAAGCGCGCCTTGCCGACGAGTCGCGCTACCTCGAATGGGAGGCGTTGGTCGAGGACGACATGGTCTATTGGGTGCCGCTGGGCGAGGGCGACTTCGACATGAACAAGCATGTCTCCATGATCGCCGACAACCGCTCGCGCCTGCGTACGCGCGTCGCGCAGCTGGCCACCGGCAAGCGCCACGCCCAGGTGCCGGTGTCGCCCATGCGCCGCCTGCTCAGCAACATCGAGGTGCAGCGTCTGTCCGACGACAGCTGGAAAGCGCAATGCAACTTCGTGCTCTACGAGTTACGCAAGTCTTCCACGGGCAAGCTGGAAGTCTGGCCTGGCCGCGTTGAATACCACCTGCGCCGTCGCGCCGACGGCAGCCTGGGCATGTTCTTCAAGAAGGTCATGCTCGTCAACGGCGAGGAAGACGTGCCCAGCCTGGCATTCATCATCTGAGGCCTGCCATGGCGAAATCTTCGACGCAAAAACCCCAGGGGAAAGCAGCCATCACGGGTTTGGGTTTCAGCGCCATGTCGCGCCAGCCCATAGGCAGCGTGCGCGAGCTGGCCGCATCGGCCATCCTCGCGGCGATTGCCGATGCCGGCCTGCGGGTCAAGGACATCGACGGTCTGCTGCTGAACAAAAGCCCCACCGCGCACACGGAAGAACTGCCGCTGCGCATGCAAAACGACATCGGTCTGCGCGACCTCTCTTTGCTCGCTGCCATGGATTCGGAAGGCTCCACCGCTGTGCAGATGGTGCAGTACGCTGCGCTGGCCGTCGCGGCAGGGCTTGCCAAGGCGGTCGTCTGCGTGTTCTCTGACACGCCGATCAAGGAAAAGGGCAAGGGCGGCGGCGACACCTTCGCCCTGGCCATGCCTTTGTCCGGCATCGAGAGCTGGGAGGCGCGGCAGGGCTTTCTTGGCGCGACGGCGGGCTATGCCCTTGCGGCGCGCCGGCACATGGCGCTGTACGGCACCACGCCGGAGCAACTCGGCGCCTACGCCATCGCCTGCCGCCAATGGGCAGCGCTAAATCCGCAGGCTTTTTTGCGCAAGCCGATCACGCTGCAAGACTATTTGGCCTCGCCCTACGTGGTCGAGCCGTTTCGCGTGCTCGACTGCTGCTTTCCGGTCAACGGGGCGATCGCGCTCGTGGTCACTTCGGCGGATCGCGCTGCCGATGCACCCAAACCACCCACCTACATCCATGGCATGGGGCAGGGGCACCGCGGCCGCTCGGGCCTGCGTGGCGATGAGCCCGAAGTGCTGACGGGCGCGGTGCAGGCGGGCAAGGCCGCGTACCGCAGCGCGGGCGTCACGGCACGCGATGTGACGCAGTGCCAGTTCTACGACGCCTTTTCTTACGCGGGCGTGCTGAGCCTCGAAGGCTACGGCCTTGCCAAACGCGGCACGGGCGGCGCCTTCCTCGAGCGCGGCCACACCGCGCCGGGCGGCAAGCTGCCGGTCAATACGGGTGGAGGTCATCTGTCGGGCTTTTACCTGCAAGGCATGACGCCGTTGTCCGAGGCCGTGATCCAGGCGCGGGGCGCCGGCGGCGAGCGCCAGGCCAAGAACGACCTGATCCTGGTCAGTGGCAATGGCGGCTGCCTCGATTACCACACCTGTGTGCTGGTGAGCCCGCACCCGAAGCTGCACTGAGTGTGCCACCAGGAGAACACCGAATGGAAGCCATCGAACTGCACCGCTACGACGAGGAGTTCCTCGCCGGCATCGCCAAAAAGCAGCTGCTGATCGCCGTGAACCAGAAGACCGGCGCCGCGCTGGACTACCACTGGCGCGGCTGGTGCGCCCAGCAAGATCCGAACGTGCGCTGGCTGCGCGCGAGCGGCAAAGGCGAGCTCTTGTCCTATACGGTCACGCGCCGCGCCTACTCGCCCGACTTTCCCGTGCCGCTGGTGCATGGCCTGGTCGAGCTCGAAGAAGGCCCGCGCCTGATCTGCCGCATCGAGACCGATGCACCCGAGAGTGTGCAAGTGGGTATGACTCTCAAAGCAACTTTTGACAACAAGGGCTTGATTTTTCGCACTGCACGCAGTCGCGCGGTACACATTGCCGGACGCAGAACTGGCCGCACCACCGTAAACCAAAGCAAGACCACGACCGCTTGATCTGAAGAAAACAAGGAGACGCTTTTCCATGCTACCCCGCGACATGATTCGGCGCTGTGCGCAGAACTATCCGAACAAGACCGCCTACCTGTGCGGCAACCGCAGCGCCACTTGGCGCCAGATGCACGAGCGCTCCGACCGCTTTGCCGTGACCCTGCAAAAGCTTGGCCATCGCAAGGACGACACAGTCGCCATCCTCACGCAGGAAACCATAGAAGTCTATGAACACTTCTTCGCCTGCATGAAGATAGGTGCGCCGCGCGTGGGTCTGAACACCCAATACGCCTGGCCCGAAATGCTGCACGTGCTCGAAGACAGCGACACCAGGTACCTGCTCGTGGAGGGGCGCTGCAAGCACCTGATTGCAGAGCACCTGGGCGAGATCGCCGCTTTGGGCATCACGCTGATCGGCTACGGCGAAGGCCACGGCCTGCCGCTGGACTACGAGCAATTGCTCGCGCAGGCGCAAGGTGAGCCCGTCTGGCCAACGCTTGCGGGCGACGACGTGCTGTTCATCAGCTACACCTCGGGCACCACCGGCGTGCCCAAGGGCGTGCTGCTTACGCACGAGGGCGGCGCCAACTGCATCCTGCACTCGCTGATCCAGTTCGGCTTCAGCACGGACGATGTGTGGTACATGCCCGCGGCTTCGGCCTGGGTCGTGGTCATTTTGAACTCTCTGGGCCTAGGCAATGGCATGACCATGGTGTTGCCAGATGGCGCATTCCAGCTGCAGAACTATCTGCACGACGTGGAGCGCTTCAAGGTCACCGTGGGCCTGCTCGTGCCGACCATGCTGCAGCGGGCCATCGCCGAAGTGCGCGCCAATCCGGGTTATGACCTGTCATCGCTGCGCATGATGATGTATGGCTCATCCCCGGCCACGCCCAAGCTCATTCGTGATGCCAAAGACACCTTCAAGGTGGCCTTGATACAGACCTACGCCATGACCGAGGCCACGGGCGGTTGGATCAGCTACCTCACCGACAAGGACCACGACCTCGCGCTGCGCGAAGAGCCGAGCCTGCTGAAATCGGTCGGCCGCATCGGTATCCATTACGACTGCACCATCCGCGACGGCGAGGGCGCCATATTGCCTCCGGGCGAGGTGGGCGAGGTCTGGCTGCGCGGCAACACGCTGATGAAAGGCTACCGCAACCTGCCCGAAGCTACGGCCGAGGCCCTGCCCGACGGCTGGCTGCGCACCAACGACATCGGCCGTCTCGATGAACGCGGTTATCTGTATCTGATGGATCGCCAGAAGTTCCTCATCATTACGGGCGCCGTAAACGTGTTCCCGACCACGGTCGAAGCCGTACTGGTCGAGCATCCGGCGGTCGAAGAGGTGGCCGTGGTCGGCGTGCCGCACCCCGAATGGGGCGAGGCCGTGGTCGCAGCGGTCGTCAAGCGTGCAGGGCACGAGCAAGCCACGGCGGCAGAGCTCATCGACTTCTGCCACGGCAAGCTCAGCCGCCCCGAGACACCCAAGCACGTGGTGTTCGTGGACACACTGCCCAAGACCTCGAACGCCAAGCTCAAGAAAAATGAGATCAAGGCTTGGTTGAGTTCTGAACCGGGACTAGTGCCTTGGAACACGCAGGTCGAATGAAAAGAAAATGAAGTCCTCGGGAGCAGGGCTGACGCCGCGAGCATCCTTCAAGAGTTTTTCAACGGGATTCTTTCCGGATGAGCCGGAGAGAACCCAAAACATCGAAAGTAAAAGGAGACTATGATGAAAAATCGTTTTACCAAACGCTTGGCGACCACACTTGCATTGACTGCTTCGGCGCTGCTCGCCCTCCCGGCCTGGGCGCAGGCCAAGCCACCTCTGAAGATCGGCGCCTATCTTTCCGTGACTGGGCCTGCGTCCTATCTGGGTGAGGGTGCTATGAAGACCGTGGAAATGTATGTGGACATGATCAATGCGGGTGGTGGCATTGATGGCCGCAAGATCGAACTGTTTCGCTACGATGACGAATCCAGCCCGCCACGTGCGAACACGCTCGTCAAGCGCATGCTCGACAACGATGGCGTGCAGGTGATCATAGGCGGCTCTACCACCGGGACGACTATGTCGGCGGTGCCGTTGGTCGAGCGAGCCGGTGTTCCCATGTTGTCGCTCGCCGGCGGAACGGTGATCATCGACCCTGTGAAGAAGTTCGTCTTCAAGATGAACCAGACGGACGCCATGGCCGTCACGCGCCTGTACGACCACATGCGCAAAAGCGGCCTGGTCAACGTGGGTGTGATCGCGGGCACGGACGCGTTCGGACGGGCCTGTTTGGCTGCGGCACAGGAAGTGGCGCCGCAAAAAGGCATCAAGATCGTGCGCGAAGAGTCTTTCAACGTCAAAGACACCGACATGACAGCGCAACTGACCAACCTGCGCCAGGCACCAGGCATTCAGACGATTCTGAACTGTGGTTTTGGTGAGCCGGCCGTCATCGTCGCCAAGAACTACAGGCAACTCGGTATTCCCCTGCCGCATTACGGCACGCATGCGCTGGCTTCCGATACCTTCGTCAAGCTTGCTGGCGATGCCGCGGAGCATATGATCATGACGAACGGTTCTATACTGGTATGGAATCAAATTCCCGCCAACAACCCACAGCAGGGTGTGATTCAGGCCTATGTCAAAGCCTATCAAGCAAAGTACAACGAGGTTCCATCGTACTTTGCTGGCAATGCCCATGATGCCATGCTGCTGATCCGCGAGGCTGTGCAGCGCACCGGCAGCGTCGATCCGGCCAAGCTGCGCGATGCGATCGAAGCCAGCTCCGTGCTCGGCGTGACCGGGCCCTTCAAGATGAGCCCGACGGATCACGTGGGCTTGACGGCCGCATCGCTGCGCATCGTGCAGGTCAAGGATGGGCGTTGGAAGCTGCAGGAGTAAGTGCACATGGACGCTTTCATTCAGTTTCTGTCCTCGGGCCTCACGGAGGGGGCGCGCTATGCCTTGGTGGCGCTGGGCTTCACGCTGATCTACAACGCCAGCGGAGCGCTCAATTTTGCCCAGGGTGAGTCGGTCATGATCGGAGGCATGGTCACGGCCGTGCTGCTGCAGACGCAGATGCCCTTCTGGCTGGCCGTGCTGCTCGCGGTGCTCGCGGGCCTGGTGGTGTCTTTGCTGCTGCAGCGGGTGTTCACCTACACCCTGCAGCGTTCGGGGGTGCTGCAGGTGATCATCCTCACGGTGGCCTTCGGCATCATGTTACGCGGTCTGGCCCATGCGTTGTGGGGCACGCAGACGCGCTCGATCCCGGCGTTCAGCGGCAGCGAGCCTTTGCGCATTGGCGGTGCCACGATACTGCCGCAGGCCTTGTGGGTGATGGGCATCACGGCCGTGGTGCTGGCCGGGCTGGCCTGGTTTTTTCGCCACAGCCGCACCGGGCGCGGCTTTGTTGCCGCCTCGCTGGACCCGACCACTGCGCAGCTCATGGGCATAGACGTCAAGCGTGTGCTGCTGCTGGCCTTTGGCCTGTCGGGCGTGCTGGGCGCGATCGGTGGCATCGTCACCGCGCCCATCACCTACACCTATGCCGACGTGGGCGTGATGGTGGGCCTCAAAGGCATCATCGCCGCGATCATCGGCGGCATGGGCAGCCCTTGGGGAGCGGTGTTCGGCGGTTTTGCGATCGGCCTGGCCGAAGCCATGACGGCGGGCTATGTGTCGTCCGCCTACAAGGATGCCGTGCCTTTCGTGATGATCGTGCTGCTGTTCATGGTCAAGCCCACTGGCTTGTTTGGCCGCCGGCGTGTGGAGCGTGTGTGATGGGAGTGATGGAATCTATGGCCCTTGCGGGTAAACCTTCGAAGGGGCGCGCGGGTGAAGGCGCCGCCCGTGGCGCAAGACATGGTGCGGCGCGCACGGCGTGGTTCGCGGCCCTTGCGTTGCTTGCTGCGGTGGCGTTTCCGTTGCTGGTGCCCAATCCGTTCTATCTGGCGGTGGCCAACCTGGTGTTCATCAACGCCGCCGTGGCCGTGTCGCTGACCTTGATGATAGGCACCACGGGGCAGCTGAGCCTGGGCCATGCGGCATTTTTTGCCAGCGGCGCGTATCTGTCGGCGTATCTCTCGACCATGCAGAACTGGCCGGTGCTGCTGGCCATCGTCTGTGCCGTTGGCGGCACGGTGCTGCTGGCCTGGCTCGTGGGACGGCTGTTTCTCAAGCTGTCGGGCTATTACCTCGCGGTGGCCACGCTGGGTGTGGGCTTTTTGCTTGGCATCGTGTTGCGCAACGAGCCGCAGTGGAGCGGCGGGCCGGACGGCATGTCCGTCAATCCGCTCACGCTCGCCGGCCACACCCTGCAAGGCGACGCCGCCTGGTACGGCGTGCTGTTGCTGGTGCTGGTGCTGACGGTGCTCGCCTCGGTCAATCTGCTGCGCTCTCCGGCGGGGCGCGCGCTGCGCGCGCTGCACGACGCCGAGATTGCTGCCACCACCATGGGCGTCGATGTGCAGAGCTACAAGGTGCGCATCTTCGTGTTTTCTGCGGCGATTGCCGGATTCATGGGTGCCCTGTATGCGCATTACTCGGGTTTTGTCACGCCGGATGCGGCTTCGTTTCTGCATTCCGTGCAATTCCTGATGATGGCCGTAGTGGGCGGCATAGGCTCCATCGCCGGGGCCGTGCTGGGCGCCGGCATCGTGACGCTGCTGCCGCACCTGCTGGCCAAGGCGGCCGAGTATGAGACCCTGGTGGTGGGCGGCATTCTGTTTGCGGTGGTGCTGCTCATGCCGCGCGGCATCGTGCCGACGCTGCGCGAACGCTGGCTCGCGCGCCGCACTGCGCACCCGGAGATAGGCACATGAGCGCCGTCCTGCAAAGCCTTGCGGCAGAAAACGACATCGTGCGCCTCGAAGGCGTGCACAAGGACTTTGGCGGCCCCAAGGTGCTCGAAAACGTCACGTTCTCCTTGAGTCAGGGGCATGTGCACTCGCTCATCGGCCCCAATGGCGCAGGCAAGACGACGCTGCTCAACATCGTGAGCTGCCTTTACCGCCCGAGCGCCGGGCGGGTGCTGATCGACGGCCACGACACCGCCAAGCTGGCGCCCCATGAACTCGCCACGCTGGGCGTCTGTCGCACTTTCCAGAACCTCAAGATCTGCCGCAACATGACGGTGCGCGAAAACATCCTGCTGGGCGCGCACGTCGGTCTGCAGGGCGGGCTCTGGGCCGGGATTTTGCGTCTGCCTGCGCTCATACGGCGCGACCGCGAGCTGAGTGACAAGGTGGAGGAGTTGCTTGCCTTGGTGGGACTGGACGTTTCTCCCGACAGCTTGCCAGACGCCATGTCCTACGGTGCGCTCAAGCGACTGGAACTCGCGCGGGCGCTGATCCGCACGCCGCGCCTGCTGTTGCTCGACGAACCCGCCGCGGGGCTCAACCCGAGTGAAAAAGTCGAGATGGGGCGCATCATCGAACGTCTGGCCGCGCAGCACATCACGGTGGTGTTGATCGAGCACGACATGAAACTCGTGATGGGCGTGTCCGACCACGTGGTCGTGCTCAACTATGGCCGCTGCATCGCGCAGGGCACACCGGCCGAGGTGGCGCGCGATCCGGACGTGATAGCGGCCTATCTGGGCACCAAATGAATTCCCCGATACCCGTATCCAAGGAGTCATCTATGACGCAGCCTATTTCCGATGCCTCTCGCGCCACGGGCGCACAGCCGCTGCTGCGCTTGCGCGGCGTCAACAGCTGTTATGGCCACATCCAGTGCCTGCACGGCGTGAGCCTGGAGGTCATGCCAGGGCAGTTGGTGGCGCTGGTGGGCAGCAACGGTGCGGGCAAAACCACCCTGCTCAAAACCATCTCGGGCCTGCAGCCCCTGCGCGGTGGCAGCATTGAGCTGGACGGCCAGCCCCTAGGCAAGCTGCCGGCACATCGGCGCGTCGGGCGTGGCATTGCACACTGCCCGGAGGGCCGTTGCGTTTTCGGTGACCTGTCCGTCGATGAGAACCTGCGCCTGGGCGGGCAAACCCGCCCCAAGGCAGAAGTCGAGCGCGAGCTCGAACGCATGTACCAGCTGTTCCCCGCGCTCGCGAACCGGCGCAAGGAACATGCGGGGTTGCTCTCGGGCGGTCAGCAGCAGATGCTCGCGATCGGGCGGGCACTGATGAGCCAGCCGCGTCTGCTGCTGCTCGACGAGCCTTCGATGGGATTGGCGCCGCTGATCGTCGAGGATGTGTTTTCCATCATCGCGAACCTGCAGCGCGACGGCATGACCATCCTGCTCGTGGAGCAAAACGCGCACGAGGCGCTACCGCTTGCCGATTGGGCCTATGTGCTAGAAAGCGGGCGCATCGCCCATGAGGGACGCGGCGCGGCGCTCATGGACGACCCGATGGTGCGCGCCGCCTATCTGGGGCTGGGCGTGGACGAGGACGCTCTGTGCGCGGATGAGCCGCTGTTGAAGGCAACCTGATGCACCCCGTGATTCACCTGTTGCAGCGAAGCGACTGGGTATGATGCCTGCCCTTTGCGGGCCGGGTTGACGGGCGGCCCGTTTTCTTTCTTGTTTTTGGTTTTATGAGCACTTCTGTTTCTTCATCTACACCCCAAGCGCAAGGCGAGGGCGCTGCGCCTGCGTACACTTTCATTGCCCGCACCAGCGAGGTCGAGCCTGATTACGCGCTGCAGGTGCAGGTCGAAGGCCGGCCGCCGCTGGCCGTGGTGTGCCTCGAGGGCGAATACTTCGTCATGGACGACACTTGTACGCATGGAGATGCCTCCATGTCCGATGGCGAGATCGTCGGCTGCGAGATTGAGTGCCCGTTTCACGCCGGGCGCTTTGACATCCGCACCGGCGCAGCGACCGCTCATCCCTGTAGCAAGGCCTTGACGATCTACCCCGTCAAGGTCGAAAACGATCAGGTGTTCGCTGCGCTTGATGCTGGACACTGCGCGGACGGTGCATAACGTGCGGTAACCCAAACGTTCATGCTAGGATATCAGCCTCAGTAGAAAACCCTCGAGGTATTGGCGCGGCCTGTGTGTGAACTGCTGCGCCGAAGCCTCCGCGTGGCCATCCATCGGCAACGTAGAGTACTATACCCAGACTTTCGTCCGCCCTCAAAACCCCCGCACCACCTGCAGCGCATCCTCGATGCGCTCCACCGGTTGGATGGTCATGCCTTCCAGCGTCCTGGCCAGCGCGGCATCCCCCTTCTTGGGCAGGTTGGCTTGGGGTACCACCGCGCACTGTTGCCGCGAGCTTCTGACCCTGCCGCTGTTCGATCACTGGCTTCCATGGCACCACGGCTGAACCCCATGCCGTCATCGAGCATAGCGTAGCGTCCGCTGGCGAGCATGACGGAGCGTCGATAGATATCCGCTGCTGTCGCAGTATCTGTGGGAGGAGTTCGGTGTGTTCTCCAAACGCATTGACGAGAAGCGTTCGTCGAACAAGCGCGGCCCCAACGGCAACCGCTGGCTGTACCCGGACGTGGTCGGCATGGAAGATCTGGGCGCGGACTGACACCAGGAGGTGCGCGACTGCGTCAACCAGTATTCCGACAAGCGCACCAAGCTGTGGTCGTTCGAGGTCAAGTTGCTGATCAACCGCTCGAACGTGCGCGAATGCTTTTTTCAGGCGGTGTCGAATTCGTCGTGGGCCAATTTCGGCTATCTGGTCGCGGCGGAAATCGGCGGCACCGATACGCTGAAGGAACTGCGGATGCTGTTCGCCGCCCGCGGCATCGGCTTCATCAAGCTGGACGTGGACAACCCTGCCGACAGTCAGGTGCTGATTCCGGCGCGCGAGCGCGACGAGATTGATTGGGACATGGCCAATCGGCTGGCCACGGAGAACCGGGATTTTCTGGAATACGTGAAGCTGGTGAAGCAGTTCTACCAGACCGGCGAGGCGCGCCCAGCGGACTGGGACGTTCCCGAACTGGACGATTGACCGCCTATTCCAGGTGGCCGACGACGTCGAGGCGTTCGTCGCCGCGCTGAAACGCACCGAACCAGCCGTCGAGCGAGTCGGCGCGGGTGCGGCTCACCAGCAGCGTGAACCCCTCGCAGCCGCGCCCTTTGGCGGTGGCGAAGTCGGTGGTGTCGAATTTGGCCTCGCGCACCAACGTCGTGGCCACCGACTTCATGGCCGATTCGAACAGGTCGAGCAGATGGTCTTGCAGGCTGGCGTCGATGTTGCGCGAAGTCACGTCGTCGATGACGGCGTGCTTGAATCGGTTACTCATGGTCAATGCTCCGTGGTGGGTACGGATGTCATGAACGCGCTGTTCGGTCTGAAAGCCAAGCGCATTCGGGATGGAATGAGCAGGTGTTGCGAAGTCGCCAAGCGCTGATTACTTGGGGGCAGATGTCAACTCACTGACCCACACCTGCAACGCCCTCAGTTGCTCGGCGTTCTCATGGCAGGTCTGGTAGTTGGCGGCAACGGTCCCGGCGACGGCAGAGAGCGCAATGCCTGCGGCGGCCGCATCAGCATCTCGGGCGGA
>NZ_JAHCKK010000004.1 GCF_026125825.1 Hydrogenophaga sp. | reverse complement strand
GTGGCGGGGGCGGGCGCAGCGGCCGGCGCGGGTGCGGGTGCCGGCGCGGGAGTCGCGACGACGGCCGGGGCCGCGGGAGTCGGTGCGGGGGTGGTTTCCTGTGCCGGAGCGGCAGACTCGGCGGCCGGCGTGGCGGGCGGCAACACCAGCGGCTTGACCTTGTTCCTGTCGACGATCTCGATCGGCAGATCGACCGGTATCGGCCGCGGCTGGTTGTCGAAGATCAGCGGAAACCCGATCACCGCAGCCAGCACCAGCACCGCAGCGCCGATAAGCCGGTGCATGGCACGCCGGCGCACGGCCTCGACCGTGGGCGCCGGCTTTTGCTTCTTCTTGGAAGGCGCCGGCTGCTCATCGCGGCCCTTGCGGAACTTGAACAAAGCCATGGAATGGGGGGTCAGGGGTTCATGTGTCTGGCGGAAAGGCGCGGTACGCCGTCCTTCAACACGCCACCCACGGTGTGGAATGATCCAAAGACGACGATTCTATCAGCCGGGTCCGCCGCATCGACCGCTGCGCGCAGGGCCGAGACCGGGTCCGCGAACGCCTGCGCCGCCGTGTCCTTGCGGCTGTTGCCGGCCTGCCAGCGCGACTGCAGTTGCGCGGCCTTTTCGGCCCGCGCCAGCGGCAGGTCGGTGAAATACCAGCGGTCGATGATCGGGTTCAGGCGCTCGAACATCGGCGCCAGGTCCTTGTCGGCCATGGCGCCGAACACCGCATGGGTGGTGGGGAAAAACCCCATCGCGTCGAGGTTCACCGCCAGCGCGGCCGCGGCATGCGCGTTGTGCGCGACATCGAGCACCAGCGTCGGCTCACCGGGAACGATCTGGAACCGGCCCGGCAAGGCCACCAGCGCCAGGCCGTTGCGCACCGCCTGCGCCGTCACCGGCAGCTGTTCGCGCATCGCGGTCAGCGCCGCCAGCACGCCGCTGGCGTTGAGCAGCTGGTTGGCGCCGCGCAGCGCCGGATACGCCAGTCCGGCATAACGCCGGCCCCGTCCGCTCCAGGCCCATTGCTGCTTGTCGCCGGAGAAATTGAAGTCCACGCCCAGGCGCCACAGGTCGGCGCCGATCTCGAGCGCATGGTCGAGCACGCTTTGCGGCGGCACCGGGTCGCTGACGATGACCGGCCGCCCGGTGCGCATCACCCCGGCCTTCTCGCGGCCGATGCTCTCGCGGTCCGGGCCGAGGAACTCCATGTGGTCCAGGTCCACGCTGGTGATCACCGCGCAGTCGGCATCGACGATGTTGACCGCGTCCAGCCGACCGCCCAGCCCCACTTCGAGGATCGCCACGTCGAGCTTCGCGCGCGTCATCAGGTCCAGGATCGCCAGCGTCGTGAATTCGAAATAGGTCAGCGACACATCCGGCGGGGCCTGGCAACGCGCGCGCTCGACGCGGGCGAAGGCCTCGATCAGCGGGTCCACGGCCACGGCCTCGCCCTGCAGCCGCAGCCGCTCCTCGAAATGGACCAGGTGCGGCGAGGTATAGACACCGGTACGAAAGCCGCTTTCGCCCAGGATGGCCTCGAGCATGGCGCAGGTCGAACCCTTGCCGTTGGTTCCGGCCACGGTGATCACCGGGCATGCGAACCGGATGCCCATGCGCTCGGCGACCAGGCGCACCCGCTCCAGCCCCATGTCGATGTGTTTCGGGTGCAGCCGCTCGCAATGGTCGAGCCAGTCCGCGAGGGTCCGGAATCCGGCGGGATCGGGGGTCAATCAGGCCTCCTGTGGTGCTGTGTTTGCATGGCAGGCGCATTGTCGCGCAGCGGATTGCGGCATGATGTGCGCATGAAAAACACTGCCATCACCGTATACGGCATTCGCAACTGCGACACCGTCAAGAAGGCGCGCCAGTGGCTGGACGAGCACGGGCAACCCTACGTGTTCCGCGACTTCAAGACCGAAGGCGTGCCGCCGGCGCTGCTCGACCACTGGATGGAGCAGGTCGGCTGGGAGACCCTGCTCAACCGCAAGGGCACGACCTGGCGCCGGCTCGACGAGGCCACGCGCGCATCCGTGGTGGACGCCGCGGGCGCACGCGCCGTCATGCTCGAGCACCCCAGCACCATCAAGCGCCCGGTCGTGGCCTGGGGCGGCCCCACCAACAAGGACGTCAGCGTCGGCTTCAAGGCCGAACTCTGGGAAACCCGGCTGGTCTGACAGGGCACCGGCGCGCGGCGCGCGTGCACAACGGCGTGGCCTAAAATCGCCGGCTGGCCTGGCTGCGGCATGTCCGAGCCGGCCGCCCGTCCGAGGCGCGGCTTCGCCCCTTGTCTTCGCTTGATCACTGCCTTTCCCATGACCACCCCTGTCATCTCCAACGTGTCCGTCACGACCCAGGCCAACGTGTATTTCGACGGCCGCTGCGTCAGCCACAGCCTGAGCCTGCCCGACGGCACGAAGAAGTCGGTCGGCGTCGTGCTGCCGATGGAACAACGCTTCAACACGGCCCAGGCCGAGGTCATGGAGTGTGTCGCCGGCAGCTGCGAATACCGCCTGGCCGGCAGCGACGCATGGCAGACGTCACGCGCCGGCGAATCGTTCCGGATCCCGGCCAACGCGTATTTCGACATCCGCGTGACCGAGCCCTACCACTACATCTGCCACTACGGCTGACACAGGAAAGCACCGACCCACCATGGCCACCATTCTCCAGAACCTGCCACTGCAACAGAAAGTCGGCATCGCCTTCTCCGGCGGCTTGGACACCAGCGCCGCGCTGCACTGGATGAAGATCAAGGGCGCGATCCCCTACGCCTACACCGCCAACCTCGGTCAGCCGGACGAACCCGACTACGACGAGATTCCGCGCAAGGCCCTGCAATACGGTGCCGAGAAGGCGCGGCTGATCGACTGCCGCGCCCAGCTGGCCCATGAAGGCATTGCCGCGCTGCAGGCCGGCGCTTTCCACGTCACCACGGCCGGCGTCACCTACTTCAACACCACGCCGCTGGGCCGGGCCGTGACCGGCACCATGCTGGTGGCGGCGATGAAGGAGGACGACGTGCACATCTGGGGCGACGGCAGCACCTTCAAGGGCAACGACATCGAGCGTTTCTACCGCTACGGCCTGCTGACCAACCCCAGCCTGAAGATCTACAAGCCCTGGCTGGACCAGGCCTTCATCGACGAACTCGGCGGCCGCGCCGAGATGTCGGCCTTCATGACCAAAGCGGGCTTCGGCTACAAGATGTCGGCCGAGAAGGCCTACTCCACCGACTCCAACATGCTGGGCGCCACCCACGAGGCCAAGGACCTGGAGCACCTCGACAGCGGCATCCGGATCGTGCAGCCCATCATGGGCGTGGCGTTCTGGCGCGACGAGGTCGAAGTCAAGCGCGAGGAGGTCACGGTCCGGTTCGAGGAAGGCCAGCCGGTCGCCCTCAACGGCGTGCAGTACAGCGACCCGGTCGAACTCATCCTGGAGGCCAACCGCATCGGCGGGCGCCACGGCCTGGGCATGAGCGACCAGATCGAGAACCGCATCATCGAGGCCAAGAGCCGCGGCATCTACGAGGCCCCCGGCCTGGCGCTGCTGTTCATCGCCTACGAACGCCTGGTCACCGGCATCCACAACGAAGACACGATCGAGCAATACCGCGACCATGGCCGCCGGCTCGGCCGCCTGCTCTACCAGGGCCGCTGGTTCGACCCGCAGGCCATCATGCTGCGCGAGACCGCCCAGCGCTGGGTCGCGCGCGCGATCACCGGCGAGGTCACGATCGAGCTGCGCCGCGGCAACGACTATTCGCTGCTCAACACCGAGTCGCCCAACCTGACCTACCACCCGGACCGGCTGACGATGGAAAAAGGCGAATCCGTGTTCTCGCCGCAGGACCGCATCGGCCAGCTGACAATGCGCAACCTGGACATCGTCGACACCCGCGCCAAGCTGGGCATCTACACCCGGACCGGGCTGCTGAGCATGGGCGACGGCTACGGCGTGCCGCAGCTGGGCAACGACGACGACAGCAACAACAGCCGCAAGTAAGGCCGGGCCCCGGCGCCGGGGCCCCGGTCAGACGACGACCGGCTCCGGCTCGAGCTGGATGCCGAAACGCTCGTACACGCTGGTCTGGATCGCCCGGGCCAGCGTCATCACCTCGCCGCCGGTAGCGTCACCCCGGTTCACCAGCACCAGCGCCTGGCGCTCGTACACCGCCGCATTGCCGACCGACTTGCCCTTCCAGCCGCAGGCGTCGATGAGCCAGCCGGCGGCCAGCTTGACCGCGCCGTTGTCCAGCGGGTAATGCACGATGCGCGGCTCGCGCTGGATGATGTCGTCGCACTGCTCGCGCGTCACCTGCGGGTTCTTGAAGAAGCTGCCGGCATTGCCCAGCACCGCCGGATTGGGCAGCTTGGCGCTGCGGATCGCGCAGACCCAGTCGAAGATCTGCCGCGCGTCGGGCGCGGTGATGCCGGTCTCGATCATCTTGCGTTCCAGGTCGGCATATCCGAGCACCGGCTTCCAGGGCTTGGGCAGGAACAGCCGCACATGGGTGATGACGACGCGGTCGCGCAGGCCGAAACCGGTCACCGGCGCGCCATCGGCACCCAGGGCCGCGCTCGCCGCGTCCGGCGCCGGATGTTTGAACACCGAATCGCGGTAGCCGAACCCGCACTGGGCGGCGTCCAGCGTGTAGCGTGCGCCGGTGACCAGGTCGGTGGCATCGAGCGAATGGAAGCGGTCCTGCAATTCCAGCCCGTAGGCGCCGATGTTCTGCACCGGCGAGGCGCCCACCGTGCCCGGGATCATGGCCAGGTTCTCCAGCCCGGGGTAACCCTGGTCCAGCGTCCAGGCCACCAGTTCGTGCCAGTTCTCGCCCGCGCCGACCTCGATCACGGTGCCCTTGTCGGTCTCCTGCAGCACCCGCCGGCCCATGACCTCGACCTTGAGCACCAGCGGCCGGACGTCGCCGGTCAGCACGATGTTGCTGCCGCCGCCCAGGATGAACCGGGGTTCGGCCGCCAGTTCCGGGTCCGCCAGCACCTGGTCGAGCACGTCCACCCCGGTCACGCGCACCAGCGAAAAGGCCTTCGCCACGATGTGAAACGTGTTGTAGGGTTGGAGCGGGACGTTTTTCTCGACTAACATGACAGGATTGTCGCATCGGGTCCCGATGCGGCCGCATTTGAAACTGGTGGAACCATGCCCTCATTCGACACAGTCTGCGAGGCCGATCTCGTGGAAGTCCGCAACGCGGTGGACAACACCGTCAAGGAAATCAGCACCCGGTTCGATTTCAAGGGAACCTCGGCCGCGATCGAACTCAAGGAAAAAGACATCACGCTGATCGGCGACGCCGAGTTCCAGCTCGGCCAGATCGAGGACGTGCTGCGCAACAAGATGACCAAGCGCGGCGTCGACGTGCGATTCCTCGACCGTGGCGACGTGCAGAAGATGGGCGGCGACAAGGTCAAGCAGGTGATCAAGGTCCGCAACGGCATCGAGACCGAGGTGTCCAAGAAGATCCAGCGCATGATCAAGGACAGCAAGCTCAAGCTGCAGGCCGCGATCCAGGGCGATGCGGTGCGCATCACCGGCGCCAAGCGCGACGACCTGCAGGCCGCGATGGCGCTGATCCGCAAGGACATCCCCGACCTGCCGCTGAGCTTCAACAACTTCCGCGACTGACCCCGCCACGGCGCGCCATGCTCCACCGCCCACGTCGCCGCTGCAGCGTCCTTGCGACGCTGGCGCCGCTTGCCGCGGCCGGCGCCATGGTCGTCGCGCCGGCGCAGGCGCAGGACGTCAACCTCTCGGGCATGCTGGGCAACAAGGCGCTGCTGGTCGTCGACGGCAGCGAGCCCAAGCTGGTGGCGCCGGGCGAATCCTTCCGCGGCGTGCGCGTCCTGTCCACCCAGGGTCAGAGCGCGGTGATCGAGGTCGGCGGACAACGCCAGAGCCTGCGCATCGGCGCCGCGCCGGTCAGTGTCGGGCAGCCGGTGGCGCAATCGAGTGGCGCGCGCATCGTGTTGTCGGCCGATTCGGGCGGCCACTTCGTGACCCAGGGCCTGCTCAACGCCAGGCCGGTGCAGTTCATGGTCGACACCGGTGCGACCACGGTCGGTGTCAGCGTCTCCGACGCCGATCGCATCGGCCTCAAGTACAAGCACGGCCAGGCGGTCCAGGTCGCCACCGCCAACGGCGTCGTGCCGGGCTGGAAGATCCGGCTCTCGTCGGTGCGCATGAACGACGTGGAGGTGCGTGACATCGACGCCGTGGTCACGCCCATTGCCATGCCCTTCGTGCTGCTGGGCAACAGCTTCCTGGCCCGCTTCCAGATGACGCGCAACAACGAGCAGATGGTGCTGGAGAAGCGCTACTGATGCGCCGCCACGCCCTCCACCCCCACCGGCACGCCGCACCGTGAGCCTCAGCGTCGAAAGCGAAACCGAATACGAGGACCTGCTCGGCCTGTGGTCCGACCTCGAGGCCGGCCTGGGCATCGTGCTGGGCCATTCGTCCAGCGTGCAGGAGTTCGAGCAACGCGTGTGGCAATACGACCGCTGGATGCAGACGCTGCTCGAGCGCGACACCGACGTCGGCCTGTACCTGCTGTTCCAGCTGGCGACCAATTCCCCGGTGGGCTACAGCGCCTCGCACGCGCTGGTGTGCGCGGTGCTGGCCCACCTGATCGGCGCCGAACTCGGCCTGCCGCAGGACGAACGCGACTCCATGGTGCATGCCACGCTGACGATGAACATCGGCATGACCGCGCTGCAGGACGAACTCGCCGGCCAGCTCGAGCGCCCCACGCCCGACCAGCAGGCCGGCATCGACGCGCACTCGGCGCTGGGCCGCGACATCCTGTCCGCGCTCGGCATCCGTGACGCCCTGTGGCTGGACATCGTCGCGCACCATCACGACGAGATCGCCGACAACAAACCCCTGGCCACGCTGACGCCGGTCGATCGCCTCGCGCGCATCGTGCGCACCGTGGACCGCTACGGCGCCATGATCAGTCCGCGCAAGTCACGGGCCGGGCGCAGTGCCACCGACTCGGTGCGCTCCATCATCAACGACGCCGGCGAACAGGGCGACGAGATCGGCCACGCGCTGGTGCGCGCCGTCGGCCTGTGCCCGCCGGGCACCTTCGTGCGGCTCGACAACGACGAGGTCGCGGTCGTGATGCGGCGTTCGCGCAAGCCCAACCATCCCCACGTGGCCATCGTGCTCAACGAGGAAGGCCTGATGGTCGGCCAGCCGCGCCTGCACCGCACGGCGCACGGCAGCCCGCAGATCCGCGCGGCACTGGCCACCGCGCTGGTGCGGGTGCGGCTCAACCACCACCTGATCCTGCGCCTGGGCGCGTACGCGGCCCAGCAGGCATAAGCAATGGACGCCCCCTGTCTGGCCGGCTTCACTTCGTGTAAGCCGGCCGAACCCCCCACTGGGGGGCGCCCCCTACGGCCTGGCAGAGCCAGATCCGTGGGGGTCTGGGCTGGCCTGCTTCTCGGCCGCTTGCGCTTTCGTGACCTGTGTTTGCACGTAACGCCCTGGAGCACGGGGATGGCCGTCAGGCCTTCTTCGCGCCCAGCTTCGATTCGGTGCCCTTGAACAGGCGGTTGATGTTGGCCGCATGGCGCCAGGCCAGCAGCAAGGCCATCACCACCATGGCCAGCAGCAGGCTCTTGTCCAGGTACCAGGCCACGCCGTCGCCGAAGATGTAATACACCGGCGCGAACACCGCCGCCACCAGCGAGGCCAGCGACGAGTACCGGAAGAACACGGCGATCACCAGCCAGCTGGCGGCAGCCGCCAGGCCGAGGATCCAGTTGAAACCCAGCAACACGCCCAGCGCCGTGGCCACGCCCTTGCCGCCCTGGAAGCGGAAGAACACCGGGAACAGGTGCCCCAGGAAGGCGGCCAGCCCGGCCATCGCCATCGTGCCCTCGAACATGCCGTACGGCTTGCCGTACCAGGCGATCAGTGCCACCGGCAACCAGCCCTTGGCGCCATCGAGCAGCAAGGTCACCACGGCGGCCGGCTTGCTGCCCGAGCGCAACACGTTGGTCGCCCCCGGGTTCTTGCTGCCATAGGTGCGCGGGTCGTTCAGCCCCATCAGGCGGCTCACGATCACGGCAAACGACAAGGATCCGACCAGGTAGGCGGCAAGCACCACCAGCACGGGCCACAAGGGGTTGGAAGCGTCCATCAGTCAATGTCTCCGCAGCGTCCGGGTCGGCGCCGTTCTGGCGTCATTCTGCCAGCGCGCACGATACCGGCCTGGCACCGAGCAGGCGCACGCACACCTCGGGCGCCAGGCCGACCAGGAAACCCCGGCGCCCGCCGTTGATCAGGATGCGCGGCAACTCCAGGATGGTCTGCTCGATGTACACCGGCATCTGCTTGCGCGTGCCGAACGGCGAGGTGCCGCCCACCAGATAGCCGCTGTGCCGGTTCGCGACCTCGACCGCGCACGGCTCGACCGACTTGCAGCCGATCTGCCGCGCCAGGTTGCGCGTGCTGACCTTGCGGTTGCCGTGCATCAGCACCAGCAGCGGCCGGGCCCGTTCGTCCTGCATCACCAGCGTCTTGACCACGGCGAACGGGTCCTCGCCCAGCACCTCGGCGCTGTGCTGGGCCCCGCCGTGTTCGAGGTATTCATACGGATGCTCGGTGAACGCCACGCCGTGCGCACGCAGCAGCGCGGTGGCCGGCGTCTCGCTGACGTGGGCCTTCTTCGCCATCACTGGGCCGGGTCACGCAGCTCCCACCGAATGGCGTCGATCGCGGCCAGCAGCTCGGGCGACAGGACCGTGCCCCAGGCGTCCAGGCATTCGTCGAGCTGGGCCACGCTGGTGACGCCGATGATGGTGCTGGCCACGCGCCAGTTGGTGTAGCAGAAGGCCAGTGCCAGCTGCGTCGGGCTCAGGCCGTGTTCGCGCGCCAGCGCGTTGTAGCGCCGGGCGCCGGCCAGCGATTCCGGCCTCCCCCAGCGCTGCTTGCGCACCGACTCGTAGCTGGAGATACGCGCGCCCTTGGGCGCATCGGGTCCTTCGGTGCCGCTGGCATCGTATTTGCCGGTCAACAGGCCGAACCCCAACGGCGAATACGCCAGCAGCGACACGCCCAGCCGGTGGCAGGTCTCGTCGAGGTTGTTGTCGTAGCTGCGGTTGATCAGGCAATACGGGTTCTGGATCGACACCACGCGCGACAGGCCGTGCTGTTCGGCCAGCCGCACGAATTCGTGCACGCCGTACGGCGTCTCGTTGGACAGGCCGATGTGGCGAACCTTGCCCGCCCGGACCAGCCCGGACAGGGCCTCGAGCTGGTCGTGCAGCGTCGTGGCGGTGCGCTCCTTGGCGGGGTCGTAATACATCGAGCCGAACGACGGCACATGGCGCTCGGGCCAGTGGATCTGGTACAGGTCGATGACGTCGGTCTGCAGCCGCTCGAGGCTCTTGTCGCAGGAGCGGCGGATGTCGTCGGGCGTCATGCCCGGGCCCTCGCGCACCCAGTCCATGCCGCGCGAGGGGCCGGCCACCTTGGAGGCGATCACCAGCTTGTCGCGCAGGCCCGGACGCGCCTGGAGCCAGCGGCCGATGATGGCCTCGGTCGCGCCGTAGGTCGCCGCGCGCGTGGGCACCGAATACATCTCGGCGGTGTCCAGGAAATCGATGCCGCGCTCGTAGGCGCGGTCCATGATGGCGAAGGCGTCGGCTTCGGACACCTGTTCGCCGAAGGTCATCGTGCCCAGGCAGATGGGCGTGACATGCAGGTCGCTGTGACCAAGCGGGACTTTGTTCATCGGATCCTCATTCATCGTATGAATGCCGAGTTTAGACGCCCGTTCGCGCCTTCGCCCGCGCCTCCTCCTGCAGCCGCAACACGCGCCGCTGGACCTTGCCGGTGGTGGTCATCGGCAGCTCGGTGACGAACTCGATCTCCTTGGGGTATTCGTACGGCGCGAGCTTGCCGCGCACATGGGCCTGCAGCTGGGCGACCAGGCGCTGGTCCAGCTCCGCACCCGGCCGGGCCTGGCGCTGCGCGGCGGCGTCCGGCGCCAGCACCACATAGGCCTTGACCAGTGCGCCGCGCTCCGGGTCGGGCTTGGGCACGACGGCGGCATTGAGCACCGCCGGATGCTTGACCAGGCAGTTCTCGATCTCGCCCGGCCCGATGCGGTAGCCGGCGGCCTTGAACACGTCGTCGGCGCGGCCCTGGTACCAGAGGTAGCCGTCCGCGTCGCGCGTGGCCAGGTCGCCGGTGCGGCACCAGTCGCCGGTGAACCGGGCCGCGGTGGCGGCCGGGTTTTTCCAGTAGCCCAGGAAAAACACCGGGTCCGGCTGGCCGTGCACGTCGTAGCGGTTCACCGCCACGTCGCCCGGCACGCCGACCGGGCACTCGTTGCCGTGCTCGTCGATGACCATGACCCGGTGGCCGGGGTATCCCTTGCCCATGCTGCCGGGCTTGGCCGGCCAGCCGACGCCGCCGGCGCGCTGGTCGTTCATGGTGCAGTTGCCGACGATGTAGTTGATCTCGGTCTGGCCGAACATCTCGTTGACGACGACGCCGAGCCGATCGCGGCAATAGTCGAACACCGCGTCGCCGACCGCCTCGCCGGCGCTCATGATGGCCTGCAGTTGCAGGCGGAACTGCTGCTTCGGCTCGGGATAGGCCTTCATCATCGCCTTGAGCGCGGTCGGAAAGATGAAGCTGTGCGTCACCGCGTGGCGCTCCATCAGCTCGAACGCGGCCTGCGGGCTGAAGCGGCCGTTCCAGGCCACGATGGGCCGGCCGAAATACAGCGTGGGCAACAAGGCGTCCATCAGGCCGCCGGTCCAGGCCCAGTCGGCCGGCGACCAGAACACCGCGCGCGAGTCCGAGCCCGGGCGCAGCGGGTCGAAGCCGAACCAGTTCTGGCTGCACACGAAGCCGCTGAGGTTGCCGATCAGCCCGCGGTGCGCGATCAGCGCGCCCTTGGGTTGGCCGGTGGTGCCGCTGGTATAGATCAGCACCGCCGCCTCGTCGGCCCGGGTGTCGCAGGGCGTGAATCGGTCCGACTCCTGTTCGAGCACGGCCTCGTAGCCGGGGTTGCGGTCGCCGGCCCGCTCGCCGACCCGGATCACGCTGCGCAGCAGCGGGCAGTTCTCGCGCACCGACTCCAGCGCCTCGATGGCCACGGCGTCGCAGATCGCGACCACCGCCTCGCTGTCGTGCAGGCGGAACTCCAGCGCCTCGGGGCCGAACAGCATCGACAACGGCATCGCGACCGCGCCGAGTTGCAGCACGGCCATGTAGGCCACCGCGGTCTCGAACCGCTGCGGCAACACGATGGCGACCCGGTCGCCCCGCTCCACGCCCAGCACCGCCAGCGCGTTGGACAACCGGTTGGCCGCCTGCTGCAGCTGCGCATACGACCATGGCGCGGGGGCCAGCCCGGTGCCGTCGGCCACCACCGCGACCCGACTGGCGGCGTCGGAGCCGTCTGCCCAGCGTCCGCAACAGGCCTGCGCCATGTTGAAACGCTCCGGCACATGCCAGCCGAATCCGCCATGCATGGCGGCGTAATGGTCGTGCGCCAGCGCTGCCGGCGCCCTGTCCTTCAGTTGACTGCGTGCCACGCCTTGTCTCCTTATGATCGCCGTAATGTACCAAGTCAAACGACCCTCGCGCTGCCTGCGCGTGCCCATCCGCGGCCTGCAATACAACGTGCGCTGCTGGGGTGAACCCGCGCCCGGCCAGGCTCCGGTGGTCCTGCTGCACGGCTGGATGGACGTGGCCGCCTCGTTCCAGTTCGTCGTCGACGCCTTGTCCGACACCTTCGTGCGGAACCGCTTCATCATCGCACCGGACTGGCGCGGTTACGGCGACACCGACGGCGGCGGCGTCGACAACTACTGGTTCCCCGACTACGTCGCCGACCTGGAATTCCTGGTCGACCACTTCTCGCCCGAGACACCGATCGACCTGGTCGGCCACAGCCTGGGCGGCAACGTGGCGATGTTCTATGCCGGCATCCGGCCCGAACGGGTGCGCCGCCTGGTCAACCTCGAGGGATTCGGCGGCCCCCCCACCGAACCGGCGCAGGCCCCCGGCCGTTATGCCGACTGGCTGGACCAGTTGAAGAAATTCCGCCGCGGCGAACTGGCGCTGCGGCCCTACGACACCGTGGACGGCGTGGCCCGGCGCCTGGCCAAGACCAACCCGCGGCTGGCGCGCGACCCGGCCGGGCGCGACAAGGCCGAATGGCTGGCCGGCCACTGGGCGCGCGCGAACGCCCAGGGGCAGTGGGAGATCCTGGGCGACCCGGCGCACAAGATCATCAACGCCCAGCTGCTGCGCGTGGACGAATTGCTCGAGATCTACAAGCGCATCACGATGCCGCTGCTGGCCGTGGAAGCGTCGGACGACGAGATGTGGCAATGGTGGAGGGGCCGCTTCACCCGCGAGCAGTACCACGAACGGCTGCAATCGGTGCCCGACTGCCGGATCGCGGTCGTCGACGATGCCGGCCACATGCTGCACCACGACCAGCCCGGGCAACTGGCCGCCTTGCTGGAGCCGTTTCTGGGCGGCTGATGGGGCGTGAGAAAATGCCCGGTTGTTTCGACATTTCCCCAACCAGGACAAGCACCATGGACGCAGTACACATCAACCAGATCGGCACCCAACTCGAGGACCTGTCGGAGCGCACCCAAGAGTTACGGGGGTATCTTTGACTACGATGCCAAAGCCGAACGCCTGAGGACGGTCAACGCCTCGCTGGAAGACCCCGCGGTCTGGAACGACCCCAAGAAAGCCCAGGAACTCGGGCGCGAGAAGAAGTCGCTCGACTCCGTGGTGTTGTCGCTGGGCCGGCTCACGACCGAGCTGGCCGACAACTCCGAGCTCTATGCGATGAGCAAGGACGAGGGTGACGAGGACAGCCTGCTGCAGATCGAGCGCGACACCGCCAAGCTGGCGGCGGAAATCGAGAAACTCGAGTTCCTGCGCATGTTCAACAAGCCGGCCGACCCGCTGAACTGCTTCATCGACATCCAGGCCGGCGCCGGCGGCACCGAGGCCTGCGACTGGGCCAGCATGCTGCTGCGCCAGTACCTGCGCTACGCCGAACGCAAGGGTTTTTCGACCACCATCGAGGACGAGTCCCCCGGCGACACCGCCGGCATCAAGGGCGCGACGATCAAGGTCGAGGGCGAATACGCGTTCGGCCTGCTGCGCACCGAGACCGGCGTGCACCGCCTGGTGCGCAAGTCGCCGTTCGACTCCTCGGGCGGTCGCCACACCAGCTTTGCCAGCGTGTTCGTCTACCCGGAGATCGACGACTCGATCGAGATCGAGATCAACCCGGCCGACGTGCGCACCGACACCTACCGCGCCAGCGGCGCGGGCGGCCAGCACATCAACAAGACCGACTCGGCGGTGCGGCTCACGCACATCCCCACCGGCATCGTCGTGCAGTGCCAGGACGGCCGCAGCCAGCACAGCAACCGCGACGTGGCCTGGAAACGGCTGCGCTCCAAGCTGTACGACCATGAGTTGCGCAAGCAGCAGGAGGAGCAGCAAAAGCTCGAGGACACCAAGACCGACGTCGGCTGGGGCCACCAGATCCGCAGCTATGTGCTGGACAACAGCCGCATCAAGGACCTGCGCACCAACGTCGAGGTCTCGGCCACGCAGAAGGTGCTCGACGGCGACCTGGACGTGTTCATCGAAGCCTCGCTCAAGCAGGGCGTGTGATGCAGCGCGTGCAAGGCCTGATCTTCGACATGGATGGCACCATGATCGATTCGATGCCCTACCACGCGAAAAGCTGGGTCGCGTTCGCCCGGAACCACGGCATCGCCATCGACGTGGCCGAACTGCTGCGCCGCACCACCGGGCGCACCGGCGCCGAATGCATGGAGCTGCTGTTCGGCCGCGCCATGGAGCCGCAGGAGTGCTGGGCGCTGATCCACCAGAAGGAAGAGATCTACCGCGAGCTGTTCGCGCCGGTGTTTGCCGAGGTGGCGGGCTTCAAGGCGTTCTTCGCCGATGCCCACCGGCGCGGGCTGCGCCTGGGCGTGGGCACGGCCGGCGACAAGCACAACATCGCGTTCGCGATGCAGCACCTGAAGATGGATCCGCTGCCCCATGCCATGGTGGGCGGTGACGAAGGCCTGCCGGGCAAACCCGAGCCGGCGATCTTTCTCGAGGCGGCGCGGCGCATCGGCGCCGACCCGCAGGCCTGCATCGTGTTCGAGGACGCGCCGTTCGGCATCGAGGCGGCGCGTCGCGCCGGCATGCGGGCGGTGGCGGTGTGCACCAGCCACCGCGCCGAGGAACTCGCCGGCGAGCATGTCATCGCGCATATCGACAGCTACCACGACCTGATGAAAAACAACTTCCTGGAGACATTGCATGCCTGAGACCCGTGATGACCAAGGCCCTGCAGTCAGCGTCCAGCGCGCCGACTACACCGCGCCCGCCTTCTGGATCGACACCGTCGACCTGACCTTCGACCTCGACCCGGCCAAGACCCGGGTGCTCAACAAGATGCGGCTGCGCCGCAACCCCGACGTGCCGGTGCAGCCGCTGCGCCTGGACGGCGACGAGCTCAACCTGTCGCGGGTGCTGGTCAACGGCGCCAGCGCCTCGTTCAAGATCGACGGCGGCAAGCTGGTGCTCGACAACCTGCCCGCGGCCGACGCCGGCGCCTTCGAGCTCGAGATCTTCACCACCTGCGCGCCGGCCAAGAACACCAAGCTGATGGGCCTGTACGTCAGCAACGACTCGTTCTTCACGCAGTGCGAGGCCGAGGGTTTCCGGCGCATCACCTATTTCCTGGACCGCCCGGACGTGATGGCCACCTACACCGTGACGCTGCGCGCCAACAAGGCTGCCTACCCGGTGCTGCTGTCCAACGGCAACCTGGTCGACAGCGGCGATCTCACCGGCGACGGCAATGCCGGCCGGCATTTCGCGCGCTGGGTCGACCCGCACCGCAAGCCGTGTTACCTGTTCGCGCTGGTGGCCGGCCAGCTGGAGTCGCGCCAGCAACGCATCACCTCGCGCGCCGGCAAGGAACACCTGCTGGAGATCTACGTGCGCCGCGGCGACCTGGGCAAGACCGACCATGCGATGGAATCCCTGATGGCCTCCATCGTCTGGGACGAGGCCCGGTTCGGCCTGCCGCTGGACCTGGAGCGTTTCATGATCGTCGCCACCAGCGACTTCAACATGGGCGCGATGGAGAACAAGGGCCTGAACATCTTCAACACGAAATACGTGCTGGCGACCCAGGCCACAGCCACCGACACCGACTTCTCGGGCATCGAGTCGGTCGTCGGCCACGAGTATTTCCACAACTGGACCGGCAACCGCGTGACCTGCCGCGACTGGTTCCAGCTCAGCCTCAAGGAAGGCCTGACGGTGTTCCGCGACCAGGAGTTCTCGCAGGACCTGTGCGCCGACGCGTCGGCCCGCGCCGTCAAGCGCATCGACGACGTGCGCGTGTTGCGTACCGCGCAGTTCCCCGAGGACGCCGGCCCGATGGCGCACCCGGTGCGTCCCGACAGCTATGTCGAGATCAACAACTTCTACACCGTCACCGTCTACGAAAAAGGCGCCGAGGTCGTGCGCATGATGCAGACCCTGGTCGGGCGCGCCGGCTTCGCCCGGGGCTTGCAGCTGTATTTCGAGCGCCACGACGGCCAGGCCGTGACCTGCGACGACTTCGCCCAGGCCCAGGCCGATGCCAACCCCGCGTCCGACCTGGCCCGGTTGCTGCCGCAGTTCAAGCGCTGGTACAGCCAGGCCGGCACGCCACAGGTCAAGGCGGTCGGCCGCTACGATGCCGACGGCGGCAGCTACACGCTCACGTTCACGCAAAGCTGCAAGCCCACACCCGGCCAGGGCGACAAGCTGCCGTTCGTGATCCCGGTCGCGCTCGGGCTCGTCGGCCCGCAGGGCGACGACCTGCCGCTGCAGCTGGCCGACGAAGCGGCACCGACCATGGTGCCGCGCACCCTGGTGCTCAGCGAGGCCGAGCAATCCTTCACCTTCGTCAACGTCGCGGCCGAACCGGTGCCGTCCATCCTGCGCGGCTTCAGCGCGCCGGTGGTGCTGGAGTTCGACTACAGCGACGCGCAGCTGCTGCATCTGCTGGCCCATGACAGCGACCCGTTCAACCGCTGGGAAGCCGGCCAGCGCCTGGCGATGCGCTGCGCACTGGCCGCGCTCGCGCAACCGGCCGACGCGCCGGCCGTCGCCGAGGTGTTGACGCCGCAATACCTGGACGCGATGCGCGGCATCCTGCGCCACGACGGCCTGGACGCGGCCTTCAAGGAGCTGGCGCTGACGCTGCCGTCCGAGGGCTACATCGCCGACCAGCTCGCGGTGGTGGACCCGCAGCAGATCCACGCGGTACGCGAGTCGATGCGGCTGCAGCTGGCCACGGCACTGGCCGACGATTGGCAACAGGCCTGGGAGGCCAACCGCGACACCGGCGCCTACCGCCCCGACCCACTGTCCAGCGGCAGGCGTGCGCTGGCCGGCATGGCCTTGTCGATGTTGTGCCTGGGCGCCGACAACGACATGTGGCCCGGCAAGGCCTTCGAGCGCTTCAAGCAGGCCGGCAACATGACCGACCGCCTGCACGCCCTGTCGGCGCTGGTGGGTTGTGCGCATCCGCTCGCGGGCGAGGCCTTGAACCGCTTCCACGCCATGTTCAAGGGCGACGAGCTGGTGCTCGACAAGTGGTTCGCGTTGCAGGCCGGCGCCAGCGACCGCGACGGCCACATCCTGCCGCTGGTAACAAAGTTGATGTCGCACCCCGACTTCCACCTGAAGAACCCGAACCGGGCGCGCAGCCTGCTGTTCGCGTATTGCAACGGCAATGCGGCCGCATTCCACCGCAAGGATGCGGCGGGGTATCAGTTCTGGAGCGTGCGCGTGCTCGAGATCGACGCGTTCAACCCGCAGCTGGCCGCCCGGCTGGCGCGCGCGCTGGACCGCTGGAGCCGCCTGGCCGAACCCTACCGCAGCGCGGCCCGCGAGGCCATCGCCAAGGTGGCCGCCAAGCCCGACCTGAGCAACGACGTGCGCGAGGTGGTCAGCCGCGCGCTGGCCGACTGAACACACGCACACCATGGCAACGAACAACAAGATTTCCCTGACGCGTTACCTGGTCGAGCACCAGCGCGTGCACAACCTGATCCCGTCCGACCTGCGGCTGCTGCTCGAGGTCGTCGCGCGCGCCTGCAAGGGCATTAGCCAGGCCGTCAACAAGGGAGCGCTGGGCGGCGTGCTCGGCGCGGCCAAGACCGAGAACGTGCAGGGCGAGATCCAGAAGCAGCTCGACATCATCGCCAACGAGGTGCTGATCGAGGCCAACGAATGGGGCGGCCACCTCGCGGCCATGGCCAGCGAGGAGATGGAAGGCATCTACGTCGTGCCGCACCGGTATCCGCAGGGCGAATACCTGCTGCTGTTCGACCCGCTCGACGGCTCGAGCAACGTCGACGTCAACGTCAGCATCGGCACCATCTTCAGCGTGCTGCGCAAGCCCGAGAACAACGGCGCGGGCGTGTCCGAGGCCGACTTCCTGCAACCCGGCAACAAGCAGGTGGCGGCCGGTTATTGCATCTACGGCCCGCAGACCACGCTGGTGCTGACCGTCGGCGACGGCGTGGCCATGTTCACGCTCGACCGCGAACAGGGCTCCTTCGTGCTCACCCAGGAGCGGCTGACCGTGCCGGCCGACACCAAGGAGTTCGCGATCAACATGAGCAACATGCGGCACTGGGACGCGCCGGTGAAGCGCTACATCGACGAATGCCTGCAAGGGGTGGAAGGCCCGCGCGGCAAGGACTTCAACATGCGCTGGATCGCCAGCATGGTGGCCGACGTGCACCGCATCCTGACGCGCGGCGGCATCTTCCTGTACCCCTGGGACAAGCGCGAACCCGGCAAGCCCGGCAAGCTGCGCCTGATGTACGAGGCCAACCCCATGGGCTGGCTGGTCGAACAGGCCGGCGGCGCCGCGAGCACCGGAACACAACGCATCCTCGACGTGTTGCCGACCCAGTTGCACCAGCGCGTCAGCGTCATCCTGGGCAGCCGGAACGAAGTGGAACACGTCGTCGCGCTGCATGCCGCCGCCGCCACCACCGACGCCGAACCGGCGACACGCGCTGGCTAACGCAGACGCCACGCCGCAAGCACCACCACCGCCGCCACAGCCGATGGCGGTGGTTGCGACGACCGTCACCACTGATCGCGGCAGCGCCTGGATGCGGCGCCTGCTCGGCCTGTTCGGCTGGCGCGTGTGTTACCACGGCACGCCGCCGGGCTGCGGCGTCATCGTGGCCTATCCACACACGTCGAACTGGGATTTCGTCGTCGGCATCGTTGCCAAATGGTCCATCGGCATCCCGGTGGCCTTCCTGGGCAAGGACAGCCTGTTCCGCGCGCCGGTGCTGGGCCGCTTCATGCGCTGGTGCGGCGGCATCCCGGTGCGGCGCAACAGTGCCAACAGCGTCATCGCCGACATGGCCCGCCGACTGCAGTCGGAAACGGAGCGCGGCGCGCGCTGGTGGCTGGTCATCGCCCCCGAAGGCACGCGCAAGGCCGGCGACGGCTGGCGCTCGGGCTTCTACCACATTGCCTGCACCGCCCGGGTGCCTATCGGCCTGGCGTATTTCAACTTCCGGCGGCGCGAGATCGGCGTCACCACCTTTTTGATGCCCAGCGGCGACATCCAGGCGGACCTGCGGCAGATCGAATGCTGGTATGCCGAACATGCGGTGGGCCGGTATCCGGCGCTGGCGGCACCGGTACGGGTCCAGGCGCGGCGCTGAGACGGCCACCCAGTGCGGCGCCCGCCGTCGCTGGCACGGCGGGTCTGGCGCATGCCGTACGATCACGCTTCCCACGAAGCCAACGCCTGCCTTGCGGCCAGGCCTTCATCGCCATGCGGATTCTTCTGGTCGAGGACGACGCCATACTGGCCGACGCGCTGTCGCGCGCGCTGGTGCAGTCCGCCTATGCGGTGGACGTGGTCAGCGACGGCGCGCAGGCTGACCATGTGCTGGCGCTGGACATCTACGACCTGGCCATCCTCGACATCGGCCTGCCCGGACTGAGCGGCCTGGACCTGCTGCGCCGCCTGCGTGCGCGCAAGTCGGCGTTGCCGGTCCTGATGTTGACCGCCTTCGACACGCTGGCCGACCGGGTACGCGGCCTGGACCTGGGCGCAGATGACTACCTGGCCAAGCCCTTCGACCTGCCCGAGCTCGAGGCGCGCGTGCGCGCGCTGATCCGGCGCGCCAGCAGCAACCCGACGCCATCGCTGATGCACGGAAAACTGCGCCTGGACACTGCGGGCCGGCGCGTCTACTACGACGAGCAGCCGGTGGACCTGTCGGCGCGCGAGTTCGCGGTGCTCGAGCTGCTGCTGCTGCGCGAGGGGCGCGTCGTGAGCAAGGAACACATGGTCAACCACCTGTACGGCTGGGGCGACGAGGTCGGCGCCAACGCCATCGAGGTCTACATCTACCGCATCCGCAAGAAACTCGAAGGCCGTGGCTTCGAGATCCGCACCGTGCGCGGCATGGGCTACCTGCTGGAGCGCGACGGTGGCCCGGGCTGAACCGCGGCTGCAGACCCAGCTGCTGGGCTGGCTGCTGCTGCCCCTGATGGCGCTGATGGTCGTCGACACCGCGGCCAGCTACTGGGCTGCGCTGCATTTCTCGAACCGCGCCCACGACCGCTCGCTGCAGGAGATCGCACGCGAGGTGGCGCTGCATGTCAAGGCCAACGGCGCCGGGCCCATGGTCGACATGACGCCGGCGGTGGAGCGGGTGCTGCTGGTCGACCAGGACGACCGGCTGTTCTACAGCGTGAAGCGGCGCGACGGCGTGCTGATCGGCGGCGATGCCGCACTGGCCGCGCCGGGGCCCGCCACGGAGACGATCACGCCGGCCGCGCGGTTCGGCGACGCCATTTTGCACGGCGAGCCGGTGCGGCAGGTCGCGCTCTGGTTGCCGTACGACACGGCCGCGACCGCCGACCCGGTACTGGTGCAGGTGGCCGAGACGCGCAACCGGCGCCAGCGGCTGGCGCTGGAGATCCTGGCCAGCATCGTGCTGCCGCAGCTGCTGCTGATCGTGCTGGCCGGCGCCGTGGTGTATGTCGGTGTCTCGCGCGGCCTGCTGCCGCTCAAGCGGCTGCGTACCGCGGTATCGAGCCGCTCGCACGTGGACCTGAGCCCAATCGAGCTCGACCGGGTGCCGGGCGAGGTCCGGCCGTTGGTGGATGACATCAATGCGCTGATGCTGCGCCTAGGCCAGACGCTGGACGTGCAGAACCGTTTCATCGCCGATGCCGCGCATCAGCTCAAAACGCCGGTCAGCGGCCTGAAGGCGCAGATCGAGATGGCACTGCGCGAGGACGACCCGGCCCGGGTGCGTCACGCGCTGGCCCAGCTGCACCTGGGCGCGGAGCGGCTGTCGCGCCTGGTGCGCCAGTTGCTGACGCTGGCGCGCAACGAACCCGGCGCCATCCACACGGTGGACATGCAGCGCATCGACCTCAATGCGCTGGCGGTGGACGTGGCCATGCGCTGGGTGCCGGACGCGCTCAAGCGCGGCATCGACCTGGGTTTCGAGCCGGCGGCCGAGACGGTGACCATCGACGGCGACCCGGACCGGCTGCGCGAGCTGATCAACAACCTGGTCGACAACGCCGTGCGCTACAGCCGCGAGCAGGGCCGCGTGACCGTGGCCGTGGGCCGCACCGGCGACGGCCAGGCCCGACTGTCGATCAGCGACGACAGCCCGACCATTCCGGTGGACGAGCGCGAGCGCATCTTCGAGCGCTTCCACCGGCTGCTGGGCAGCCACGTCGACGGCAGCGGCCTGGGCCTGGCCATCGTCAGCGAGATCGCCGCATTGCACCAGGCGCGCATCACGCTGGAGGACGACACCGACGGCATCGGCAACACCTTCAGCGTGGTGTTTCCGACCGCGGCCAGCCATTAGTCGCCCGCGCAATACCGGCGCAAGCGCCGACGCGCGACCCGGCGCCGTGCGATTGACCGGCATGGCGCCCAGGAACGGACGCCGCTGCCACCGTAAGCGTGGCGACAGCAAACCGACATCGTGGCGACAGCCAACCGGCAGAAGGCCGTAAGCGCGACTGCTTAAGCTCGTTACATACGCGCGCCCACCCGGGCACCGCACATCGACCCACCAAGCAGAGGAGCACCGGATGGCCACCATCATGACGCCAGAATTCTGGCTGGCGTTGTCCCAGATCATCTTGATCAACATCGTTCTCAGCGGCGACAACGCCGTCGTCATCGCGCTGGCCAGCCGCTCGCTGCCGCCATCGCAGCAAAAAAAGGCGATCCTGTTCGGCAGCGTCGGCGCCATCGTGCTGCGCGTCGTGCTGACGTTCTTCGCGATCTACCTGCTCAGCCTGCCCTACCTCAAGCTCGTGGGTGCCGCACTGCTGTTGTGGATCGGCATCGGCCTGCTGAGCGGCGACGACGAGGGCGGTGACCTCGAAGGCCACTCCAACCTGTTCGCCGCGATCAAGACCATCATCGTCGCCGACCTGGTGATGAGCCTGGACAACGTGATCGGCGTGGCCGCCGCTGCCAAGGGTGACATCGTGCTGCTCGTCGTCGGCCTGGTGATCAGCATCCCGCTGATCATCTACGGCAGCACCGTCATCCTCAAGCTGATGAACCGCTTCCCCATCATCATCACGCTCGGCGCCGGCCTGCTCGGCTGGGTCGCCGGCGAGATGGCGTTCAGCGACCCGTCGATCGCGGGGTGGGCCGGCAGCCACCACGACCTGCACCTGGTGCTGCCCGTCACCGGCGCGGTATTGGTCGTGGCGGTGGGCAAATGGATGGAAAGCCGCGCGTCGGCCCAACAGGCCGCGCTCGAAACCCGCGGCGCCTGACGACACCACCGACACCAACATTCCACGCACGCCACGAACCCGAGGAAACCACCACCATGCACAAGATGCTTGTCGTTGTCGACGGACTCAGCGCGGCGCGCACCCGCGACGCAGTCAACCGGGCCATCGGCCTGTACCAGCAGGAGCCGGCCGAGGTGCACCTGCTCAGCGTGCAACCGCGCGTGTCGGGCGACGTCGCGATGTTCTTCGGCGCCCATGAGCTGCACGACCTGCAACACGGCGCCGGCATGGACGACCTGGCGCCGGCCCGCGCCCTGCTCGACCTGGCCGGCGTGCCGTACCAGGCCACCGTCCACGTCGGCCGCAGCGCCCAGACCATTGCCCGGACCGCGCGCGAGCTGCACTGTGACCGCATCGTGATGGGCCAGGACGGCAACGACCATGGCCTGGCCCGCACATTGTTCGGCAGCGTGGCCGCGCAGGTACGGCAGCTGCTGGTGGGCACGGGGGACTACCAGGTCCTGGGATCCTGACGCGCCTTGCACGCACAGCGGCCCAGTCGGTTCCGGGCTGCATGTTTACGTGGCTATAATCACGCCTTCGCCGGTGTAGCTCAGTCGGTAGAGCAGCTCATTCGTAATGAGAAGGTCGGGTGTTCGATTCATCTCTCCGGCACCATGAAAACCAAGGGAAACCCGCTGCGATATTCGTAGCGGGTTTTTTCTTGGCACAACCTTGTAGGCAATCTGTAGGCAAATGGCTCGCGCGGAGCAGGCCAATTTCTATAAGCCTTCCATGCCTCTGGCGATCACACCCCACCGTGACAAGGCTGGCGTCCGCTTCGCGGAACGTCGCCACCCCAAACGTGTGTGCAGACTCCAACATGCTTTCGCATGTTATGAGTAGTCGCCACATGTTCTCATCGTGAAACTCTGCCTTCCGGAGGGCCCGGCTGGCACGGTAGTTTGTTGAGTCGGGTCTGCTTGGCTGCCCTGCCTTGCGAGGATCGCAAGGAGGCATCGGAATAATTTTTGGAATATTTTGTCGTTGATTCTGTAGTTTCACGATATAGTGCGATCGTCGCCACTTCGACCGCCGCAACATGCCCTTCGCCACAGAATCTCAAGTGAACTCGACGCTTAAGCCGTACTACCCCGACCTGATCGATCTCATCTATCAAGCCCACTACGACTGGGCTCAGTCGCCCTTTTCCGCATCAATGCAGGACCCTAAGGTCCGCGCTACCTTGATCTGGAATCAATTTCTAGCCCGTGCGAAGAAGACCTTTGAGGGCCGTGAGGGCATCTCTGTTCAGGTGATGCGCCATTGGCAAGGCCTGGTCGTGGGCAATAGCTTCTTCGTACGAATGAAGAAGGGCACAAACCAGCTGCTCTCTCGAAACTACCCAACACAGGCGGCCTTGGATTTCAATGACGCCAGCGTTGACTTGTTTGAAGGAGTGGTGCGCCTAGAGCTTGTTTACACGCTGAATGATCTTCAAACGGAAGTCGACCGTATCGTGATCGCTCAACGCCATCGCTCGAAATTACTTTGGTCTATCGATTTGCTTGATTCGGCTGAGGATCATGGTCAAAGTGTGATTTCTTTGCCCAAGCAACCGACTGGAGGCACGCCGGCCGAGCGCATGATCAAGCCCAAAAAGCCAACAGAGGAAAGCCAGGTGAAGCGCGAGGCGAACGATGGCAGAACTTAATGGCGCTTTCCGCCCAGAGATGGTGGGTGTGCGGCGACGGATGCTCGGATACAGCCAAGCGGACTTGGAAGGGAAGACCGGGGTCACGCAAGGAACAATCTCGAAAATCGAGCAAGGTCTGAAAGACCCCACTGAGCAACAGATCGCCAAGTTGACACAGGCCCTCTCCTGCTTGGAGTCTTTCTTTTATCAAGCTGAACGTGAATACGGGCCTCCAATTAGCGCTCATCCGATGTACCGGAAGCAGGCCTCTGTCGGTCAAAAGGTCCTGGATAAAGTCATCGCCGAATTGAGCGTTAGGCTTGGTCACGCGCGAGTCTTACTCAAGTCCGTCGACTTTGAACCCGAGCTTCCCCTTCCAAGATATGACGCGGAGGACTACGCTGCCGACATTGAGGAAGTCGCGGCGATGGTGAGGCGCGCCTGGTACGTTCCGCGTGGACCAATTCGATCTCTTATGGAGTACGTCGAGCGTGCTGGCATTCTCGTCATCCAGTCTGACATGGAAGCTGCGCGCATCGACGGCGCCAGCTACCAGGTTCCAGGGATGCCTCCGGTGATCTTCCTCAACAGAAATCTCCCGGGCGATCGTCAACGGTTCAGCCTTGCCCACGAACTTGGTCACATCATCTTGCACCGATTTCCATCACCAGACATGGAAAAACAAGCCGATGATTTCGCAGCCGCATTCCTTATGCCAGCGGAGGACATTGGCGGCGAGCTTCGCGATCTGACTTTGCCTCGTGCTGCCCAGCTAAAGCCCTACTGGCGCGCCTCGATGGGGTCAATCATCGTGCGGGCAAAAACCCTTGGGAAGATCGATACTGGGACTTCCTCATACCTGTGGCGTCAGATGTCGTTCAAGGGCTACCGCACACGGGAGCCAGCAGTACTTGATCTCCAGCCTGAATCGCCCACCCTGGCCCACGCGTTGATTTCCAACCTCACTGACGCCTTCGGCTACGGCGTTCAGGAGTTAGAGGGCGCGTTCCATTTACGCTACGACGAAATCGCGACTTTGTATGGGCTTAGCAAGCCAACTGCTCTGCGACGCATCAAGTAGCCTTCATTCCTACAGCCCGCACGACGCGGGCTTTTTTGCGCTTGTTCGCAGGACATGTCGTCAAGCGGCTTCATATCTTTAAGTGCTGCGTCCTCAAGAGTCTTCACACTTCTCTCTTTGCAATTGGCACCGGGTACATTGAGCTCTCCATCGGATTGAGCCCTGCTCACCGCTTCCGATGTACCGCGAAAATTGAACTGGCGCCAAAGTGCTGCGACCGGAGGTCGTTAGTTGTCGCGATTGCCCTATTTCGCGGTCAGAATGCGCACTCCAGGGCATTTCCTCCTTCACCCTCCACTTCTGAGCGGCTCACCAATTCAACGGGACTTCGATTTGGGGAATGCAGAGGGGATTTCCTTTACATTGCGCGCGCGATCACTTCGCGCATGACCTCGTTGGCGCCACCGTAGATGCGCTGGATGCGCGCGTCCACGTACATGCGGCCCACCAGGTACTCGTTCATGTAGCCGTAGCCCCCGTGCAGCTGCAGGCACTCGTCGATCACGCGGCCCTGCTGCTCGGAGCTCCAGAGCTTGACCATGGAAGCGGTGGCGGTGTCGAGCTGGCCGGCCACGAGCTTTTCCACGCACTGGTCGACGAAGGCGCGCGCGACCTGGCAGGTGGTGGCGATCTCGGCCAGGCGAAAGCGCGTGTTCTGGAAGTCGGCGATGGTCTGGCCGAAGGCCTTGCGGTCGCGCACGTAGTTGAGCGTGGTCTGGTAGGCGCCTTCCATCGCGGCGGCGGCCATCACACCGATGATGGTGCGCTCGTAGGGCAGGTCGGACATGAGCTGGAAGAAGCCCTGGCCTTCGGCGCCGCCGAGCAGGTTCTCTTCGGGCACCTCGACGTCGTCGAAGAACAGCTCGGAGGTGTCCTGCGCCTTCAGGCCGATCTTGTCGAGCACGCGGCCCACGCGGTAGCCCTTGAGGTCCTTGGTCTCCACGATCAGTATGGAGGTGCCGCGCGCGCGCTGCGTCGGGTCGGTCTTGCAGACCACCAGCACCAGGCCGGCGAGGTAGCCGTTGGTGATGAAGGTTTTGGACCCATTGATGACATAGCGGTTGCCGCGTTTCTCGGCGCGGGTGCGCACGCCCTGCAGGTCCGAGCCGGTGCCGGGTTCGGTCATGGCGATCGCGCCCACGATCTCGCCGCGCGCCAGGCGCGGCAGCCACTTCTGTTTCTGGGCCTCGGTGCCGTGGTTGAGGAAGTAGTGCGCCACGATGCTGTGCACCGACGGGCTCATGCCGGTGAGGCCGCGCCGGCTCATGGCGTCGTACAGCACGGCCTCGTGGCGGAAGTCGCCACCGCCGTCGCCGTAAGCCTCGGGGATGTCCGAGCACAGCACGCCGAGTTCACCGGCGCGCTTCCACAGGTCGTGGCCGACGTGGCCCTGGTGGCGCGCCGCCTCGTCGTTCGGCAGCATCTCGGTTTCGACGAATCGGACGACGGTGTCCTGGTACATCGCCAGGTCTTCGTCCAGCCAGCTGGGGCGGAATTCGATGGTCATAAGCGTCCCACGCCACGCGTCATTCGGCGACCACGCCCAGCTTTCTGATGAGGCTGTTGGTTGTCACGAACTCCTTGCCGATCTGGGCCGAAAAGTCGCCTGACTGCGCCACATAGGGGGCCATGCCAACCTGCGACAGAAAGGACTTGAAATCCGGCGACGCCACCACGGCCGTGAACTCCGTGGAAAGACGGTCGACCACCGAAGCAGGCAGGCCGCGGGGACCGACAACCCCCATCCACAACCTCGAGCGGGCCAAGTCGCCCTCTACAGCCTGCTCCGCGAGCGTTGGCACATGGGGCATCAAGGCGGAGCGCTCGTCGCTGACCACGGCGATCACATGAGCCATGCCCTTCTGCACGTACTGGGCGGCAATGTGCGGCGGCGCGAACCCAATCTGGATCTGACGCGCCACGACATCCTGGATCGCGGGCGCCTGCCCCCGGTAGGGCAGTTGCACGAACCGGCCTTCGTCCTTGGGATCGATGGTCGCCATGAGCAGGTGCGGCAGTGTTCCTGGCCCCCAGGAGCCGTAGGTGAGCTTTCCGGGTTGCGCGCGACCGCGTGCCAGGAGATCCTGCACGCTCTTGATGTCCGAGTCCGTGCTCGTCATCACCGCTACGGGCGAAGCCACCAATCGGACGATGGCCGTCAGATCCCGTCGCGCGTCGTAGCTCGGAGACTTCACCAACGACGCCACACTGATGAGCGAGTCCGGAATGGCCCATGCGAGGGTGTAGCCATCCGCGGCGGCTCTGGCGACTTCACCGGTTCCGATGGAGCCATTGGCCCCCGGCTTGTTGTCGATCACGATGGGTTGCCCCAGACGAACGCTGGCCATCTCGGCCACCTTGCGCGCTACCACATCCGTCCCCCCGCCCGCGGGATAGGGCACCACCAGGCGGATGGGCCGGCTGGGGTATGGGGCCTGCGCCAGAGCGGCCGGCGTGGTGGCCAGCAGTCCGAGGACCGCCAGCAAAGAGGCAATGCGTCGATTCATGGTCGTGTCTCCTAGTCGTTGTGGAAAGCCGCTTCGCGGCGAACGTGAAAATCCAGTTTTCAGGTCGTCTCGGCCTCGTGAAAGCGCCGACCTTCTGAGGCCATGCGTTGCAGCAGCGCCGGCGGCGCGAACCTCGTCCCATGCCGCTGAGCCAGCTGCCCAGCCTGCAGGCAGAAGTGCTCAATGCCGTTGCGCTCGATGGCTGCAAATGGGCCGCCGAGGTGAGAGGGGAAGGCCCAGCCGAGCACGGCCCCCAGGTCCGCCTCCGCGGCGTCCTCGACGACACCCTGCTCAAAGGCCGATGCGGCGGTCAGGCACTGGATGAAGAGGAGGCGCTGTCTCACCTCCGCGTCGTCCATCCCCGGTCGCTCGTCGGCGCGCAAGTCGGCAATGCCGGACCACAACCGCTTGCCGGTCCCGCCGTACTCGTAGAAGCCGCCGCCGGATTTACGCCCCAGCCGGCCACGGCGCTTCATTTCGTCGAACAGCCGATCCGACTCGTCGGGCACATAGGTGCTCCCGCACGCCAAGCGTGCCGATTCCTTGATGTTCCACAACACGTCAAGGCCGGCCTCATCGGCCATGGCCAGAGGCCCCACCGGCATGCCGATGGCCAGCGCCGCGTTCTCGATGCGCGCGGGCTCGACGCCTTCTGCGACAAGCCGCAGGCTCTCCCGCACATAGGCCTCGACGCAACGGGAGGTGTAGAACCCATGGGCGTCGTTGACCACGATCGGCGTTTTGCGCAGCTGCCGCACAAAGTCCAGGCCGCGCGCCAGCGTGGTGTCGTCGGTCGCCGATGTCACCACCGTTTCGACCAGTGCCATGCGTGGCACGGGTGAGAAGAAGTGAAGGCCGATGAAGCGCTCGGGATGCTTCAGGGCCTGCGTCAGCCCGCCGATGCGCATCGTGGAGGTGTTCGAGGCGATGACCACGCCAGGTGCCATCACGTCGTCGAGTTGGCGAAGCACCTCCTGCTTCAACCGCGCATCCTCAAAGACCGCCTCGATCACAAGATCGCAATCGGCCAGCGAATGCCAATCGGCCACCGGGGTGATGCGGGCCTTTGCCGTCGCGGCGGCGGCCTCGCTCAAACGCTTTTTCTCCACCGCGGCGTCGATTGCGGCGACCACGGCGCTCACGCTGGCGGTCGACGCGGCCAGATCGCGGTCCATGACTTGAACGTCAATGCCCGACAGCGCGGCGACCTCTGCAATGCCCCGCCCCATCAACCCCGCGCCCACCACACCCAGACGCGACACTCGGGATTTGGGCACGCCGGCGGGTCGACGGGCCAGCTTGTCCGCCGCCTGGCGCGCAAAGAAGAGTGTGCGGATCAGCGCCTGGGCGGTAGGCCCAGTCACAAGCGTCGCGAAGTACTGGCGCTCGACGTCCAGCGCAGCGTCCATCGGCAAACGCGATCCTTCGTAGACGCACGAGGCAATCGCCTTGGGCGCTTCCAGATTGCCGCGGCTCGCAGCCTGCAGACGGGCATTGGTCGCCAGAAAGAGATCGCCGTGCACGGTGGTGTCACCGCCCGGGATGCGAAACCCCTTCTGATCCCAAGGGGCTTTTGAAGGCACGCGGCCCTCGCGCAGCGACCGAAACGCCGCCGGTAGGAGGTCCGTCTGCGGCACCACTTCGTTGACCAGGCCCAGGGCCTGCGCTTCGCCGACATTCAGGCCACGTCCTTCGAGCAGCAGCGGCAGGGCCTTCGGTAGGCCAACCAGACGCGGCAGACGCTGGGTACCGCCGGCACCGGGCAGCAGACCCAAAGTGGCTTCGGGAAGGCCGTACCGCGCATCGCCCGCGTCCGACACCACGCGGTAGTGACAGGCCAGCAGAAGTTCAAAGCCGCCGCCCAGCGCCGTCCCGGGGCTGGCACCAACGACGGGTTTTCCCAGGAGTTCGATTCGGCGCATGGGCGCGCTCAGGCGGGCAATCAGGTCGCGGGCCTTGGCGGGTGTGACGTCCGGGCGGGCGAACGCCTGCAGCATCGCCAGATCGGCACCGGCCATGAAGCCGGCCTTGCCCGATGTCAGAACGACGCCGGTCACCGCAGGGTCCTCGGCCACCCGCGAGATCGCGGCCTCCAGTTGATCGGCGAAGTCCCATCCAAAGACGTTGACAGCACGCTCGGGTTGGTCGATGGTGAGAACGGCGATGCCGCCCTCCTGGTAGGAAACGTGAATCATGCGAGGCGTTCGATGAGGGTTGCAACGCCCATTCCGGCGCCGACACAAAGGGTGATGAGGGCCGTTTGGCCACCGGTGCGCTCCAGCTCGTCCAGCGCCGTGCCGATGAGCATGCCGCCCGTGGCACCGAGCGGGTGGCCCAGTGCGATCGACCCGCCGTTGACGTTGATGCGATCGACGGGAAGGCCCAGCGCATCCGCGAAGCGCAGGGGCACGGCGGCGAAGGCCTCGTTGACCTCGTACAGATCCACGTCACGGGGTTGCATGCCCATCCGGGCCAAAGCCTTCTGCGCGGCGGCGGCCGGCGCGGTCAGCATGATGGTGGGCTCGGAACCGATCTCGGCGAACGAAAGCACCCGGCCTCTGGGCCTCAGACCCGCCTTTGCGCCCGCTGCCCGGCTGCCGAACAGCACCGCGCTGGCCCCGTCGACAATGCCCGACGAGTTGCCCGCGTGGTGGCGGTGCTCGATCGCTTCGATCTCGGGATACCGTTGGGTCGCAATGGCATTGAAACCCAGCTTGCTGCCCATCTCGGCGAAGGAGGGCTTCAGCGACTGCAGGTGCTCCAGGCGGCAGTCCGGCCTCACCGTCTCGTCGTACGCCAGAACCGCCTCGCCCAGCAGGTTCTTCACCGGCACGATGGATCCCAGGAAGCGCCCCTGCTGCTGGGCCTGCGCAGCGAGCTGGTGGCTGCGCACGGCGAACGCATCGAGATCACCACGGGAGTAACCCCACTTGGTGGCCACGAGGTCCGCGCTGATGCCCTGCGGCACGAAATGCGTGGCGAACGCCAGTTGCGGATCGCTGGTCCAGGCGCCACCGTCGGACATGATGGGGGTGCGCGACATGGACTCACAGCCACCGCCGATGGCGAAATCGGCCTGACCGGCCATGACCTTCGCCGCAGCGATGTTGCAGGCGTCCAAGCCTGAGCCGCAGAACCGGTTGACCTGTATGCCCGCGACGCGCTCGTCGTAACCCGCCGCCAAAGCGGCAATCCGGGGTAGGCACTGCCCCTGCTCGTGGACCGGCGTGGCGATGCCGAAGACGATGTCGTCGATCAGGCCGGTGTCCAGCTGGTTTCTGTCTCGAATGGCAGACAGAACGGTGGTGGCGAGCCGAACCGAGGGAATGGTGTGCAGCGAGCCGTCCGGCTTGCCTTTTCCACGCGGTGTTCGCGCGTGGTCGTAAATGTATGCGTGCTCCATGGGTGTCTTGCTTGTTGAGTGCGACGCCATGATTCCAGGGCACACCCAACAGCGCCCCCTCCTTTCGGAGGGGCGGGTTTCACCCGAGCAGGCTGCCCTGGATGCGCGCGCGCTTGATGGCGGCGGCGCGGTTGCGCACGCCCAGCTTTTCGTACACGTTCGCGCAATGCCACTTCACGGTGGTGATAGACACGGCCATGCGATCGGCGATCTGCTGGTTGCTCAGGCCGCTGTCGAGCAGGACCAGCAGGTCGTGCTCGCGGGGTGTCAAACTCTCGCGCGAGGCGATCGGATCGCTGCGTGCGCCGCCGGTATGGCGTCCTCTCAACTCGGCCAGCAGCCTCAGGTCGTCCACGCCCGTGAAAGAAAGATCACGGTCACTGAACGCGTCCAGCAGTTGCGCGACGGCCGATCGATGCTCGAGGAACGGCCCCTGCAGGCGGCGCCTGGACGCCAGCACGATGGCCATCGAAAAATGCCGGAGCGCCTGCCGCTTCTGCCCTTCGCGCAAGGACAGTTGCGCAGCCAGAATCTGCAACTCGATGCTCTCGCGCGGCAGACGACGGGTGGCGGGTTGGCGCAGTTGACGGTCGATGAGCACCAGCGCCCGCTCGCCCAGGTCCTGCGCGATCAGCAACTCGACATGCGCCAGCAGCCTGGCCATGCCCTCTCGATCGAGCGGTCCATGGCGGCCCGGCAACAACCAAAGTCCGGCCCGACGGGCCTGTTGCTCGGCGGCCTCGACCTCGCCCGATCGGGCCAAGGCACGCAACCTGAACATGTCGAGAATGCGGCGCGCGCGCGCCGGGTAACGCAGCGCCACCGCATCCTGCGCCCGGTGTCCGCTGCATTCGGGCAGCGGATACCCCTGAGCCTCCAACGAAACGCACACCCCCATGCCGAGCACCACCGTTTCGACGATGCCGTGACGTGTCGCACTGCGCAGGCCGCGAGCCGCACGCTGCGCGGCCAGTGGAGCATCTCCCAGGTCGAGCGCCACGCGCGCGTGCACGAGATCGAGGGTGTCGACGATGTCCGCGTTTTCCCCCAGGTGCGAGACCGCGGTCTCGCGCAGTGCGGCCAGCTCGGCCTCCACCTTGAGCGAATCCCCGGCGTCGATGTGACCGATCGCCTGCAGTATGCCGACCCAAACCTGTCCGTACGACCCTTCCCAGCCCGACACGGCGGCCAGGGCCAATTGCAGAAAACCCTCTGCCGCGTCGTCGTCGTGGGCCGACAGCGCGGCGATGGCGGCAGCGCTGCACACCATGGCGCGGTCGAATGGGTCCCGCGACCGGTCTTCGGCGAGCCATTGGTTTGCGGCCATGCGCGCATCGTCGGTGCGGTCGAGGAACACCGAGGTGAGCACACGCAACAGACCGGCGCGCTCCACCAGCGACGGCTCGCCCGTCTCCTCTCGTGCCAGGCGTTCGAGCAGGCGCTCCGTCGCCCAGCGGGCCCTTTCGTGTTCGTTGGAGAAGCACAGCGCCCAGGCATACCAGCTGTGTGCCGACAAACTCAGTGGCAATCCGACGGCCATCAGATGCCCCGCCCAGCGGATGTAGCGCAGCCGCCAGTCGCGCCCCAAAGGCAGCTTGCGCGCCAGGCGGTCCAGCAGCTCCGAGGCCAACTCCAGGGCCGAAGCCTCCAGCGCGTACTCCATCGCGACGGCCTCGTCGCGGAGCACGAAGAATTCCGCCGCATACCGACGGATAGCCTGACGGCGGCCCACCGTGACGCGGCGCTCGCCTTCGGCCAGCAGGAACTGCCTCAGCAAGGTGTGCATGCGCAGCCAATGCCGCGTCCCATCAATGCGGAACACCAGCAGGTTGCGGTGCGTCAGCATCCGTATCCATTCCTCGGCCCGCGCCTGCCCGGTCACGGCATGGGCCAGGTCCGCGCTGAATTCACGCAGGCAGGCGATTTCCATCAGGAACTCGACCAGCTCCGACGAAAAGCCCGCGAGCACCCGACCGGTGAGCACTGATGCAATGTCCTTCCCGTCACCATCGAAGCGGGCCAGGGCGGACTCCATGCCGCCCCCCTCGATCGCCAGCACCTGGAGCAGCCTCAACGCGGCGGGCCAGCCTTCGGTTCTGTGGACGGCATCGTCAATCCGATCGGTGGTGACCGCACCGACGCCGGCCCGGGCAAAGAGAAGGGCAGCCCTTTCGTGGTCGAAGCAGAGCTGACGGGCGTCGACCTCCGAGACCGCGTACTGCAGCTTCGCACGCGTGACGTCCACCGGCGGTGCATGGGCGCTCGAGAGCATCATGTGCAAGCCGGGGCCCGCGCCAAAGACCAGCTGGTCCAGCAGCCCCGCAAGGCGAGGGTCTTCGCAGTAATGCAGGTTGTCGATGAACACCGCGGTTCGACCAGGCAGGGCATCCAGCCGTCCGATCATCGCCTCGATGCGCAGATCGGCTTCACCCGGGAGGCTGAAGGCGGGCCGTTCGACCACCGCGATGGCGGCGTCCAGCAGCACCAGCAAGTCTTCCGCGTCGCGATCGCGGTCATCCAGGGTCACCCAGATCGTGCGCACCTTGCGCTGCCGCAGCCGGTGGTGCAGCTCGGTGAGAAACACCGTCTTGCCATAACCCACGGGTGCGCAGGCCATCACCAGGCGAGGCAAGGAGGCCTCCAGAATCCGCTGACACGCTGGCGGGCAGATGGGGTCGAACCCGAACGAGGGCGGCGCCAGTTTGCCCAGCGGGAGCGGTTCGGCACCGAACCGCTTTCTGCGGTCGGAGGCGTCCGAAAAGAAATGCATGGCAGCGCCGCCCTATGCCCGACTGGCCACGCCGTCTCAGGCCGGCGCGCCCTGCTTCATCTGGGTCCTCAGCGTGCCCTTCAACACCTTCCCCAGGGGATTGCGCGGCAACGCGTCCAACAGCACCAGGCGACGAGGCAGCTTGTAACCCGCGAGCCGCTCGCGCGCGAACTCCCGCAACCCCTCGAGCGTCATGTCATGCCCAGGATGGGGAACGATGCACGCGGTGACGATCTCGCCCCAATGCGCATCCGGCGACGCCACCACCGCCACCTCTTTCACGTGCGGATGCGCTGCAAGGACATTCTCGACCTCGGCCGAATACACGTTCTCGCCACCGCTGACGATCATGTCCTTCGCCCGATCCACGATGTAGAGATAGCCTTCATCGTCGACGCGACCGACGTCGCCGGTGCGGTACCAGCCGTCGACAATCGCATCCCGCGTGGCGTCCGGGTTGTTCCAGTACCCCTTCATAATGGATGCGGAACGCACCCAAACCTCGCCCGTTTCCCCCGGGGGCAGCCGAGTCCCCTCCGGCGAGGTCAGATGCACCTGGGACAGTGAACAGAACCGTCCCGCCGACGTGATGTAGTGGCCGCCGCGCCGATGGTCATCGGGCGAGAGCAGCGTCAGCGCCGCGGTGGTTTCCGTGGCGCCGTAGATCTGCACGAACTCGCAGTCGAAAACCGCCATGGCCCGCTCCAGCAGCGGTGCATCGATCGTGGACGCACCGTAGTAGATGCGCCGGAGCTTCGGGTAGGCCCCCGCACTGGCTTTCGGCACCAGCATGCCGATGAGCGTCGGGACCATCACCATCGCGGTCACCCGCCCGCTCTCCAGCGCCTGGAAGATCCGATCCGCATCCGGCGCACGCTGGATCTCCACCGAGGTCCTGTACCGCACCGCCAGAATGGGAAACGTGATCCCGGAAGCGTGGAAGAAGGGCATAAAGATCAGCAGGTTCTCATCCGATGGCGGTGGGCCGATCAACACGCACCATTGTTCGACAAGGCTGGCGTAGTTGGCGTGCGTCAGTCGCACCCCTTTGGGTCGACCTGTGGTTCCGCTGGTGTAGAGCTGCAGGAAATCGTCGTCCGCTGAAATGGCCCAGGTCTGCAGCGGGCTGCAGGCCTCCAGCCACGTGTCGTAGTCCAGGGTCGGGGCGTCCGGGCGTTGCGCGGGTCCGTCGATCACGATGACCTGACGGATGACCGGCAGTGCCTTCGTCACCTCCAGCGCCTGCGTGAGGTACTCGCCGTCGGCGAAGAGAACGGTTGACCCGGTGTCGCGGACGATGTCGATCCACTCTGGCAGGGCCAGTCTCCAGTTGATCACGGCCGCCGGATGCAAAGCCATGGCGCCCCCGTAGACCACCTCCAGGGCGCGGTCCGAGTTCTTGCCCAGGAAGGCAATGCGCTGGTCCTTCGCCAGTCCGAAGGCCTGCAGGCCGGCTGCCACGCGCCGCACCCGGTCGAAAAAATCGGCAAAGATGGTGCGGCGTTGTTCGAAAACGCAGAAGGTTCGATCGGGGGCCTCGGCCGCGGCGGATTGCAATGCATCGATCATGGTGTCCATGTTGTCTCCTTCTTTTTGGACGGGCTGCGCAAGCCGCGCAGCCCGTCCATTGTTCGCTTCCCTCCTTTTCCCGCCCCCTCCCAAAGGAGGGGCTGCGGGGCGCTGCGGCCCCGACCGCCGTTACGCCGGAGGCATCCGGATCGCGCCATCCAGGCGAATCACCTCACCGTTCAACATGTCGTTTTCCAGGATGTGCTGGGTTAGCCGCGCGAAGTCTTCCGGCTTGCCCAGGCGCGAGGGGAAGGGCACGGTGGCCGCCAGGGCGTTCTGCACGTCCTGCGGCATCGAGAACAGCATCGGCGTGCCGAAGATGCCGGGTGCCACCGTCATGTTGCGGATACCATGCCGCGCCAGCTCACGGGCAATGGGCAGGGTCATTCCGACCACGCCCGATTTGGACGCGCTGTAGGCCGCCTGCCCGATCTGCCCGTCGTAAGCTGCCACGGACGCCGTGGACACAATGCAGCCGCGTTCGCCATTGCGCTCGGGCTCGTTCTTCACCATGGCCTCGGCCGTGAGGCGGATCACGTTGAAGGTGCCGACCAGGTTGACCATGACCACCTTGGTGTACAGGCCAAGGTCGTGCGGCCCGTTCTTGCCAACGGTCTTTGCCGCCGGCGCAATGCCCGCGCAGTTCACGACGCCCATCAGCTTGCCGAGGCCAACCGCACGGGCCACCACTGCTTGCACGTCGGCCTCCTGGCTCACGTCGCAACGAACGAAGGCCCCGCCGATCTCGCGCGCCACCTGCTCACCCAGGTCCGTCTGCATGTCGGCGACCACCACCTTGCCGCCTTGGGCCGCCAGCATGCGCGCCGTGCCCTCGCCGAGGCCGGACGCCGCGCCCGTGACGATAAAACTCTTGCCATTGATGTCCATCAGTTGATCTCCAGTGCCATTGCCGTGGCTTCACCGCCACCGATACAGAGCGTGGCCACGCCCTTCTTGCCGCCGCGCGCCTGCAGAGCGTGCAGCAGCGTGACCAGGATGCGCGCACCGCTGGCACCGATGGGGTGGCCCAGCGCGCAGGCGCCGCCGTTGACGTTGACCTTCTCGTGCGGGATCTTCAGCTCGGTCATGAGCGCCATCGGCACCACGGCGAAGGCTTCGTTGATTTCCCACAGGTCGACGTCGCCAACCTGCCAGCCGGTTTTCTCCAGCAGCTTCTGCGTGGCGCCCACCGGGGCGGTGGCGAACCAGTTGGGCTCCTGCGCATGCGTGGCGTGGCCCACGATGCGCGCCAGCGGCTTCGCGCCGAGCTGCTTCGCGGTCGATTCGCGCATCAGCACCAGCGCGGCGGCGCCGTCGTTGATGGACGAGCTGGAGGCGGCGGTGATGGTGCCATCCTTCTTGAACGCGGGCTTGAGCGCGGGGATCTTGTCGAGCTTGACCTTGCCCGGGCCTTCGTCGGTGGAGACCACGCGTTCGCCGCTGCGGTCCTTCACCGTGACCGGCGTGATTTCGGCGGCGAAGGCGCCGCTGTCGGTGGCGGCCTTGGCGCGGGTGACCGATGCGATGGCGAAGGCATCCTGCTGCTCGCGGGTGAAGCTGTACTTGGCGGCGCAGTCCTCACCGAAGGTGCCCATGGAGCGGCCAGGCTCGTAGGCGTCTTCCAGGCCGTCGAGCATCATGTGGTCGTACACCTTGTCGTGGCCCATGCGGTAGCCACCCCGGCCCTTTTGCAGGAGGTACGGCGCGTTGGTCATGCTTTCCATGCCGCCCGCGACCATCACCTTGGCGCTGCCGGCGGCGAGCATGTCGTGCGCCAGCATGGTGGCCTTCATGCCCGAGCCGCACATCTTGGACAGCGTGACCGCGCCGGCCGACTTCGGCAGGCCGCCCTTGAACGCGGCCTGGCGCGCCGGCGCCTGGCCCTGGCCGGCCATCAGGCAGTTGCCGAACAGCACTTCGTCCACCTGGGCCGGGTCCACGCCGGCACGCTGCACCGCCGCCTGGATGGCCGCGCCCCCGAGGTCGTGCGCCGAGAGGCTGGCAAAGTCGCTCTGGAAAGCGCCCATGGGGGTGCGCGCGGCGCCGACGATGACGATGGGATCTGTCATGAATCTCAACCTTTGAAAGAAGAAGAAAAGGAAACAGGCGCATGGCCGGCGCGGATGTCGGACAGCCAGGCGAGCAGCGCCTCGGCCACCTCGCGCCTGCGCAAGGCGGTGTCGAGACGGATGTGGTGCGACCTCAGCGACACACCGGGGGGCACGGGAAGCCCGAAGTCCTGGGGGTCCACCAGCCAGCCGTCCACCAGCGGTCCGTACCAGTCGCAGAGCCCCGTCACCGTCGGCTCCAGGCCCAGATGGGAAAAGATGCGCGCGGCCGGCCCTTTGACAGCCGTGCCCCCGATGAAAGGGGAGACCGCCAGCACCGGAAAGCGCCGCGCGCGCAGCCACTCACGAACACCACGCACCGCCAGCAGCGGCTGAATGCTCAGCACGGGATTGGAAGGGCAGACCAGCACCGCTTCAATGTCGTCCCGCTTCATGGCCATGGCCAAGGCCTTCGAAGGTTCCGGCGGCTCGCCGTCGCCAAAGCTCACGCCCAAACACGGCGGCTCGCCGCGTTGACGGACAAAGTAGTCTTGAAAATCCAGAAGGCCCCGGTCCGTCTGCACCTGCGTCCGGTGGGGCGCATCGGTGACGGGAACCACCGGGTGCGCCAGGCCGTGCGCGAGGAAGAGTTCGCGCGTCACTTCACTCAGGCTCCGGCCAGCCGCCAGTCCCGCCGTGCGCTTCAGGTGCGTGGCAAGGTCGTGGTCGCCCAGGCGGAACCAGGATTCCCCGCCCAGCCGCCCCATGGAGGTCAACGCATTCCAGGTGTCTCCGGCAATGCCCCAGCCCTGTGATTCATCAACACGGCGGGACAGGGTGTACATCACCGTGTCCAGATCCGGGCAGATGCGAAGCCCCCAATGGTCGAAATCATCGCCGGTGTTCACCACCACGAGCACCTCCTCCGGGGTGAGAACCTGCACCAGCCCCGCACACAGACGCGCTCCGCCGACGCCCCCCGACAACACCACGATCATCTTTTCACCTCAACGAAAAAGGTCTTGCGCCGACGTTCTGTGAAGCGCGCCGATGCCGGCAGCCTCGCCATCGAACGGCAGCCCGCGGATCAACACCAGTGGCCGGCCTTCATCGGCCTGCCCCATCAACAGCGAGGCGGCCGCGGCCACCTCGTCTGCGTGCGCCACCAGCGTGACCTGCAGCGGTCGCCCCTCCCGGTCGGTCTTTCCGCGCCGGTCGATCACCGCCGGCAACCCGTAGACGCCGATGGCGGTGCCGCACACGCCCTCGCGCCACGGCCGGCCGAAACTGTCCACGATCAGCACCGACACGTCGAATCCAAGGCGTTCCCGCAACCCGTCGGCGATCGCTCTGGCGCTCGCGTCCGGGTCTTGGGGCAACAGCAGCGCGCACTCGTCGCCCGCTTCGGAAGGCACATTCGATTGGTCAACACCGGCGTTCGCGAACACATGGCCGAGCCGGTGTTGCGTGATGACCAGGCCGCGCACCGCGCGAACCACCCGCACCGATTCGCGCAGCACCAGCTCCAGCAGACGCGGGTCCTTTCCGGTGGTGCCCGCGAGTTCGAGCGCTGGCGGCGAGGGCGTCACCGAGCCCAGCGCCACACGCCGCCCTTCGGCCTTGGACACCACCTTCTGAGCCAGCACCACACAGTCTCCCGGACACCAGGACCAGGCGACCTCCCTGCAGGCGTGCAGGACCAGTTCCACCAGGTCGTCGCCCTCGCGGACCTCTGGCAAACCCTGGGGTGCGACCAGATGCAGCCTGGCTGAACCGTTCATTCGGGCAACCCGGTGATGCGCACGCCGGCGCCTTTGACCTTGTAGCGTTTGTTGATGAAGATCAGCAGCGAGGTGAGTGCCTCGGCCGCCGCGGCATTGGCCACCGGGCCGGCGTGGATGGCTCGCAGCCCCGCACTCGAGGCGAGCGCTACCACCTCGTCACAGGCGTCGCGGTCATCCCCGCAGATCAAAACATCGCAGTCCACTACGTGGGTCGGGTCCTTGAGGTGGTGCGCCGACACGTTCTGAAAGCCCGCCACGACGCGCACTTCCTGCCCCAGTTCGACCTGCAAGGCGGCGACAGCGGAACCGCCTTCCGGCAATGCCACATGGTCGACCTTGGGTGGTTTCAAGGGGACGGTGACATCCACCAGAATCTTCCCGCGCAGCGCTTCGCGAAGCGGCAGCACGGTCGGACGCTGCGCGGCATAGGGAACGGTGAGCACCGCGATGTTCGCCGCCAGCACAGCCTCCTCGTTCGACATGCCCTGGATGCCACTGGCGCCCGCCAGGGTGTTCAGTTCTGCCGCACTGGCGCGCGCCTTGTCGGCGTCGCGCGAGCCGATGACCACCGCGTGGCCAGCGCGCGACCAACGGTAGGCGAGCCCAGATCCTTCGGCGCCGGTACCGCCCAGGACGGCAATGGTGAGGGGATGGTTCATTCTGAGGTCTCCTGCATGCGCGCGGCACGATCGCGCCGCGTCTTTTCAAAAATCACGGGGGTTTGCACCAAAGGGGTCAGCTCCGGCGCTTCATAGGAACGGGCGCGTTGATCGATCGGCGCCGGACCGTAGAGCGTGGTGCGCTGGCGTGGATCCCGTCCGCTGTCACGGATCAACGCATCCATTTGCGCGGGACCCAGCTCCTGGCCATGACAAGCGCCGGCCGCCCGTGAAATGCTCTCGTTCATGAGCGTGCCGCCCAGGTCGTTCGCACCGGCGGCCAGGCAGGCCCGAACGCCGGTGGTGCCCAACTTGACCCACGAGACCTGGATGTTCTGGATCAGCGGATGCAGCACCAGACGGGCCACGGCATGCATCAACACCACCTCGCGCGCGGTCGGGCCTCGGCGCGCTTGTCCGCGCAGGAACATCGGTGCCTCGTTGGGCACGAAGGGCAAGGGGACGAACTCGGTGAACCCGCCGGTTTCCTGTTGCAGGTCGCGCAAGGCGAGAAGGTGCCGCGCCCAATGAACGGGACTCTCCAGGTGCCCGAACATGATGGTGCAGGTGCTTCGGATGCCTTCAGCGTGGGCGGCGCGCATCACGTCGAGCCATTGCGTGGTGCTCAACTTGCCAGGGCAAATGAGCGCGCGCACGCCATCGTCCAGGATTTCCGCCGCCGTGCCGGGCAAGGTGCCAAGACCCGCCTGCTTCAGCAACCGAAGGTAGCTTCTCAGCGGCATGCCCAGGCTCTGGGCGCCATGGGTCACCTCCAGCGGCGAGAAGGCGTGCACGTGCATGGCGCCTTGCTCGGCCTTCACCATGCGCACGATGTCGAGATAGGTGTCGCCCGTGTAGTCCGGATGGATGCCACCCTGCATGCAGACCTCGGTGGCACCACGCTCCCAGGCCTCTGCCACACGCCGCCGGATTTCCAGCTCGTCCAGGTTGTAGGGCTTTCCACGAAGATGGTCGGCGCCCTTCCCCTTAGAGAAGGCACAGAAGCCACACTTGTGTGTGCACACATTGGTGTAATTGATGTTGCGGTTCACGACGTAGCGAACGTCGGAGCCCACAGCCTCGTGCCGAAGCCGGTCCGCGCTATGCAGCACGCGCGCCAACGCCGCGCCGCTGGCATTGAACAGCGTTTCCACGGCCTCCACCGGCAGGCGGTGTCCTGCCCAGCACCGGTCCAGCAGGCGCGCGACTTTCAGATCGTCGCTGCGTCCGGCGACGTGCGCGGCCGGGGGAAACTCGAAGTCTTCCTCCACCCCCACCGAGACACCGCTGACCCACTGCCCCTCGCGCGGAGCACCTCTGGAATCCGTGGCCTGTCGCACGCGCGGCGCGAGCTTTTCATCGACCCAGCGGCCGGCGTCGCGTGCCCACTCGGGATAAATCGCCAGGCGCTCGGACAGCACCTTGCCCGCCTGAGCGCAGCGCTGCTCCAACACCTGGATCTGGGGCCACGCAGCCTCGGGGTTCACATGGTCGCGCGTGACCGGCGAAATGCCGCCCCAGTCGTTAATGCCGGCGTCGATCAGACGCTGGTACTCGTGCGGCGTGAGGTTGGGCGGCGCCTGGATGTTCATGCGCGGGCCGAAGACGATGCGGGCCACCGACAAGGTCCACAGCAGTTCCTCCAGGTCGGGCTCGGGCGCGTTGGCCATGGGCGTTCCAGGCTTGGCCCGGAAATTCTGCACGATCACCTCCTGCAGATGGCCATGCCGCTGGTGCAGCTCGTTGAGCGACAGCAGGGAATCGATGCGTTCCTCGCGCGTTTCGCCGATACCGATGAGGATGCCGCTGGTGAAGGGAATGCGCAGCGCGCCGGCCTGATCGATCATGGCCAGCCGCACCGCCGGGTCCTTGTCAGGCGAGCCGTGGTGGGGCAGACCGGGCTGCATGAGCCGCGGCGATCCGCTCTCCAGCATGAGCCCCATCGAGACCGACACCTCCCGGAGCCGGCGCATTTCGTCGATCGTCAGCACGCCGGCATTCAGGTGCGGCAGCAAGCCCGTTTGCTCCAGCACCAGGGCGGCGCTCGCGTGCAGGTAGTCCACCGTGGTGGCATGACCGAGTTCGGCCAATGCCTGCCGCGCGATGTCCCATCGGTGTTCGGGGCGGTCGCCCAGGGTGAAGAGCGCTTCCTTGCAATGGGCCCGGTCGCCACCGCGCGCAATGGACAGCACCTCATCCGGCGTCAGGTACGCGCGGCGGTCTGCCTTCGGCGGTCGGGAGAAGGTGCAGTAGTGGCACACGTCCCGGCACAGCTGTGTGAGCGGAATGAACACCTTGCGGGAATACGTCAGCGTGTCTCCGTGGTGCGCATCGCGCAGCTTTCTCGACAACGCCATCAGCGAGGGGAGGTCCGCTTGCAACAGCTCCCGTTTCAGTTCGCGGTCCTTTGGTCGTGGAAACACAAAGGACGAGGTCGTGTTCATGCTGCGCTCCGTTCGGCCTCGGAGGGCTGCGCCTTCCGGGGTGATTTTCGGTCAAGGAACTCCTGCATGCGTTCCCGCGCGTGGTCGGTGCGCAGCAACTCGATGAGCACCCGCGTTTCGTACCGAAGTGCGGCGTCGAAATCCATGTTCAGGCTCTCGGCGGCCAGCGCCATGTTGCGCTGCGCGGCAAAGGCGGCGGGATGTCCGGCCATGAGACGCGAAAGCCGCGCGGGCTCCAGCATCAGCGCCCTGCGTTGGTTGGCGGACAAGCGGTGCGCCGGCGTGGCGTTGTCGGGCTTGTCCCAGGGCTGGCGTGCCTGGGGGTTGGCGCGGATCCAGGCCTTCGATTTCTCCAGCAGCTGTTGCGCGTCGTCCGCCAGATCGTCCACCAAGCCATGCTCCAACGCCCCCATCACGTCCTCCAGCGTGCCCTGCGTGAGATAGGGTGTTGCACGCTCGAAACCCAGAAGACGCGTCAGGCGCACCACACCGCCGGCGCCCGCCAGGATGCCGAACTCGATTTCCGGCAGACCCAGGCGCAGGCGCGGCTCTCGCAGCGCGATACGGTGGTGGCAGGCCAGACAGGTTTCGTAGCCTCCACCCAGGGCGGAGCCATTGATGGCCGCCACGACCGGCCGGTTCAAACGCTCCAGCCGACGCAGGTAGGACTTGAGTTGTTGAAAGTAGTCGAACAGCGCCGACTCCTGCCCGGGCGCGGAGCGAACCATGCGCTTGAGATCCCCCCCCGCCAGGAAGACCGGCTTGGCGGAGGTCAGCACCACCCCTGCGTAATCGCGGGAGGCCTCCAGCTCCGACAGGAGACATTCCATCGCGTCGATGAAGTCGTCGTTCATGATGTTCACCTTCCCGGGAAGATCCAGGGCGGCGACCACAATGCCGTCGTTGTCGCGGTTGAATTGCCAACCGGGAAGGGTCTTGGTAGAGGTGTCCATCAGATGCGCTCGATCAAGGTGGCAATGCCCATGCCGCCACCGGCGCACAGGGTCACGATGCCGCGCTTCGCGTCGCGGCGTTCAAGTTCGTCCAGCAGGGTTCCCAGCAGCATGCCGCCGGTCGCGCCGAGCGGGTGTCCCATGGCGATGGCGCCGCCATTGACGTTGACCCGGTCGTCCGAAACACCAAGGTCCTCCATGAAGCGAAGGACAACCGCCGCGAACGCCTCGTTGACTTCGTACAGGTCGATGTCTTCGGGGGCAAGGCCCGTCAGCCGCAGCAGCTTCTGGGTCGCGGGACCCGGCCCCGTCAGCATGAGCGTCGGGTCCGTCCCGGCCAGTGCGGTCGCCACGATGCGGGCGCGTGGTTTCAGACCATGACGGCGCCCGGCCTCGGCGGACCCGATCAGCACGGCGCTGGCGCCATCGGCGATGCCCGACGAGTTGCCCGGGGTGTGAACGTGGTCCACGCGCCGCAAGCTCGGATACCGCGACAGCGCGATGTCGTCGAATCCCACCGCACCCTGAGCGGCAAAGGAAGGGGTCAGCCCGGCCATCGCCGACGGGTCGACGCGCTCGCGCACCAACTCGTCGCGGGACAGCACCGGCAAGCCAACGGCGTCGTGGAACGGCACGATCGAGGTGAAGGCCGCCTCGCGCCAGGCCCGGCTGGCCCTTTCGTGCGATTGCATCGCGTAGGCGTCGACCTGCTGACGGGAGTACCCGCCTAGGGAGGCGATGAGATCCGCCGAAATGCCCTGCGGGACGAAGTGCGTTGCGAAGGCGGTCTCCGGGTCTTCCAGCCACGGCCCGCCATCGCTGCCCATGGGGACCCGCGACATGGACTCGACGCCCCCAGCGATGGTCAGGTCGTGATGTCCTGCGACAGCGCGGTCGGCGGCGATGGCGATCGCCTCCAACCCCGAGGCACAAAAGCGGTTGACCTGCAAACCGCAGACATCCTGCCCCAGTCCGGCCAGTTGAGCGGCCGTCTTGGCCACCACGCTGCCTTGTTCGCCGAGCGGATTCACGACCCCCATCACGACATCGCCGACCGCATTGGCCCCCAGGCCGTTGCGCTCGCGCACCGTGCGCAGCAAGCCGGTCAGGATGTTGACCGGCTTGAATTCGTGCAGCGCACCATCGCGCCGCCCTTTGCCACGGGGCGTTCGAATGGTGTCGTAGATGAGTGCGGATTCAGCTGGCATGGATCTTCCGGATCAGGTCACGCATCGTTTCCATGTCTTGCTCGTTCGCAATGGGGATGCTGAATTCCGCATTGGTGGCCACCTTGCCGTACCGATCGACCAGCTTCTTGCCGATGACATCGAAGGTGCCAACGGTGGCAAACAGGTCGAGTACGTCGTCGTCGATGAAGGCCGGCATCTCTTCCCAGCGCTGCTCTTTGGAGAGGATCTTCAAGCGGGATGCCAGGTCGGACAGCCCATGGAACTCGAAGGCGGCCGCGTAGGCGGGCGTCGAGGCATAGAAGGCCACGCGCGCGCGCACATCGACGATCTTTTTCTGCAACGCCTCCTCATCGGCCGCCGTGGCAATAAGCGGCTTGATGGAGACCTTGAAATCCTTGAGATCCCGACCGGATTTCTCGGCGCCCTCGCGCACGGCGGGCAGCATCACCTTCTCGATGTACTCCGCCGAGCAGACCGGGTGCGGACGGATGCCGTCGGCGACCTCGCCCGCCACCTGGCACAGAACGGTGTTCACCGCCGCGAGGTGGATCGGAATGTGCGGGTGCTCGATGGGGCCGGGATTGAACAGCGGCACCATCAGGTTGATGTTGTAGTGCTCGCCCTTGATGTCCAGCTCGGTGCCGTTCTGCCAGCAGTCCCAGATGGCGCGCACGGCGCTCACGTACTCGCGAATCCAGGGGCCCGCGGCCGACCAGTTCATGCCGTAACGGCGCTCGATGTGGCCCTTGACCTGGGTCCCGAGACCGAGCGTGAAGCGCCCACCGGAGAGCTTGGAGAGCGTCCAGGCGCTCATGGCCGTCACGGTCGGGCTGCGCGGGAAGGCGATGGCCACGGCCGTGCCAAGGCCGAGCTTCGTGGTCGCCTGTGCGGCCAGGGCCATGACGATGAAAGGATCAACCTTGGTCTCTTCCACCATCAGCGCGTCGTAGCCGAGGTCTTCGACGATCTTGGCATCAGCGGCGACCTGGGCGATCTCCAGCGCTTTCTCCGGCTGGCGCAAACCCGGATCGACCTTGCCCAGTGGCAACAGCGTCTCGATTTTCATGAAGGTATTCCTTGTTGTATGTATGAGGGAAAAGAACGGTTCAAACCTTGGGACGGCGATCGACCACGCGCACCGCCTTGCCTTCCGAGCGCGGCACCTGCCCAGGTTCGAGCACCTCGACCTGGATCGAGATGCCGATGAAGGTCTTGACCAGACCAGCCAATTGGGCACCGGCCGACGCAGCGTCACCCGGCGCGCGCGGCTCGACCCGGACCTTGACCTGGTCCAGGGAGCCTTGCCGCGTCACCTCGATCAGGAAGTGCGGCGCCAGCTGGGGCACCATCAGCAGTTGCTCCTCGATCTGCGAGGGGAAGACGTTGACGCCGCGAATGATCAGCATGTCGTCGGAGCGCGCCATCACCTTGCCCAGGCGGCGCATGGTCCGGGCGGTGCCGGGCAGCAGGCGCGTGAGATCGCGCGTGCGGTAGCGCATCGTCGGCAGGGCTTCCTTGGTGAGGCAGGTCAGCACCAGCTCCCCTTCGGCGCCTTCGGGCAGCACCTCACCGGTTTCGGGGTCGATGACTTCGGGGTAGAAGTGGTCTTCCCAGAGCGTCGGCCCATCCTCCGTTTCGATGCACTCCTGCGCGACACCCGGACCGATGATTTCCGACAGGCCATAGGTGTCGAGCGCGCGCAGGTCCATCCGGCGGTTGATCTCCTGGCGCATGGATTCCGTCCACGGCTCTGCGCCTACCACGGCCGCGCGCAGCGACAGTGTTGCGGGGTCAATGCCCTTGCGCTCCATGGCGTCGGCAATGTTCAGAAGATAGGACGGCGTGACCATGATCAGGTCCGGATCGAAGTCGCAGATCATCTGGACCTGCTTCTCGGTCTGCCCCCCCGACATCGGGATGACCGTGCACCCCAGCCGCTCGGCGCCGTAGTGCGACCCGAGGCCGCCGGTGAAGAGGCCGTAGCCATAGGCCACATGCACCTTGTCACCGCGGCGCGCGCCCGCCGCGCGCAAGGTTCTCGCCACCAGATTCGCCCAGGTGTCGATGTCGCGTGCGGTGTAGCCCACCACCACCGGCTTGCCGGTGGTCCCGCTGGAAGCATGGATGCGCGAGACACGATCCATGGGCACCGCGAACATGCCAAACGGGTAGTGCTCCCGGAAGTCCTGCTTGGTGGTGAACGGGAACTTCGACAGATCGCTCAGTTGGTGAAGGTCGTCGGGGTGCACACCCAGTGCCTCGCACTTGAGGCGGTAGGGCTCCATGTGGTCGTAGGCATGGCGCAACGACTTCTTCAGCCGCTCCAGTTGCAAGGCACGAAGCTCATCGACGCTGGCGGTTTCGATCGGCTCCAACCCATCCGGCCGCACCGAAGGCATCTCGGTATCCAGGACCGCACTCATGAAACCACCTTGACCGGAATGGCGGCGAGCTTCCTGGCGTAGTCCTTCTTGCGCTCGACGTCCATGCCACGGAGGATCTGGATGCGCTGGGCCTGGGGTGATCCCGCACCGTGCATGGATTCCGTCAGGTAACCCACCGCGTTGCGACCCAGGGTCATGTTCTCGATCAGCCGCAACATACGCACGCGGTACTCCACGGGCACCTCGGCGCGCCCCTTGAAGTACTTTTCCAGGAGCGGTCCGGCGATCTCGTGCTCGAAATCGCTCTGCGACGGCAGGGTCACCATCAGGCCACCCGCGAGATCCTGGGCAAGCCGGGCAATCTCGTACGGAAACCGGGTGACGTTGTGCTTGCAGACGTTGGCCAGCATAGCGTCGTTCATGAAGATGCCCGAGGGAAGCTGCCGGGCTTCGTGAGACGAGGCGATGCTCGATGAATAGATCGTCTCGTTCAGATGGGTCATCTCCACCAGCTTGTCTTTCACATGCGAAGCACCGTCGGCACCGTTGTACTCGGCCACCGCCGCGGCGGCGCCCACCATCACATCGCCCAGCCCGGTCTTGCAGACGTAGCTGGCCCGGTGGTAGGCGGTGAACCGCGTCACCATCTCTTGGGCAAATTCGTATTCGCCGTCCATGAGGACGTGCTCCCAGGGAATGAACACGTCGTCGAACACAACGAGCGTCTCCTGTCCACCGAACTGCGCATTGCCCTGATCGATACTGCCCTGCTCGAGCGCCCGCGTGTCGCAGGACTGGCGGCCATAGATGTAGGTCAGGCCCGGGGCATCCGCCGGCACCATGCCGACCACTGCCCAGTCCTTGTCCTTCTCGCCCAGGTTCATGGTCGGCATCACGCAGATCCAGTGCGAGTTCAGGCCGCCGGTCATGTGTGCCTTGGCGCCCCGCACATAGAGGCCTTGCTCGGTTCGACGAGTGACGTGCATGAACAGGTCGGGATCCGCCTGCTCGTGCGGACGCTTGCTGCGGTCCCCCTTGGGGTCCGTCATGCCGGCGCCGACGATGATGTTGTTGGCTTGCGCGAGCTTGAGCCAGTCCAGGTACCGTTGGTGGTAAGGCGTTCCGTGCTTGGCATCGATGTCGTACGTGATCGAGTGCAGCACGCTGATGGTGTCGAGCCCCGCGCAACGCTGGAAACAGGTGCCGGTGATCTGGCCCATGCGGCGTTGCATCCGGTTCTTCATCACCAGGTCTTGCGGGCTCTCCACGATGTGCAGAAAGCGGTTGACGCGGGCATTGATCAGCGGTGAGTGCGCGCTGGCCAGGTCCGGGTCGGCGATGGTCAGGTCATACGTGGCCTTCAGTGCGTTCATGGACGGCCGGATGATCGGATGGTCCACCGGATCTTGCACCTTCTCACCGAAGAGATAGCAGGTGATCTTCCGGCCACGCAGGCTGTTCAGATAGTCCTCACCGGTGGCGATGGGCTTGAAACGCGCCCAGCGCTCCTGCGCCGTTTCTTCCTGGCCGGTGCCACGAAAGTGGCGAGTGTCCGCGATGTCGTTCATGGGGTCTCCTTCAATTCGTCGTCGCTGTGCAGCGATGATCCCGGCATTGCCCGGATGTCATAAGGTCGGATTCGGTCAATCTATGTCACGCGACCGCGCGCTCACCAAGCAGTGGCGCCTCTTCGGCCAGGCCCAGGTAGGCCTCCCGCACGCTAGGGTCGTGCAGCAGCTCCTCAGCCGGTCCACCAGCCACGATGCGCCCGGTCTCCATCACATAGCCTCGGTCGGCGGCCGCGAGCGCGGCGTACGCGTTCTGCTCGACGAGCAGGATCGTGAGACCCGCGGCCTTCAGGGTCGGAAGCAGCGCGAAGATCTGATCCACCAACACGGGCGCCAAGCCCATCGATGGCTCGTCCAGCAGCAAAAGTTCGGGTTCCGACATGAGGGCACGGCCGATCGCCAGCATCTGTTGCTGACCGCCGGACAGGGAACCCGCCATCTGGTGGCGCCGCTGCGCGAGAGCGGGGAACAGACCGTATGCAAAATCCAGGCGTTCCTGACGCCGGGCCGCGGGGCGTGTCCATCCACCCAGAACGAGGTTGTCGTGAACCGACAGAGGTGCGAACACATGGCGGCCTTCCGGCACCTGCGCCATGCCCCGCCGAACCCGTTGGTGTGCCGCCATCGATTCGATGACCTGGCCCTTCAGACGGATGCGCCCTGCCAGCACCGGCTGCACGCCCGACAATGCCCTCAACAGGGTGGTCTTGCCGGCGCCGTTGCTGCCGACGATGGTGACGATTTCGCCGCGTTTGACGTGGAAGTCCACGCCATGCAGCACTTGGATGCGGCCATACGCGCTGGCCAGGCCTTCGACTTCAAGCACGAAGGGCCTCCTTGCTTCCATGTTCACCCAGATAGGCGGCAATGACTTCCGGCCGTCGCATGATGTCTTCACCCCGCCCTTCGGCCAGGCTTCGCCCCTGGTTGAGCACGTGGATGCGGTCCGAGATGCGCATGACCAGCTTCATGTCGTGCTCGATGAGCACGACGGTGATGCCGCTGTCCGCGATGGTTCGGATGGTGTCGGCCAGGGCGTCCGTCTCGGCGGGATTGCATCCTGCCGCGGGTTCGTCCAGCAGCAGCAGCGTCGGTTCGGTCGCCAATGCGCGAGCGATTTCCAGGCGCTTCGACTCACCGTAGGGCAGACCAGCCGCCAGGAGATCGGCGGTGTGTGACAGGCCCACTCGGTCGAGACATTTCTGCGCCTCGCGGGCCGTGAGCGCGTTTTGCCGGAGCACCGAGGGCAAGGTGAAGAGATGTCCGACGAAACTGCCTCGCTCGTGCCGGTGGCGTCCCACCATCACATTTTCAAGAGCCGTCATACGACCGAACACCTGAAGGTTCTGAAACGTCCGGGACAGCCCGGCGCGCGCAAGCTTCCATGGGGCAAGTCCGGTAACGGGTTGATTGCGCAAGAGCACCTGTCCACGTTGCGGCGTGTAGACACCGGTGATCACGTTGAAGAGCGTGGTTTTTCCGGCGCCATTCGGTCCGATGAGCGAGAACACCTCGCCCTGACGCACCTGCAGGGAAATGCCATCCAGCGCCTTGACGCCACCAAAATCCACACCGATGTTTTCAACAGTCAACAGATTCACAGCGACCTCCCACCCCAGCGCGCCGCGAGCGCGGGCACGATGCCCGATCGCAGGAAGATCATGAACAGCATCATCAGAAGCCCCAGGATCATGTGTTCGTAGTCGTGAAAGGCCACCAGCGCCTGCGGCAAAACCACCAGCACTGCGGTTCCCACCACGCTGCCGAGGATGGAGCCCAGTCCACCGAGTACAGCCATGGTCACGAACTCGACGGACCGCAGGAACCCCGCCGACACAGGCGTCACGTGCCCGTCGAACAGGGCCAGCATGGAGCCTGAGAAAGCCGCCATGCCCGCCGACAGCACGAACGCCGCGAGTTTGTAGCGGGCCACGTCAACGCCCAGCACATCGGCGGCCACTTCGCTGTCGTGGATCGAGCGCAACGCACGACCTGTCGGACTGTTGACCAGGTTGGTGATGCCCCAGCACGCCAGGACCAGCAGGCCGCCGCTCATCCAGTACCACGGCATGGTGCCGCGCAGGGTCCAGCCGAACAGCTCCAGACGCGCCACCGTCATGCCATCCGGTCCACCCGTGAGCGGGGCTTCGTTGGTAACAACCATCGATATCAACAAACCGACCCCCAGTGTCGCCACCGCGAAGTAGTGGCCCTTAAGCTTGAGAATCGGTCGCCCGATGACGAACGCTAACGCGCACGCGGCGGCGATGCCCATGACGAGCGCGAACCAGGACGGCATGTTCCAGTGAGCCGGACCGACCGCCACCGCGTAGGCGCCAATCGCCAGGAAGCCTGCGTGGCCCAAGCTGACCAATCCGGCAAAGCCCATCAGTACATTCAGCCCCAGCGTGGCAAAGGCGAAAATGAAGACCAGCGCCGCAACCCGGAGGTAGAAGGCGTTTTCGATCACCAGGGGCAGCAAGGCAATGACCAGCGCCAGCAACGCGACGCCGCGAAAACGCGCGAGCTGCCTTTGTAGAACCGAGGTTGCCTTCATACGCGATCCACCTTGGCCGACGCGAACAAGCCACGCGGCAAAAACATCAGCACCAGCAGCAACACCACAAAGGCAATCGCGTCCTTGTAGAGCGATGAGATGAAGCCCGCGCCGAACGCCTCCAGCAGACCGAGCAGGAGGCCGCCCACGACCGCCCCCAGCGGATGGCCAAGACCGCCCAGAACCGCTGCGGTGAAGCCCTTGAGCGCGAGGGGTGCGCCCACGTCGTAGGCGGTGAGCGCCACCGGGGTGATCAGGGCTCCGCCAATGGCGCCAATGGCACCCGAGACGGCGAAGCTCGACGCGATCACCAGGGACGTGTTGATCCCCGACAGCCGTGCCGCCAGCGCGCTGGCGGCGGTGGCGAGCATGGCCTTGCCGGGCAGAGTCCGGCTCAGGAAAAGCCAGAGACCACCGACGATCAGACCCACGCCGAACAGGACCAGCAGGCTTTGGGCCTGTATGGTGGCACCGGCCATCTGCAGGGTTCCGCCGGGCACGAAGTCGGGCAGTTTATGGATGCTCTTGTCGAAGAGCACCGACGCCAGACCACGCAGAAAAATGGACGCGCCAATCGTGATGATGATCAGAGTGACGATGGACGCGTTACCCGCCGGCCGGATGGCGAACGCGTACAGCATCAGACCAATCACGGTGGCGGCCGCAATGGCCATGGCCACCGCCCACGGCAGGGGAATGCCCGCCTTGAAGGCAAACACGGCCACCATGCCACCAATCATCACAAACTCACCTTGCGCGAAGTTCACCACCTCGCTCGCGTTGTAGATGAGAACGAAGCCGATGGCGACCAGCGAGTAGATCGCCCCCATGGTGAGCCCGGACAGGGTGAACTGCAGCAGTTCGCTCATGACATCCCCGCCCTTCACTCGAACAGCTTCCACTTCCCGCCCTGAATCTCCAGCATCTTGAACGCCCCCAGCGTGATGCCCAGGTGGTCGGTGGGAGACATCGTGATCAGTCCGACCGTCCCCATGAAGTTGCGCGTTTTTTCCACCTCGTCGCGAATTCGATCCTTGTCGGTGAAGGTGCCCGCACGCTGCATGGCGTCCAACAACAAGAAGAGTCCGTCGTGGGCGTAACCACCGAAGGCCGAGACCGGCTCCTTCGCGTAAGCCTGGTAGGCGGTCGTGTAGTCGATCAACACCTTCTTCTGCGGATCGCTGTCGAGCAAGTCCTTGGCCACCAAGAGGGCTGGCCCTGGCATGCGGACACCGTTGGCGGCATTGCCCGCTAGCTCGATGAAGCCGTTCGTGGCGGCACCGTGGCTGAGGTAGAGCGGAACCGTCAGACCGACCTGGCGGTAGTTGCGGGTGACGATGGCCGGGCCTTGGCCAATGCCGGGGCTAAGCACGGCCTGCAAACCAGCGAGCTTCTTGATGTTGGTCAGTTGCGGGGTGACGTCGGCATCCGCCGGCCCGTAACTCTCTTCGTGCTCGATCTTGACGCCGTACTCGCCTTGCGCCTTCTGGCAGCTGGCCCGCATGGACATGGCAAACCCGTCGGTGCCGTAGATCATGGCGATGCGCGAGATGCCACGCTTCTTCATGTCTTCAAAGATCTTCTGGCACGCCATGATGTCGGTCTGCGGCGGCTTGAAGGTGTACTTCCTCACCGGCTCGACGATCTGAACGCCACCCGACAACGAGATGAAGGGCGTCTTGGCTTCCTCGAACACCGGCAGCATGGCCAGCGAGGCGCCTGTCGATGTGCCGCCCACGACGGCAACCACCTTGTCATCCTCCACCAAACGCGTGGCAAAGGTTCGCGCCTGATCCGACTTGCTGCCATCGTCGTAGACGACCAGCTTGATCTTCTCGCCCTTGATGCCACCGCTGGCATTGATGCGCTCGACATACATCTCGAGCGTCTTTTTCTCAGGGGTGCCCAGGAAGCCCGAAGGACCCGTGACCGATAGCACGCTGCCAATCTTGATCTCCGCCCAGGCGGGGGCTGAGAGCATGGCGGTGCATGCCAGAAAGGCCGTGACGGTGCGCGAACGCCAGGTGGTCATTTTCATGTCTGTCTCCGTGTGTGGTTTTGAGCGGAACGGATCGTAGGAGCAGTGCACCGCACAACGACAGGACCAAAAGCGACAGTCATTCGGACCGTTTTTAACAACGTGGCGTTGATGTTCCTGGCAGTGAATTCGCCCGATCGTTTCGGACCTGTCCGTCCTTTTGACCGCTCGCTGTAATGGGACCCGTTACAAGAGGAGATATGTGAATGGGTGCATTGAACGGCTTGACCGTTATCGAATTTGCAGGTCTGGGTCCGGTGCCGTTTGCCGGCATGGTGTTGGCCGACCAGGGTGCACGCGTGATCCGCATCGAGCGCCCGGGCGCAGCGAACAACGAAAACAATGTTCTCTGCCGCAACCGAAAACGCGTTGCACTCGATCTGAAGCACAGCGATGCCCGCGATGCGGTCCTTCGCCTGATCGAGACGGCGGACGCCCTTATCGAGCCATACCGCCCTGGTGTCATGGAACGACTGGGACTCGGCCCGGATGACTGCCAGGCGCACAACCCCAAACTCGTCTACGGGCGGATGACCGGCTGGGGACAAACAGGACCGCTGGCGGCGGCAGCCGGCCACGACATCAACTACATCGCGCTCTCAGGTGTGGCCCATGCCATCGGACGGGCGGGAGAGGCGCCCGTACCGCCATTGAACCTGGTAGGTGACTACGGCGGTGGCGGCATGCTGCTCGCCTTTGGCGTCATGGCCGGTGTTTGGGAGGCGCAGCGCTCCGGCCGTGGACAAGTGATCGATGCCGCCATGGTCGATGGCGCTTCACTGCTCATGGCCGAGTACTGGGGCTTTCTCGGGCGAGGCGAATTCAGCGATCGACGCGGCACCCACCTCTTGGACGGCGGCGCACCTTTCTACCAGCTCTACGAGACGAGTGACCACCGGCACATCTCCGTGGGCCCGCTGGAGCCCAAGTTCTACGACGAGCTGCTGCAACGTCTGGGACTGAATCCGGATGAATGGCAGCCGCAGAACGATCCCACCGTCTGGGCACGACTGAAGACGCGGTTGACCGACATCTTTCGGTCGCGCACCCGCGCGGAGTGGACGGCGGCGCTGGAAGGCACGGACAGTTGCTTTGCGCCTGTACTGTCACTGGCCGAAGTGCCCGACCACCCCCACCATCTCGCGCGCAAAACCGTGGTGCGGGTAAATGGAATGCACCAGCCATCGCCCGCGCCGCGCTTCGCGAGGACACCCGCGGACAAGCCCTTGCCGGGCGGACTTCCAGGCACACACACCCGTGAGGTTCTCCGAGGTGTGGGCCTCACGCACGATCAGATCTCATCGCTCATCGCTGGTCGCGCGGCACAACAGGACTAGGTGAAGTCGTGCATCTCCTCATCCCAGTCAAACGATTTGATGCCGCCAAATCGCGGCTGGCCCCGCATATCAGCTCGACACAACGGGCCGCCCTTGCAGCCGCGATGCTGGAAGACGTTCTGGCAGAGATGTTCCAGATCCATGGATTGACAGGAATCTCGGTCGTGTCGGCACAATCTGGGTTGGCCGAGCAACTCAAAGGCCGTGCCCGCGTCTTACCGGAACACCGACATGGACTCAATGAGGCGCTGACCGCTGCTCTCGCTCAGCTGACCGATGAAGGCGTGCGCCGCGTATTGATCCTCCATGGCGACCTTCCTATCGCCAGGGCCTCGGATGTGCAGGGCCTGGTCGACCGTCACCGCGACAGCGACGCCTTGGTTCTGGTGCCGGATGTCGACGCCAAAGGAACGAACGCCATGATGTGCAGCCTCCCTTTGGATTTCCCTCTGCAGTTTGGACCCAAAAGCCTGGAGCGACACCAGCACGCTGCGGCCATGGCCGACCGGGTCTGCACCACAGAGCCCATACCTTCTCTTGCGTTGGATGTGGACGACCTGAGCGCGCTCAACACGGTGCATGCCATCGCCCGCCGTGGAGCGCCCAGCTTGGCCCCCAAAACCCGCCACTTGCTGTGCCAATGGGGCATGGGCGGCACTAGGACAACATATCGTGCCGACCCGCCGACTGTTGGAACCTTTGCCGGTACTGCAGGGGGCTGTACCCCGTCCACTGGTGAAAAGCGCGAGTGAACGACCGCGTCTCAGCATAGCCCACAGCCTGGGCAATGTCTTCGATCCGTGCATTGCCCTTCAGCACGCGCTGAATCGCAATGTCGCGGCGAATGTTCTCTTTGATCTCGCCATAACTGCTGCCCTCACGATTGAGCTTGCGACGCAATGTTTGTGGCGTGGTGTGCAAGGCGGCCGCCACCGTCTCGATGCTCGGGAAGTCAACCGCCTGCCCTTGCCGAGGCACCATGGTGGCTCGAACCCTTCGGGCGATGCCGAGATCGCTGGAGGGCATGGTCATGAACATCAGCGGGGCGGCTTTGAGCATGGCCTTCAACTCTGCCTTGCTTCGCACCACGGGAAGTCGAAGGTACTTTTCGTCGAAAGCAAAGCCATTGATTGCTTGTTCGAATCGCTGCTCGCAGGGGAACAGGTACTTGAATTCCTCCTGGTACTCCAGGGGCGAACTGAAGGTGAATGAGGCCCAACGAAGTGGCAAAGGCCCGCCGGTGATCCAACCTGCGAGTCTGTGCCAGATCACCATCCAGAACTCCAGGAAGTAGTGATTGGGATCCAGATCGGGTCGCGAGAATTTGGTCTCGAACCGGGCTTCATCGCCATGATGGCTGAGACCCAAAAAAACATCCGTTCGGGTTAGGTTGTAGAACCTTACGCCAGCTTGCAACACCTGTCCCAGGGACTCGCAGGGGACGATGAATCGCGTCATCAACCCGAACAGCCCCACCTTGGCCCGGTTCTCGGTAAATCCCATGAATTCATCGTCCATGGAGTACCAGAGTTGTTGCACTAGATGCGCCATGGCATCCACATCGCCGCGTGCGTAGGGATCTTCCAGCAAGGACTTTGGCACATCAGCAGCTGCAAGCAGCTTGTCGGTGTCAACACCTTTTCGTGCTGCACCTTTTATGCACTCTCGAAAGTAGTAAGAGGAGATCGTGGCCAATGACAAACTCAATCGGTAGTTCAGCAGGAGAGTATCAACTGTTGGTGGCTCAAGGCTGTGTCGATCCACAAGAAGAGTCAACAGATCAACGCCAGGGCATGCACGCTCACTCCATTGCTGGAATGCTCACAGGTGCATTCACCTTGGTGAGACCGTGCTCGCCGAACACTAAGTTCGCCGATTCAATTGTAGAAGCGGCTGATGCGATCAGAGATAGATGAGGTTCAACACTCCGCCTGGCAAAACCGGGGTGCTCAGCTGATTAGCAACCCTTCATCTGCCACCCACACGGGGATCGTGCGAGCGACACCCGGACATGCAGGCGCGGTTGATCTCGCACAAAGACGGGGCCTTCGATAGATACACGCGACATCGTGGCAGTGCTCGCCGGAGACGGCATCGCTTGAAGAATGATCCGCAACGCAACTGCTCGAACAACGAGCGGCCTACAGAGCAGGCTCCGGCGTGAAGCGATACAGCTGCGCAGGCCGATGGGCACCCGCTGCCCTCATCTGCCCTTCCAACGGCAACGCCATGCCTGCGGCATCCATGCGACGTCGAAACGTCACCTTGTCCAGAGACGTGCCCAATACCGCCTCGCTCAACGCCTGAAGCTCTCCGTACGTGAAGGGCTCGGGCACCCATCCCATTGGAAAGCGCATTTCGGCGATCTCACGCTGGACCGCGCGGACTGCGTGCTGCACCAGATCGGCATGATCAAAGGCAAGTGGGTTGTCCGAAAACAACTCGCTCACCGGACGCCAGTTCAGCGCCTGCACCCTCTTTCCCGGCGTGGCCTCAAGATCGGCTTGCACCAAACTGCGGAAGACGACGCTCATGGCCCAAGGTGCTCGCGGATCACGATCTGCGCCTCCCACCGCGGCCACCTGGCCCAGGTTGGGTAGACGCATGTTCAGACGCTCCTGCGCCACCCGCTGTGCGGCTGCCTCAAGTGAGCCGTCCAGATCAATTCGCAAGACGCCACCAGGCAAACCCCATTTCCCCTTGTAAGGCTCCTCTTCGCGTTGGCTCAGCAGCACTTGCAGGCGATCTTCGATCACACAGAGCGCCACCAGCTCCACGCGCACGAACGGCATTGGGTAGTTTTTTCTTGACTTAGTTGCACTTCGCATTTATCTTGCTACACTTAACATCGCGATGCAACTAAGTTTACAAGACTGCTCCATGTATATCAATCGAATTTCACCACCTGGATCACTATCCAGAGCCATCGAGATCGCAGCAGAAGCCCACGCTGGCGTTTTGGACAAGGCTGGCGCCCCTTACATCCTGCACCCCTTGCGCGTGATGTTTTCTCTGGAAAGCGAAATCGAACGCATCGTGGGCGTTCTGCACGACGTCGTGGAAGACGGTGGTCCGGTCTGGACTTTTGAGCGACTGGCTTCCGAAGGCTTCTCTGATGAGGTGATCAGTGCACTCAAATCCGTCAGCAAGTTGCCTGAGGACGAAGACGCCGAGGATGACAGCATCGAAATCAAACGCGATCGCTACCTCGCCTTTGTTCGTCGTGCCGGCGCGCACCCTGTGGGGAGAAGGGTCAAGCTGGCCGACCTTGAAGACAACCTAGACGTCTCTCGACTGCAGGAGGTCAGTCCAAAGGACGCTGCTCGACTGAGCAAATATTTAGATGCGAGAAGACTGTTGAGCAGTCTGGGCTAGCGTTGTCTGCATATTCTCCGTTGTGAGTTTCCACTGGGACCGGTTTTTTCTTTGACGGCATTCAGCCTACAGCTGGAATGTTGCACCAGGAGCGCAGCCTTGAGCACTCTCCCCATTCCAGACAATGCCATCGGATTCCCTGGCATGGTGGCAATGCTTCAGCGCACCAGCGACGGAGCGCACGACGGTAAGTTGGTGGCCTTGCGCAATCCGTCGGGGTTCGTCGGCACACTGCTGGGAGCAACGAAGCCAGTTTTCGCCTGGCAGGTGCTTGTACTGGGCAACCCCATTTCGATTCGAGGCAAACCCACCCGCGAGATCATCGTGGCCGATCTCTGCCTGCGTCCAGTCACCCAGATCAGCCCGGCCATGGTGGAGTTGCTGACCAAGCGCCAGGCGCATCAGGACTTTGACGCCGGCATGGACGACCTGAAACGAGTCCTCAATGCCAACGCCATGGACGCTCGCGAGTTCAATACGTTCTTTGAGAAGGCAGAAAAGCAGATCGGCATCGAGCGTGCACTTGAAGTGGTGCCCATCGCCCAAGCCCTTGGCGAGCTGGGGTTTAGGCAGCAGAACCCGCCCCACGGGGACGTACTCATGTGGGCGGGGATTCACGGCGGAGCCGAGCTGGAGATCATCGCGGGCACCAACTGGTTCGCCCAATGGCAGCTGACGGCCCGGTGCAATACGCTCAGACAGTCGATGTGGGATGAGACGATCTTGCCGCCCGAGGCCCCGCGCGGAGCTATCGCGCTGGCGGTGGTGGATTTCTGGCGGGCAGCGTTTGGGCGCGACGCCCAGACGCCAGACGCGTTCGACCTGGGGCTGCGGTACGAGCACCACAAGGCGAACATGCGCGCGCTCGACCTGGATCTGCCGCATGTAGATCTGGATGGTGAAATGCTTCGAGCTACCCGCAAGTGGATGGCGAAGCGGCATGGGCTTGCCGATGGGAACGCTGGGCCCTTGCCAGATGCTCCCTTGTCCTTGACGATTGACAATGGACTGATGCGCATGGAGGCTGGTGGCGCCGTCTATGGCTGCTCGGTTCGGGGAGGCTGGATCGATCCTTGCCAGGTTTCGTTGCGCGAGTTTCTGGCGCTGCCGGCATGGGCCCTCAAGGGACACATCCTTCGGTTGACCACCGCCATTCATGAGGTTCGCTTTGGCTCATGGGCGATCCGATCTTTACCGACGGGAGCGGCTTGATCGGCCTCCAGCGGATGGCGCTAGCTATCGCCAAACCTGGCGAGCTGACCACAGCGTCCGGGATACCGGGGAAAGCGATGCCCGATCATTCAACGCAAGTGTTCGAGCGAAAACAAGCCCCAGCGGCTATCTAGACGCGCCCCTCGACACACATCGAAACTGGACTTCAGCCGACGCATACGTTCCCATCCCTGAGTCCTGGCCGGAGCTGTTGAGAGGCTGCATATCACGACCGCTCTCCTGACAATACTGCTGCGCTTGCTGAAAGTAGCGTGCCTTCACAGCACTCGCAGAAAAGTCAGTGAAGCGGCCGTGGCCTCCGACCATGTACATGTCAGGGCCGATGCTAACCACCCCATCAGTACCGGTTGCGCAACCTGAGAGGCTGCTCAACACGACGGCACATGCAAGAAAAATACGACGCATGATGGAAGCTCCAAAAAACAGTGTCAATAAAAAAACGAGAGCGGCGGACTTGGCCATTGTCACGCTTTTCGTGACGACAAATTATCGGCCAGTTACGAAACTCGTGACATGGTTCCCGAGTCAGGCCGAATCCCCAACCTCATCGGGCAGCGAATTCGCTCAAGACGAGAGATGCTGGGGTGGTCTCAGGAAAAGCTTGGCGTACTCATAGGCATTGATGAGTCCTCAAGCCGAGCCCGTATCAGTCGGTACGAGCTCGGGAATCATGAGCCCCCACTGGACACTGCGCGAAACATTGCAAGAGCGCTCGACGTGCCTTTGGCATATCTTTATTGCGAAGAGAAGGATTTGAGCGCTCTCCTGCTTGAGCTCGGAAAGCTTTCAGCGAAGAGGAGAACTACGTTGATATCCGCGTGGATGGAAGACTTGGACAAGTCTCCCTGATTTTCTTTGCACAGTTGCTCGGTCGAGCGGTCGAGCGGCTGAGGTGCATGGAGGAACGAGCGAAATCACAACAGGGTTTTGAGGCGAACCCTCGAGGGCAAATCTGTCCCGCTGTGAAAGACTGAACGCAGCACCTGACTGCATCAGGCCTTTGACCATCGCCATTCATGAGGTTCGTTTTGGCTTGTGGGCGATCGCGTCCATGCCGGCGTAGGCTGTCTTGTTGTCACACTACACGCATACTTTCAGACGACGCGGCACTTTGTAGAACATCCCGCGAAAGGTCTTTCTACATTTGGTCAGCTCCTTTTTCGTAACCGCGGTCGCCCAGCACACGTAGGCTTGAAGGGTGACGGTATGGATCTCGGATGATGGTGTACCAGTCATTCCTCAAACTCGGCCGAGGAAAACTTCAACACTGCAGCATTTTCCTTGGCTGCGCGCTGCGTCGCATCGTCGAATACGCCTCCGCCCGCATCGGCCTCGATCTCAACGCGCAGGCTGACGCGCACGCCGGGCCTGGTGGTAAACAGCATGACCAGTTCGTCGTATAGGTCATTGAAGGACTTCTTCCCCAGCACGGGATCCAGCGTCGTCGACGCATAAAAGCGGCGCTTTGACGGCGATGGCCCGGACTGAGGTGCGCCAGACTCCGTCGTACTTGCCGGCGCCTGCGGTGGCAGCTGCCCGCCGGATCCACCGCCGGCAGACGGCGTAGGTTCACCGGGACTTCGCTCCCGAACCGAGTTCGTGAACGACGCTGCAGCCACTGGGTCAATCAGCAGCAGGGAGCTGTCCAGCACCGGCGTCGTTCGGGTTCCGAACACGAACCCGATGAATCCGTCATCGTCCTTGCCTTGGGCCAAGGCGAAGAAGTCGCGACTCTCGGCACCGGCTGCCACGGCGTTCTGAAAGACGCGGTCATCGCGCAGTCGCGGCAGGTACAACTGGTGGCAAGTCTGATGCCAAACCGTGAGAGCGCCTACGTCCGACTGCTCCGGCTTCCAGAACCAGCTTCGCAGCACGCCAGCCAGGTGGATTGGCGCCCACGCGTTGATGACCAACTCGTTCTCCTTGAGCACACGATCCAGTTCGTCGCCAAAATGCTGCGCGCCCGAGTTGAGCGCGAAGTACTCCCATCGAACTTCGGACAGCCCCTTGCCCGGGCGCGCTTCCTGCACCGGCGCCAGCAGCCATTTGTAGGCCTCCCGGATCGTCCGTCGCACGGTGTCGACTGCCTCGCCCAAGCTGCGCTCTGCCTGACGCGCCTGCAGTTGATCAAGGTTCAGTCGCAGTTCTTTGACGTCGTTGACGATCGATTGCCAAGCCAGCATCGAACGTACCTGGTCCTTGAGGCGCGAAACCGTCTCGAAATCCGCCGCCACAAAGAGCAGGCGGTTCTGCTTGAACCGCGGCTGATCACCTCGTCCCTTCAAGATTTCCGTGGCGCGATCAATGGCCAGGCTCTGGCCACTGCGACTGAACGCCGCGTCTGCGGGCAACACCACCAACCGCAGCATCCAGTCGTCGGGCACGTCGGCGCTGGGCGTGAAAACATGCACCGCGTCGAACGCCGCTGTCGTGATGCTGCGTTGCAGCCGATCGCGAATGGCGGGGAAAACGTCCTCTTTGTCCTGGAACCGGCGCTTGCGGTCTTCCATCTCGCGGCGCAAGTTGGCGCGCACGTCGAACCAGAAACGGTTGTTGCCGCTATTCAGATACTGAAGCCTGTCGCCAAGGCGGCGCAGCGCGTCCTTGAACAGGCTCGGTTGCTGGCCAGGCTGCGCCGCACCCAGCACCACCCGCTCAAGCTCGATGCCTCGCACCACCTGCCCGCCATTGGTGGGCGCACTGCCCAAGAAGATGGCACGCGCAGCTCGGCGGCAAGCCTGGACGCTACCCAGGCGAGGGTCCCTACGCTCGATGTCGGTCGTCTCGGCCCGCTCACCGTCGATGTCCTTTTCAAGCACCGGATCCCAGCCTTGCGGCAGGTAGTAGATCGCCTCGTTGCGAACATCGGCGTCATACAACGGCAGGCTGCCTGGCATGATCAGAAGATCGGTGTTGTTGGCGTTCCAGAGACGGTGGATCACCTTGGCCATCAGCTTGAGAACGCCGCGCGTGCGCTGGAAGTTGTCCAGTGACGACCAGTCCTCGTAGAGACGGTCGAACACTTCCGGATGGATCGGGTAGGCTGACAGCAGCCGGTCGTGATAGCGCGACTCCTGCGTCTCATGAGGGAAGTCGTGCGAATTGGCCACGTACAGATCAGCGAAGGCCCTGCACACCTCCTCGGCCGCCAATTGGTCGCTAATCGACGTGAAGAGCCGGCGCCGCACAATCTCAAACGCCTCGGACGAAGACACCGGCTTCCACAAGGCCTGAACCCGACCGAAGTAGTGCGCCAGGGCGCCGAGCGCCTTCACGCCCCGCTGACTGCCTGCCTCCTTGTCCGACTCGGGTAGCGATGCCAGCAGAATCGCCGTGGGCACTGCCTTGAGTGCCTCGGTCAGTGCCTGAACAAAGCTCAGGTTCGAGTCGAAGGTGCCGCCGGTGAGCGCCTTACCTTCCTCGAACTGGCGCACATACGCCACCAGTTCGTCGATCAGGATCACGCAGGGCGCGTACTTCGACAGCAGCTGTTCCAGCACAGCCTTGCCCGGCGAAGTGCCTGACTGGTCGGCATCGCGCACCAGGTCATAGGCTTCTGCCTTACCCAGCTGCCAGGCCAGCTCGCCCCACAGCGTCTTGACGGCAACGCCTTCATAGACCGCTGGCTGGTTCGGCGATTGCCGGATGCCATCGAGCACAACCAAACGGGCCGGTTGAAGGTCGACAATCCCGGCACTCTCCAGGATTGCAGGAACACCCTGCAGGTTCGACGCCGGCACCGTGCCCTTGGCCAGGTGATACACCGCCAGCATGGTGTGGGTCTTGCCACCGCCGAAAGCCGTCTGCAGCTGAATGACGGGGTCGCCCCCCTTGCCGGCCAGACGCTTGACCACCGAGTCCAGCAGCAAGCGCATTCCTTCGGTAATGAAGGTGCGCTGGAAGAACAGTGCTGCGTCCTGGTACTCGGCCGCAGCGGTCTTGTCATGGACGCGCGACAGGTCGGCTGCAAACTCGGCCTGCTGGAACGTACCCTTGAGCACGTCGGAATGCGGAACGGCGACTTCGCGCCACGGTTTCAATCCCATCTCTTCAACTCCCAGAAGCTTGCGAACTACCAGCTGCATAGCCATGCCGTCGCGGACCACCACCACCGAAGGTTGGCGGCGCCGTCAGTGTCTCCGGCATCGTTTCTGCCGACCCGCCGATGGCCACGGCCAGCTGCGGATACACCGTCAGCAGTTCGTCCGGCATGTCCTTCATCCATTGCGGCTTTGGATCAACCGCCTGGCGCAAGATGCGATGCCCCTTAACGTCGATCGGCCCCTTGCCCAGGGCTTGCATCATCGGCAGCGGCGAGCTGCCGCCCGTCAGCACCACATGCAGGCGTACACCATCCATGGCCAGCCAGCGCAACCAGGTCTCGTCCACGGCTTCGAGTGCCTTCTTGAAACCGGCCTCCACTGCATGGGCAAACCGTGCAACCTTGTCGTCGGCAAGAAACTCGTCGAGCGTCACGAGCCCGACCGTGCTGTCAGCCAGCACGTACTCCACCCTGCCGGTCTTGAACAAGGTCTCCTTCAGGCTGCGAATCCGTCGCGACAGCTCGGCCAACACCATTCTGCCGGCGTTGTCGCTCTGATCGACGGACTCCCGTTGCGCAATGAAGCCCCGAAGCAGACCGTCCACCCGGTCGCCGGCCCACTTCAAGCCCTGAATCGATGTCGGCACCTGGAACACCCGGAGTTCACCGTCATCAGGCCGATGCGTCGAGATGAACAAGCCAAAGTCGGTCGTTCCTGCGCCCACATCGACAACCATGAACGCGTCCCGCAGGTTTTCGCTGTCTGCGATCGCGCCTGCAGCCACCGCGACAGGTTCCGGAATGCCGTCGTCGATCAGGTACTCAGGCCGCTGGCCCAAGGCTTTGATCTGCTCCACAGCCGACTTCAGCTCTCCAACGGGAATGCCACCCGCCCAGCGGGCACTGAACGTATCGGCCAGGATCTGCGCCTCCGCGAGCATCGTTCGCATCTGACGGTCAGCCCACAAGGCTTGCTCCGCGTCCCAACACGGGCGGGCAAACCGGCGCTTGGCATAGCGGGGCGACTTGACGCCTTGGTAGGCCAGCGACTTCTCGGCCATATCGGTCAGGTAGGCCAGGTACACGCGGATCAAATCACCCTGAGTAAGCCGGAAGTCGGTCGGGTTCATCGGCCTTTGCAGAAGGCACGCCTCGCCGTCGAGGTTTCCCTCGCGTCGCAGGCTCAGCCAACCCTTGATCGAGTCCAGCCGCTCGCGGCCTGAATCGACCAGGTCCTGGCTCATCTCGATGGCTTCGAAGCCGAAGTAGGCCTTGCCATCGTCACCGATGAAGACCGACGAAGGCAGCGTGTAGCCCTGCTTGCCAGCCTCGCTGCCCAGCTCGAGGTCCAGGTATCCGTCAGGCAGCACGGTGGCAAACGCCTTTGACATCGCCGTTCCGAAATCGAGGCACAGCATCACATCGGCATCGGTGACTTCATCGCGCTCGATGGAGCCCAACGAGAGCGTGACCTCCGGCAGCGCCGGCTTCTTCGGAGTCGAAGGGGCTTCGGCAACGGAGCTTGCCGCAAGCGCAGCTTTCGAGACCGGCGCAGCTTCGCCGTCGTTGGCCATCGCTACCGACGTGGGTGTCGATGCCGGGAGGGGTGCCCCCTCCGTCAACGTAGCTTCGACTTCGTTCCCACCGTCCAGAGACGCCAGCGCGATCTGCAGCGCTTTGCGCTCCAGCGATGAAACGGCGCCGATGGTTTGGTCGCGCTCAATGCGCTCCATCAAGCTGGCAATCAATATGGCGGCAGTTTTCTTGTCCAACGCGTCCTCCTCGACGATTGATCAGCAATTGCAATCCGGCCTGGCGGCCATCACTCCACGAGCCCCTTGGTCACCACGTCACCGACACCACCGTCGGTGCGCTTGCGCACGATGGCGGGCTGCTTGACCAGCATGCGTTGCCGCGGCACACCGCCCACCATGATGAAAAGCTTGGTCGACATCTCCACTTCCTCGCCCGGCGTGCCGTACAACTCCAGCCCTCGCAAAGCTGCGGCCTGCTCCACTTGCACCGCCAGGGCTTGCACGCTGTCGAGCAGCTCCTGCGCGGCGGGGGCCAAACCGGGGTCGTAGACCTCGAGGCTGGAGACCAAAGGTTCGCGCAGAGTGTCGCGCAGTAGTCGGGCCTTACGGGCGGCCTGCAGCGAGAGACCGATGCTCTCGTCAGCGCTGCTGGCTGCCGCCTCAATGGCCGATTCGCTGGCGCGCCGCACGGTCCGCACCCGCCCATGCTCCAACCAGTCACGCACCTCTTCGTTCAACTCGGGGTGCCGGGCGGCCAGTTCGCGGGCCACCGCACGAGCACGGTCCGAGTTATTGCAGAGAACGTCCAGTTGCGCGAGCAACGCCTGGTCGCGCTGCCCCTGACGGCCGAGCAGCAACAAGGCCTCGGTGACGTCGGTGATCAGCCGCTCCAGAGGCTTCTTCAGCTCATCGGGCCAGGAACGACCGCCACTCAGCCGACGGCAGTAGTCCACCACGCGGTACATGGTCGGGTCGGCCACGACCGAGATTCGCGTGCGCACGATGTCGTGCACCAGCAGCAGCACCTGCCTGCACAGGTCTATCTGGGCCTTGTCTTCTTGCGGTTTTCCAACAGTCGCCAACGGCGCGCTCACGCATTCATGCAAAGCCACACCGAGGTCGTCGCCGGCCTCGATTTCGCTGTCAAGCAGCGCTTCGCGCAGTACCTCCAAGGTTCGCGCTTGCCGCCGTGCCATCGTGTCGCCGGGGGCCTGCGTATCCGGTCGAAACGCCTCAAATGCCGTGGCAAGGCGCTGCAGTGTCTGAGCCAGGGAGTTGGATCGCTCCAGCAGGGCAACCACCATCTCGGCACGCGCCTTGTCCGCCGCCGGCTCCTCCACGATGGAACGCGCCAGATAGTCGGGCAACCATGGCGCAGATATCTGGGCACAGGCACGCGCCAAATTCAACTTGTCGTTTCCGTTGGTCAGCAGCTGCATGTTAGGCAGCGGCTCGGCGAACGCCGGGCGCAGTTGATCCAACATCACAGGAGTCCACCGGTTAACGATCTGTGTCAGGCGGATGCACTCCGCAATTGCCAGCAGGCGATACCCCGGCTTCTCTGCCGTCCGGGCCTGATCTACCAAGTGGCGGCGGCCTGCTTCAATGGCTGGGTCGTCGGCCTGCTTGGGCAACACCTTAGTTGCACTCAGTGCGGACAACGCCTCGCGGCGATCCTCTGGCGAAGTGCCCGCGTCTGCGAACCTCGCCAGTGCGGCGGCGGCGTCTAGGTTGTTGGGAGTGGTGGTCGCCATGAGCACTCCTTCAAAGGTCGAACGAGGTCTGGGTACCCACCGGGCCAGCATCCTGGGCAGCGGATTCGATGCCAGACCAGGCGCCGATCAACTCGTTGTAGGCGCGTGCGTCCTCCGCCTTGCCCAAGCGCTCGCACAAGGTGTAGAGCCGGTAAGCCAGGGCCCGTATCGGCTCGGCGCGTGCCGGCATGCGCGCCAGCAAGGCGCCCGCGGCCGATTCACCGCCCTTGCTGATGGCGCCGATCAACTGATGCAGCGCTTCCCAGATCGGCGTGCGCACATCGGTCTCGGGGGACCAATCCGCGGGCATCTCGGCCCAGCGCAGCAGGCGCAGTTCCCCACCTGAGCTCTCGATTACGCCGGAGCCGCGCAAGCCGTCCACGCTAGTGCCTTTGGCGCGTGCGAGCACATCGGCCTCACCAAACTTGCCCGCCGCCCAGCCCCGGTGCTCGAACCAGGCCAGGCAGAACTGGGTGTCGTGATCGAAGTCGTCTTCGGCCAGGAAGCGATTGATCAACTGGAGCGCGGTCTTCACGCTCATCTTGCTGCCGTCAGCTTCCAATACGGCGCTGTACTGGCTGAAGATGGCCATGCCGGGGCCGATGATGGCTTGGCTTAGGTCGACTGGAGCCACGGGCGAATTGACGCCACCATGAGTCATGTCGAGTAGGGCCTCCGGCAACGCCGCATTCAGCTCGCGGATGAACGCGCGGCGGCCAATTGAGGGGGCCTCATCTGCACGCTGTCGACAAACCAGCACAATGCTGGAAGCTAGGGCATTGGTGCCCGAGCCGATCATGCGGTTACTCATCTCGGTACGCATCGGCCAAGTGCCCGTAATGGCAAAACCGGCGTCCAGCACCGCCTGCAAGAAGGTTTCCCATCCCGTGCTCGACGTTCCCAAGTCCCCTTTTGTGTCACTCTGTTTAAACGCGTAGTAGATCGTCACCGGGAAGGCCGGATGCGCCTTCTCAGCTAAGTTGTGCATGGCTTGAGTCATGCCATCGAGGAAGAATGCTTCGGCCTTGTCCTTACTTCCGTGACGATAAGGTGTAGCCACCAATTCTTCAGCTTTCGGAACAGCCAACGTCGCATACAACCCAGGATAAATGGGCCTCAGGGTCCTGCGCAACCAGACGTAGAAGAAGTCCGATAGATCTGCATAACCAATATTGTCGTAATACGGCGGATCGGTCGAAATCACCTTCGCAAGGCTTATATCCTGGCGCTGAGCGTCGATCTGACATACAAACCCATGGGATGCTGGAGAAATACGATCCAAAACCTTGGCAATCCAATTTACAGAGTCACTGAAGTTCGTCGCCGATTCACTGAACGGATTACCCTCGGCAAAATCCCAAGTCATGGGCATCGCCTGGCGAGAAAAAGTATTGCGAACTGAGGCACTGCGAGAAGGTGACCCAGTGGATGATTTGGAACTAGTAGGACCGCTATCCCAAGAACAAATTGAGTTGTGGCGATCTGACGATCGGCTAACGACAAGAGCGAGGTACGTTGCGATTGCATCGGAGTAGGCCTTCGCGCCCCGTCCCTGACCGTCAAGTCCAGCCTCGTCATCAGCCATGCCGGCACGGACAGCATCTTGCCTGCATCGCTCAGCGGCTTCTTGTACAAGTTCTGAGAGTGTTGTCAAGGCTAGCAATTGCCGCGGGGTAAACAGGTCTCCGTAGGTCTTGAGACCATAAAGCGGTGGTGAGAACCATCGAGGATTCTCAGGAATTGCAACATCAGGTGCCCAGGCTGGGCAAGCCTCCGCCGCAATCGCCGCGTGCTCACCTACGGGCGACAGATAGACTCGACCTCGTTGACCTTCGGCAACGATCGCCATCAACTTTGCACCCATTCTTCCAGCATTTGCCTCAGAATATATATAACTCGAATCTATCGGGGTATCGGACATCAAACACTGAAAATATGCCCCCCGTGACAGCTTCGTACCCTCTTTCGCGCCCTTGTCAGGAGCTCCTACACGAACGGTGAATTCGTACCCCCCGTTGCTTATTACGGGCCGTACATATGCCTGCTGGCCTTCCTTATTTGCCAACAAAAAGGTCGAGGCCAAGGGCACGTCGACGCCTTGGAATGCTGGATTTGGGCTCTTGACCGTCCGCGCCCACAACCAAGCGATGACGGTCAACTTCTCGCCCAAGTAGGGCTTCAGATCGGGCCGCTCAACCACCATCTCGGCTGTTACTTCGACCTTTGGGTAAAGATGGCCAATTCGCTTCTCGGCCTCTGCGCGCATCCATGCGCCGTAACGGCGAAGGTCTTCGGCCAAGCCTGCGGCGCCGCCCCAGTCCTCTCCGAACTTGCCCTGCTTGTCATCGGCCAATCGAGGCCCGACGGGCGCACGACCCGCAAAAAGCGGTGGAATTTCAATCATCGCCTTGTTGATCGTCACCGCCACGGGGTTCAAGTCGCTGGCCCAACTTTCCAGCCCAAGCCGCTGGGCTTCCAGCGGCAGCGCCCCCCCCCCCGCGAAAGGATCATGAAAAGCAGGAAGCCTTTCAGGATCGAAGAGCGCTGCCGCCTGCGGGTGGGCCTTGTTCAGTTTGCAGGTCTCGATCCAGCTCTCTCGGATGGCCGCTCTCGCGCGCGACAGCACCTCTTCGTTGTTCGTGTTCTCCCACTTCACCAAGTCTTCGATGATGGCGAACAGCTCATCTCGCTTGACCTGTGCCTGCGCCTTGGTCATGCCCGCGAAGTACCCACGCTCGCCACCTGGGTCGTTGACCATCTGCGCAAAGATCACCGCCCGCGCCGCCGCTAGCGGACGGCGCGCCCACCACAGGTGCAAGGTGCTGGGGTGGCCATGGCGAATGGACTTCTCTTTCGCCGACGCCACGTTGATGGCGTCAAGCGGCAGCGCCACTTCGATGAGTTTTTTTGGAGACTTGATGGCGGTCATATGAGTGCAGGCGCGTGTTGCTGTAGGGCGGATTCAGCAACCGGGCCGAAGAACTGGCGGGAGAGAGAGAAGAAGCGGCTGAGCTTGCTATTCACGGGAACAAGGTCGACGGCCGCCAAGTCAGCGAGGCTCCAGTTCTTCTGAAGATGCTCCTCGTACAGTGCGTCCAGCTCGTCCCACCACTGACGACGACGGGTCAACAGGAACGGGCTGTTCAGGTTGAGGATGTCGATCGTGTATTGCGCCTGGTCTTGCTCGCCGGGTTTCAACCCTGCAGCGGGAACGACGCGCCCATCCGACAAGAAGGCGAAGAACCGGCGGCAATCGGGCCGATGACACGAGACGAGGCGCAGCATGTCGCAGGCAGCCTGCTTTCCAGGTGCGTGGCCGCCAAACACCACATCGCCTTGCGCCTTGAAGACTTGCAAGTCCTGGGCGCTGTCGAGTGCGCTGGCCGCAAGGTTGGCGTAGTCGAAGGTGCGCGACGGGTTCTGGCGCTTGTTTTCGACATGCTCGATGTGGTAGCCCAACCCCTCCTCGTCAGCGCGCAGTTCGCTGTAGCAGCACAGCTGAAACTGCTCATCGAGCAGGTTTTGCATGACGGCGTTCTTGTGCCCGAACGAGCCCCAGCGGCTGGTGGCTTGCTGGTGCGTTTGCGGCGGGTTGGCATTTGCTTGCCCCAGGCGGTGTCCGCCGCCACCCTGTTTTTGAATGCTCCTCATTGCTTCAGCGCCTCTTGACGCTGAATGCTGCGCTGCAAGCGCTGCAGCTGCGGATGCTGCGCGCCCAAGGTGTCGGTCAGGCGCTGCAAGAGGCTGCGGGCTTCCGCTTCCTGGTAACGGCCCTGGTCGATCCATTCGGTCAGGCGCTGCAGGTCAGCTTTCTCCGCCACCGGCGGCTGAGGATCGACAAGCATCACGCTGTGAAGCACGTCACCACTGGGCTCGCCATAGGTCATGGCCAGCGGCGGCGCGGCAACGACCTTGCCGCTGCTGTCCTGCCCAATGACGCGGATGTTCTCGCGCTTCACCGTGCTGAGCACCTGCGGGCTGTGGGTGGTCACGATGAACTGCGTGTTGCGGAAGGTCTGCATCAGGTCGGTCAGCACGCGCTGCTGCCAGGACGGATGCAAGTGCAGATCGACCTCGTCGATCAGCGCGATGGCCGGCAGATCGAGCGGATTGATGATTTGCATGCCGCCGGAGCGCATCTGGCTGTTGGCCTGGGCCATGCGTCTTGCGAGGTCCATGGTCAGGCCCAGCACCACGCGATAGCCATCACTGAGTTGGCTGATGCGCAGGGTCCGGGTGCTGCCGTCCGGCATCAGCCGGTCTATCACAAAGCGCAGCGGTCCGACTTCGGTGCGTGGCTTGCTGAAGCCCACCGGCAGCACGCGCACGATGGCCATGCGCACGGCGCTCAACTCCGGGTGATGGTAGTCGAAGTCTCGCCGTGCCTCACGCTCGCGACGTTCGACGTCCTCCATCGCGTTGAACCACTCGAATGCAGCACGGAAGCGCGAATTCGGCTCAAGCGCACCGGTTAGCGCATCGAAGCGCGAGAAGCTCTTCTTGAAGCCACGACGGCGCTGAACTTCCTCGCGGATGGCTCGGTTTGTGCCGTAGTACGCAATGACGGGAAGGAAGTAGGCCTGCTGGTCGGCGTCGGCCTGGACAAGGCCGAGCGTGAAGTCGTCCAGTTCCTTCAGGCCGCGGCTGAGGAAGGCTTCATGCTCTTCGGACAACAGATTCTTGATAGTAGCGGCACCCACGGTGCCATCGCGTTTGCGCCCGCTGGCCCAGACGACGGGCACATCATCACGTGTGCGGGCTTCCCACGCCAGCATCATGAAGGGCTCGCGGCGCTCGCCGTCTGCAACACGCAGATCGGTGTCCTTGGTGGTGAGGCCAGCAATGCCGGGCAGCTTGGTGAGGTACCGACCAAAGCCGATCGCGATAGCGTCCAGAACAGCCGTCTTGCCAGCGCCATTCTCGGCAATGATCACCGTCAGCCGCTTGCCGAAGTCGATGGTCAGTTCCTCGAAACACCGGAAGTTGCGAAGGTGCAGGCGTTCGAGTTTCATTGTTGGCATCCGAATAACATGCTGAATAGCCCCGCCGGAGATCGCATCTCTAGTCCGACGCCTCCCTCGTGGAGGCGTTTCTCTTTGGGGGCGTCATTGCTGCTTGTGAGCTTCACAGCGATCCCTCCGCCGGCACCGCGCGCTTCAGCAACTGCTGCAGATCGAGATTGACACTGGTGACGGCCCAGTCCGGCTCCTGGGTGAAGGGGCGCCGGATGTAGTGCGGCCCGTCGACGCTGTCGCCGTCCACGTTCACCACCGCCAGCAGGAACTTTTCTTGCTGGTTCAGCCCGTATAGGATTTCGTTGCGCGTCACCGTAACCGAGCTGGCGCCCTTCACGCGCCCCTTCACTTCGACATGGCGTGGCGGCAGCAGGCGACCATCGGCAGCCTGGCGCAGCGCAGTGATGTCCCAGCCGCACTTTTGCGCGGACACGTCGACGACCTCATGCCCAAGCGCTCGCTCGGCGGCCATCACGGCCTCCATGGCCAGGCGCTCCACACGGGCACGCGCGGCGGCATCGGCCGACCAGCCGGGTTCGCCGCGGCGCTGGGCCAGCAGACCCGCCGGGATGACCAACGCGCCGCCGAGCACCACGGGCGTGGACGAAATGACGTGTCGCATGGCCTGCAGCTCGGCCGTGCGCGACTGCAGGCGGGCAGTGAGCTCATCGAGCGTGCGCAGCGCGTTGTCGTAGTTGAGCCGCGGCTGCTTCCCCGCAGCCACATCGTCCTTGAGCTTGATAGCCCGGTCTTGCCAGAAGTTGATCTCCTTGACCAGGCGCTCGTGAACAGCCGTGAGGGTCTTGTCAGCGGCCGTCTCGCGTCGCTTCTTGATCTCGTCGAAGTGCTCCGGCGCCAAGTGAGAGCTGGCATGCGCAAGCGCTTGTGCCTCCAGGTCCCGGGCGATCCAGGGCGCCGCCATGAGGTCGCTCACCAGGGCCAGATCGTCTGCACCCAGCGGCGCCAGGTCAAGGTGGGGCGCCCAGCCGGCGTGGCGCGCCTGGCCCTGCGGGTCGATCTCGACGAATTGCAGCCGACGGGAGACCACCCGCCCCGCGTCAGCGCCCTCGCGCACGCTGTGGTCCAGGATGAACATCACCCGCGGAGTGACGCCCATGTCCGATGGCGCCAGAAGCACCGCGCCCTGCTTGAGCTTGTTGCGGTGCTGCTCCAGCACCATGTCCGTCACGGCCTGCATCAGCGGGTGACCCGGGTGGATCAGGCTGGCCATGGGTGAGCTGGCGCGCTCTGCGACGCGCAGGTGCTGCTTCTCGAAGCAGATGCGCTCGTAGCGGCGCAGCACGGGGTCTACATTCCGGCGGTCGCGGCCGGACAACAGGCGATCACGCTCGCGGATGCTGGCCGGGACGTGGCTGATCTCCCAGCGGCCGGTCTCACGCGGTCGCAATTCACCACCAACCTGCTGAAACGCCTGGGTGAAGAACGCTCGCACGAAGTAGGGCTGCAGGCGACGGGCTTCGGCCTTTTCCATCTCTTCGCGGACGGCGAACAGGCGCTTGGGGTCCATCACCTCTTCGCAAAGCGCGTTGCGTTGGAGGATTTCTTTGAGGTGCCGGGTGTCGAGCGCGCCTTCGACCTTCTTGCGCAGCCGGGCCTGGACCTGGGGATCGTCACCGTAGCGGATGGCCTCGATCAGCAGATCACGCAAGCTCATTTCCTCGAAGATCTCGCCGAGCACATCGAAAACCTTACCCTTGAGCGTCGCCCGGGCGACCTCCATCTTCTCGAACAGCTTGTGAAACACGTCGCCCTCGCGGGTTTCGTTGGCCACCAGGTTCCAAAGGTGGCACACCTCGGTCTGCCCGATCCGGTGGATGCGGCCGAAGCGCTGCTCAAGCCGGTTCGGATTCCAGGGCAGGTCGTAATTGACCATCAGGTTGGCGTTCTGCAGGTTCACGCCTTCGCCGGCCGCGTCGGTCGCCACCAGCACGCGGGTGGCCAGGTCATTGCGGAACAGCTCCTGTACCTTGCGCCGGTCCTCGCGCCTAACGCCGCCGTGAATGACGACGACGGCCTCCTCGCTCCCCAGCAGACCACGGATCTTGCCGGTCAGGTAGTCCAGCGTGTCCTTGTGCTCGGTGAACAGGATGAGCTTGCGCTGACGGCCCGACGCGTCGTGCATCTCGGGCGTCTTCTGGAGCAGTGACGACAGCTCTTCCCACTTCTTATCCAGACCGGAATGCTCGACCTGGCGCGCCTGGTCTTCCAGCGCCTGCAGGCTGATGATTTCCGCCTCCAGTTCCTGGATGGTCTGCGACGCAGTCGCCTGGTCGACCACTTCTTCTTCGAAGTTTTCGTAGGCCTCGGCGGACATGGCCTCCGACGCATCCCAAACGTCGTCAGCCTCCATCGCAGGCGTCACCACGTCGGAGAGGACTGACCCTCGCTGCCGAAGCTTTTCGTTTTCGACGCGCCGCGTCAGCTTGAGCCGCCTGCGGTGCAGCGACTGGTGGATGGCCTTCGGGCTGGAAGCCAGGCGCCGCTGCAATGAGGTGAGCGCAAAGCCGACCGTGCCCTTGCGCGCGCCGTCCTGCAGCTTGTCGGCGCGGTTCATCTCCTCGCGGACGTAGGTCGTGACGGCGTTGTAGAGCGCTGCTTCCTGCTCGGAGAGCTTGTAGTTGACGGTGTAGGCGCGTCGCTCGGGGAAGAGCAGCGTGCCGTCAAACTTGAGAAGCTCTTCCTTCACCATGCGCCGCATGAGGTCGGTGACGTCCACCTTGTGGGCTCCGTCACGGAACTTGCCGTAGAAGCGGTCGCTGTCCAGCAGCGACATGAAGAGCTGAAAGTCTTCTTCCTTGCCGTTGTGCGGCGTGGCCGTCATCAACAGGAAGTGGCGGGTGATGGAGCCCAGCAGCTCGCCCAGTTGGAAACGCCTGGTCTTGTTGACCTTCTGGCCAAAGTAGTTGGCCGACAGCTTGTGGGCTTCGTCGCAGACCACCAGGTCCCAGTGCGACAGGCGCAGCTTGTCGAGCAATTCATCGCTGCGCGCCAACTGATCGACACGCGCGATCAGGAGATCGAGATCGTCGAACGGATTGCCGGATCGCGATTGTTCGATCTGGTCGCGGCTGAAGATGTTGAAGGCCAGGCCAAACTTCTCGTGGAGTTCATCCTGCCACTGCTCGACCAGGCTGCCGGGCGCCACGATCAAGATGCGCTTGGCATCCGCGCGCATCAGGAGCTCGCGAATCAGCAAGCCGGCCATGATCGTCTTGCCCGCACCTGGATCGTCTGCCAGCACGTAGCGCAGGGGCTGGCGAGGCAACATGGATTCGTAGACCGCCGTGATCTGGTGCGGCAGCGGTTCGACGTTGGACGTGTGCACCGCCATCATCGGGTCGAACAGGTGCGCTAGGTCGATGCGCAGCGCTTCTACGCCGAGCTTGAAGCACTCACCATCCGCATCGAACGCCCACGGGCGGCCTGCGTCTGCCAGGCCCAGTGTGGCCTCGTCCTGACGAAACAGCATGCGTTCATGCAGCGTGCCGTCCGGCGTCTTGTAGTAGACCGTCAGCGCGTTGTCACCAATAGGCTCGGTGGTCACGATGCGCACCACTTGGCCCGGCTCCAGGCCGGCCACTGTGGCGTTCTTCTTGATGTCTTCGAGCTTCAGCAAATGTTCTCTCCCTTCGGCGCTTCGTGCGGCGGTCAGTCCGCGCTGTAGCCCGGCGCGAGAGCCAGGTTCTCGACGCCAGCCAGCATCAGCCGGTTGCGCAGCCACAGGTGGAACTCCGGCCCGCGCAGACGGTGATCCGCCGAACAATCGACGTTCATGCGCCTAAGCAGGTAGCCCGCTACGGCGGCCCTCGTGCGGACGGTCAAGACGCCGCCCACCATGCCAAATTCGGCCTCGATCGTGTCGGGGTGCTTCACGTTGGCCGGGTGCGGCACGCACTCGAGATCGACCAGGCGCTGCCACTGCGCATCCTGGTCCAGGGCTTCGTCGTCGGTGCGCTCCGAACTCGAAGTCTCTACGTCGGCGATGCGTGCGATGACGAAGTCTCGGAACGAGGCGGAGCGGCGATCAAAGGCCCGGATGTGCCAGCGGTGACCATCGTTGGCCAGAGCCAGGGGCGCGATTTCGCGTGTCGTCAGCCCACTGGTGAGCGACCGATAGGTTATCCGCACGATCCGCGCGTGATGAATGCCACGGGTTAAGGTGCCCAACACGTCCAGCGGGATCGCCTGCGGCGCCACTGCACTGGCATTCGGGACGGGCGCACGGCCTCGGGCCGGCGTGGCATCGCCAACGCCCTCGACAAGCCATGCGAGCACGCGTGGGGCGCTGTGGTCAAAAAGGGGCTGGAAGCGGTCCGTCCGAACATATGCCCGGGTCGATCCATCGAGCAGCATGTTCTCAGGGGCCAGTTCGCGGTACGCCGCCAGGTCGCGGGTGGCGGCAGCGGTCTGAATCTCGAACCGGGTGACTAGATCGCCGCGACGGATCTCTCCGAAAAACTGCAGACGCAGATCGACGTGCGCCAGCCTATCGCGCTGTGCAAGTGACATAGAAGCCAAGCTTGTCATGTGCAATCAAATCCCAAACAGTCCTCAAGATCGCCATTAGAGATCAAATTGATCTTAAACGAAAATCTTTTGGGTCGCATGATGGGTACCAGCTCTATTTTCACAACCACAGCTGACTCTCGGGGAAATTTGAGTGGCCAGCGGGGCTGACTAAAGTCCCGGCCGCGGTGCCGCACCATTAGCGCCGGAGACTACTTGGGAATCGTGCCTTAAAAAATGGTGCTCGACTCGCACCAGCTCCCGGACGAACAGCAAGGACGAGACGGCCGCTTCGCAGGCCTAGATTCGTTCAAGAATCCTGCGCTGCTCCCGCAACATTTGGTTTGCCTTGCGAACCAAATCGCGCGTCTCGCGCCACACACCACCTTTAAATGCATTCTGCGAGGTCGCAGCCCTACCTGCGGCGCTCTTTGGGCCGGTAGAGCGGGTCCATGGTTGCCATTGACGGATCAGCTCTGCCTGTCGCGCCCGACGCTCGGGCGTCCACCCTGTTCGCTTGCTCATCGTCGTCTTCCAATAGTCCGTTTTTCTCGACTCCCGAGCTTCTCGCGCGCGCGTCGAAGGTTGCGCGTTCGACGCCATTGTTGACCTGCTGCGCGCCGTGAGCGATGTTGGCTTGCTTCACAAAAGTCGGTTGCCTTGGACACTTGAGGTCGACCAGTGTCTGCAGGGTGGCCCTGCTTTGAGCTTGGGCCTTGAACGCCATCGTCATGAAGATCTGGTGGTTAGGCAAGTGCTGCTGGCGGGATGCTTTGAGTGCAAAGCTGGTGAACAAGGTCTGCAAGGCTGTGGCCTGGGCGAGCAGCATGGCTTCAAGATGACTCATGTCACCGGCCTTGACCGCCTGGATGGAGCCTTCGAGGCAATCCATCATCGCGCCAATGTCGACGTCTTCCCCCATGACCTCCTTCTTGAACGCGTCGACGACAAGTAGAGAGTTCACCTCGGGGCGAAGTGCGGCTCGCCCCTTGGCCTCCCGACCGGCCTCAGCGCAGTCGCTCATCGGAGCCGAAGTGCCGGGGTCTGGTTCCCGAGTCTTGGTCATCGCTCCTCCTCGCGCCCAGCATTGGGCCGATCCCCGTACGCTTTCTTGAGATGACCCAGAAGATCGCCCCGAAGGTGAGGCGGAGTGTGGAGAACGTCTTCGCGCATTTGCTCACGGGCGGACTCAGTGTCATTCCATGCGTCGCATACGCGCATCGCTGCCTGCAAGAGCTCGCTTGTGAGAAGCGCTGACTTTTGAATGCAGTCGATCAATGCCTGTTTTTGGGCCAGTACCGCGACTCGCTGCTCGGCCGTAAGCCGCCCTGCAGGAACAACAATGCCGTTTCCATCTGGGGTGAGTGACGGAGTGATGCCGCATTCGAGTAGTTCGTAAAGGAGAACTTCGGCGTTCATAGCACCTCCATGCCACCGGCTTCGTCGAGTTCAACTTGCTCAACTTGCTCAACTTGTTCAACTTGCTCAACTTGTTCAACTTGTTCAACTTGTTCAACTTGTTCAACTTGCTCAACTTGCTCAACTTGCTCAGTCACCACGTGCTGGACAGTGCGTCCTGTTCGTTCTTCTTCGGCAGGCAACTCCCAGGTCCAGCAACCTGGGCGCTTCCGCTTTTCCAATCCGAGATGCTCGGAGGCCCTCCGAACCGTAGCCCACGCAATACCGGCGGACTTGGCTTCTGCCGCGATCACATTGGAAGGAGTCGGTCCTTTACCCAAAATTTCAATCAGTAATGCTTTGGCGGCGTCGCGCCTTCTTCCAACGCCATGTTCTTCTGATGTCGGCTCAGTGAGCAAAGCGCGTGCGGTTCCTCCAACTGCCGGCCCCCATTCCACACGAGAGGCTTGAATGCCAGGCAGAGGCTCAACTTGATCGAGCCTATATTCGAACCCTCCATCGTCCGGTCCAATATTGCTTTTGCTGCGGGCCAAGACTCGACGGACTTCGCCGTCCTTACCGCTGACCTGGGCGGCGACAAGAACCACGCGTGCCACGGCCGCAAATGCCACCGAACCGATGACGCGCTGAGTGGGATCCCCACCCTGCCCGCCTTTGGCAAAGTGTGTAATGCCGAGTAAAGCAAAATGGTTATTTGCGGCAGCATCAACCAATGGCTGCAGTGCTCGGCGCACCTCAGTGTTTTTGTGACTGTCCCCCGTCACAACCGAAACCACTGGGTCAATAATCACAAGGCTCGCGCCGCCCGCACTAAGAATTGCGGTCGCCAGCTGCGGCATGTCACGCGCTGGGTCGAAAGGATGCACCCCGCCTTCGTCGCGCGTACCTTGCACAAAGTAGATCCGCGAGCGATCTCCTCCCGCTGCAAGGAAGCGCGGCAGTAGCGTATCAGCGGCATCGTCCTCGCCAGACCAGACGATCACATTGCCGGCTTCGCAGGGTGTCCCATCGGGCCAACGACCACCAACGGTCACGATGGCCGCGAACGCACCAACAGCAATCGTTGTCTTCCCTTGTCCAGGTGCGCCGGCCAGGATGTGTATCTTCCCTAGTGCCAGCCAGTCGCGCCACAGCCACTGCATCGGCTTCGGCTTTAGGTCGCATCCGCGAGCAAGAACCACGCCCGGCGTCGCGTACGTCATGCCCAGCGTATTCCGTCCAGTTTTCTCGTCGGCATCAAGCTCTTCGACAAGTTTGTTGTAGTCAGACCTCATCGGTATGCCTCCGCCAATCGATTCATGCGATTCGCAGCTGTCAGCAGGCGCGTCCGATCGATTTCTGTCAGGCCGACGCCTTGAGAAACATTTCCTGCTGCAACGGCCACGAGCATCGCCTCGAAACTCAGCACCTCTAAGGCAGCGCGCGGCGGCAGCGGTGAGGGCTTCCTGCGATGCTCAGACTTGCCATCGTCAACCCATGCGCCCAAAACCTTTGCGGCATCTAAAAACTCCAGCCCATTTGCCTGCATGTGATACGCAAGTACATCCCCACCCTTGGTGAGACACGCCATGCAGATCCAGGCACCGTTAACGACATTAACGCGCATCGAGTCAGAGCCACCATGAAAATCACAGGAGGTGGTTTTCCATTTGGCTGAACGCGGCCCTTTGAGGACGAGGCCCCGGTCCTCAAAATAGGTCGTGGGCTCAGGGAGGCGGGTCCTGTCGAAACTCATGTTTCCACCCCAAGCAGTCGGCGGAGGTCAATCACCTTCCAAGCAAGACGCCGATTGATGCGCAGCGGGCGAAGCGGACCATCTTCGTGGCAAGCCCAACCTCGCAGAGTTTGAGCGCGTCGATGAAGGTAGTAGGCAGCCTGTTCCGTCGGGACGGTTGGAAGCGTCACCTGCTCCAGTGGCTGGAACTCTTTAACGGGTTTGGCGCAAGGGCCATCTGTGCTTTGTCTGTGCGCGGTCGCGAGTGTCATCGCATCTCCAAAATGAGATGCCACGAGAACTTGTGGTTCAGCGGTCAATGACCGTATAGCCGCGACAAACGCGCACTACACCCAAGCCCTCTTCAAAGCACTCCTGCGCAAATCCGGCGGGTTATGTTGATCTGGTTAGCGACCAAAATCAACGCGAGGGCATGGTAAACGAAACAGAACAATGTTGGGAACAAATTTTTGCGAAGGCCTCGAGCACCTGGCTGGCAGATGGGTGTCTGTCACGCAGTTGTACCCCGCATGCGCGCGTGCCCAAATCATTTGCGCGCACCAGGTGCTGTGTACTGTGCAGCTCGCGCTCTACGAAGCCTCCAAGAATGAAAACCTTGGACTGTCAGTTCCGACTTGGGTCGTGACCAACACTGTTCTCCTATCGACTGTTGACCACGTGCAGCTTGCCCGGTTCGGCTTCGCGCTCAAACTTCACCCCAGCCAGCGCCAGAATGTAAGCCTCTATCTGCTCATGAAAAGGGCGCAGGGCGTCCGTGCTACGAGGGCGATAGCCCTCGGCGGTAGCGCTTGGCTTGTGTCCCATGACTTGAGCGATGGCCCCTGCAGGCGCCCCAGCCGCCTCACCCAACAGCGAGAACGAGCGTCGCAAGCCGTGGATGGTGAGGCCATCGATCGACGCGCTCTTCAATGCTAGGGCGTGACTGGCGCGAGCGTCAGCAATGCGACCTACCTTGCCAGTGCTGACGAAAACGTATTCGCTAGAGCGTGGCATGGTCGCCAGCAGTTGCGCCATGTATGGCGTAAGTGGAATGGTGCGGGTGTCATCCACCTTGTCGGCGAGGGTCAGCTTACGCCACAGGAAGTCCACATTTGCCCATGTCAACGCGGCCAGCTCTTCACGCCGTGCGCCAGTTAGAAGCAAGGCACGAAGATACACTGACGCGGTGCGGTTGTTCAGTTGTTCCACGCCAGCCCACCAGCCGGGAATCTGGGCGGCTTCAAGCGCGTCGGTGCGGCGTGTGTTGCTCGGCAGACTTTCCACGATGGCAGCAGCGCGCCCGGCATCCCGGTCGGTCAACTTGCGATATGCCGGTTGGGAGCTACACCAACGAAGGAAACCCCGGAACATCATCAATGCTCGAGCGGCCTGATGCTTGCCCTTCGTTGCTTCGCAATCGAACCAACTTTTCAGACTGTCCTCGTTCACACCGGCCAACGGCAACGCCAGCAGCGGAAACAGCGGTCCCGGTCGGGTCCGACCCTCACCCCGCTTTTTCTCTACACCACCCGGCGCCGCCATCGCTTCCAAGTCGGCGCGGTAACGAGGCTTCCAGGCGTCGCGGCGCTTAGGCTTGCCATTGGCAAGATAGAGAGGCCACACCTCACCCACAGTAATTGCCTCTGCGGCGCTGGCCGCCACCTTCGCAGCTCGGTCCGCGACCTGTTGACGCTCAAGCTCGCGGGGGTCAATGCCAGTGTCCACCAGCATTTTGAGCCGCTTCGCCTCACCTCGGGCCTTCTCGATGGGCCAGTCGGCAGCGGTCCCGACATTGATGCGGATGGTCGCACCTACAAGCCTGGCCTCAAACACATAAGTCTTGCGACCCGTGGGCGTGACGCGCAGCGCCAGCGTGGGGGTTTCGGTGTCCCAGAGAAATGCCTGGGACTTGCCTGCCGGACAGGCGAAATCAGCCACCCGCCCAACCGTCAAACGAACCCTGCTCTTTTGCTGCTTCATGGTGCCTCGTGAATCTGTAGGCAATCTGTAGGCAACTTCAGTCGAAACTGCCGAACAAAAATCAACGCAAGAGCTGCTTAAGCATCCAGCAAATCTCTTTCAAGCCGTTGATTTTTATAGAGTATATCAACACCACTCAACAAGGATAAATGTAGATATCCTGTCATTCGTAATGAGAAGGTCGGGTGTTCGATTCATCTCTCCGGCACCAACAAACGCTGAAAAGCCCGCCATGAACTTCATGGCGGGCTTTTTGTCTTGAGGCCCCCGCAGGCTCGCTGCAATGGGGCCAGGCGGCATTGGCGCTACGCGAAACGGGCCGGCGAGAACGGCCTCACGTCCACACGCGGCGCGGCGCCCGTCATCATTGCCGCCAGCAGTTCCCCGGTCACCGGCCCCAGGGTGAATCCCTGGTGCCCATGCCCGAAGGCGCACCACAGGCCGGGCACCGAGGGCACGGCGCCGAACACGGGTTTCATGTCCGGCAGGCAGGGGCGCGTGCCCATCCAGGGCTCGGGGTCCACGCGTTCACCCAGCGGGAAGCTGCGGCGCGCGACCTTCTCCGCGGCATCGATCTGCACGGGGGTTCGCGGTGCGTCGACGTTCGCGAGCTCGGCGCCGGTGGTGAGCCGCAGGCCGTCCTTCATGGGCGCAACCACGTAGCCGTATTCGGCGTCGATCACCGTGCTGTTCAAGGCTTTGCCCGGCAGGGGCGCGTAGTGCATGTGGTACCCGCGCTTGGGGATCATGGGGGCCGTGTAGCCAAAGCGCGAGGTGAGCCCCAGGGTCCAGGGGCCCAGCGCCACGACCACCTGCTTTGCCGAGAGCGTGCGCCCGTCGGCCGTGTCCACCTGCCACCCGGCCGACCCGCTGGATCGAAGGCCCAGGGCGTCGCCCAGGTGCACCGCGCCGCCGCGCCGTTCGAACAGGTGCGCGTAGGCCTGCACCAGGTCGCCCGGGCTGCGGATGGCCACGGGGTCGGTCCAGCGCACCGCCCCCGCGAATTCGCCCTCCAGCGCAGGCTCTTCGCGAGCCACGTCCGCGCCCGTGAGCTTGAGGTGATGCACCCCGGCACGGGCGCGCTCATCGGCCACCTCGAAGAAGCCGTGCAATTCACGCTCGCTGCGGTAAAGCATGAGGTAGCCCTGGCCGGCCACAAGATGCTCGGCGCCGGCGTCGCGCATCAGCGACGCGTGCGTGTCCAGCGAGAGCGCAATCAAGGTCTCGTACTCACGCGAGATCCGCTGGTAAGGGTCAGGTGCCGAGTTGCGGTAGTAGGTCCACAGCGGGCCCAGCATGCGCGCGGCATCGCCGGCGTGGTAGCGCACGTCGACGCGCCGGTTGGTCGCGCCGGACAACAGGAATCCGAGGTCGCGCGGCAAGGCATAGGGCGCGATCGCTTCGCGCTGGATGATGCCCGCATTGCCGTAGGACGTTTCGAGCCCGGGTGCGCGGCGATCGAGCAAGGCGACGGACTGGCCCCTGGCCTGCAGGTGCAGCGCGCAGCCGACCCCCACCATGCCCGCGCCGAGAACGATGATGTCGTGTGTCATGGTGCGATTCATTCTAGTTGCTGCCTTTTTCATGGCACGGCGATGACAGCCCTGGCACGCCGCAGGGGCATCTGTTGTATCTCGGGGCAAACCCTCTTGCGGCAGGTCGATGTCACGGAGTTTTCGTGCGGCTTCGATGAAATACGAAGGACTTCCTGCATGGTGCAGGGAGCAAGGGGCCTGCACCGGCCCCCGTGCAATTTCATCGGAGCATCTACATGAAGAAGAGCCTCGTCGCTCTGGCCGTTCTGGCCACCACGGGCGCCGCCATGGCGCAGTCCAACGTCACGCTGTACGGCCGCATCGACACCTCGGTCGGCTCCAACAAGGTCAACGGCGTGAGCACCACGCAGATGTTCAGCGGCAACCTGTCGTCCACCCGCTGGGGCCTGCGCGGCAGCGAAGACCTGGGCGGCGGCCTCAAGGCCATCTTCGGTCTGGAGCAGGGCTTTGACAGCAGCAACGGCACGCAAGCCGCCGGCAGCGCGTTCGATCGCATGTCCATCGTCGGCCTCAGCGGCGGCTTCGGCACGCTCAAGCTCGGCCGTCACGACACCTCGTTCGACGACATCCGCGACCTGAGCGTGAGCAGCAACCTGTGGGACTCGGAATTCAGCCCGACCAAGATCGCCTACACCGCCGGTGTGGCCGATTACTCGAGCCGCGCGAGCAACCAGCTGCGCTACGAATCGCCCTCTTTAGGCGGCTTCAGCCTCGGCGCCAGCTACGGCCTGGACGAGGATTCGACCGTGAAGGCCGACACCACCGCGTTCAACCTGCGTTACCGCGCCGGCAACCTCGACGTGGGCGTGGGCTACCAAGAGCAGAAGGCCAACAACCGCGAGTACACCACCGTGGGTGGCGCGTACAACTTTGGGGTGGCCCGCGTGTCGGCAGGCTACAACCGCGCTGAAATCAAGAACGGCGCCAAGGCCAATGGCTACGCCATCGGCGTGAACGTGCCCGTGGGCAACCTGGACTTCTCGGTGGGTTACGCCTACAGCAAGGCCGAGAACACCGCCGGCGCCACGACCGCCAAGGGTTCTGCGCTGTCCGCCGGCGTGACCTACGCCTTGTCCAAGCGCACCCGCCTGTACGGCGCCTACCTCGACGGCGACGTGGAGAACGGCGCTGGCGTCACCACGACCGACCGCCGCATGTACTCGGTCGGCGTGCGCCACGACTTCTGATTTCCCGCTTTCGCGTTACTTCCTGCCTTTTCCAAGGTTTCATGCCCTGCGGCCGGCTTCGGCCGCAGGGCTTTTTGCCTTGCGCGAAGGGCGGTCCATCCAGCGGCACCGGGCAACCGGCTTTGCCGGACCTCGGGTGTCGCCCCCTTCAGAGGCTGGCGCGCCGCAGGCGACGCGAGAGGGGGCTCACTGCATGCCCGGGTTGCCGTCCATGCCGACGATGCGCGGGGTGTTGATCTTCACGCCCTTGATGACCTTCTTGTCGCGCAGGTAGCCCGAGACCACGTCCCAGATGGGCTCGCCCTTGGCGCCTTCCTGCACCGAGGCCCAGCCAGCGACCTTGTAGGTCTTGCCGGCCTCGATCGGCTTGCCCTTGAGCATCATGTTGTTGATGCGCTGGCCCATCGCGGCCTTGGGCGAGACCGTGTACTGCATGCCCCCCACGCGCACCATGTCGCCACCCTGCTGGTAGTAGGGGTCGGGGTTGAAGATGTTGTCGGCCACGTCTTCGAGGATGGTCTTGATCTGCTCACCCGTGAACTCGTTGAGCGTGGTGGCGGGGTAGGTCATGGCCATCTGGTCCATCATGCGCTCGTAGGTGATGGTGTCGCCCGGCAGCAGCGAGGTGCCCCAGCGCACGCCCGGCGAGAAGGCGATGTCGGCGCCCTTGTTCTGCATCAGCGCATCACAGATGACCTGGTCCCACGAACCGTTAAAGTTGCCGCGGCGGTACAGCAGCTCTTCGGTGACCGCGAGCTTCTCGTCGAGCTTGTCCTTGTAGGGCGCGCGGACCTTGTCGATGTAGGCCTGCATCTCGGCATCGGCCGGCAGCAGGTTGGAAAACACCGGCATCAGCTTGTAGCGGAAGTCCTGCACCTTGCCGCCGCGCACGTCGAAGTCGAGCACGCCCACGAATTTGCTGTTGGAGCCGGCGTTGGTCACCAGGGTCTGGCCACCACCGTTCTTCACGATGGTGGGCGCGGGCATGCCGTCGTGCGTGTGGCCGCCGAGGATGGCGTCAATGCCGCGCACGCGCGAGGCCATCTTGATGTCGACGTCCATGCCGTTGTGGGAGAGCACCACGACGACCTGCGCGCCCTTGCCGCGCGCTTCATCCACCATCTTCTGCATGTGCTCGTCCTGGATGCCGAAGGTCCAGTCGGGCACCATGTAGCGCGGGTTGGCGATGGGGGTGTAGGGGAAGGCCTGGCCGATGACGGCCACCTGCACGCCATTCATTTCGCGCAGCGCGTAGGGCTTGAACACGAGGTCTTCGAAGTCGGTGGTCTTGACGTTCTGCGCGAGGAATTCCATGTTCCCCTTGAAGTCCTTCTCCACGATTTCCTGCACGCGCTTGGCGCCGAAGGTGAACTCCCAGTGAGGCGTCATCATGTTCACGCCCAGCAGTTTGCAGGCATCGACCATGTCCTGGCCGTTGGTCCACAACGAGGTGGCCGAACCCTGCCAGGTGTCGCCACCGTCGAGCAGCAGCGCGTGCGGGCGGCTGGCGCGCAACTGCTTGATCAGCGTGGCCATGTGCGCGAAGCCGCCCACCTTGCCGTAAGTCTTTGCGGCCTGGCTGAAGTTGAGGTACGAAAACGCGTGCGCGTTCGCGGTGCCCGGCTTGATGTTGAAATGTTTGAGCAGCTTCTCGCCCACGATGTGCGGCGGGCGCCCCACCGCATCGGCCACGCCGAGGTTCACGCTGGGCTCGCGGAAGTAGATCGGCTGCAACTGGGCGTGGCAGTCGGTGAAGTGCAGGAAGCTCACGTTGCCAAACGTTGGCACCTCGTACAGCTTTTCACCCGCGCCGGGCGCAGCGGCCAGCACGTCGCGGTGGTTCAGGGCCATGCCGGTGGCACTGGCCACGGCGAGCACCTGCATGAATTCACGGCGACTGAAACTCATCTCTGTCCTTGATTGATAACTGATGACTGATATTTGAGCGAAATTTTTTTGAAGGGCCCCGGCCGCTGTGTGCGGCCGGGGCCCGATCGCTCTACTTGTTGACGGGCGAGGCGGGGTCCAGCAGCAGGGCCATCACGTCCTTGAGCTGCTTCTCGTTGAGGATGCCCTTGTGGCCCACCCGCGGCATCTGCGAGCAGGCGTTGTAGGCGCGCGAGTTCCACAGCTTGCCCCAGGTGTATTCCACGATGGCCTTGCCACCGGCGCTGTTCGGGTCGGTGACGCCGCGCAGCTTGCCGTAGTTGTACAGGCTCGGGCCCAGCGTGCCGAAGGAGATTTCCTCCTTGCTGATCTGGTGGCAGTTGTAGCAGTTGCCGCCGTTGGCATCGCCGGCCTTGTCGGTCCAGGTCAGGCCGCGCCCGCTCTGGGCGATCTTCTCGCCCTCTTTCCAGTCGCCAAGGAACTTGCCGTCGCTGGGCCACTTCACGGTCTTCATGTTGGCGGCTTCGATGGCCTTGGCCACGGTCGGGTCGATCGTCTTGCCCGCCACGTCGGCGGCCGCGCATTCGCGGTTGGCGTCGTCCTGCACCAGGCGGTCCACCTTGGCGATGCCGCGGTCCTGGAAGGAGTTCTTGATGATGTCGGCGGTGGCCTTGTCGTACTCGGCGGCCGAGGGGGACACGGTGCACGCGGACAGCGCGAGGGCCGCCACGGGCAGCAGGGCGAAGGCAATGGCTTTGTTCATGTTCGGTGTCTCCGGTTCAGCGCTTGATGGCAGGCACGATCGACTCAGCGGTCTTGGCGTTCACGCCCATGTAGACACCGAGTGCAATGGTCGCGTCGCTGCCGAACTTGGGCTCGGGAAAGCGCTGCTGGCGGAAACAGTCGTTCAGGCGCAGCTGCATGCCCCACATTTGCGAGTTGGACACGCGGTAGGCCGGCCAGGCCGCGAAGCCGATGCCGTCGCCCGGGTTCTTGGTGAGGTTGGGCAGGTCCTGCAGCCGGATGCGCTTGTCGCTCTCGCCATGGCAGGAGGCGCAGGAGAAATCGTGGGTGCCGCCGCGCGTGAAGAACATGCGCTTGCCAGCTTCGTACATCAGCTTTTCCTGCGCGTGCGACTGCGGCAGGTTGAAGCGCATGCCCTTGGAGGCGGTCGCCACATAAGTGGCCAGGGCCGTCACGTTGGCCATCTCACCGCGGCCAAATGGCGTCTTGGCAATCTCCGCACCGTTGAAGCCCTGCAGGGTTTCCATGCAGGTGATCAGGCGCGTCTCCAGGTCCTGCACGCGGCCGGTGTCCTTGAAGAAGCGCGGCATCTCGACGAAGGCGCCTTTGATCACGCCGGGACCTTTGCCCAGGTCGCACTGCTCCAGCGATGCGTTTTTCGGACCCCGTTTCTGTTTCCAGAGTTCTTCACCCTTCATCTCGAACAGCTCGGCAGGGTTGCCGTCCTGCAGCATCTCCCGGTACTTCGCGATGCCGTCGGCAGTCGCATCCTGGGCGTGCGCGATGCCCAGTCCTGCAGACAGGGCCGCAACAGCCAGCAGGCGGTGGGACAGATGGTGCTTCATGGGGTCTCCTCTTTATCGTGGTGAGAAATCGAAAAACGGCCAGGCTGTGAAGACTGGCCGTTCATGCCTGCGCGTGGCTCAGGCGATCGTGGCTTCGTCGGTCCGCGTGTCGCCCTTGGTATCGACCCACTTCACCGTGACCTTGTCACCCTTGGCAGCGCCCTTGAACTTGAACGAGAGGAAGGGGTTCTGTGCCACCGAGCCGGTGAACAGCGAACTCAGCACAACCTTGCCGTTGTGCGTGGCTTCCACTTCCTTGATGAAGTGGGCGGGAATGAGAGCGCCAGCGGCGTCGCGGCGCGTGCCGGGCTCCATGACGTGGGACATGAGGATGCGAACGGTGGTTTCGTCACCGGCGAGGGCGGCGCGGATGCGCATCGGATCGGCCATGATGGACTCCTGGGTATCTGTAAATGGTTGGCTTGGAAGGACGTCGGGATCGGGGGGCGATCAGCCGCCGCAACCACCCAGCGTGACCTTGGTTTCCTTGGTGGCCGAGAAAAGCTTGCCGTCGGCCTTGACCACGGCAATCACGTTGCTGCTCTGACCCATCTTCAGGCGGGTCTGCACGTCGGGCGCAGTGCCGGCCGGAATGATGAAACCGCACGACAGGGGCATGGGGTTCTTCTCGACGATCAGGTAGATCTCGGTGGTGTTGGGCAGCTTGCTGGTGGCGCCCACAGGCACCACGGCGCCGTTTTCAGCGATGTCCGGTGCGACCACGGTGACCTGGTCGCTGTTGGCGGGCGTGCCGCCCACGGCCTTGAGCGCCTCGGCCAGGGTCTTCACTTCGAAGCCGGCGCGGTCCACGGCGGCCTGAGCCTGGCCCTGGGTGATGACGCCCAGCGACACGAGTGTGGCGAACGCCCCGGTGGTCTTGAGGGCGACTCGGCGTGAGTTGTTCATGGGGAGCTCCTGGTGAGAATGAAAAAATGGGTTGAGTTTACTGGGGGGCCCCAGCAAGGATCCAGCCGGCAAGCAGTTTGAGCTCGTCGTCTTTCAGATTCGGTTGTGGGGGCATGGGCACCGGGCCGTACAAGCCCGAACCGCCGGACTTGATGCGTGCCGCCACCGCCTCCAGCGCTCCCGCCTGTCCTTTGTGCTTGGCGGCCACGTCCTTGAAGGCGGGGCCGACCAGCTTCTTGTCCACCGCGTGGCAGGCCATGCAGGCGCTCTTGGTCGCCAGGGCCTTGGCGGCGGCGGCGTCCTGGGCGTGGGCACCCGCGCTCCAGAGCGCACCAGATGCTGCCAGGCACAGCAGGATCGATTTCATGGACATAGCGTAAGGTCTCCTTGTCGTGGGGGGAATGGGGTTTACGAGTAAATGCAAATATTTAGAAGCATACTCAAAGGGCCCATGGGCAGCGCCCGCCGGGCCCTTTGAGGCGCGCGCTTACTTGGCGCCGTCGGCGATCCATTTGGCGATGGCGGCCGCCTCGGCTGCGCTCAATTGGGGCTGCGCGGGCATGGGCACGGCGCCGAACACCCCCACGCCGCCTTCGCGGATCTTCACGGCGAGGTAGGCTTCCAGGCGCTCCTGGCCTTTGTGCTTCTTCGCGATCTCGGTAAAGCCCGGACCCACGATCTTCTGCGACATGCCGTGGCAAGCCGTGCAGCTGTTGGCCGCGAGCAGGGCTTTCACGTCACCGCCTGCAGGCTTGGCGGCAGCGACCACCACGGTCGGCTTGGAACCGCTGCCCACGGGTGCCGTGGGCGCTGGCTTGGTGGTGTCGGCGCCGCGCACCGGGCCGATCACGCGGTTCTGCTCCTGGATGTTGCCGTGCGCGTCGCGCGCGAAGTCGGGCAGCGAAGAGCGGATGGTCGGCTCCACCGGGCAATCCTTCATGCAGGCCACGTTCTTGACGTCGCCCTTGCCTTCGAGTTTCCACAGCGGCTCGTAAAACACCATGCCGTTGCGGTTGGGCATGCGCTTTTGCACCTCGGCAATGTTCTGGTCGCTCAGGGTGAAGTCGGCCGGTACCACCTCGGCCAGGCTCAGCAGGTAGGCCGTCACAGCGTAGACCTCGTCGGTCTTGAGCGTCTTGGGCGCGTTCCAGGGCATGGCGCGGTTGATGTAGTCCCACAGCGTCGAGAGCGTGGCCACCTTCATCATGGTGGTCTTCTGCGGGAAGCTGCTGCCGGGTTCGAGGTTCTTCACGCGGCCACGTTCGATGTCGGCCTTGGTGGTGCCGCCCACGATGGGGGTGAACACCTCGTTCGACTCGCCGAAGCTGCCATGGCAGGACGCGCACTGCGCCTCCCACACCTGCTCGCCCAGAGCCACCGAGCCCGCGCCCTTGGGCAGGCCCTTGAAATCGGGACGCACATCGATGTCCCAGGCCTTCACCTCGGCCTGGGTGGCATCGCGGCCCAGGTCGTGCCAGGGCTTGGTCTGCGCCAACGCGCTGCCGGAGCAAACCATGGCGAGCGACGCGAGGACAACACCAGAAACAACGCGGAACCGGCTTGGCCGGGCCGCAGGTGTTGCCCCCTGGAGGGGGGCGCGCAAAGCGCGGCGGGGGGTCGTCATATCAGTACACCTGGACATTGGAGACTTCGCCGTTTTCAGCGACGCGCCATGACTGGATGGCGTTCTGGTGGTAGATCGAGCGCGTGCCGCGAACGGCGCGCAGCTGGTTGATCTTGGGTTGCACATAGCCCGTGCTGTCGATCGCGCGGCTTTGCAGCACGGCGGGCTTGCCGTCCCAGACCCAGTCGATGTTGAAGCGCGTCAGCGCCTTGGGCAGGATCGGGCCTTCCAGCCGCGCGGTGCGCCAGTTGCGCCCACCGTCGGTGCTGACATCCACGCGCTTGATGGCGCCACGGCCCGACCAGGCCAGGCCGGTCACGTTGTAGTAGCCCTTGTCCAACAGCGTCTGGCTGCCCGAGGGCGTGGTGATCACGCTCTTGCATTCCTGAATGCCGGTGTACTGGCGGTGCGTGCCGTCGGGCATGTGGTCGATGTAGTGCACCGCCTCGTCCTTGGTGGCCCACTTCTGGTCCCCGACTTCCAGGCGGCGCAGGTACTTCACCCAGCTCACGCCCTGGATGCCCGGCACCACCAGGCGAAGCGGATAGCCGTTCTCGGGGCGCAGCATCTCGCCATTCATGGCCCAGGCCACCAGGCAGTCATCCATTGCGCGGTCGATGTCGATGGTGCGCGTCATCGACGAGCCGTCGGCGCCTTCGGCCAGCACGTACTTGCCGTTCTTCTTGTCGTATCCGCACATCTCCAGCAGGGTGGAGAGCAGCACGCCGGTGAACTCGGAGCAGCTCACCATGCCGTGCGTGTACTGCACGGAGGGCAGCGCCACATTGCCCCACTCCGGCGCGGAGTTGGCGCCACACTCGATGAAGTGGATGCGCGAGACGCTGGGCAGGCGCATCAGGTCGTCCATGGTGAAGACGCGCTCGCGCTTGACCAGGCCATTGACCATCAGGCGGTGCTGGGAGGGGTCGATGTCCCACCAGCCCTGGTGGTGGCGCTCGAAATGAAGGCCGCTGGGCGTGATGATGCCGAACAGGCCCTGCAGCGGTGTGAAGCTCACCGAGGCCTGGGGCACGCGGGTGAGGCCCGGGCTCTGGCGGCGCTGCAGGTTGCTTTCCCATTTGCTGGGCATCCCGTAGCCCAGCGTGGCCACGGGCTGGCCCAGGCCGGTGCTGTGTGCAGGGAGCTTGAGGATCGCGTCCTCGCCATCGGCGGCCAAGGCGCGCGTGCTGGCTGCGGCGCTGGTCACGGCGCCTGCGCCCATGGCGAGGGCCTTGCCCATGAAGCTGCGGCGGGCCTTGCGTGCCTGCTCCAGCTTCTCGGTGCTCAGGTGGTTTTCCGGGGCGGGCAGAACGCGCCCGATGACGTCACTCAGGTCTTTGGACACGGTGGGATTTCCTTGTGGGGTGGGCGATGGCCTGTCGCCTTGGATGTGGGACTATATGAGTGATTGCTGATATTCGGATTAGTAGAAACCCGTAACCCCAAGGGTTAACACGGTAAAGCACTCCTCAGCCCCGCTGCTAGCATGAACCATCGAAATATGCGTACTTACGGATAGTTAGGCGCAACAAGAGGCGTCTGCTACAGTTTTGGATGCACTTACATTTCAACACCCCACTGGAGACCACGATGGTGAAAACAATGAAATGGCTGACCGCGGGCGTGCTCTGCGCCGCCGCCATGGGGGCACAAGCCCAGGTCAATCAGATCAAGGTGTGGGCTGCGGCCTGTGCCAACTGCCATGGCACCGATGGCCGGGCCCAGGCAGGCGCCATCTCGCTCGCAGGCCAGGGCAAGGACGACCTCCTGCAGAAGCTGCTGGAGTTCAAGGCCGGCAAGCGGCCCGCGACCATCATGCACCAGCTCGCCAAGGGCTACACCGATGAACAGCTGGCCGATATCGCCGGTTATTTCGCTGCACAGAAGAAGTAAGGAGCCCCTGCCATGAAACGCCGTCAATTCGTTCAAACGCTGGGGGCCGGTTCGGCCGTGGCCAGCCTGGGTCTCCTGAGTGGCTGCGCCACCACCGGCAGCGGCGCCAAGGTCGTCGTGGTCGGTGGCGGCTACGGTGGCGCCACCGCCGCCAAATACGTGCGCATGTTCTCCGACTACGGCATCGATGTGACCCTGGTCGAGCCCAACGCGGCCTTTGTCTCCTGCCCGATTTCCAACCTGGTGCTCGGTGGCCACAAGACCATGGCCGACATCACCACGCCGTACGACAACCTGAGCAAGCGCCACGGTGTGAAGGTGGTGCGCGACATGGTGTCCAGCATCGACCCGGCCAAGCACACCGTGAAGCTGGCCAGTGGTGGCGAACTGCCCTACGACCGCCTGATCCTCTCGCCGGGCATCGACTTCATGTGGGACACCCTGCCCGGCATGGGCAGGCCTGGTGCCGCCGACAAGGTGCTGCACGCCTGGAAGGCCGGCCCGCAGACGCTGGCGCTGCGCCAGCAGCTCGAGGCCATGCCCGATGGCGGTGTGTATGCGCTGTCCATCCCGCTGGCGCCCTACCGCTGCCCGCCCGGCCCCTACGAGCGCGCCTGCATGGTGGCGAGCTACTTCAAGAAAGCCAAGCCCAGGAGCAAGGTCGTCATCTTCGACGCCAACGACGACATCACCTCGAAAAAGGGCCTGTTCATGAAGGCCTGGGACGAGCACTACAAGGGCCTGATCGAATACCGACCCAAGCACAAGCTGGTGGATGTGGACGCTGCCACGAACACCCTGAAGTTCGAGTTCAACGACGACTTCAAAGCCAGCGTGGCCAACGTCCTGCCTGCGCAGCGCGCAGGCGAGATCGCGGTGAAAACCGGCCTGGCCACCGCCAACGCGCGCTGGTGCGAAGTGGACTTCCTGACCTTTGAATCGAAGGCTGCGAAGCACATCCACGTGCTGGGCGACGCGATCCAGATCGCCCCGGGCATGCCCAAGTCGGGCCACATGGCCAACCAGCACGGCAAGACCTGCGCTGCCGCCGTGGTCTCGCTGCTGCAAGGCAAGGAGGCGCCTTCGCTGCCGATCTACGCCAACACCTGCTACAGCTTCGTCACCGCGACCGACGTGGTGCACGTGGCCAGCGTGCACAAGTACGACGCGGCGCAGAAGACCATGCTGACGGTGCCCGGCTCGGGTGGCCTGTCCAGCGCGGCCAGCGAACTCGAAGGCCAATACGCCATGGCCTGGGCGCGCAACATCTGGGCCGATTCGCTGGCCTGAGGCCGCCGCACGCCAGCAGCCCCGCTCGCGGGGCTTTTTCTTGCCCCGTCCACACCAGGGAGTTCCATGAAACGCCGGTCGTTCGCCTCGCTCGCCCTCCTCCCCCTGTTCACCCGGCCCGCCTCGGCGGCCGAGCGCATCGGTGTGCTGATGCTGCACGGCAAGAACCCGGGCGGACCCGCCAGCCCGCAGTACCAACCGGTGAAGACGGCGATGGAACAGCAGGGCTGGCTGGTCTCGCTGCCAGACATGCCCTGGTCGCGCAACCGCTACCTGCAAGGCCACTGGGATGGCGCCATGGCCGAGGTGGCGCAGCACGTGAAAGCCTTGCAGGATCAGGGCGCCACGCGCATCGTGATCTGGGGCCACAGCATGGGCGTGCCCGCCGCCATGAGCCACGCCGCCCGCGGCGGTGTGGCCCACGCGCTGGTGCTGATGGCACCGGGCCACGTCCCGCGCGGCTACTTCACCTCGCCCAGCCTCGCGCCGGTGCGCGACAGCATCCAGAGCGCCCGCGAGCTGCTGGCCGCCGGCAAGGGCGACGAGACGCAGCGTTTCCTGGACATCAACCAGGGCCGGCAACAGCCGGTGGTCACCACCGCGAAGAACTTTCTCTCGTACTTCGACCCCGAGTCCGACGCCGACATGGGTGTGACGGCGCCGAGGCTGCCCCCGGGCCTGCCCGTGCTGACCGCCATCGGGGAAAAAGACCCCCTGTTCTCCCGCGTGCGGGCCTACTACGTGGACCGCCTGCCGGCCAACCCGAAAACGCAACTGCTGGAAGTCCCGGGCGGCCACCTGGAGACACCCCAGGTGGCGCTCGACCAGGTCATGCAGTGGATTCCCCAGGCTCTCGGGGCCTGAGCCGTATACTTCGTCCCGCGCCATTGCTGGCGCATCCGCTAGGGGTGTTGCCCCGGGCCTTGGGCCCGGGCGCGACTGAGAGAGTCCCTTTGAACCTGATTGAGGTAATCCTCGCGCAGGGAAGCAGGCCGGATACCCAAGCCCCGTTGCGCCGCGCGGCAGGCACCCGGCCCAGCCCACCTGCTTCAACACTGCTTGGAGCGTTTCCATGTCGATGAATCCATCCCCGGCCAACCAGGCCCTGACCCCCGTGCCGCAAGACAACCGGGTCTTCCACTTCCACGAACACGCCGCCCTCTGGTTCAGCCTGGGCACCGGTCTTCTGGTGATGCAGATCGGCGCCTACCTGGTGCCCGCGGTGGGCACGCGCGACGCGGTCATTGCCATCGTGCTCGGGTCGCTCATCGGCGCCGGGCTGCTGGCCTGGACGGCCCGCCTGGGTTGCCAGACCGGCCTGTCCAGCGCCGGCCTGATGCACGCCACCTACGGCAGCGCCTTCGCGCGCCTGCCAGTGCTGCTCAACATCGCTCAGCTGGTCGGCTGGACCACCTTCGAGCTGGTCATCATGCAAGAGGGCACGGTCGCCATCCTCAAGCAGGCGCTGGGCAGCGAGCCTGGCGGCCTGCTCGATGGCACCGGCGGCAAGCTGCTGGCCACCCTGCTGTGGGGTGGCGTGCTCACCGCGCTCATGGCGGGCTCCATGCTCACGCTGGTGCGCCGCTTCGTGAGCCGCTTCGGCCTGCCGCTGGTGATCGCCTCGCTGGCCTGGCTCACCTGGCAGTTCGGCACGCGCCTGCAGGCGCAGGGCTTTGAAGGTTTCTGGAACCGCCCCGGCGCCGGTGGCATGGGCCTGTTCTCCGCGATGGACCTGGTGATCGCGATGCCGGTGTCCTGGCTGCCGCTGGTGGCCGACTACGCGCGCCACGGCAAACGCACCGCCTCCACCCTGGGCGGCACCTGGCTGGGGTATGCGCTGGCCAACATCTGGTGCTATGCGCTGGGCGTCCTGGTGGTCAGCACGGTGGAGCCGGGCACCAACCTGGTGGGCTCGCTGCTGCTCGCGCAGGGCGGCCTGATCGCGCTCGGCCTGATCCTGCTCGACGAAATGGACAACGCCTACGGCGACGCGCATTCCGGCGCGGTCTCGGTGCACAGTCTGCGCCCGCGCTGGAGCATCCGCGCCGCCGGGCTGGGTTTCGCCCTGGTCTGCACCGGCCTGGCGCTGCTGCTGCCCATGCACACGCTGGAGCCCTTCCTGCTGCTGCTCAGTTCGGTGTTCGTGCCGCTGTATGGCGTGATCCTGGGCCGCCTGGGCACGGGTGTGGCCACGGGCTCGTCCCGCTCGGTGGACTGGAGCGCGGCCGCACTGTGGGTGCTGGGCATCGCCTGCTACCACCTGCTGGCGAAGTTCGCGCCTCAACTGGGTTCGGCCCTGCCCACGCTGGCACTGACCTTCGCGCTTGCCGCGCTCTCGCGGCCACGCGGTGCTGGCGGGCTGACCCCGGCACGGGCCTGAGCGCCATGCCGACCCGCCGCCGCGCCTCAGTCCCGGGGCCGCTTGTGCAGAGCAAGCGGCGCGTGGCTGTGGTTCAGCGGCCCGTGGCCGGCACCGGTGTACACGTCGGCGCCCATCGCGATGGCCTGCAGGATGTAGCTGCGTGCCTTGGCCACGGCCTGCTCCAGCGGCTGGCCCAGCGCGAGGTAGGCCGCGACAGCGGACGACAGCGTGCAGCCGGTGCCATGTGTGTTGCGGCTCGCGATGCGCGGCGACGCCAGGCGTTGCGCGGGCCCGTCGCCGCTCACCAGCAGGTCGGCAACCTCGTCGCCGGGCAGGTGGCCGCCCTTGAGCAGCACCGCCTGGGCGCCCAGCGCGAGCAGGTCGCGCGCGGCGGCATCGAGTTCGCCCGCATCGGCGATGGGCCGGCCCAGCAGGAGCGCGGCCTCGTCCAGATTGGGCGTGACCACGGTGGCCAGCGGGAACAGTTCCTCCACCAGCACCTGCACCGTCTCTGGCGCGATCAGGCGGTCGCCGCTGGTGGCCACCATCACCGGGTCCAGCACCACAATTTTCACCCCGTAGTGCCGCAGCGCCCACGCCACGGTGCGCACGATCTCGGGTGCGTGCAGCATGCCAATCTTCACCGCGTCCACGCCGATGTCGTCGAGCACCGCGCTCAGCTGGGCCTTGAGCATCTCGGGCGGCACACCGTGGATGGCGCTCACGCCGAGCGTGTTCTGCGCCGTCAGGGCGGTGATGGCCGTCATGCCGTAGCAGCCAAGGGCCGCAAAGGTCTTGAGATCGGCCTGGATACCAGCGCCCCCGCCGCTGTCGGAGCCGGCGATGGACAGGACGCGGGTGTAACGTTGCGCTTCATGGGTCATGGCGCGCATTCTAGAGAGACTCCCCCGACCCGACTTCCTTCATTGCGCCCCCCAGCCCCTCTTTGACATGAACGCATCCTCCCCACCCGACGCCGTGGTACTTGGCGCCGGCCTCATGGGCCGGTTGCTGGCCTGCGCGCTGGCCCGGCGCGGACACCGCGTCGAGGTGATCGACGCAGGCGGTCCGGAAGCCGCGCACGCCGCCGCGCGCGTGGCCGCCGCCATGCTGGCCCCTCTGGCCGAGTCCGCCGTCACCGAGCTCAACGTCGTGCGCATGGGCCAGCATGCGCTCGCGCGCTGGCCCCAGCTGCTGGCCACGCTGGAGCAGCCCGTGTTCTTCCAGCAAAGCGGCACGCTGGTGCTCTGGCACCGGCAAGACGCCGCCGAGGCCGAGCGCTTCGCCGGCCAGCTCGCGCGCACCAGCGCTGCCCTGCCCTCGCTGCCTCAGGCGCAGCGTCTCGATGGCGCGGCGCTCACCACGATGGAGCCGGCCCTGGCCCACCGCTTTGCGCAGGGCCTTTACCTGCCCGATGAAGGCCAGCTCGACAACCGCGGGCTGCTCGCAGCGCTCGCGCACCAGATGCAGGTGCTGGGCGTCACCGTGCGCTGGCACACCTCGCGCACGCCTGACGAGGTGGACCCGGGACCGCACGGCTGGCTGTTCGATTGCCGCGGCCTGGGCGCGCGGCCGCAATGGAACGCCCTGCGCGGCGTGCGCGGCGAAGTCGCCCGCATCCACGCGCCGGGCGTGAGCCTGTCTCGCCCCACGCGCCTGGTGCACCCGCGCTACCCGCTCTACATCGCCCCCAAGCCCGACGGCGTGTTCGTGATCGGTGCGACCGAGATCGAGTCCGACGACCTCTCGCCCGCCAGCGTGCGCTCCACACTGGAACTGCTGAGCGCGGCCTACACCGTGCACCCGGGCTTTGGCGAAGCGCGCATCATGGAATTGGGCGTGCAGCTGCGGCCCACGCTGCCGGACAACCTGCCAGCGCTGCGCCTCGAGGGGCCGCGCAGAATGGCGATCAATGGCCTGTACCGCCATGGCTTCATGATCGCGCCGGCCGTGCTGGACGCCGCGCTCGAAGTGGTGGATCAGGGCCACTCCCCCCTGGCCGACGCCCTCGGCCTGGCCGTCATCCGCTGAACGAACGGAACCTCGCATGAACGTGATCATCAACCAGGAAACCCGCGAACTGCCCGACGGCGCCACGCTGGCCGATGCCCTGCGCGTCTGGGAGCCGCCCGCCGTGTTCGCCGCCGCTGTCAACCTGCAGTTCGTGCCCCGCACCGGCTACGCGCAGCACCGGCTCAACGACGGCGACCGCATTGAAATCATCGCCCCCATCACCGGGGGCTGAGGAGAGACCTGCCATGGACATGAACACCCCACCGCTCACCCAGGAAGACCCGCTGGTGCTCTACGGCGAGACCTTTGCCGGCCGCCTGCTGCTGGGCACCTCGCGCTACCCGTCACCGGCCACGCTCGAAGCCGCCGTGAAGCGCGCCCAGCCTGCCATGCTCACCGCCTCGCTGCGGCGCCAGGGTGCCGCGCAGCCCGAGGCCGGTGCGGCGTTCTGGAAGCTGCTGCAGGAACTGGCCGTGCCGGTGCTGCCCAACACCGCCGGCTGCCACACCGCCCAGGAAGTGATCACCACCGCGCAGATGGCACGCGAAGTGTTCAACACGCCGTGGATCAAGCTCGAACTCATCGGCGACGACTACAGCCTGCAGCCCGACACGCTCAACCTGGTGGACTGCGCGCGCCAGCTCATCAACGACGGCTTCAAGGTGCTGCCCTACTGCACCGAAGACCTGGTGCTGTGCCAGCGCCTCGTGGACGTGGGCTGCCAGGCCGTGATGCCCTGGGCCGCGCCCATCGGCACCGGCCAGGGCCCGGTGAACCCCTATGCCATGCGCCTGCTGCGCGAGCGCCTGAACGTGCCGCTGATCGTGGACGCCGGCCTGGGTCTGCCCTCGCATGCCTGCACCGTGATGGAGTGGGGCTTTGACGCCGTGCTGCTCAACACCGCCGTGGCGCTGGCGCAGTCGCCGGTGGACATGGCCGGCGCCTTCGCCGACGCCGTGCGCGCCGGTCGCGCCGCCTTCCGATCCGGCGCGATGCAGCCCCAGGCCAGCGCGCAGCCGAGCACGCCCGTGATGGGCACCCCTTTCTGGCACCACGGCGCATGAGCACCACCCTCACCTCCACCGAAGCGATGGTCCAGGCCATCGTGAATGCCCACCGCGCCACGCTCGCCTTGCCCGTGGCCGCCCACGCGGTGGCGCCCGCGCCCGCGTCCGACGACCCGGTGTTCGTCGCCGCCCTGCAGGCCGCCCACGAACTTGGCTTCATCGACATCGATGCCGTTTGCGTGGCGCGTGCCTGGTCCACCCGCACGCGGCGCACCGGCCGCTTCGACGCCGGGCACTGGCCCGACGAGCCGGCCGACTTCGACATGGCGCCCTACCCGCGCGAGAACGCCTTCGCGCCCTGCCCGGCCGAACTGGGGCTCTACGCAGTGATGCCGGATGCCGAATGGACAGTCCGCATGGCGCGCGCGGGCGTGCCCACGGTGCAGCTTCGGTTCAAGTCGGGCGACGCGCAGGCCATCCGTGCCGAAGTGCGCGCCGCCGTGGCCGGCGTGCAGGGCACGGGCGCGCTGCTGTTCATCAACGACCACTGGCAAGAGGCCATCGAAGCCGGCGCCTACGGCGTGCACCTGGGCCAGGAAGACCTGCAGGCCATGGCGCCCGACGACCTGGCCGCCATCCGGCACGCCGGGTTGCGCCTGGGGCTGAGCACCCACGGTTACGCCGAGATGCTCACGGCCGAACGCCACAACCCGAGCTACATCGCCATGGGCGCGGTGTTTCCCACCACGCTCAAACAGATGGCCACCGCGCCCCAGGGCACGGGCCGCCTGCGCGCGTACGCGGCGCTGCTTCGCTCAGGGGTCACGCACATGGCGATCGGCGGCATCGATCTGCACAACCTGCCCGAGGTGCTCAAGGCCAACGTGCGTTCCGTGGGCGTGGTGCGTGCCCTCATGGCCGCGCCCGACCTGGACGCGGCCGTGGCCGAGTGGAAGGCCGCGCTGGCGCGCGACTAGACCGGCCTGAGCGGCACGTGCGGGACGGGGGAACGCAGCACCTGGATGCGGTCCTGCGCAGAGATCTCGCCACCGTGCAGCACCACCGCCATCACCCCGGCCTTTCTCACCAGTTCGCCGTCGGCCGTGCGGTCCAGCACGGCGGCCCGCAGGCCGGGCTGAAATCGATCGATCTGCACGCAGGGGTTGCGCAGGCCGGTGATCCGCACCCGGGCCTCGCGCCCCAGCTGCAGCTCGGTGCCCGTGGAGAGTTCCAGCAGATCGATGCCTTCGGTGGTGATGTTCTCACCCAGCTCGCCCGGGTGGACCGTGTGCCCCTGTCGGGCCAGGGTCGCGAACAGCTCGGCCTGCAGCAGATGCACCTGGCGCAAGTTGGGGCGGCTCGGGTCTCGCGCCACGCGCGAGAGGTGCTGCACCGTGGCCCCGCAATGCGCGTCGCCTTGCACGCCCAGGCCCTCGAGCAAGGTGATCGCGTGCACCCGATCCTTGGAGAACTGGTGCAGGGGGCTGCGGTGGACGGCCAACACGCGGGCGTTCATGGTGCCTTGCGTTGTAGCACAGGGCCGTTGCGCGGCCGGCAGAGGCCCTCCTGCGCGTCGGTGTCCTGCCGCACAGACCGCCCCAGGGGGCCAGGCGCACATTGGAAGGCATGAATTTGCCATCCCACAAGGAGCGACCATGAACCTCTTTCACACCCCCTTCCATGTGTCCCACCGCAACGCCTTGCTGGCGGCGGTCGCCGCGCTGGGTCTCGCCGGGTGCGGCTCCAGCCCGCCCGTGAGTTCACAGGCCTACCCTTCACCGGTGTACCAGGCCCCCGCCCCGGGCCAGCCGGTGGCGCGCGACTACCGCCGCCGCGAGTCGGAAACCCTGTATGAAGTGCCGGTGAGCGCCTCGCGCGCCATCTACGGTGGCGGGCAGCGCTGCTGGATCGAGCGCGAGGAAGTCGAGCGCCGGCGCAACGTGCCTGGCGCGATCGTCGGCGGCGTGATCGGCGGCATCCTGGGTCACCAGATCGGTGGCGGCACGGGCCGCGACATCGCCACCGTCGGTGGTGCGGTGGCGGGTGCGGCCGTGGGCTCGAACGTGGGCCGCAACAACCCGCAGACGCAGGACGTGCAACGCTGCACCAACGTGAGCAGCAACAGCGCGCCCGAGTACTGGGACGTGAGCTACACCTTCCGTGGGGTGCAGCACCATGTGCAGATGAGCTCGCCTCCGGGGCGCACCATCCTGGTCAACGAGAGCGGCGAACCGCGCATCTGAATCCCGTGGTGTCAGGCGCTGTGCGCCACATGGCGGGCGGCGCGCCGCACTTGCGGCAACCGGGTGTGCAGGGCCTCCACCGGCCGATCGCCGCCGAGCCACTGGTTGGGGGTCACGAACCAGAGGGCCACCTCCGGCCCCTGGAGAACGTCGCCCAGTTCCGCCCGCACCATGGGCACCTCCGGGTGCAGGTTGCCGCGCTCCAGATCGAACTGGAACAACGGCAAGACGATGCCCCAGGGGCTGTCCATGGAGATGGCCCGGCCCGAGACGATCCAGCGCGCCACCAGCGACACCGGCTGGGAAATTTGCAGCGCCGCGTTGTGCAGGGACTGATGGCGGATGAGGTCGGCCAGTTCGTCCCCGCCGACCAGCCCCCCGGTGTCGGCAAACGCCGCGGCCATGGACATCCAGCGGTTCGCGTCGCTGCTGGCCGTGGACCGCATCGCCTGACAGCGATTCATCGGCGAGAGGGTGGGCAGGTGAAGGTTGGCCATGGAATCCCCTGGAGACGTGCCGCGCGCGGGCGGTCAAGGAGATCCAAGAATGCCGCAGGCCATGCCTGCCGATCTGCACCACGGCACGCAGCGACCGGTGGGCGGCACACGCCGGCCCCGTGCCGCCACCAAACGCCTGGCGGCGCCCAGGCGCAGCGCAAAAGGGCTCAGCCGCCCAGCGCCACGTAGCGGTCGGCGCGCGCGGCGTGCCGCACGGCGGGCAGGCGGGTGTGCATCGCCAGCGCGGGGCGCTCCCCTTGAAGCCATTCGTTGGGGGTCACGAACCACAAGGCCAGCTCCGCGCCTTCGAGCACGCCGCGCAGTTCCGCCAGCACCACGGGCATCCCGGGGTACAGCGAGGCACGCGGCAGATCGAACTGGAACATGGGCAGCAGGTGACCCCAGGGGGTGTCGATCGACACCACCGCACGCGACACGATCCAGCGCGCCACGAGCGAGACGGGCTGGGTCACGCCCAGGCTCCCGTTGCGCTCGCCATGCTCACGCAGGCATTGCGCCAGTTCGTCACCACTGATCAGGCCCCCGGTGTCGGCGAAAGCGGCGGCGGTGCTCATCCAGTGACCCGCCGGCATGCCATCGGGTTGCGGCGCTGAGGGCAGCTGAACCAGCGTGTCGCTGAACCAGGTCGAGGCGGGCGTTTCAGCCGCCGGGCGGGCATCGGGCATCGGGACTCCTCCAGGCATGTCGCGCACAGGGCGCAGGATGGACCCGAGGGTGGCGCAGCCGCCCAGGAGCGTCTGTGCGATGACACACAGTGGCTTTGGCGCCACGGCCAACGCCAACCTGTCGTCCAATAGGGGGATGACCACGTTTTCCCAAACCCCTGGCGCCGAGATCGAACAGCGCCTGACCGAACTCGAAATCAAGGCCAGCTACGCCGACGATCTGCTCGACACGCTCAACCAGCTGGTGGCCCGCCAGCAGGAACAGATCGACCTGCTGCTGCGCGAGGTCGGCCGCCTGCGCCAGCAGGGCGCCCCCCAGGCAGCGCCGGTCGTGCGCAACCCGCGCGACGAGCTGCCCCCGCACTACTGAGGCGAAACCCCGCCGGCCTCAGCCACCGCCCACCTGGAGCGAGGCCCCCGTGGCGTAGAACTGCCCCCCGGCCACGTAATGCAGGGTGCGCAGGTGATCGGGTGCGCCATCGAAGTGCCAGCGCCCCGCGCGGAAGACCCGCTCGTCCGCCCACGCGCCCACCACCTCGCCGATGAACAGGTCATAGGCGGCCTGGTTGTGCGGCTCGGGCATCACCCGGCACGCGAGCCAGGCCACGCAGCCCTCCACCAGCGGCAGGGCCGGGTGCGCGGGCGCATCAAAGACCTTCACTCCATGGCGCGCGAGCTTGTCCGGCACGGTGAGCGCGCTGTCGGTGCCCACGCCCAGCGTGAGCGCGGCCAGGCCAGCCGATGGCACGCACAACGCAAAGCACCCGCTGCCCTCCACCAGCGCGCGCGTGCGGGTGGCCTTGTCGATCACCACCGTCACCTTCGGCGGTGAAAAGTCCAGCGCACAGGCCCAGGCAGCGGCCATCACGTTGACCTCGCCGGCGTGGGCGCAGGACACGAGCACCGTGGGGCCGTGGTTGATGAGGCGGTAGGCCTTGTCGAGGGGAACGGGCTGGAAGAAGCGGGGTTGGGGTGCCGGGGTGGTCGTCATGTCCGGCATTGTGCAGAGACCGCCTCAGCGCCGCTGGCTGCCCGGATTGGTGACCGTGCCGCTCAAGGGGTCCAGGCGCTGGTGCACCGCGGTCTCGCGCGCGAGCGACGCGGCGAAATCGCCCAGGTGTTCCCGGTGCAAGAGTTGCTTGACCTCGGCGAGCAGCGCCGGGCTGCTGGCCGCCAGCCGCTGCGCCAGCTGGCGCGCCTGGGCCGGCAACGCGTCGTCGTCCACCACTTGCCACACCAGGCCCCAGCGCTCGGCATCCTCAGCCCCCAGCTCCTGTCCCAGCATCAGCAGGCCCTTGGCCTTCTGCAGCCCCACCAGGCGCGGCAGCAACGCGGCCACGCCACCGGTGCCGAACAGGCCCACCTGCACCTCGGGCAGCGCCAGGCGCGCGCCGCGCGCGGCCAGGGTGAGGTCGCCGTTGAGCATGAGCTCGACACCGGCGCCCACCACCCAGCCCTGCACCGCCGTCACCACCGGCTGGGGGCAGCCCACAAGCACCGAGGCCAGGGCTTGCAGGGTCTGCACGAAGGCGGGGGTGGGCGGGTCGTCCCGGTCCTTGCCGGCGCAGAAGGCGCGGCCTTCGCCGGTGAGCAGGACGACCCGGACCGCCGGATCGGCGACACCCGCCTGCGCCGCCGCCAGCAGGTCGCTCGCGAGCGCCAGCGTGAGGGCGTTGAGGCGCGCGGGGCGGTTCAGGCGCAATTCGAGCACGCCCGCATCAAAGGTCTGGATCAGGTGCATGGGCCAGAGCGTACACGCGTCTTGTCACAGGGCGATGGGCCTGGGCGCCTTACTCCCTCGCCCAATGCCTCGACTTGGCGGGCACGGCGCACAAGGGCCTGCGCCTGCTCCAGGCAGGTCCTGCTATGAAGCCAGCCACTGAGCCAGCGACACCTTGCCGATGCGCGCGCCGGGGCCGGGGATCAGGGCAGGGCCTTCCAGTGGCGAGCCGAAGTAGGTGGCCTGCGGGTCCGACACCACCTCGCGCGGGTCCTGGCGCGCCTGCAACAGCTGCCGCACGAGCTGGTCCAGTGGCACGGCCTGGGGCCCCGCGACCTCGCAGGTCCCGTTGAGCGGGGGCTGGACCGCCACGTCGGCCAGCGCCCCGGCCACGTCGCTGGCCGCGATGGGCTGCAGCGGCGCCGGGGGCAGGCGCACGGTCCGGCCTTCGGTGGCCACGTCGGCGATCGCCATCAGGAACTCGTGGAATTGCGTGGCGCGCACGATGGTGTACGGCACCCGCCCTTCCTGGATCAGCGCTTCCTGCGCCACCTTGGCGCGGAAGTAGCCGCTCGCGACGACGCGCTCAGAGCCGCCCACCGACAAGGCGACGAAGTGCCTCACACCGGCGCGCGCGCTGGCGTCCAGCAGGTTGCGGGTGGATTGGCGGAAGAAGTGCATCACCGCCTCGTCCTCGAAGGACGGCGAGTTGCTCACATCCACCACCACCTGCGCGCCGGCCAGCGCCTCGCTCAGGCCTTGGCCGGTGACGGCGTTGACACCCGACGAAGGCGAGGCCGCGGTGACCCCATGGCCGGCCTGGCGCAGCAGGGCGGTGAGTTGTTTCCCGATGAGGCCGCTGCCTCCGATGACCACGATGTTCATGCGATCTCCTTGTGGGCCACGGGTGCGTGCATGCCCACGGCCATGCGGTTCCAGGCGTTGATCTGCGCGATGGTCCAGCACAGCTCGACGATTTCCTGATCGCTGAGCTGGGTCTGTAGCAGCGCGAAATCGGCGTCGCGGCTGCCGTGGTGATCCACCAGGCGGGTCAGGGACTCGGCCCAGTTGAGCGCGGCACGCTCGCGCTCGCTGTACAGGCCCGCCTCGCGCCAGGTCACAAGGCTGTTGATGCGCTGCCAGCGCTCGCCGTGCTTGCGCAGGTCGCGCACGTGCATGTCCACGCAGAAGGCGCAGCCGTTGAGCTGCGAGACACGGGTCTTCACGAGTTCGATCAGGATGGGGCCAAGCGAGGAGCCGGCGGTGGTGGCGCCGACGGCGGCCATGGCCTGGTAGGCCTTGGGGGCGATCTCGGTCCAGGGGAGTCGGGGTGATGTCATGCTTCGCCTTTCAGAGGGGTTGGGGAACACACCTCTGAAGACGGTCAAGGCCTCGGGTTTGTGACAGCCAGGGGCCGTTCACCCGTCGCTACGCCAGCCCCCCAGTCTGGCCGTCGTCGCGCCCCAGCGCAGCGGCGATGCGCGCGAGCTTGTCGGGGTTGCGCTGCACGTGCAGGCGCAGGATGCGCTCGCCGTCGGTCACGAACGACTGCGCCGACTCCAGCCCGCCCTGGATGAAGCGCAGCAGGCCCCATTGCCCGTTGAGCACCACGACCTCGAAGCGCACCCCCGCCCCGAAGCGCCGGTGCGTGGCGTAGAAGAGCTGCGCAATGCGCCGCGCGCCCACCAGGGGCACGCCGATACTCGGCACCTTGCCGCCGCCGTCGCCGATCAGCTGGGCGTCTTCGGCCAGCAGCGACTGCAGCCTGTCGAACTGTCCGGTGGCGGCGGCATCGGCAAAGCCGCGCAGCAGGCGCAGCTGGGCCTCGCGCGGCACGATGTGGCGCGGTCGGTCGTCCTGCAGCTGCGCCTTGGCGCGGTGCACGATCTGGCGGCAGGCGCTCTCGGTCTTGCCCAGGGCCTGCGCCACCTCGCCATAGTCGGCGTCGAACACCTCGCGCATGAGAAAGGCCGCGCGCGCCTCAGGCGCCAGCCGCTCCAGCATGGCCAGAAAGGCCACCGACACGTCGTCGGCGCGCTCGAGCATCTGCTCGGGCGTCACCGGCCCATCGCCCAGCAGCGGCTCGGGCAGCCAGGTCCCGATGTAGTGCTCGCGCTGCACTTTGGCGCTGCGCAGGCGGTCGATCGCCAGGCGCGTGGTCACGGTGACCAGCCAGGCCTCGCCGCTGTCCAGGTCGGCGTGCGCGGCCTCGTGCCAGCGCAGCCAGGCGTCCTGCACCACCTCCTCGGCCTCGGCTGCGGAGCCCAGCATGCGGTAGGCGATGCCCTGCAGCCGGGGGCGCAGGCGGTTGAAGGTCGTGGTGGGATCGTTCATGAACAGCCAGACGGACGAGCGCCCCCGTTTGTGACAGAACGCGATGCTACCCGCCCCGTCCACCCCGCACGCGCTCTGGTGCGCAAGGCCCCCAGCGCGGCGGGCGGCCGCTACACTGACCCGAACCATTCCACCCTCCGCCATGCCAGACATCCCCACACTCGATCCGGCCGCGACCCTTCATTTCGTCATCAACAGCCGCTCCGGCAGCCAGGATGGCGACGGCACGCGCGCGACCATCGAGGCCGCGCTGCGCGCTGCGGGTCGGCCGGGCCAGTTGCACGTGTGCGAACCGGCCGATCTGCCCCGCCGCACCGCGGAGCTGGCGCAGCAGGCGCGCGAAACGAACTCGGCCATCGTCGCCGTGGGCGGCGACGGCACCATCAACACCGTGGCCCAGGCCGCGCACACCGCCGGCTGCGCCCTGGGCGTGATTCCGCGAGGCACCTTCAACTACTTCGCGCGCACGCACGGCATCGCCACCGACGTGGCCGCCGCCATGGCGCAGCTCATGGGCGCGCGGCCCGAGCCGGTGCAGGTCGCCGCCGTCAACGAGCGCTTGTTCCTGGTGAACGCCAGCGTGGGCCTGTACCCCGATTTGCTGGAAGACCGCGAGGTCTGGAAGAACCGTTTCGGGCGCAGCCAATGGGTGGCGATCTGGGCGGCCTTCGCCACGCTGTTTCGCGCGCAGCGGCGTCTGACGCTGCGCATCGGCCTGGACGGCGCGCAGCGCGAGGTGAAGACCCTCACGCTCTTCGTGGGCAACAACCGCCTGCAGCTCGAGCAGGTCGGCGTGGTGGCAGACCAGCGCCCCGATGGCGCGCGCGACAACGGCCGCGTCACGGCCGTGATGCTCAGGCCCATCGGCACCGGGGCCCTGCTGCGCCTGATGTGGCAAGGCGCCATGGGCACGCTCGGCGAGGCCGACGACATCGAGCACTTCGAGTTCCAGCAGATGGTGGTGCGCGCACCGGCGGTGGCGGGGGCGCGGCGCCTGAAAGTCGCGATCGACGGTGAAGTCATGCGCATGAAGACACCGCTGGATGTGCGCGTGCTGCCAGTGCCTCTGTTCCTGCTGAAACCGGCACCCGCCGACCGCGAGGTCCCTGCTTGAGTGCGATCCTGCAGGTCTCCGACCCCCACTTCGGCACCGAGCAGGCGCCCGTGGTCAATGCCCTGGTGCAGCTGGCCCAGCGGCTGCGACCCGATCTGGTGGTGCTCTCAGGCGACATCACCCAGCGCGCCCACGCTGGGCAGTTCGAGGCCGCTCGCCGTTTCATGGACCAGCTGGGCGCGCCCCGGCTCGTCATCCCGGGCAACCACGACATCCCGCTCTTCAACGCCTGGGCGCGGCTGATGCGGCCTTACGCAGGCCTGCGCGCGGCCTTCGGGGACGAGCTCGAACCGCAGTTCAGCTCGCCCGGAATGTTGGTGCTGGCGGTGAACACCACGCGCGCGCACCGGCACAAGAACGGCGAGGTGTCGACCGCGCAGGTCGCGCGCGTGGCGGCGCGGCTGGCCGAGGCCACGCCAGCCCAGCTGCGCGTGGTGGTGGTGCACCAGCCCATCGACGTGCAGCGCCCGCAAGACGAGCCGGACCGCCTGATCGGCCACGCCGCCGCACAAGCTGCCTGGGCCGCCGCCGGGGCCGACCTGGTGATGGGCGGCCACATCCACCTGCCTTACGTCATGGCCCTGCCCGGCCTGGCGCGGCCCATGTGGGCGGTGCAGGCTGGCACCGCCGTGTCGCGCCGCGTGCGGCCCGGCGCGCCCAATTCGGTCAACCTGGTGCGCTGGCATGCGGCCGAACGCGCCTGCACCATCGAGCAGTGGGACCACTCCGTCACCGAGCAGGCTTTCGTGCAGGCGCGCGTGACGCGCGTGCAGCCCGCGAGGTAAGGCCACCCGGTGAGCCGCCTCGCGGCTCCCCTTCTCTCGCGCCTCAGGCTGGAAGGGGCCGCCATGGGGGCCGGGCCGGACCCTCGGTGCGCTGGAGGGCGTCCTCTTGTGTGAGCGCGCGTCGCGCTGCCGCCAAGGACCGAAGCATCCTGTCAACCGAACATCAGGGTGCGGTGCGCGCTGGCCCCGGCCATGGCACCCGCGCCCACCGAGATCGCCACGTTGCCCGCCGCACGGGCAGCGTCGCCGCAGGCGAACACGCCGGGCACACTGGTGCCTTGCATCGCATCGGTGCGGATGAACGCGCCCGTGGGGCCTTCGTCCATGGCGCAGCCCAGCTGCGCGGCCACCGGGCTGGCCAGGTGCGTGCGCGCCATCGTGAACAGGCCGTCCATGGCGAAGCGGCGGCCATCGCGCATCGCCACCGTGGCCGTGTCCAGCAGGCGCGCCACCGCGCCTCCTTCCACCGCCACCCCTCGCGCGGCCAGCGCGGCGCGCTGCGCCTCGTCGGGCACGAAGGCATCGTTGAGAAACAGCGTGGTCGCCCCCCAGTCCGGCAGCATCAGCGCATGGTGCATCGACATCTCGCTGACCGCGAGCACGCCGATGCGCCCGTTGTCCAGTTCGTAGCCATGGCAGTAGGGGCAGTGGAAGACGCCCCGCCCCCAGCGCTCGGCCAGCCCTTCGATGGGTGGCAGTTCATCGACCACACCGGTGGCGATCACCAGCGTGCGGGCCTGCTCGGTGCGGCCATCGGCGAGCTCCACATCAAACCCCTCGCCCTGCGCCTGTGCGCGCGCGACCGTGCCGTCCAGCCAGCGCACATGGGGGTAGGCCAGCAGCTGGGCCTTGCCCTCGGCGGCGATGTCGCCGGGGGCGCGGCCATCCTGGCCCAGGAAGCCGTGCGAGGCGCTGGCGAAGCGGTTGCGGCGAAGGCCGGCGTCGATGACCAGCACGCGGCGGCGCGCCCGCGCAAGCTGCAGGGCGGCAGACAGGCCGGCGTAGCTGCCGCCGATCACGATCGCGTCATTGGGGAGGGTGGTGCGGGTCATGGTGGCTCCTGGCATGGGGATGGGCGTCGAAACGGCGGTTGAAATCGGCCGCGAGGTCGGCCAGCGTCACGCGGCCGAGTCGCTGCACCAGCAGGGCCTGGGCGTCCTGCAGCGCACCCGACAGCGCCTCATTCACCGCCTGCTCGACCAGACACTCGGGGTTGTCCGAGCGGTGGCCGATCGCGAACACCGTGGGTGCCCCGACCGCGTCGTACACATCGCGCAAGGTCACGGTCTTGAGGTTGCAGGCCAGCACCCAGCCGCCGCCGTGTCCCCGCTCGGAGCTCACGAAGCCGGCCTCGCGAAGGCCGGCGAGCGTGCGCCGGACCACCACCGGGCTGCTGCCCTGCAGGCACGCTGCCAGCGCCTCGGAGGTCATGGGCCGCTCACTCTGCGCCATGTGCAGCAGCAGGTGGAGGATGGAGGAAAGTTTGCTGTCGAGTTTCATGTAACTTGAATAGTTACATGAAATGAAACCAACCACCGACGAAGTGGCGATCAACCCTCTCAGGCCGTGTGGCTTTCCGAAGCTGGCGGCCGCACGTCGAAGGCGTCGTGGTAACTCACCTCGCCATGCGGCACCCGTCCATTGAGGGCCAGGGCCTGGAAATACGCCGGCGGCACGCCGGGCAGCAGCAGGCTGGGCCAGGCCCGAAAACCAAAGCGGCCGTAGAAGGCGGGCTCACCCACCAGCACGCAGCCGCCTGCGCCCAGATCGCGCAGGCGCTGCAGGGCCGCGCGCATGAGCCCGCTGCCCACGCCCAGCCCCTGGTAACCGGGCAGCACCGAGATCGGCCCCAGACCAAACCAGTCCCGCGTGCCGTCTGAGACGGCCACCGGTGACACCGCCACATGACCCACCAAGGCCCCCTGCCGCTCATCGACCAGCGACACCGCCAGCTGCCCCGCAGCGCGCAGCGCGTCGACGATCAGGTGCTCGGTGTGGCTGGTGTGCGGCGCGCGCTGGAAGGCCGCCGCCGTCAGGGCGTGGATGGCTTCGACGTCGCCGGGCGACTCGGGCCGGATCACTTGGCCAACTCGCGGCCGCCGCGCACCGGGCCTGCGCGCGACTCGACCACCGCCTCCACCTCGCGGCGCAGGCCCATCAGGAAGGCCAGCTCGGCCACCACGAACAGCGGACCGATGATGAGCCCCATGACGTCATCCACAAAGGCCGGTTTGCGGCCTTCGAAGACGTGCCCGACGAACTGGATCACCCAGCCCACCACGAACAGGCCGACGCCGAAGGTGGCCCAGGCGCCGGTGGACAGGCTGGCGGTGGCATGCGCCACCGCCAGGCAGGCGGCGAGCAGCACGCCCATCACCACGCCAAAGCGCAGGTCCAGCCGCAGGTAGTAGAGCGTGGCAGCGATCACCGCCAGCGTGGCCAACGACAGGGACAGGCCCGCCACCTCGAAGGCCGGTCGGGCCAGCAGCACCACGACCGAGAGCACGATCATGGGAATGCCGACGAAATGCGTGACGATGTTGCGGCGGTCGCGGTGGTAGGCCGCGTACTGGCTCAAGTGGTCGTTCAGGGTTTTCATCGTGGTCTCCGTGAAACAGCACAGGCGCACATCATCGCCAGAGCGGCGCCGCCGCGCCAGCGGGATTTCACCCGCCGCGTCACAGCAGCGACTGCGCGTCGTCCTGAGGTCGCACGGCCGGCCCGCTGCGGGCCAGCGCCATCCACACATGGAACGGCAGGCGTTCGATCGCGCGGCGCGGCGCCTCGCGCGCCACCACCAGCCGCTCGCCTTCGAGCTGCATCACGCCGCACTCGGCCGGCACCTCCTCGGGCGCGGCGATGGGCCGGCCCCTGGCGTCCTGTCCCAGCACGTACCAGCAGGCGCTGGCCAGGCCCAGGTAGGCGGCGCGCTTGGCGGGTTTGCGCAGATCACCCAGCAGGTCGGCCCGGCTCACCTTGATCTCATGCACCACGGGCTCCAGATAGGCCTCCACGGTGGTGTGGCGCACGGAGAACACATCCGGGCAGGCCACGCACCAGGCGTGACCGGGCGCACCGGACACGGCCTCGCCCTCGAAGGCGCAGGCCTGCTGCGGGCCACCCGGTTGCGTGGCGGGCTCGCCGCCATCCAGCAGCTCACGAGGCAGCGGCACGCGCAGTGCCAGGCCGCGCCAGGTGAGCCGGCCCGACTGCGCCATCGCCGTGGCCACGCGCTCCACCAGCGCCTCGTGCGGTGAGCGCGCCGCCTTGTTCTGGCTGAACACCTCGGCCAGCCGCTGGATGCCAGCCTCGGTCACGCGCAGGCTCTCGAACCCCCCGGGCGAAGGCCGGCGCTCCAGCAGGCCGGCGGCCAGCAGTTCCACCTCCAGCATGTCGTGACAAGGCCAGCCGGCCGAACGGTAGATCTCGCGAAGGCGCTGGTGGTGGCGCCGCGTCAGGGCGGGGGCGATGGCGTCCATCCACTGACTATATATCCAGTACCATGGTGGGCCATGTCGGCCAACCCACCGTCCATCGACACGTCCACCCCCTCTGTGGCGGTGCGCGTGCTGTGCGCGTTCGCGGCCAAGGCGGGCGACCTGGACCTGCGCTTCACGCCCTCGCCCAGCGCGCAGGAGGGCATCGCCGGCCACAGCCTGGTCACCGCGCGGCGCGCGGCGGGCTACCTGCGCGAAGTGCCGCTGAGCACCTGCTGCGGCGGACTGCGGGTGCAAGGCCGGGCCGATGGCTTCGACCCCGCGGTACCGCGCCTGGAGGAAATCAAGACCCACCGGGGCGACGCCGCGCGCATCCCCGACAACCACCGCGCGCTGCACTGGGCGCAGGCGCGGGTCTACGGCTGGATGCTGTGCGAACAGCACGCGCTGGAGCGCATCGAGCTCGCGCTGGTCTACTTCAACATCGACACCGGCCAGGAAACCGTGCTGCCCGTGTGGCACAGCGCCCTGGAGCTCAAAGCCTTCTTTGAAGCGCTTTGCACCCGCTACGAGGGCTGGGCGATGGCCGAGCGGTCCCACCGCAGCGCGCGCGACGAGGCGCTGCGCGCGCTGGCCTTTCCGTTCGAGGGCTTCCGCCCCGGGCAGCGCGAGCTGGCCGCGGCCGTCTACCGCTGCCATGGTGCCGGGCGCCACCTGCTGGCTCAGGCCCCCACCGGCATCGGCAAGACCATGGCCACGCTGTTCGCGGCCCTGCGCGCCGCACCCGACCAGGGCACGCACAAGCTCTTCTACCTCACCGCCAAGACACCCGGCCGCCAGCTTGCGCTGCATGCGCTTCAACGCCTCAAGGTCCGGCCACTTCGCGTGCTCGAACTGGTGGCGCGCGACAAGGCCTGCGAGCACCCGGACAAGGCCTGCCATGGCGAGTCGTGCCCCCTGGCGCGCGGCTTCTACGACCGGCTGCCGGCCGCGCGCGAGGCGGCCGTGCAGGCCGGCTGGCTCGACAGGACCGCGCTGCGCGAGACCGCGCTGGCCCATGAGGTGTGCCCCTATTACCTGGGCCAGGACCTGCTGCGCTGGAGCGACGTGGTCGTGGGTGACTTCAACCACTTCTTCGACCTCAGCGCGCACGCCTGGGCGCTCACGGTGGGCGACGGGCTGCGCGTGGGCCTGCTGGTGGACGAGGCGCACAACCTGATCGAACGCGCGCGGCTCATGTACAGCGCCGAGCTGCGTCCGGCCGCGTTCCAGGCCGTGCGCAAGAGCGCGCCGGCGGCGCTGCAGAAAACCATGGCCCGGCTGCAGCGGCCCTGGAGCGCCCTGGCGCGCCTGCAGACGCGGGAGCACACCGTGCTGCCCGAGCTGCCGGGCGCCTTCATCGACGCGCTGCAACGCCACAGCGCGGCGCTGTCGGACCACCTTGCGCTGGAGCCCGAGGGCGCGAACGCGGCAAGCCTGCAGGAATGGCTGTTCGAGGTGCAGCGATTCCTGCGCGTGGCCGAGGTGTTTGCCGAGCACTCGCTGATGGACCTCACCCCCTCCCCGCGCGCGGCCGGGCGCACGCGCCAGCCGGTCCTCCACATCCGCAACCTCGATCCCGGCCCGCTGCTGCAGCCGCGCTGGCAGGCCGCGCACAGCGCCACGCTGTTCTCGGCCACGCTCAGTCCCATGGGTTACGTGGGCGACCTGCTGGGCCTGCCGCCAGACACCGCGCGGCTGGACGTGCCCTCGCCCTTCGATCCATCGCAGCTGCAGGTGCGCGTGACACCTCACCTGTCCACGCGCTACGCCGACCGCGCGGCGTCGCTCGACCAGCTGGTGGCGGTCATGGCCGCCCAATACGCCCAACGGCCGGGCAACTACCTCGCTTTCTTCAGCAGCTTCGACTACCTGCAGCAGGCGCTCCAGCGGCTGCAGGCCACGCACCCGGCGCTGCCGGTGTGGGCACAGTCGCGCGGCATGGGCGAGCCCGAGCGGGAGGCCTTCGTCGCGCGCTTCACCCCAGAGAGCCAGGGCATTGGCTTCGCGGTGCTCGGCGGAGCGTTCGGTGAAGGCATCGACCTGCCCGGGCAGCGCCTCATCGGTGCCTTCATCGCCACGCTGGGCCTGCCGCAGCTCAACCCGGTGAATGAACAGCTGCGCACCCGGCTGCAGGCGCGCTTCGGCCAGGGTTACGACTACACCTACCTCTTCCCCGGCCTGCAGAAGGTGGTGCAGGCGGCCGGCCGCGTGATCCGCGGGCCGGACGATGAAGGCGTGGTGGTGCTGATGGACGAACGCTTCGGCCGCCCGGAAGTGCGTCGCTGGCTGCCCGCGTGGTGGGGACTGTGAGCGCGCGGCTCAGCCGTCGGCCTCGGCCTGCGCTTGCGCTTCGGGCGCTGGCAGCCGCGTGATCAGCACCTGGTCGATGCGGCGCCCGTCGAGCACCAGCACCTCGAAGCGCCAGCCCACGCAGTCCACATGCTCGCGCCGGCCCAGCAGCTCGCCCGCGACGGTCTGCATCAGGCCGGCCACGGTGTTGTAGCGCCCCTTGTCTTCGTCGGGCAGGTCATCGATCGCCAGGCGCGACTTCAGCTCGGCCACGGGCATGGCGCCGTCCACCAGCCAGGCACCATCCTCGCGCTGCGTTGCCCAGGCGTCCACCGCGGTGCGCGGCGAGAGCTCGCCGGTGATGGCTTCCAGCATGTCCAGCGGCGTGAGCAGGCCCTGCACCACACCGTATTCATCGACCACGAAGACCATGCGCGTGGCGCGTTCGCGGAACTGCTCCAGCAGTTCCATGCCGCTGAGCGTCTCGGGCACGAACACCGCGGGCAGCACGTGGCGCATCAGCGGTTCGTTGTTGCCTTCGGACTGCAGCGCAAGCATGCGCGGCAGGTGGATCACACCGACCACGTCGTCCAGTCCGCCACGGCACACCGGGTACCAGGAATGGCCGGTGGTCCACGCTTTCTGCACAGCCGCATCGATCCGGTCTTCGGCGTCAAGCCATTCGATCTCGGAATGCGGCACCATGATGGAGGTGAG
>NZ_JAHCKK010000039.1 GCF_026125825.1 Hydrogenophaga sp. | reverse complement strand
GGTCGGCGATGCGCTGAACGCGACGCGCACGCTCAAACCACCCGGGGGGCTGCTGGCCAAGGTCAGCAGCCCCCCGTTTTGTTGGGCGATCTGCGCCACGATCGCCAGGCCCAGGCCGCTGCCGGTGGCTTCGTTCTGAGGGTTCAGCCGCACGAAGCGCTCCAGCACGCGCTGGCGATCGGCCTCGGCAATGCCGGGGCCGTTGTCGTTGACGCTCAGCCAGACGGTGTCTGCGTCCCGCTGGACGTGCAGATCGACCCGGCTGCCCGGTGGCGTGTGGCGCAAGGCGTTGTCCACCAGGTTGTCGAGCAGCACCCGCAGGTCTTGCGGATCGGCCATTGCTGTGGCGGCCTCGCGGGTGTCCAGCCCGAGATCGATCCCGCGCGCTTCGGCCCGTGCCGAAAATGCGGCCACCACCTCCGCCGCGAGCTGGTCCAGCCGCAGCGGCACCGGCCGCCGTTCGCGCCCGTCCGCCTGCAGCCGTGCCATCTGCAGCAGTTGTGCGACCAGGTGGGTGCTGCGTGCGATGCCTTGGTCGAGCTCGTCGAGCGCGGCCTCGCGCTCGCCTGGCGGGGCGCGGCGCGCGAGCTGGGCCTGCAGCTTTACGGCGGCCAGCGGGGTGTTCAGCTCATGGGCGGCGTCGGCCAGCATCTGGCGCTGCCGCGCGAGCAGGCGCGACACGCGCTCCAACAGCTGGTTGAGCGCCCGGCCCAGGGGGGCCACCTCCTCGGGCAGGACTTCGGTGGCGATCGGTTGAAGGTCTTTTTCGTCGCGCCGCCGGATGTCCTGGCCAAGCGCCTCCAGCGGCGCCAGTGCCCGGCTGACGGCCACGCGGATCAACAGGCCGAGCAGCAGGACCAGCATCCCCACGGGCACCAGCAGCCATGGCGCCATCTGGGCAAAGCTGCTGGCGCGGTCGCTGGCGGTCTTGGCGATCTGCACGATCTCCTCGTCGTCCACCAGTGTGTAGACCCGCCAGGCTTCGCCGGACCATTCGACGTTGTGGAACCCGGGCTCTTGCAGGGGCGGGCCGACGCCATCGACCGAGGCATACAGCAGTTCGGCATCGGTGGACCAGATCTGGCTGATGAAGCGGCCCAGGTCGTCGCTGACCCAGGGTGGCGGGTTGTCTTGCGGGGCGTGGCGGGCCGAGGGCCGGGGGGCGGCGTGTTCGGGCGTCGGCAGCACCCAGCTGTGGGGCCGCACGCCATGGCGCACCACCGAATGCGCGATCTGTTCCATGCCGAAGTCGCGCACCCGGTTGAAGGCCTGCCAGGCCAGGTGGTAGGTCAAGGCACTGACCAGCACGCTGGTGACGATCAGCGCCGTGATCTGCCAGAACAGCAGGCGCTGGCGGATCGAGTTCATGCCACGGCGACCAGCTTGTAGCCCACGCCCCGCACGTTCTTGATCCAGGCCGCGCCCAGCTTGCGGCGCAGGTGGTGCACATGCACTTCCACCGCATTGCTGGCCACCTCTTCCTGCCAGCCGTAGAGGCGGCTCTCCAGCTGTTCGCGCGAAAGCACGGTGCCGGGGTTTTCCATCAGGGCAAGCAGCAGGTCGTACTCGCGCGCGGCCAGGGTGACGGGCTGGCTGTCGAGCAGGGCTTCGCGGCGCAGCGGCCGCATGGTCAGCCGGCCGAACTGCAGCTCGGGCTGGGCGCGCCCGCTGCCCCGGCGCGCCAGCGCGTGCACGCGGGCCACCAGTTCGTCGAGGTCGAACGGTTTGGTGAGGTAGTCATCGGCGCCGAGGTTGAGGCCGGTCACGCGGTCGCTCACCGCGTCGCGCGCCGAAACCACCAGCACCGGCACCGGGCGGCCTTCCGAGCGCAACCATTGCAGCAGCCGCAGGCCATCGAGCCCTGGCAGGCCGATGTCGAGCAGCAGCACCGCGTAGGGTTGCTCGCGCAAGGCGGCCTGGGTCTGCGGGCCGTCCTGGGTCCAGTCCAGGGAAAAGCCGGCCATGCGCAGACCGCGCTCCATGCTCCGGCCCAGCATGAGGTCGTCTTCGGCAAGTAGAACTTTCATGATGGCGTAGTGTGAGCGAAAAGCCTGGACACCTCTGGTACAAAGCAGGGCCCGACTCCGGAGGTTTCCTTGAGCACATTCCAGCAGGTGATTCTGTACACCGACGCCGATGGCCGCGCGCGTTTTCGCGAGGCCGAGATTCCCCTGTCCGAAGGCTCGCCGGCGGCGCGCCTGTCGGCCTTGCTGCCCGCGACAGCCTGCCAGCTGCGCCAGAGTCCGGTGGGCTTTCGCAGCGAGTTCCATTGCACAGGCGAAGCGCAATGGCTGTTCGTGCTGCAGGGCTGCATGGAAATCGGTCTGCAGGATGGCAGCTGGCGCGCCTTTGGCCCGGGTCAGCACTTCTACTCGGCCGACACACTGCCCCCCGGTGCGACCTTCGATGCCGCCGTGCACGGCCACCGCAGCCGGCAGGTGGGCGACGAGCCGCTGGTGACGCTGTTCGTCAGGGGCTGAGCGGCCGCGCGGTCAGAGAAACCGGTCCAGCAGGCGGCGCGAGTGCGCATCCAGCGCGAAACGATCGCGCACGCCGAAGCACACGCCGTGGCCGCTCAGGATCAGCAGGGCCTGGCCCTCGAGCCGGCGGATGTCGTCCTCGCTGCGCAGCACGAAGCTGGTGGGGCCGCGGTCGGTGCTCACCTGCCAGGTGCTGGGCGTGGAGAAGGTGGACACCGATTCGATGCGCTGGATCACCGGCGTGAATTCGCGTTGCGCCAGTTCTTCCTGCAGGAGTTGGCGCAGTTCGCCAGGCAGCTCGCCGAGGTGGTCCACCCAGACCAGCTCGTGGCCGTCGCTGCCCACCAGCGACAGGCCTTCATCGGGCGCGCCGATGGGGAAGGCCCGCACGGGTACCACGCCCACGTGGGTCTCGCCGGCCTCGTCCGTGAGCACGAGGCGGCCAAAGGAATTGCGCTGCAGTTGCCAGGCGGGATGGGGGGTGTTCATGCGTCCTTGTCCTCGGGCGTATTGGCGTCGAGCAGGGCGGCGGCCTCCTGTTCCTTGCGCGCCTGCGCTTCGTACAGCCGCCAGTAGGCACCGCGCTGTGCCATCAGCTCGTCGTGCGGGCCGATTTCCACCACCTGGCCGCGGTCCATGACGACCAGGCGGTCGGCCTTGCGCAGCGTGGAGAGGCGGTGGGCGATGGCGATGGTCGTGCGGCCCTGCACCAGGTTGTCCAGGGCCTTCTGGATTTCCTTCTCGGTCTCGGTGTCCACAGAGGAGGTGGCCTCGTCCAGGATGAGGATGCGCGGGTCGATCAGCAGCGCGCGTGCGATGCTGATGCGCTGGCGCTCGCCGCCCGAGAGGCCCTGGCCGCGCTCACCGACCAGCGAGTCGTAGCCCTGCGGCAGCCGCAGGATGAACTCGTGCGCGTGCGCGGCGCGCGCGGCGGCCACGATCTCCGCGCGCGTGGCGCCCGGCTTGCCGTAGGCGATGTTCTCGGCGATGGTGCCGAAGAACAGGAAGGGCTCCTGCAGCACCAGTCCGATGTGCCGGCGGAAGTCGGCCACGCCGACGCGGCGGATGTCGGTGCCGTCGATGCGGATCGCGCCTTCGCTCACGTCGTAGAAGCGGCACAGCAGGTTGACCAGCGTGCTTTTGCCCGACCCGCTGTGGCCGACCAGCCCGATCATCTCGCCGGGCCGGATGTCCAGGCTGAGGTTGCGGATCACGGTGCGGCTGCCATAGCGGAAGCTCACGCCCTCCATCTGCAGGCCGCCCTGCACCTGCGTCAGCGGCACCGGTTGCGCCGGTTCGGGCACGTTGGAGACGTGATCCAGGATGTCGAAGATGCGTTTGGCGCCCGAGGCGGCCTTCTGTGTGACCGAGACGATGCGGCTCATGGAGTCGAGCCGGCCGTAGAAGCGACCGATGTAGGCGATGAACGCGGTGAGCACGCCCACGGTGATCTCGCTCTGGCTGACCAGCCAGATGCCGAAAGCCCATACCACCAGCAGGCCGATCTCGGTGAGCAGCGTGACGGTCGGGGTGAACAGCGACCAGGTCTTGTTGATGCGGTCGTTGACGGCGAGGTTGTGCTCGTTGGCCTGCTTGAAGCGGCGTGCTTCGCGGGCTTCCTGCGCAAAGGCCTTGACCACCCGGATGCCGGGGATGGTATCGGCCAGCACGTTGGTGACTTCACCCCAGACGCGGTCGATCTTCTCGAAGCCGGTGCGCAGGCGATCGCGCACGAGGTGGATCATCCAGCCGATGAAGGGCAGGGGCACCAGCGTGGCCAGCGCCAGCCAGGGGTTGATCGAGAACAGGATCACCGCCGTCATGCTGATCATGAGCACGTCGGTGAGGAAATCCAGCGCGTGCAAGGACAGAAAGACGCTGATGCGGTCGGTTTCGCTGCCGATGCGGGCCATGAGGTCGCCGGTGCGCTTGCTGCTGAAGTAGTCCAGCGAGAGTTCGAGCAGGTGGTCGAAGGTGGTGGTGCGCAGGTCCGAGCTGATGCGTTCGGACACCAGGGCCAGCAGCCAGGTGCGGGCCCAGCCCAGGCCCCAGGCCAGGAGGGCCGAGCCCAACAGGCCGCCGAGCAGGGCCAGCACCAGGCCGGTGTCGATCTCCTGGCCGTTCTGGAAGGGGATCAGCACCCGGTCCATCAACGGAATGGTCAGGTAGGGCGGCACCAGGGTGGCGGCGGTGGAGGCCAGCGTGAGCAGGAAGCCGGTGAGCAGCGTCCACCGATAAGGTCGGGCAAAGCGCCAGAGGCGCAACAGCACCCACGTGGAGGGCGGGGCCTGGGGCGCCTCCTGGGCGCATTCCGGGCATTCGTCGCTCTCGGCCGGCAGGCTGGCCTGGCACTGGGGGCAGGTGCGGGCGGGTTCCTCGACGGGCAGCCCGGGCGCCTGGTCCAGCTGGGCCATCAGGCGATGGAACTGATCGACCATGCGCGCGGCACGGGCCTGCACACCCGTGGTGAAGTGCCACACCGCCACCCGCCCTTGGGCGTCCAGCAGCTCCAGGGAGCCGACGCCGGCGTGGTCGCTCAACCGCAGCTCCATACCCGGGTTCAGTATCCACTCCTGGCCTTCGAGTGTGAACTTTTGACGGGTTAGCAACAGGGTGCGCGTACGGAAATGTAAATCGCTGTCCAAGTCCAGCGTCAAGGCAACGACAGCGCTATCATCGCCCCCCAGCTGGGTTGATGCAGGCCGCGAGGCGTCCTGTGCAGGGTCGGCTCCTGGGGCTGAGGATTCAGCTGGAAATTGTGAAAGCATGGTGAAGATGACAGCGTGGCGTCGACCGCGAGAAATGGCATGCTCCCACGGGGGAGCCATGCATTTTCACCGATGTCGAGCCCGCGATCGTTGATGGCATTGAAGTTCTTCTGAAGCCCCCGACCGGTACTACACCAGGTCGCCCGAATCACGCGTCCCGCCGGAGACATGAGCTCGAAACACGACATCACGCTGCTGCGCATCAACTACTTGCGCGGCCCCAACATCTGGACGTACCGCCCGGTGCTCGAAGTCTGGCTGGACCTGGGCGATCTGGAGGACTTCCCGTCCAACAAGCTGCCCGGCCTCACGGAGCGCCTGATCGAATGGCTGCCCGCCCTCGAAGAGCACCACTGCGGTGTGGGCGAGCGCGGCGGCTTCATCCAGCGACTGCGCGAAGGCACCTGGGCCGGCCACATCCTGGAACACGTCGTCATCGAGCTGCTGAACCTGGCGGGCATGCCCACCGGCTTCGGCCAGACGCGGGAGACCAGCCGGCGCGGTGTTTACCGCATGGTGTTCCGCGCCCGCGACGAGGCCGTGGCCCGGGCCGCGCTTGCCGAAGCGCATGCGCTGTTGCTCGCCGCGATCCGCCAGCGCGAGGATGCCGCGGCCCACTTCGACGTGCCCGCGGCCGTGGCGCGCCTGGTCAACCAGATCGACCGCAGCTACCTCGGCCCGAGCACCGCGTCGATCGTCGCCGCGGCTACGGACCGGGGTATCCCCCACCTTCGCCTGAACGATGGCAACCTGGTCCAGCTCGGCCAGGGTCGGCACCAGCGCCGCATCTGGACGGCCGAGACCGACCGCACCAGCGCCATCGCCGGCAACATCGCGCACGACAAGGACCTGACCAAGAGCCTGCTGGCGTCCTGCGGCGTGCCCGTGCCCGAAGGCCAGGTGGTCGCCAGCCCCGAAGCCGCCTGGGAAGCCGCGCAGGAGATCGGCCTGCCGGTGGTGGTCAAGCCCTCGGACGCCAACCATGGCCGTGGCGTGAGCCTTGACCTGACCGAGCGCGCCGACATCGAAAAAGCCTTCATGGTGGCCGACGCCGAGGGCAGCGAGGTCATGGTCGAGCGCTATGTGCTGGGCGACGAGCACCGCCTGCTGGTCGTGGGCGGCCGCGTGGTCGCGGCAGCGCGCGGTGAGAGCCTGTCGGTGGTGGGCGATGGCCGCTCCACCGTCGAACAGCTCATCGACAGCCAGCTCAACAGCGACCCGCGCCGGGGCGAAGCCGAAGAATTCCCGCTCGAGACCATCCACCTGGATCGCGAACCCGTCATGCGCCTGCTGCTGGAGCGCCAGGGCCTGTCGGGCGAGGCCGTGCCCGCCGCAGGCCGGCGCGTGATGATCCAGCGCAATGGCAACGTGGCGATCGACTGCACCGACGAGGTGCACCCCGAGGTGGCGCATGCGGTGACGCTGGCGGCCCGCGTGGTGGGGCTGGACGTGGCCGGCGTGGACCTGGTCGCGCAGGACATCGGCCGGCCGCTGCAGGCGCAGGGCGGCGCGGTGGTGGAAGTGAACGCCGGGCCGGGGCTGCTCATGCACCTCAAGCCCGCCACGGGCCGCTCGCGCCCCGTGGGCCGTGCCATCGTGGACCACCTGTTCGACGAGGGCGGCAACGGCCGCGTGCCGATCGTGGGCGTGGCCAGCTCACGCCACGGCAATGCCATTGCCCGTCTGGTGGGCTGGCTGCTGCACCTGAGCGGCCGCCAGGTGGGCCTGGCCTGCCAGGACGGCCTGTTCCTGGGCAACCGCAAGGTGGACGCCCGGCCCAGTGCCCATTGGGAGGCCGGCCAGCGCCTGCTGATGAACCGCGAGGTGGACGCGGTGGTGCTCGAGAACGGCCCCTCGGTCATCCTGGACGACGGCCTGGCCTACGACCGCTGCACCGTGGGCGTCGTGACCGACCTTGACGACGTGCAGGGCCTGGAGCACCACGACGTGCGCAGCACCGACCAGCTCTACCGCGTGATGCGCACCCAGGTGGACGTGGTGCTGCCCGACGGCGTGGCCGTGCTCAACGCGGACGACGCCCGTGTGCTGGAAATGGTGGAGCTGTGCGACGGCGATGTGATCCTCTACGGCATGGATGCGGCGTCGCCCGCCCTGCAGAAGCACCGCGAGGCGGGTTCGCGCACCGTGTCGGTGTTCGAAGGCCAGCTGGTGCTGGCCGAGGGCGTGCGCAAAGCCCACCGCGTGCGGCTGGACGCCCCCGTGGTGCAGGGCCTGCTGCAGTCCCTGGGCGCGCACACCCTGATGGCCGTGGCCGCCGCCGCATGGGCGCTGGCGGTCTCGCCCGAACTGATGGCCGCCGGCATCGAGACCGCGGGTCTCGACGTCGCTCCTTCCCCTGAACGGCCAGAACCGGTTACCCTGGACGCGGCGCGCTGAGCGCCGGTCCCCTTTTCATTCACTCCCAGCTTCCGTCATGGACGTTTCTCGCATCCGGCCCCTGCGCGGCCCCAATCTCTGGAGCCGCCACACCTGCATCGAGGCCATCGTCTCCTGTGAACCGCATGAGATGGACCTGCAAGCCCTGCCGGATTTCGAACGGCGGCTGCGCGAGCTCTTCCCCTCCGTGGGGCCTCTGGAGCCCAGCAATCCGCAAGAGCACCTGAGCCTGGCCCACGTGCTGGAAGCCACCGCGCTGGCGCTGCAAGCCCAGGCGGGGTGCCCGGTGTCCTTCAGCCGCACCTCGGCCACGCTGGAGCCGGGCGTGTTCCAGGTGGTGGCGCAGTACAGCGAAGAGGTGGTGGGCCGGATGGCCTTCGACATCGCCCGCGAACTGCTCGCCGCCGCTGGTGCGGGGGATGCCGGAAGCTACGACGTGGAGGCGGCGATCGCCCGCTTGCGCGCGCTCGACGAAGACGTGCGCCTGGGCCCCAGCACCGGCTGCATCGTGGACGCCGCCGTGGCGCGCAACATTCCCTACCGGCGCCTGACCACCGGCAGTCTGGTGCAGCTGGGCTGGGGCTCGCGCCAGCGCCGCATCTGGGCGGCCGAGGTGGACAGCACCAGCGCCGTCTCGGAGTCGATCGCCCAGGACAAGGACCTCACCAAGGCGCTGCTGGGTGCCGCCGGCGTGCCCGTGCCCGAAGGCCGGCCCGTCAGCGACGCCGACGACGCCTGGGCGGCCACCATGGAAATCGGCCTGCCCGTGGTCGTCAAGCCGCAGGATGGCAACCAGGGCAAGGGCGTGACGGTCAACATCGTCTCGCGCGAGCACATGGACATCGCGTTTCGCGCGGCCGCCGAGATCGGCGACGTGATGGTCGAGAAATACCTGCCGGGCAGCGACTTCCGGCTGCTCGTGGTGGGCGACAAAGTGGTGGCCGCCTCGCGGCGCGAGCCGCCGCACGTGATCGGAGACGGCGAGCACACCGTGCGCGAGCTGGTGGACCTGGTCAACGCCGACCCCCGGCGTGGCGACGGCCATGCCACCTCGCTCACCAAGATCCGCTTCGACGACATCGCTCTGGCGCGCCTGCACGTGCAGGGCCTCAAACCCGAGTCCGTGCCCGAGATGGGGCGCCGCGTCGTGCTGCGCAACAACGCCAACCTGAGCACCGGCGGCACCGCCACGGACGTCACCGACGACCTCCACCCGGAGGTGGCCGCCCGCGCCGTGGCCGCCGCGCAGACGGTCGGGCTGGACATCTGCGGCGTGGACGTGGTCTGCGAAAACGTGCACGTGCCGCTGGAGAAGCAGCACGGCGGCGTAGTCGAGGTCAATGCCGCGCCCGGCCTGCGCATGCACCTCTCGCCGTCGTACGGCAAGGGGCGCCCGGTGGGCGAGGCGGTGATCGCGAACATGTTCGAGCCCGGCGACGACGGGCGCATTCCGCTGGTCGCTGTCACCGGCACCAACGGCAAGACCACCACCACGCGGCTGATTGCCCACCTCATGGCCACCAGCGGCATGCGCGTGGGCATGACCAACACCGATGGCGTGTACGTCGATGGCCGCCAGATCGACAGCGGCGACTGCTCGGGGCCCAAGAGCGCGCGCAACGTGCTGCTGCACCCGGACGTGGATGCCGCGGTGCTGGAAACCGCGCGTGGCGGCATGCTGCGTGAGGGCCTGGGTTTCGACCAGTGCCAGGTGGCCGTGGTGACCAACGTGGGCACCGGCGACCACCTCGGCCTGAACTACATCACCACCGTCGAAGACCTCGCGGTGCTCAAGCGCGTCATCGTCATGAACGTCGCGCCCACGGGCTACGCGGTGCTCAACGCGGCCGATCCCATCGTCGCGGCCATGGCCGCCAAGTGCACCGGCGGCGTGGTTTTCTTCGCGCAGGACCACGACCACCCCGTGCTGGCTGCGCACCGGGTGCAGGGCAAGCGCACCATCTGCGTCGAGGGCGATCGCATCATCGTGACCGAGGGCAGCTGGCGCGTGCAGATTCCGCTGCAGGGTGTGCCCATCACGCGCGGCGGCACCATCGGCTTCCAGAAGGACAACGTCATGGCGGCCATCGGTGCGGCCTGGTGCGCGGGCCTGGACTGGGACACCATCGTGCGCGGCCTGGCCAGCTTCTCCAACGACGCCGACAACGCCCCGGGCCGCTTCAATGTGATGGACTACCGTGGCGCCACCGTGATCGCCGACTATGGCCACAACCCGGACGCGATGCGCGCCCTGGTCGACGCGGTCAACGCCATGCCGGCGCGCCGGCGCAGCGTGGTCATCAGCGGTGCGGGCGACCGCCGCGACGAAGACATCCGCGAGCAGACCGCGATCCTGGGCAAGGCCTTCGACGATGTGTTGCTGTTCCAGGACGCCTGCCAGCGCGGCCGCGAGGATGGCGAGGTGCTCACGCTCCTTCGCGAGGGACTTGCCGGAGCGAGCCGCACGAAAGAGGTGTTCGAGATCCGGGGCGAGTTCGTCGCCATCGACGCCGCGCTGGAGCGGCTGCAACCGGGCGACCTCTGCCTCGTGCTCGTGGATCAGGTGGAAGAGGCGCTCGCCCACCTCGCGCAGCGCATCCGCGAAGCGGGCTCCTCAGCCCGCTGACAGCGGCGCGTCGGGCAGGCGCAGGCGCATCAGCGCGCGCACGAAGCCGTGGTCGCTGCGGCTGCGGTCCCGGCCTTCGAACAGGTGGTCGTTGAAGACCTCCACGCGCCGCACGTCGCCGATGGATCGGCGGCTGGTCGCGACGAACTGCTCGCTCACCAGCAGCTGATCCAGCACTTCGGGGTAGCCCTGGTGGATGTGCGAATACGCCACGTCGCGGCGCATCGCCGCTTCGCCTTGCACGTCCCATGCGCTGAACAGCGCGTGGTCGAGGGCGCCCTTGTCGTAGGCGACCTGGGACGTGGCCGCGATCAGCTGCGTGGTGACGCTGTGCGGGCCGTCGTTCAGATCGCCCATCAGCACCAGCGGCAGCTGGGTGCGGTGCAGCAGATCGACCACTTTCAGGCGCAACGCCAGGGCCTCGCTCGCTCGCATGACCAGCGAGCGCAGCGAGGCCAGCGCCTGCACCGCCGGATCGGCCGTGTCCTCGATGCGCAGGCCGCTCGCATCCTCCAGGAACTTCGGTCGCTTGCTCTTGAGGTGCGCGGTGATGACGCACACCGGCTGACCATGCTTGAGGCGCAGCATCGCCAGCAGGGGCGGGCGTTCGAAGCGGGTGTGCAGGCCCAGGCCTGGCACCTGGATGCGGGCTGCTTCGGGGAAGTCGGTGAGCGATTGCACCGAATCGACCTTCAGGCGGGTGACGATGCCCACCCGAGGCGTGCCTTGCGCGCCGATCTGGCCGTCGCCGTTCTCCGCGCCGGGCACGGCCACAAAACCGTATTGCAGTCCGCTGCGCGCCACCGCCGCGCGCAGGGCGGCCTCGTCCCAGACTTCCTGCACCGCGAGCACGTCGGCATTGAGCGCCCGGAACCGCTCGCCCAGCCAGCTCACCTTGCGCTCGAATTCGGTCTGCGTGTAGGGGTCCTGTCCTTCGTAGAAATGGCGGCCTGGCAGGGCCAGGTTGAGCACGTTGCAGGTGGCCATCATGAGGGTGGCGTAACGTGCCGGCGCCCCGTGGCCTGCAAAGGCCGACGGGGCGCCGGGGGGAGTGGTGCGGTCAAGGGGCATGACCGCACTTTAGTGGGAAAGCCGCCGCTTCAGCGGATGCGGCCGAAGCTGGTGCGCAGCGGGTCGGCCGGGCCGCCCGCGTTGCCGCGCTGGCCACCCCCGCCACCGCCCTTGCCCCGGCCACCGCCGCGGTTGCCGGTGCGCATCGCATCGATGCTGGTGCGCAGCGGATCGGGCTGGCCGCCTGGATTGGCCGCGCGTGGGCGGGGCTCCTTGATGCGCAGGCTGCCCAGGTGGGCATTGGGGCCGGGCTGGCGCTCGGCGCCGGGCTCGCGGTCCTCGCGCGGGCCCCGGTCTTCACGGAAGCCGCGGTCTTCGCGCGGCGGGCGCTGGCCTTGCTGGCCACCACCGTGGCGCTGGCCCTGGCGCTGGCCGTTGCCACCGCCGCCATTGCCGTTGGCGCGCTGACCACCGCCGTTGCCGCGCCGGCCTTCGCCGCGCGGGGCGTCGCCCTGGCTGCCATCACCGGCCGGGCGCTGGCGCTGGCCGCCACCCCCGTTGCCACGGCCCTGCGGCTCGCTGGCCTTCTTCTCGCGCACGCGCTGCAGCATCTCGGTGCGCGCGGCCTTGGCCGCCGCCGCCATCACCTCGCGGCTGGGCGGCTTGCCTGCGCCACCCCAGATGGTCTGGCGGCCCATGGCAATGGGCTCGGCCTTTTCACCCGGCTCGGGCATGAATTCAGGGAAGATCTGCACCGGAATCTGCTGCTTGGTGAAGCGCTCGATCTCCATCATGAAGCCTTCTTCGTCCAGGCTCACGAGGTTCACGGCTTCGCCACTGTTGCCCGCGCGGCCGGTGCGGCCGATGCGGTGCACGTAGTCTTCGCTGACGTTGGGAATCTCGTAGTTCACGACGTGCGGCAGCTCGTCGATGTCGATGCCGCGCGCGGCGATGTCGGTCGCCACCAGGGCGCGGATCTCGCCGCTCTTGAACCCGGCCAGCGCCTGGGTGCGGGCGCCCTGGCTCTTGTTGCCATGCAGCGCCATCGCGTGGATGCCGTTCTTGGTGAGGTACTCGGCCACGTTGTTGGCGCCGAACTTGGTGCGCGTGAACACCAGCACCTGGCTCCAGTTGTGCTGGTTGATGATGTGCACCAGCAGGGCCTTTTTCTTGCCGCGGCCCACGGGGTGGATCACCTGCGTGATGCGCTGCACCGTGGTGTTGCGCGGGGTCACCTGGATGTGCAGCGGGTCCTTGAGCAGGGCGCTGGCGAGGTCGCGGATCTCGTCGCTGAAGGTGGCCGAGAACAGCAGGCTCTGCTTGTCCTTGGGCACCAGCGCGAGGATCTTCTTCACGTCGTGGATGAAGCCCATGTCGAGCATGCGGTCGGCTTCGTCGAGCACCAGCATCTGCACGGTGGAGAGATCGAGGAAGCCTTGCTGCTGCAGGTCGAGCAGGCGGCCGGGGGTGGCCACCAGGATGTCGACGCCGCGCTTCATGGCGTTGATCTGCGGGTTCATGCCGACACCGCCGAAGACGACGGTGGAAGTCAGCGAGAGGTGTTTGCCGTACACGCGCACCGACTCTTCGACCTGGGCGGCGAGTTCGCGGGTGGGGGTGAGCACCAGGGCCCGGATGCCCACGCCGCCGAAGCGGCTCTTGGCGCGTTCGCTGCCGGAGAGGCGCTGCAGCAGCGGGAGGGTGAAGGCGGCGGTCTTGCCGGTGCCTGTCTGGGCGCCTCCGAGCAGGTCGCGGCCGGCCAGCACGGCGGGGATGGCTTCCACCTGGATGGGGGTGGGGGTTTCGTAACCGTGCTCGCGCACGGCTTGCACGATGGCCGGGGCCAGGTTCAGATCGTCAAAGGTCATGTAGATGAGGCGCCCGTCCAGGGCGCTGGGGGCATCGGCCACTCCGGATGTCGCGGCCTGATGGGCTGCGGCGCCCGGTCAGTCTGGGGCAGATGGATTCAGGAAGTCGGTGGCCGCAAGCGGGTTGCGCACACCCCGGCGAAGTGCCGGCGCCGAGCCAACTGAAGTGCCCGACAGGGTCTATTGTCGCACGATCGGGGCCCGGCCACCGCCAGCCGACGCTCAAAAGCGGCTCATGGGCCTCTGAGGGGATAATCATGGGTTGCGCGGCCGTCGTGGCTGCAGCTTCTTCAGGCAGAACATTCCCATGGCTCAATACGTTTTCTCCATGAACCGGGTCGGCAAGATCGTGCCGCCCAAGCGCCAGATCCTCAAGGACATCTCGCTCTCGTTCTTCCCGGGCGCCAAGATCGGCGTGCTCGGCACCAACGGTTCGGGCAAGTCGACGCTGCTCAAGATCATGGCCGGCATCGACAAGGAAATCGAAGGCGAAGCGATCCCGATGCCGGGCATCCGCATCGGCTACCTGCCCCAGGAACCCCAGCTCGATCCCGAGCAGAACGTGCGCGAGGCGGTCGAGGCCAGCATGAGCGGCGTGCGCGCCGCCCAGAAGCGCCTGGACGAGGTCTACGCGGCCTATGCCGAGGAAGACGCCGACTTCGACGCGCTGGCCGCCGAGCAGGCCCAGCTCGAAGCCATCATCGCGACCTCGGGCACCGATGGCGAACACCAGCTCGAAATCGCGGCCGACGCGCTGCGCCTGCCGCCCTGGGACGCCAAGATCGGCGTGCTCTCCGGCGGCGAGAAGCGCCGCGTGGCGCTGTGCTGCCTGCTGCTGTCCAAGCCCGACATGCTCCTGCTCGACGAGCCGACCAACCACTTGGACGCCGAATCGGTGGACTGGCTCGAGCAGTTCCTGCAGCGCTTCCCCGGCACCGTGGTGGCCATCACCCACGATCGCTACTTCCTGGACAACGCGGCCGAGTGGATTCTCGAACTCGACCGCGGCCACGGCATCCCGTACAAGGGCAACTACTCCACCTGGCTGGAGCAGAAGGAAGCGCGCCTGGAGCAGGAGCAGCGCACCGAAGACGCCCGCACCAAGGCGATGAAGAAAGAACTGGAGTGGGTGCGCCAGAACCCCAAGGGCCGCCAGGCCAAGAGCAAGGCGCGTCTGGCCCGCTTCGAGGAACTGAGCGACGTCGAGTACCAGAAGCGCAACGAGACCAACGAAATCTTCATTCCCGTGGCCGAGCGCCTGGGCAACGAGGTGTTCGAGTTCAAGAACGTCAGCAAGTCCTTCGGTGACCGCCTGCTGATCGACAACCTGAGCTTCCAGATCCCAGCGGGCGCCATCGTCGGCATCATCGGCCCCAACGGCGCGGGCAAGTCCACGCTGTTCAAGCTCATCAGCGGCAAGGAGCAGCCGGATTCCGGCGAAGTGAAGATCGGCCAGACCGTGAAGATGGCCTTCGTCGACCAGAGCCGCGAAGGCCTGGACGGCGACAAGACCGTGTGGGAAGACATCTCGGGCGGGCTGGACATGATCACCGTGGGCAAGTTTCAGATGCCCAGCCGCGCGTACTGCGGCCGTTTCAACTTCTCCGGTGGCGACCAGCAAAAGCGCGTGGGCAGCCTCTCGGGCGGTGAGCGCGGGCGCCTGCACCTGGCCAAGACCCTGGCCGAGGGCGGCAACGTGCTGCTGCTGGACGAACCCTCCAACGACCTGGACGTGGAAACCCTGCGCGCGCTGGAAGACGCGCTGCTCGAGTTCGCCGGTTGTGCGCTGGTCATCAGCCACGATCGCTGGTTCCTCGACCGCATCGCCACGCACATCCTGGCCGCCGAAGGCGACAGCCAGTGGGTGTTCTTCAACGGCAACTACCAGGAGTACGAGGCCGACAAGAAGAAGCGCCTGGGCGAAGAGGGGGCCAAACCCAAGCGCATGCGTTTCAAGGCCTTGAAGTAAGCCCACCCCCGCGCCGGCCCGATGCTCGGGTCGTCACCCCCTCAAGGGGGCCATGCCTGCGGGCCGGGGAACCCGGACCCGCGGCATTCTGGACTCAACTTCCTCTCGCTCCGACCACCCTCATGGACATCTCATCCGACACCGTTCTCGCCGCCACGCGCCACTGGATCGAGAAGGCCGTCATCGGCCTGAACCTGTGCCCGTTCGCGCGGGCGGTGTACGTGAAGAACCAGGTGCGCATCGTGGTGAGCACGGCGCGGCACCTGGACGCCTTCCTGGACGACCTCGACCGCGAGCTCGACCTGCTGGTGAACACGCCTGCCGAGGAGATCGACACCACGCTGCTGGTGCATCCCACGCTGTTTCCCGATTTCGAGGTGTTCAACGACTTCCTCAACGTGGTGGACGATGTGGTGGCCGAGCACGAGCTCGACGGCGTGATCCAGGTCGCGCCGTTTCACCCTTTGTTTCAATTCGAGGGCACGGCGCCGGATGACGTGACGAACGCCACCAACCGCGCGCCGTTCCCCATCCTGCACCTGTTGCGCGAAGACAGCGTCGAGCGCGCGATCGAGACCGCTGGGGGTGACGCCGACGCCATTGTCGAGCGCAACCTGCAGACCCTGCGCGACCTCGGCGCCGATGGCTGGCGCGCATTGATGGCTGAACGGTGAACGCCAGGCCTTTGTGGCCTACTTTTGCGCTATGGTGAGGGGCCCCGCCTGCCGATAATGGGCAGGAACCTTTCCGTTTGCTTTCCCGTCACGAAGGACACCGGCTGCATGGACGCCAGCAACACCCAGGCCTTTGATGCCTGCCTCCGCGAAGCCCTTGCGCAGACCCGCGAGTGGGTGCCGCGCTGGCTGGGCAAGCTGCACAGCACCCTCAAGGAGCGGGAGCTGTCGGCCAGCCAGCTGGGTGAGAAGCAGGGGCTCGTGCAGGCCCGCAGCACGCTGGAGTCGCACCGCGACCTGATCGCCACCCGTTTTCTGGCGGCCTTCGCCGAATCGATGGAGAACGCCCTGCCGCACACCGGCACCGGCTCGCGCCGGTCGCCCACCGTGAGCTTCGACGAACTCGAACTCATGGGCGACGACCAGGTTCAGGAAACCGTGGAGCTGGCCCGTGTGCAGCAGGTCGTCAAGATGGCGGTGGACGAAGAACTGGTCACGCTGACCTCGCGCATGAGCGGCGCGCAGGGCCTCACGGTGGTGAACCCCGAGGCCAACCCTCTGCGGGTCGAGGTGGTGGTGGCCGCGCTGATGACCGCCCTCAAGGGCCTGCACGTGGAGGCCGCGGTGCGCACGCGCTGGTTGCAGGTGGGCGCCGTCTCGCTTGGCGACGAACTGCGCCACCTGTACGCCTCCCTGAGCAGCCAGCTCGAACGGGCGGGCGTGAAGCCGGCTGGCTACGTCGTCACGCAGACCGCGGCGCCCCGCAGGGCGGCCGCTGCGGCCAGCGCGCGGGACGAGGCGGTCTCGGTGCAGGAAGTGCTCGTCAACGACAACCTGCTCACGCTGGACCATCTGCACCAGCTGCTGGTCGGCAACCTCGATCTGAACGAAAAGTCCAGCAGCAAGACGCCGGTGTCGGACAACGTCATGGGACGCACGCTGGCCAGCGAGGTGGTCACCCTCATGCTCAAGCGCATTGCGGCCGACGAGCGCCTGCTCGTGCCGGTGCGCAACATGGTGCAGGACATGAAGCCCGCGCTGCTGCAGCTGGCGCGCAGCGAGCCGCGCTTCTTCGCCGACAAGCAAAACCCCGCGCGCCGCCTGCTCGATGCGATCACCGAGCGCAGCCTGGCCTTCACCAGCGAGATGGACCCGGGCTACAACCCCTTCTCCAACCAGGTGCGCGGCATCGTGCGGACCTTGCTCAAGCCCGGTGAGGACCTTGCCGAGCGTTTCCCCAGCCTGCTCGCCGAGCTGCACCGCTCGCAGGTCGAGTCGGTGGCGCCCGCGCAGGTGCAAGCCCGTGGGCTGGCGGTGCAGACGCTGGTGCGCGTGGAGCAGCGCAACCTGCTGGCCGAGCGCGTCGCGGCCGAGATCCGCGCGCGCAACGACTTCGAGAAGGCGCCGGGTGTGGTGCGGCGCTTTCTCACCGGCCCCTGGTCGCAGGTGGTGGCGCAGGCCAGGCTGGAGGTGTCCGACTCGTCATCCGTGTCGCCGGTCGACTCGCCCGCGCGGCGCTACAGCGACATCCTGCCCGACCTGCTGTGGTCCAGCCAGCTGGCGCTGGCCAGCCTGAACCGGCCCCGCCTGGTCAAAGTCATCCCCGGTGTGTTGCGCACGCTGCGCGAGGGCCTGGACGCCATTGACTACCCGCGCGAGCAGACCGAGGCCTTTTTCCAGGCGCTCATGGGGCTCCATGAAGCGGCCTACAAGACCCAGCGCAGCAGCCAGGAGCCGCCGCCGGCCGATGAAGAGCAGCCCAGCATCCAGCCGGAGCTGGACGACGAGCCCTGGATGCAGCGCACCGAAGCACGCGACTCCTGCCTGATGGACGACGTGATGCTCGACTCGCAGACCTCCACCCAGCCGGCGTTTCTGGAAACCCGGCCAATGCAGCGGCAGCGCGATTGGGCCGAGGTCAAGGCCGAGATGGCGGTGCAGCGCACCTCGGAACTGCCGGTGGGCACCTGGGTCGATGTGCTGCAGGACGGTCAGGCCATGCGCTGGCAGATCACCTGGGCCAGCCCGCACGGCACGCTGTTCCTGTTCACCGGCGCGAACGGCCGCTCGCTGTCCATGACCAAGCGCGGGCTCGAGCGCCTGCTGGAACAGGACCGCCTGCGCGTGGTGGCCGACCACGGCGTGGTGGACGAGGCCCTCGACGAGGTGGCCCGCCAGGCCTGGCTCAACAGCGCCAAAGCTGAAAACAAGTAGGGTGGCCCCCACGCTGCGCTGCTTCGCCGCTGCGCAGGTCGCTGCCCGCCGAGGGGGCTGATCCCCGCCTGCGACGACCGGCCTCAGGCCTTGCGCAGGAGTTTCTTGCGCACGAGGTGGATGTTGTTGCGCAGGGCGTAGAGCTCGTCGGTGTACGACAGCGGCACCACCACCTTCTCCACCTTGGCCTCCATCGCGTCGAGCTGTTCGAGCAGGTCCTGCGCGCTCTCGCTGCTGCTTTCGCTGCGCTGCTCCACGTCGCGCAGCTCGGCGTACCAGCGGAACACGCGCTTGCGGATGCGGAAGGTGTAGAGCGGCGGCACGATGCGCGAGAGCGGCAGCGCCAGCGCGATGATCAGGCCCATGGCCAGCCACATGCGCTCGATCAGGTTGGCCAGCCAGAACGGCAGATAGCGTTGCAGGAAGGGTTGCGTGCCACCCTTGATGGCGCGTTGGGCTTCGGGTGCGATGGGCACCTCGCTGTGTTCCAGGCTGGGGTACTCGCGCGCCCGGCTGAACCAGCTCGCGCCGCTGTGCAGGCTGATGGCGGTCTGCGCAAACAGCTGGAGGATGGCCGGGTGCGTGTTGGCCTGCGCGAGCAGGCTGGTGGTGGAGGCGACCAGCCGCACATTGCGCGGCGGGATGTTGTTGGCCAGATCCACCATGCCCTGCGGCATCACCACCGGGGTGAGGTAACCGAATCGGCGCGAATAGGCTTCGCTCTGCGCGAAATCCAGCAGACGCACGCCGGGCGTCTGCAGCAGCATCTGCACCATCAGCGATTCGGGTGCCGAGGCGAACACCACGGCATCGAGCTCGCCATTGAGAAAGGCCACCGTGGCCGGGGTCTGCTCCAGCTGGCTGAGGGTCATCTCGGAGGCGTTGAGGCGGTTCACGTCGAGCAGGGTGGAGAACAGGCGCGGCACGCCGCTGCCCGGCGTGCCCACGTTCACGCGCCAGCCCTTGAGTTCGGAGAGCTTGCTCACCGTGGGCGACTTGCGCAGGCGCTTGGCCGCGTCTTCCCGGTAGAACAGCCAGAGCGGTTCCACGAACAGGCTGCCCAGGGAGGTGATGGCGTCCTCGTCGTCGTAGCCGATGTCGGCCGTGCCGCCCTGCACGAAGCCCAGGTCGGCCTGGCCGGTCCGCAGCAGCTCCAGGTTGGCAGAGGAACCCTCGGAGGGCAGCAGCTCGACCGTGATGCCATTGCGCGCGAGCGCCTCGGCGTAGCGCTTGCCGAAGGCCTCGTAGGCGCTTTGCGCGGGCCCGGTGGCCAGCACCACGCGGTCCGGCGGGTTGGGCTTGAGCCACCAGTAGGTGAAACAGAGCAGGGCGACCGTGAGGATGGCGAACGGGCCGGCAGACAGCAGCATCTCGCGCAGGGAGAGCAGGGTGTATCGCAGGGTCTTGGGCATGGCGCGACATTAGCATGCCGCCCTTCCGGGCCCGTGGTGACAGGATGTTCGAGCCGTGTCCGCTTTTCTCCTGGCGGAATCCGCCCATTCTCGCTTTGACGCCCTGAAACGCGCTTCCTACGATGGCTTCTCGCTGCCTGTGGTGCAGCCGATTCCAACGGAGACACCATGAAGACCCTCGCCTTCGGCGCATTCGCCGCGATCCTTGCCTGCGGTGCTGCGCATGCGCAGCAGGACTTTCCCCAGCGCAACGTGACCCTGGTGGTTGGCTACGCCGCCGGCGGCGCGATCGACCAGTCGGCCCGCCTCGTGGGCCAGGCGCTGGCCGCGCAGTGGGGGCAGTCGGTGATCGTCGAGAACCGCGCCGGCGCCAATGGCACCATCGCCGCGGCGGCGGTGGCCAACGCCAAGCCCGATGGCTACACGCTGCTGGTCACGGCCACCAGCCACACGCTCAACAAGTTCGTGGTCAAGGGCCTGCGCTACGACGTTGAAAAATCGTTCGCACCGATTGCGCTCACGGTGGATGTGCCCAACGTGCTGGTGGTGAATGCCAGCTCGCCCTACCAGAACGTGGGCCAGCTGGTTGCCGCCCTGCGCGCGAAGCAGAAGTCCTTCAGCTACGCGTCGCAAGGGGTGGGTGGCATCCCGCACCTGGCGGGCGAGATCTTCAAGTTGCGCACCGGCACCGACATGCTGCACGTGCCCTACAAGGGCGCGGCCCCGGGCATGACCGATCTGGTGGGCGGCGTGGTGGACATGTCGTTCCCCTCGCCGGGCTCGATCACGGCCTTCGTCACGGCGGGCAAGTTGCGCCCGCTGGCGGTCACCTCCAGCCAGCGCTTTCCTCACCTCAAGGACGTGCCCACCTTTGCCGAGGCCGGCATCGCCGACTTCACCATCGGCACCTGGCACGGCGTGCTCGCGCCGGCGGGCACGCCGCCCGCGATCGTGGCGAAGATCAACGCCGACATCAACGCGATCATCCAGACGCCCGAATTCCGCGACGCCCTGGCCAAGCAGGGCAACGTGGCCGCTCAGCCGGTGACGCCGGCGCAGTTCTCGGCCAAGCTCGCCAGCGAGCTCAAGGCCTTCGAGGCCGTGGCGGCGAAGATCGACCTGAGCGCCAACTGAGGCCGATGCCGCTCAGGCCCGTACGGTGCCCGTGCGCTGCTGCAGGCGGAAGACGCGCACCGCGTCGTTCATTACCTGGGCCTGGGCCTGCAGGGAGCCCGCGGCGGCGGCAAGTTGCTCGACCATGGCCGAGTTCTGCTGGGTCACCGCGTCGAGCTGGCCCACGGCCTGGTTGATCTGGCCCAGGCCCAGGGCCTGTTCCTGCGTGGCGTGGGTGATGTCGGCGATCAGGCCGTTGACCTGTTCGACCGACTGCACCACCTCGGTCATGGTCTTGCCGGTGCTGTGCACCAGCTCGCTGCCAGCGGTCACCTTCCCCGTCGACTCGTCGATCAGCGCCTTGATCTCCTTGGATGCCGTCATGGTGCGCTGGGCCAGGCTGCGCACCTCGCCGGCCACCACCGCGAATCCCCGTCCCTGTTCACCTGCGCGCGCCGCTTCCACGGCCGCGTTCAGGGCCAGGATGTTGGTCTGGAAGGCGATGCCGTCGATCACCCCGATGATTTCGGCGATGCGGCTGGACGAGCGGGTGATGTCGTCCATGGTGTGGATCACGCGCGCCATGGCGTCGTTGCCTTCGCGCGCCACGCTGGCCGAGTGCTGCGAGAGCACCGAGGCCTCGCGCGAAGCGTTCGCGCTTTGCTGCACCGTGCTGCTGAGTTCTTCCACCGAGGCGGCGGTCTGCTCCAGGCTGCTGGCCTGCGACTCGGTGCGCGAGGACAGGTCCTGGTTGCCGGCGGCGATCTGGCTGGACGCCACCTGCACGCCCTCGACCTCGTGGCGCACGTCCGCCACCACGGCCTGCAGGTTCACATTGAGCTGGTTCAGGGCGCTCGTGAGTTCGCCGAACTCGCCATTGGCGTGGCCCTGGATGCGGGCCGAAAGGTCTCCGGCGGCCATCTGGTTGGCGAACGCCACCGTCTGTTGCAGGGGCGTGAGCAGCTGATGGCGCAGCAGCAGCGCGGCGACCGAGGCCACGGCCAGCAAAGCCAGGCCGGCACCGAGGGTCGCCATGGCGCCCAGGGGCGCCGTGAATTGGCCCATGAGCATGCCCGCCGCCGCCATGCCCACCGAGCACAGCGCCATGCGTTTGCCCAGGGTGAGCCGGGTCAGGTCCTGCAGCCGCCCGAGCCAGCCGCTGCGCACCACGCGCCCACGCCGCAGCGAGAGGGTGGCGCGCCCGTCCTGGCCTTCGGCCCGCAGGCGGGCATAGAGGGCTTCGGCCTGTTGCACTTTGTCCCGGCTGGGTGCGGTGCGCACCGACATGTAGCCCACGGTCTGGCCATTCTCCAGCACCGGCGTGGCGTTGGCCTCCACCCAGTAATGGTCGCCGTTCTTGCGGCGGTTCTTCACCAGCGCCGACCACGGCGAGCCGCTGGCCAGGGTGGCCCACATGTCCCGGAAGGCCTCGGCGGGCATGTCGGGGTGCCGCACGATGTTGTGGGGCTGTCCCAGGAGTTCCTCGCGATCGAAACCGCTCACGGCCACGAAGGCCGGGTTGCAGTAGGTGATACGGCTTTGCAGGTCGGTGGTGGACACCAGCGTGACCCCTTCGGGGATCACGTATTCGTTTTGGGTGACGGGCAGGTTGTTGCGCATGGGATGGCTATCGGCCATTGCGGCCGAAACCGAAGGGAAATCTGGCTGCAGCCGTGCGCAAGGGGCCGCGGTTTGACGCAGATCAAACCGCGGACCACGCGCCCGCGCCGGCTCAGTCCGCCGGTTCTAGACTCAGCACGGTGTAGGCGCCGTTGAGCTTGTCGGCGGTGAAGCGCACCTTGTCGCCGGCCTTGACCCTGGCGAGCAGGGCCGGTTCCCGGACCTGGAAGACCATGGTCATGGGCGGCATGTCCAGGTTCTTGATCTCGCCGTGCCGGAGCGTGATCTTGCCGGCGGCGGTGTCGACCTTGCGCACCTCGGCCTCGCTGGTCGGCAGCGTGCCGCTGACCTCGCCCGAGGTCGGCTTGAAGCCGCCAGCGCCGGTGCCCGCGTGGCGCTGGAACACGCGCGAGCTGCCGTCGCGCTGCACCAGCAGCACGTCGTAGGCATCGCGCCGATCGCCGTACACCGGGCCGTCCATGCCCGGGCTGCCCACCGGCATGCCCGGCACGGCCAGGCCGATCGCCTGGGGTTTCTCGGCGAGCAGGCGGCGGATCTCGCTGGCGGCCACATGGCCTTCGACCACGTAGCCGCCGACCAGCGCGGTGTGGCACGAGCCGTACCTGGCGGGCAGGCCCAGGCGCTGGCGCATGGCCGTGTTGCCGGTGTCGAACACCTGGACCTGGAAGCCATCGGCGCGCATGAGCTCGACCCAGTCTTTGCAGCAGCCGCAGTTGGGGTCTTTCCAGACCTGCAGCACAGGGGGGGAGGCGGGTTGGGCGAAGGCGCCTGCGGCGGCCAGGGACAGGCCGATCGCTGCGCTGAGCAGGTGTCGTCTTTGCATGGTGTGCTCCTGAAGAAGGGATGTCATGCCTTGGGCTTGACGCGGATGGTGCCCCGCATGCCGGCTTCGAAATGGCCGGCGATCAGGCAGGCGAACTCGAAATCGCCGGGGCGGTTGAAGGTCCAGACCACGTCACCGGTTTTGCCCGGTGGCACGTGCGCCATGTAGGGTTCGTCGTGCTCCATGCCGGGGTGCTTCTTCATCATCTCGGCGTGAGCCCTCAGCTCCGTGCCGGTGCCCAGCACGATCTCGTGCATCACCTTGCCTCGGTTCACGGCGCGCAGGCGCAGTGTCTCGCCCTCGCGCACCTCCAGGTGGCTGGGGCTGAGCTTCATGTCGTCGGTCATGCGGATGTCGACCGTGCGCGTGACGGCCCCGGGTTCGCCCGCGATGCCCCAGGGCTTCTGCTCCTTGGCCACGGCCGCAGCGGCCTGGCCGTGCGAGTTGCCGTGCGCGTGCGCGGCGGGCAGGGTCAGTGCCCAGGGCAGGGCGAGCAGGCTGAGCTGGAACTGGCGGCGGTTGGTCATTGGCGTGTTCATGGAAGGTCCTTTCAATGGTGTTGGTGCGCGTTGCCTGCGTCGGCGGCGGGTTTGCGCACCGTGGCGCCGGCGGGCTGGGCCGGGGCCGTCGGCCGGGTGGCCGCGGGTGCCGCGCCGGTCTCGACCAGTCGGGCCTGGGTGCCCGGCGGCATGGCGTAGGGGCCCGGGTCGCTGTAGTCGCCGGCTTTCTGGTCGGCCCGCACCTTGAGGGTGGTGAACATGCCGCCCATCTCGATCGGGCCGTAGGGGCCGGTGCCGGTCATCATGGGGAAGGTGTTCGCCGGCAGCTCCATCTGCATCTCGCCCATGTCGGCCATGCCGCGCTCGCCCATCACCATGTAGTCGGGTGCGGCGCGCTGCAGCGGCTTGACCAGGCCCCGGTGGTCGGCACCGATCATGGTCGGCACGCTGTGACCCATGGCCCCCATGGTGTGGTGGCTCTTGTGGCAGTGCATGGCCCAGTCGCCCGGCTCGTCGGCCACGAACTCGATCTGCCGCATCTGGCCCACGGCCACGTCGGTCGTCACCTCGGGCCAGCGCGAGCCCCGGGGTGTGGCGCCGCCGTCGGTGCCGGTCACCTCGAACTCGATGCCGTGGATGTGGATCGGGTGGTTGGTCATGGTGAGGTTGCCCACCCGCACACGCACCCGCTCGCCCAGGCGGGCCACCAGCGGCGTGATGCCGGGGAACACGCGGCTGTTCCAGGCCCAGATGTTCTGCTCCAGCATGGTGTTGACCTGCGGCGTCATGCTGCCGGGCTCCACGTCGAAGGCGTTGAGCAGGAAGCAGTAGTCGCGCTGCACGTCTTCGATCAGGGGATGCTTCTGCCTCGGGTGCGTGACCCAGAAGCCCATCATGCCCATGGCCATCTGCACCATCTCGTCGGCGTGCGGGTGGTACATGAAGGTGCCGGGGCGGCGGGCGGTGAATTCGTAGACGAAGGTCTTGCCCGCCGGGATGGCCGGCTGGTTCAGGCCGCCCACCCCGTCCATCCCGTTGGGCAGGCGCTGGCCGTGCCAATGGATGGTGGTGTGCTCGGGCAGGCGGTTGGTGACGTACAGGCGCACGCGGTCGCCTTCCACCACCTCGATCGTCGGCCCCGGGCTCTGGCCGTTGTAGCCCCACATGTTGACCATGAAGCCCGGCGCGACCTCGCGCACCACGGGTTCGGCCACCAGATGGAATTCCTTCACGCCGTTGTTCAGGCGCCAGGGCAGGGTCCAGCCGTTGAGCGTGACCACCGGGTTGTAGGGCCGGCCCGCGCCGGTCACGCCCGGCGGCGTCCAGGGTGCGGCGGTCTCGGCCGAGGTCTGCTGCACGGCGTCGGGCAGGGCGGCGAGCGCCACCCGGCTCACGCTGGCGGCGGCGACCGCCGTGGCGGCCGCGCCGGCAAAGAAATGTCGTCGGTTCAGGGAAGGTGTCATGTCAGTGTCCTGCGGCGGCGGCCGTGCCGTTGCCGGATGAAGAGGAGGGGGTGTCGGGGCCGGCGTCGTCGGCGCCCGCCAGCAGGGCCTGCCAGTCGGCCTGCGCAAGCCAGTAGCCTCGGCGCGCCTGCAGCGCGGCATCGATCGCGCCCATGCGCTCGCGCGCACTGGCCAGCAGGTCCCAGGTGCTTTGCAGCATGCCGTTGTAGCGCAGCTGGGTCTCCTGCTCCAACGCCGAGTGCAGCTGCGCCACCACGTTCTGCGCATGCAGGGCGCTCGCGTGGCGCACCTGGAGCTCGGTCCAGGCCAGGCGCGCCATCGATCGGCGCTGCGCGGCCTGCCGCAGCAGGGCCGCCTGCGCTTGCACGGCGCGCTCCAGCGTGTGGTCGCGCAGCAGGCTCAGGTTGTCGATGCGGGGTGGGGCCGAGTCCGCACCGGTGACGGCGCCGAGCGCGGCGTCCACCGCCTCGTCCCAGGCCTGGCGGCGCGCGGGCGACACCAGGGCGATGTCGCGCCCCGCCAGCAGCCGGGCCTGGGCCAGCGTGGGGTGGCTGCGCAGCACCGCCGCCTCGTGCGTGGCCTCGCTCACGCCCTCGCCGGCCGGGGCGGTCGCGGGCAGTTCGGGCAGGGCGGTGGGCAGTTGCTCGCCCAGTTGCGCCACGGCCTGCGCGTCCCACAGACCCAGCAGCCGGGCCAGCCGTTCCTGCGCCGCCAGGGCGGTGCTGCGCGCGTTCACGCTGGCCTGCCAGGCCGTGGCCTCGATCAGTTGCTCGCGCATCTGCCGGGCCTGGCTCCAGTTGCCCGCCACCACCATGCGCCGGCCCAGTTCGCTGCCGGTGCGCGTGGCGTCCAGCACCTCGGCGAGCAGCCGCTCGCTCTGGCGCGCGGTCACGGCGTCGATCCAGGCGCGCCGGACATCCCGCACATGCGCCGCATAGGCCACGGCCACCTCGCGCTGGGCCAGCGGGTTCATGTCGGCGTGCGTGAAAAGCTCGGGCCGGTGCCGCAGCGAGAGCCGCAGCGCCTGGGCGAGGTCCAGCACGGGCCCGCGCCGGGGCTCGGCGCGGGCTTGCCCGGCCTGGGCCGACTCCCAGCGCAGCAGGTCGGCATGGCCGCGCGCGAACTCGGCCACACGCTGGTTGGCGCGTTGCCAGATCGCGCGCGCCGCCGCGATGTCGGTCGGCAGTGCGGGCAGGTCGGCCTGGCCGGTGGCCGGCAGCACCAGGGGCGGTGCGGTGACGGGGCGGGCCGGGTCGGCCGCGCCGAGCGCGTCTAAAGGCTGGGCATGGGCCGACGCGAGGGCCAGGGCACAGCCCAGGAACAGGCCGGAGCGCGCGCGGGTGGGCCCGGTGGGCGGCATTCGCCAGAAAAGGGTCATGGAAATCTCCTGAAAACACAAACCAGCGCCCGTCGCCCGCCCTCATCGGGCGGCGGCGGACGCACCTCGGGTGTGTGGCTCAGGAAATGGGTGGCTTGATGCCCTGGTGGGGCTCGGAGCTCAGGAAGCGCTCGGCCCGCAGCGCGAGCAGGCCATGCCGCAGCGACAGCGCGGGCACGGCAGGCACCGAAAGCGCCATGGCCGGCCCGTTGCAGACCTCGCAGCTCTTGTGCGTGTGCCCGCCGGCCCCACCGTCGTGCTGTGGGCCGGCGCCGGGGTCGGCCATGGCGGCCGCGTCCTCGTGATGCCCGCCCTGGGCGTGAGCGGCGTGGTCCGTGCCGGGCGCAGCCTGATGGTGCTCGGCCTGCGCCGGGGCGGCCAGCATCGACAGCGCCATGGCGTCGCCCATCCAGCCGCGAATCGGCAGCAGGACGATCATGAGGGCGAGCAACAGGTGGCGCATGGCCTGGAATGATACGGCGCGGGCCGATAGAGTTCCCGGGCTCAGGGCAACTGCGGCGCGACGCCGAAGCGCGCCGGTGGCGCGGGCAGGAGCTCTTCCACCGGCGCGGCGGCTTTGGGCGCACGCACCGCCACCTGGGGCGGCAGCGCCATGCCGCGCGCCTGCATCACGGCGCGAAGGCGGTCGGGGTAGTCGGTGATGATGCCGTCCACGCCCCAGTCGATGAGGCGTGCCATGTCCTGGGTCTCGTTCACCGTCCAGGGGATCACGCGCAGCTCCAGCGAGCGCGCGCGCTGCAGCAGGTGCTGGTCGATCTCGTTGAAGTTGGGCGACCAGAGCTTGCCGCCGGCGGCGGCGACCATGCCGGGCGCGTCCTCGAAGTCGGCCAGCCGCAGGCCTGCCGTCCACTCGCTGCTCTTGAGCGTGTTGCGCGAGGACAGGTAGGACAGCGGCATGCCCGGCGCGAGCTGGCTGGCCACCTTCTGGATGCGCCAGTCGAAACTCTGCAGGCTCACGCGCGAGGTCATGCCATGGGCCTTGATGACCGCCAGCACCGCGCGCACAAACGTCTCCGGAGGGGGGGATTCGTCCGGGCGGCCCGGGTGGATCTTGAGTTCGATGTTGAAGCGCACCTGGTGGGCGCCCAGCTGGCGCACCCGCTCGAACAGCGCGGCCAGGGTGGGGATGCGCTGCCCGTCCTGCGCCTGCTGCTCCGCGAAATCGCGCGCGTAGCGGCTGGCCGGGTTGATGCGGCCCACATCCCAGGCGGCGATCTCGGCCAGCGTGAGGCGGTGGAAGGGCTGGCCGCGCGCCTGCAGCCAGCGGCCGTCGGCGTCGCGCGTGAGGTCGGGGTTGGGGGCGATGTCGTGCGAGATCAAGGGCACGCCCTCGGCGCTGAGCACCACGTCGAGTTCGAGCGTGCTCACGCCCACGGCCAGGGCGCGCTCGAAGGCCGCCAGCGTGTTTTCAGGTGCGAGGCCGCGCGCGCCGCGATGGCCCTGCACGTCGAACGCAAGTGCGGCGCTGGCGCACCACAGCGAAAGGCCCAGGGCCGTGGTGCAGCTCCAGCGGATCCAGGTCAGGCGTTGCACGCCCTGTGCAGCGGGTTCAGTCATGGCTGCAGTCTGACAGCCTCCGATGACCGATGCAAGACAGCCCGGGCCGGGCTCGATGCGCGGTCTCTCGCGCGACAAACGCGGGTTTCGGCGCGCGATGGCGGCCCGTATGCTTGTCCCACAACACCCATCACGGAGACATGCGATGAGCAGCACCAACGAAGGCGGGCGCCCTGCGTCCACGCCCGATCCGCACGCGCACCACCGCTTTTGGCCCACGCGCCTGCCGCACCGCATCACCACCCCGGCCACCTCGCTCTGGTGCAACCTGGACGTGAGCGCCCAGCGCTACCCGGACAAGCCCGCCCTGGTGTTCTTCGACCAGGTGCTGAGCTACCGCGAGCTGCATGCGCAGGTGGAGCGCCTGGCGGCGCACCTGCGGCAGCAGGGCGTGCAGGATGGCGAGCGCGTGATCCTGTTCATGCAGAACTGCCCGCAGTGGGTGGTGGCGCACTTCGCCATCCTGCGCGCCAACGCGGTGGTGGTGCCGGTCAATCCCATGAACAGGGCCGAGGAGCTCAAGCACTACATCATCGATCCCGACGCCCGCGTGGCCATCGCCGCGGCCGACCTCGCCGGCGAACTGCTCAAGGCCAACGGCGAGGTGCGCGAGGCCGACCGGCTGCGCCACCTGGTCGTCTCCCACTACAGCGACGCCTTCGGGCCGGCCGCCGAGGTGCCACCGGCCTGGGCCGAGTGGCTGGGCACGCGCCATCCGTCACCCACTTTGCCCTGTGGCACGGTGAGCGACTGGGCCGAGGCCCTGGCCTGCGGCGGCAGCGCGCCCGCGCACAACCGGGGCCCGGACGACCTGGCCGTGCTGCCCTACACCAGCGGCACCACCGGCCTGCCCAAGGGCTGCATGCACCCGCACCGCACCCTCATGCACAACGCGGTCGGTGTCGGGCTCTGGACGGCCAGCACGTCCGAGAACGTGGGCCTGCTGGTGGTGCCCATGTTCCACATCACCGGCATGGTGGCGGGCATGCACGCGGGGGTGTACACCGGCTCGACCATGGTGGTGATGCCGCGCTGGGACCGCGAGCTCGCCGGCCGGCTCATCTCGCGCTGGCGCTGCACCCACTGGACCAACATCCCCACCATGGTCATCGATCTGCTGGCCAGCCCGAACTTCGACCAGTACGACCTCTCCAGCCTGGTGCTGGTGGGCGGCGGCGGCGCGGCCATGCCGCAGGCCGTGGCGCAGCGCCTGCTCGACCAGTTCGGCCTGCGCTACTCGGAAGGCTATGGCCTGACCGAGACCGCCGCGCCCTCGCACAACAACCCGCCCGACCACCCCAAACAGCAATGCCTGGGCATTCCCTTCCTGGGCACCGACGCGCGCGTGGTCGACCCGATCACGCTGCAGGAGATGCCCCAGGGCGAGACCGGCGAGATCATCATCCACGGCCCCGAGGTGTTCGACGGCTACTGGAAGCGCCCCGAGGCCACCGAGGCCGCCTTCATCACCTTCGAGGGCAAGCGCTTCTTCCGTTCAGGCGACCTCGGCCGCGTGGACGAGGACGGCTACTTCTTCATCACCGACCGGCTCAAGCGCATGATCAATGCGAGTGGCTTCAAGGTCTGGCCGGCCGAGGTCGAAGCGCTCATGTTCCGGCACCCGGCGATCGCCGAAGCCTGCGTGATCGCGACCCAGGACGCCTACCGGGGCGAGAGCGTCAAGGCGGTGGTGGTGCTGCGCGACGCCGCGCGCGGCCAGACCAGCGAGCAGGCCATCCTGGACTGGTGCCGCGAGAACATGGCGGCCTACAAGTGCCCGCGCACGGTCGAGTTCGTCACCGCGCTGCCCAAGAGCGGCAGCGGCAAGGTGATGTGGCGCCTGCTGCAGGAGCAGGAGGCCGCGAAGGCGCCCCCATCCACCGCCTGAGGTTCAGCCCGACATCTGCGGGCACTTGGCGAACAGGTCCGCGACCCACTCCACGAAGGCCCGCACCTTCGCGCTGAGGTGGCGGTTGGGCGGATACACCACGTAGAGCGGGATGGTGGGCGTGGACCACTCGGCGAGCACCTGCACCAGCTCGCCGCGCTGGATCAGCGGAACCGCCGTGAAGGCCCCCATCTGCGCCACGCCCAGGCCGGCCAGCACGGCCGCGATCATGGCGTTGCTCTCGTTGACGGACAGCCGCGTCGGGCCCGTGATCTCCACCGTCTGGCCCTCCTTCACGAACTCGTTGATGAAGGGGCGGCCGTTGCGCGCGGAAAAGTAGTTCAGCATCGTGTGCTCGCTGCCCAGCTGCTCCGGGTGCGTGGGCGTGCCATGCGCCTTGAGATAGGCCGGCGAGGCCACCGTCATCAGCGCCACGTTGGCCACGCGGCGCGCCACGAGCGACTGGTCCAGCAGCTCGCCGCCGCGGATCACGCAGTCCACGTTGTCGGCGATGAGGTCCACCGCGCGGTCGGTGACCCCCAGGTCGAGCTGGATGTCGGGGTAGCGGCGGTAGAAGTCGGCCAGGGCGGGGATGATGATGTACTGCGCCACCGAAGTCCCCACGTCCACGCGCAGGCGCCCGCTGGGGCTGGCCTGGGCGTTGGTCATGCTGGCCTCGATGTCGTCGAGGTCGTTGAGCACGCGGGCCGTGCGCTCGTAGTACGCCGCACCATCGGGCGTGACGGTCACGCGCCGCGTGGTGCGGTTGAGCAGCTTGACCTTCAGCCTCGATTCCAGGTGCTGCACCATCTTCGTCACCGTGCCCTTGGGCAGGTCCAGCGACTCGGCCGCCTTGGTGAACGTGCCGGCCTCCACCACCCGCGCAAATACCCTGATCGATTGGATCTGATCCATGCCCTCTGTCCTTGATGTGCTTTGTGGCGGGATTGTTCATGCAATGGAAACAGACAACTGGCGCGACATGGCTTTATCCGCAGAAAGGGTGTGTCTATAGTTCAGGCCATGGTTTCAACTGCCTCATCCTCTGCCGCCTTGCCGCCCGCGCGCACCTTGTCGGTGCCCGGCCAGCCGCCGCTGGCGCTGCGCGTCTGGGGCGCGAAGCCGCGCGGCGCCGTGGTGCCGCTCGTGCTGCACTTCCATGGCGGCGCCTTCATCTCGGGCGATGTGGACAGCGGCGCGTGCCTGGCCGAGCTGCTGGCCAGTTCGGGCGCGGTGGTGGCGTCGCTGGCCTATCCGCTGGCGCCGGCGCACCGCTTTCCCGATGCGGTGGAAGCCGGCTTTGCGGCGCTGGAATGGCTGTTCAAGCAGCGCACGCGGCTGGCGGGCAGCGGCGCGCCGCTGTTCGTCGCGGGTGAAGAGGCCGGCGGCAACCTCGCGGCGGCGGTGGCCATGATGGTGCGCGACCGCGCGCACCCGCCGCTGGCCGGCCAGATCCTTGTCGCGCCCATGCTGGACCCGTGCGGCGCCACGCCCTCGCTGCGGCAGACCATGGGCGAATCCACCGGTTGCAAATGGATGGACGGCTGGCAGCAGTACCTGCGCGGCCCGATGGACGCAGAACATCCCTATGCCGTGCCCTGCCGCGCGCAACGGCTCGCCGGCCTGCCGCCCGCGCTGATCCTCACCGGCGGCGACGACCCGATGCGCGACGAGGCCCTGGCCTACGCCGATCGCCTGCGCGAGGCGGGCATCGCGGTGCACAGCGGCCTCCTGCCTCCCACCACCGGCTGGCCCGACTCGCTCAGCGAGCAGCCCGCCGGCGAATGTCCGTGTGCCGTCGAGGTGCGCGGCCACGTCCGGGCCTTCTTCCAGGCCGCGACGCCCCCGCCGTCCTGACGGACCCGCGCTCCCCTTTCCCACCCCCCTGAAATGCCCACCCCGGTGATCCACCGGGGGCGGCTTCGTTCGCCCTCAAAAAGGAAAAAACCATGTCCGACCTGTCCTCATTCAAGCGCCGCGTCTGGTGGCCCACCGCCGCCGCCCTGGCGGCCCTCATCGTCGCGGGCGTCGTGCTCGTGCAGGAAGCGAGCCCCGCCCGCGCCAGCGCACCGGTGAGCGCACCGCCGCCCATGCCGGTTTCCGTGGCCACCGTGGCCGAGAGCGACGTCGCCGCCTGGCAGGAGTTCTCCGGCCGCCTGGAGGCGGTCGAGCGGGTGGACATCCGCTCCCGCGTCGCCGGCGTGGTGCAGGCGACGCATTTCCGCGAGGGCGCGCTGGTGGCCAAGGGCGACCTGCTGGTGTCCATCGACCCCGCACCCTACGAAGCCGAGTTCGCGCGCGCCGAGGCCCAGGCCGTGGCCGCGCAGGCCCGCGTCACCCACGCCAGCAACGAGCACGCCCGCTCGCGCCGCCTGTGGGACGACAAGGCGATCGCCCAGCGCGAGCTGGACGACCGCGAGAACGCGCTGCGCGAGGCCGAGGCCAACCTCAAGGCCGCGCAGGCACAACTGCAGGCCGCGCGCCTGAGCCTGGGCTACACCCAGGTGCGTGCTCCGGTGGCCGGGCGCATCGGCAAGCTCGAGGTGACCGTGGGCAACCTGGTCGCCGCCGGCCCCGGCGCGCCCGTGCTCACCACCCTGGTCTCGGTCAGCCCGATCTACGCCAGCTTCGACGCCGATGAAAGAACCGTCTCCGGCGCGCTGCAGGGCGTGGCCGGCGGCGCGCGCCCGGCGGTCGAGCGCATCCCCGTGCAGATGGGCACCTCGGCCACCAGCGACACGCCTTACGCCGGCCAGCTGCAGCTGATCGACAACCAGGTCGATCCGCGCAGCGGCACCGTGCGCGTGCGCGCCGTGTTCGACAACAAGGACGGCCGCCTCATGCCCGGCCAGTTCGCGCGCATCCGCATGGGCCAGCCGCAGACCGCGCGCACCCTGCTGGTGAGCGAGCGCGCCGTCGGCACCGACCAAGACAAGAAATACGTGCTGGTGGTGGGCGAGGGCGACAAGACGGAATACCGCGCCGTCACCTTGGGCGCATCGGTCGATGGTCTGCGCACCGTGCTCAGCGGCCTGCAGCCCGGCGAGCGCATCGTCGTCAATGGCTTGCAGCGCGTGCGCCCCGGTGACGTGGTGCAACCCCAGCCTGTGCCCATGGCCAAGTCCTGAGCCCTGCCCGTGAAAAGAACGCCATGAACCTCTCGAAATTCTTCATTGATCGGCCGATCTTCGCGGGCGTGCTCTCGCTGCTGATCCTGATCGCCGGTCTGGTCGCGCTGCGCGGCCTGCCGATCTCCGAGTACCCCGAGGTGGCGCCGCCATCGGTGGTGGTGCGCGCCCAGTACCCCGGTGCCAACCCCAAGGTGATCGCCGAAACCGTGGCCACGCCGCTGGAGGAATCCATCAACGGCGTCGAAGGCATGCTCTACATGGGCAGCCAGGCCACGACCGACGGCGTGATGACGCTGACCGTGACCTTCAAGCTCGGCACCGACCCCGACAAGGCCCAGCAGCTGGTGCAGAACCGGGTGTCGCAGGCCGAGCCGCGCCTGCCCGAGGAAGTGCGCCGCCTGGGCGTGACCACGGTCAAGAGCTCGCCCGACATCACGATGGTGGTGCACCTGGTCTCGCCCAACGACCGCTACGACATCAACTACCTGCGCAACTACGCGGTGCTCAACGTCAAGGACCGGCTCGCGCGCATCCAGGGCGTGGGGCAGGTGCAGATCTTCGGCGGGGGCGACTATTCCATGCGCGTCTGGCTCGACCCGCAGAAGGTCGCGCAGCGCGGCCTCTCCGCCAGCGACGTGGTGGGCGCGATCCGCGGCCAGAACGTGCAGGCCGCCGCCGGCGTGGTCGGCGCCTCGCCCGGCCTGCCCGGCGTGGACATGCAACTCTCCATCAACGCGCAGGGCCGCCTGCAGACCGAAGAGGAGTTCGGCGACATCATCGTCAAGACCGCAGGCGACGGCGCCGTCACCCGCCTGCGCGACATCGCGCGGCTGGAGATGGGCGCGGCCGACTACTCGCTGCGCTCGCTGCTCAACAACCAGCCTGCCGTGGGCATGGGCGTGTTCCAGGCACCGGGCTCCAACGCGCTGGACATCTCGGCCGAGGTGCGCGCCACCATGGCCGAGCTGCAGAAGAACATGCCCGAAGGTGTGGAGTTCCGCATCGCCTACGACCCCACGCAGTTCGTGCGCGCCTCCATCCAGTCGGTGATCACGACCCTGCTCGAAGCCATCGCGCTGGTGGTGCTGGTGGTGATCCTGTTCCTGCAGACCTGGCGCGCGTCCATCATCCCGCTGCTGGCGGTGCCCGTGTCGGTGGTCGGCACCTTCGCCGTGCTGCACGGGCTGGGTTTCTCGATCAACGCGCTCTCGCTGTTCGGGCTGGTGCTGGCCATCGGCATCGTGGTGGACGACGCGATCGTGGTGGTGGAGAACGTGGAGCGCAACATCGAGTCCGGGCTGTCGCCGCGCGAGGCCACCTACCGCGCGATGAAAGAAGTCTCCGGGCCCATCATCGCGATCGCGCTGGTGCTGGTGGCGGTGTTCGTGCCGCTGGCCTTCATCAGCGGCCTGACCGGCCAGTTCTACAAGCAGTTCGCGGTGACCATCGCGATCTCCACCGTGATCTCGGCCATCAACTCGCTCACGCTCTCGCCCGCGCTCGCGGCCCTGCTGCTGCGCGGCCACGACGCGCCGAAAGACGCGCTCACGCGTGGCATGGACCGGGTCTTCGGCGGGCTCTTCCGCGGCTTCAACCGCTTCTTCCACAGGGGCTCGGAGGCCTACAGCGGCGGTGTGCGGCGCGTGATCTCGCGCAAGGCGCTGATGATGGTGATCTACCTCGCGCTCGTGGCGGTCACCTTCGGCCTGTTCAAAGCCGTGCCCAGCGGCTTCGTGCCGGCGCAGGACAAGCAGTACCTGATCGGCTTCGCGCAGCTGCCCGACGGCGCCACGCTGGACCGCACGGAAGACGTGATCCACCGCATGGGCGAGATCACCAAGCGCAATCCCAACGTGGAAGACGCGATCGCCTTCCCCGGCCTGTCGATCAACGGCTTCACCAACAGCTCGAACTCCGGCATCGTGTTCGCCACGCTCAAGCCCTTTGCCGAGCGCCGCCGCGCCGACCAGAGCGGTGGCGCCGTCGCGGGCCAGCTCAACCAGGCCTACGGCGAGATCCAGGACGCCTTCATCGTGATGTTCCCCCCGCCGCCGGTGGCCGGCCTGGGCACCACCGGCGGCTTCAAGCTGCAGCTCGAAGACAAGGCCTCGCTGGGCTATGAGGCGATGGACGCGGCGGTCAAGGCCTTCATGGCCAAGGCCTACCAGACGCCCGAACTCGCCGGCATGTTCACGAGCTGGCAGGTCAACGTGCCGCAGCTCTACGCCGACATCGACCGCACCAAGGCGCGCCAGCTCGGCGTGCCGGTGACGGACATCTTCGACACCATGCAGATCTACCTTGGCAGCCTGTACGTGAACGACTTCAACCAGTTCGGCCGCACCTACAGCGTGCGCGCCCAGGCCGACGCGCCGTACCGCGCGCGCGCCGAGGACGTGGGTCTGCTCAAGGTGCGCTCCAGCACGGGCGAGATGGTACCGCTCTCGGCGCTCATGAAGGTCAACGCCAGCTTCGGCCCGGAGCGCGCCATGCGCTACAACGGTTACCTCTCGGCCGACATCAACGGCGGGCCTGCGCCCGGCTTCTCCTCCGGCCAGGCGCAGGACGCGATCGAGCGCATCGCCGCCGAGACGCTGCCGCAGGGCATCGGCTTCGAGTGGACGGAGCTCACCTACCAGGAAATCCTGGCCGGCAACTCCGCGCTGTGGGTGTTCCCGCTGGCGATCCTGCTGGTGTTCCTGGTGCTGGCCGCGCAGTACGAGAGCCTGACACTGCCGCTGTCCATCATCCTCATCGTGCCCATGGGCCTGCTCGCGGCCATGACGGGTGTGTGGCTGGACGGTGGCGACAACAACGTGTTCACGCAGATCGGGCTGATCGTGCTGGTGGGGCTCTCGGCGAAGAACGCGATCCTGATCGTGGAGTTCGCGCGCGAGCTGGAGTTTGCCGGGCGCTCGCCGGTGCAGGCCGCCATCGAAGCCAGCCGCCTGCGGCTGCGCCCCATCCTCATGACCTCGCTGGCGTTTGTGATGGGCGTGCTGCCGCTGGTGCTGGCCACTGGCGCGGGTGCCGAGATGCGCTCGGCCATGGGCGTGGCGGTGTTCGCCGGGATGATCGGCGTGACCGCGTTCGGCCTGTTCCTCACGCCCGTGTTCTACGTGCTGCTGCGCCGCGTGGCTGGCAACCGTGCGCTCAAGCTGCACGGCACCGTGCCGCACCTGGAGGGCTTTGCCTCCGGCGGTGGCGGCAGCGCGCGCGCGCTGCCCGCCGCTCCCCTGACCCATTGAAGACCCAGAAGGTGAACCCCGTGAAACATCTCCATCGCCTGCTGGCGCTGACCGCCGCGCTCGTGCTGGCCGGTTGCGCCACCGCGCTGCCGCCCTTGCCGGCGTCCGTGCCCACGCCGCCGCAGTTCAAGGAAGAACCGCGCCAGAACGAGCGCTGGACCATCGCCCAGCCCGCCGAAGCCCAGCCTCGCGGCACCTGGTGGAAGGCGTTTGGCGACCCGGTGCTCGACGACCTGGCCGAACGCGCCGCCGCCAGCAACGCCGGCATCCATGAAGCCGCGGCCCGGCTGGCCCAGGCGCGCTCGCTGGTGCGCGGCGCGCAGGCCGACCGCCTGCCGCAGATCGGCGTGGGGGCGGACGCCTCGCGCGGCGCCGGCGCGAACACCGCGGGCGGCGCCACGCCGGCCACGCTGCTGCAGGCGGGCGTGAACCTGTCGTACGAGCTCGACCTGTTCGGGCGCCTGGCGGGCGTGCGCGATGCGGCGGCGCTGGATGCGCAGTCGCGCGAAGCCCTGCTGCAGAGCACGCGCCTGCTGGTGCAGGCCGAGGTGGCCCAGACCTACCTCGCCCTGCGCGCGCTGGATGCCGAGCGCGCCCTGGTGCAGGACACCGCCACCGCCTATGCGGACACGCTGCGCCTCACGCAGCGCCGCTTCGAGGCCGGCGATGTGGCCGAGCTGGACGTGATCCGCATCCAGACCGAACTCGCCGCCACCGAAGCCGAGGGGTTCGCGCTGGGCCGCAGCCGGGCCGAACTCGAACACGCGCTGGCCGTGCTGGTGGGCGAGCCGGCTTCCGGCTTCGTGCTGGCGCCGGCCGACGGTGCCCGCGTGCTGCCCGTGATCCCGGCGGGCGTGCCCGGCACCGTGCTCACCCGCCGGCCCGACGTGGCCGCCGCGCAGGCCGCGCTGCTGGCCGCCCAGGCCCGCGTGGGCGTGGCGCAGGCGGCGTGGTTCCCCAGCCTCTCGCTCACGGCGGCGGCGGGTTATGCCTCGCCCGACATCGGCGACCTGTCCAAGTGGTCGGCGCGCGCCTGGGGCGTGGGCGCGCTGCTGTCGGCGCCGCTGTTCGACGGCGGGCGTCGCGAAGCCGGCGTGCAGGGCGCGCAGGCGCAGCTCGACGCCGCCGCCGCGAGCTACCGCGGCCAGGTGCTCACGGCCCTGCGCGAGGTGGAGGACCAGCTCTCCGCCCTGCGCTGGCTGCAGGACCAGTCGCTGGCCCAGGGCCGCGCGGTCAGCGCCGCGCAGCGCGCCAGCGCGATCTCGGAAACGCGCTATCGCAATGGGCTGGTGAGCCAGCTCGAGTTGCTCGACGCGCGCCGCAATGAGCTGATCAACCGGCGGCAGGCGCAGCGCGTGGAGGCGGCCCAGCAGCAGGCCACCGTGCGGCTCATCCGCGCCATCGGCGGCGGCTGGGAGGCCGGTGCCGCCCGGGGCACCTGAGCGACTCGGGCGGCGGGCCAAGGCCGGCACAATGGGGCATGCCATCCCCGACCGAGATCCTGCGCCGGCTCTGGCAGCCGCACCGTGGCCTGTTCTGGCTCATGGTCGGCCTGCAGCTGCTGTCGTCCTGCATCGTGCTGTTCGTGCAGATCACCGACCCGCCCGAGGCGCTGCGCCTCGTGCTCGGCCTGATGGCGCTGACCGACGCCCTGCTGGCCTGGTGGCTCACGGTGCGCTTGTGGCGCGAGTCGGCCCCCACGCCCCACCACCCTTAGGAGAAGACCATGTTCCAGGCCTTGTTGATCACCAAGCCCGAATCGGGCTACCGATGCGAACTCGCGCAGCTCGATGAAGCGCAGTTGCCCGCCAGCGGTGACGTGACGGTGCGCGTGGACTACTCCACCATCAACTACAAGGATGGCCTGGCCATCACCGGCCGTTCGCCGGTGGTGCGCAGCTTCCCCATGGTGCCCGGCATTGACTTCGCCGGCGCCGTCACGCACAGCGACCACCCGAGATGGAAGGCGGGCGACCGCGTGCTGCTCAACGGTTTTGGCGTGGGCGAAACGCACTGGGGCGGCCTGTCGCAGATGGCGCGTGTCAAGGGTGACTGGCTGGTGGCCTTGCCCGAGACGCTGAGCGAGCGCGAAGCCATGTCGCTCGGCACGGCCGGCTACACCGCCATGCTGTGCGTGCAGGCGCTGCAGAAGCACTGGGCTGAGGCGGGCGTGGCCGCCGGCAGCGGCGAGGTGCTGGTGACGGGTGCGGGCGGCGGGGTGGGCAGCGTGGCGATCTCGCTGCTGGCGGGCCTTGGCCACACCGTGGTGGCCTCCACCGGCCGGCCGCAGGAGGCCGATTACCTCCGGTCGCTGGGTGCGGCCAGCGTGATCGACCGCGCCGAACTGAGCGCGCCGGGCAAACCGCTGCAGAAAGAGCGCTGGATCGGCGTGGTGGATTCGGTGGGCAGCCACACCTTGGCCAACGCCTGCGCCAGCACCCGCTACGGCGGCGCGGTGGCCGCCTGCGGCCTGGCGCAGGGCATGGACCTGCCCGCCAGCGTGGCGCCCTTCATTCTGCGAGGCATCACCCTGTATGGCATCGACAGCGTGATGGCGCCCATGGCCCGGCGCGAGGCCGCCTGGGACGCGCTCGCCAAGACGATCCACCGCGAACAGCTGGCGGCTATCACGAAAGAGATTTCGCTGGCCGATGCCTTGGCCGCCGGCCCCGAGATCCTGGCCGGCCAGGTGCGTGGCCGCCTGGTGGTGAACCTCAAGGCCTGAGCTCGGGGGCCGGGTCCCGGCGCGGGGGCACCACCTGGCGGTAGGCGTGCCAGGTGGCGTGCCCCACCACCGGGCCGACGACGATCAGGCCCAGGAACCAGGGCAGCATCGCCAGCGCCACCAGCAGCGTGATCAGCGCGCCCCACCAGGCCATCACGCCCGGGTTTTGCAGGCAGGCGCGGATGCTGGTGAGCGCGGCCGAGATCGCGTCGACCTCGCGGTCCAGGATCATGGGGATCGAGATCGCGCTGGTGACGAAGATCAGCCCCGCGAACACACTGCCCACCAGGGTGTAGGTGATCAGGAACTCCAGGTTCTCGG
>NZ_JAHCKK010000038.1 GCF_026125825.1 Hydrogenophaga sp. | reverse complement strand
GTGAGCGCGCGGGCATGCTTGATGATGCCGCCGATGTAGTGCAGCGCGAAATCCGACAGGCCGGCGTAGCCCTTGCCCGCGAACAGGTTCTTGCCGTCTTTCCAGATGGACTGGTGCACGTGCATGCCGCTGCCGTTGTCGCCAGCGTAAGGCTTGGGCATGAAGGTGGCGGTCTTGCCGTAGGCATTGGCGACGTTCCACACCACATACTTGAGCACCTGCGTCCAGTCGGCGCGCTCGACCAGCGTGCTGAACTTGGTGCCGATTTCGTTCTGGCCGGCGCCCGCCACTTCGTGGTGGAACACTTCGACCGGAATGCCCAGCGACTCGAGGATCAGGGACATCTCGGCGCGCATGTCCTGCGTGCTGTCGACGGGGGGCACGGGGAAGTAGCCGCCCTTGACGGTGGGGCGGTGGCCGCGGTTGCCGCCTTCGAGCTTGGCACCGCTGTTCCAGGGGGCTTCATACTCTTCGATCTCGCACATCACGCGACCGGGTTCGTTGCTCCAGCGAACGCCGTCGAAGATGAAGAATTCGGGCTCGGGTCCGAAGAAGGCCGTGTCGCCCAGGCCGGAGGCCTTGAGGTAGGCCTCGGCGCGCTTGGCGATGGAACGCGGGTCGCGGTCGTAGGCCTTGCCATCGCCCGGCTCGATCACATCGCACTGCAGGAAGAGCGTGGTCTCTTCAAAGAAGGGATCGATGTTGGCGGTGTTGGGGTCGGGCATGAGCTGCATGTCCGAGGCTTCGATGCCTTTCCAGCCAGCCACCGAAGAGCCGTCGAACGCGTGGCCCGAGCTGAACTTGTCTTCGTCGAAGTGAGACACGGGCACGGTGACGTGCTGTTCTTTGCCCCGGGTGTCGGTGAAGCGGAAGTCAACGAACTTCACTTCGTTGTCTTTCACCATTTGCATCACGTCTGCGACGGTCTTGGCCATCAAATACTCCTGTAGCTGGGTGAGTGGAAAATTGAAAACGACGCTGCTGATAAGCAGAATGTGTGCCACAAAGTGGGTCACGCGCGGGCGCTGGCTCCCCCGGCTTCACGGGACAGCGGGAATTATGGCCCAGCCCATGCGCCACAAAGGGTCGGCCGGCTCACATGAAAGGAAGCGTTCCGCCCTGGCGTGCACCGTGTCGGGCGCTGCCTGTCGCTGCCGCACCCATTGGGTGCAACCAACAGACGCACCACATTGGTGCCACTCAGTTCCGCACCATTTCGGGGCCCAGCTTGGCATCGTGCCGATGAAGGCCCGCCAGCAACTGGGCGTAGGCCGGGGCCACCGCCTCGGTCGCCCCTTTGACCCCCAGTTCGATGTGACGGCCGTACTCGGGGTGGTCTACGCTGGGCAAGCTGAACACCTTGACGGGGTGGGCCTGCTCGATCTGCTCCATGAGCGGCGTGAGGGTGGCTTCCATGGCGCCGAACACGATTACCGAGCGCTCTTGCCAGGCCCCCTGCCGGTGCCATTGCGCGTACTCGGTGTCGAGCACGCCTTCGATCATGGGCCAGGCCATCACGGGAAAGCCTGGCACGAAATGCACGCTGCCGCCCCCCGCCCCATCACAGCTGAATCCGGGAATCTTGTTGTACGGATTGAGGATCAGGCGCGCGCCCACGGGAAACACACCCATGTTGTAGCGGTGGACGTTGTCCGGCCGCTCGGGGTCGAACACCTCGCCGCGCTCGGCGGCGGTGTCGCGCATGCGAGACTCGATCAGCTCCTTGGCCTGCGGGTGCAGCATCAACTCCACGCCCAGGGCGGCGGCGGCGCACTGGCGCGTGTGGTCATCGGGCGTGGCACCGATGCCGCCGCAGCAGAACACCGCGTCGCTGCCGGCGAACGCGTCGCTCAGCGTGGCGGTGATGCGGTCGCGGTCGTCGCCGACCAGCTTGGCCCAGGAGAGGGACAGACCGCGCTGAGACAAGAGCTCGATGATCTTGGGAAGGTGTTTGTCGCTGCGCTTGCCGGAAAGGATCTCGTCACCAACGATGATCAGGCCGAAGGTGGGTGTCATGAAAGAGTGGGTGGCTGGTTGAATGAAGACCCTGGCTCCTGGGCTGGCAAGGTCGGTGAGGCCGCTGGGCTGGGTTCGGCGCCCCCCACCTGCCCCGCAGCCTGCGCCCGCTGGCGCTGCAACACGGTCAGGCAGAAGTGGGCGAACCAGAGCGAGGCGAACGCGAACACCAGCGTATAGATCCAGATTGCCACGGGCACCAGCAAGGGTGCCAATGCGATGAACATCGCGCCCGAAGCCCACAGCAGGCTGGGCGCAGCGCCCAGGTAGCCGCTGAGCACGCCCATCACGAGCAGGCTGCCACGGTGCTGGCGAAGGATGGCCTTGCGCTCGTCCCCGCTGGCGTGCGTGGCCAGCGCGTCGAACGCGAACACCCGGTAGGTCAGCCAGCCCCAGATCAGGGGTGGAAGGATGAGCACCAGCGGTGGCACCAGCCACAGTGGCATGGACACCAACAAAGCCAGCACCGCCAACAACGTGGAGCCGAGCGACCACAGGACGCTGACCAGCAAAGAGCCTCCGTGCTTGCGCTCCAGGCTGGGGAAGCGCCGCTGCCCGACGAGCTCCACCATCGCGGGCGTCATGAACATCGCCACCAGCAGCAGGCACAGCAGCACGATCACCGGCGTGGCCAATACCAGCACCAGCAACGGTGCAAACACGGTTCGCAGCGAGCCCAGGCCCAGGCGCTCAAGCCAGCCCAGGAACATCTGGATGAGGTCGAACGCTTCCAGCCACGCCGTCACCGAGGCCACCGCGTTTTCCCAGAAAAAGTAGCCCAGGCCGAACGACAGCACCACCATCAGGATCAGCGGTAGAAACGACAGCGCAATCACCCGCGGATGCATGCAATAGGCGATGGCGCGCCAGAAGGAATCGAACAGCAGGGACATGGCGGCAAGAATACATCCAATCCATGTCAGGCCACCCTGGAGGCGGTGCTCGCGCCAGGCGCCGCAACGCTAGGATCGGCCCATGCAATTCATCGACATCGCGGGCGTGGGCCTGGAAGTGGCCCACATTCCCGGTCCTGCGCATCGTGCCCCCCTGGTCTTCCTGCATGAAGGCCTGGGCAGCGTGGCCATGTGGCATCAACGGGGCCGGCATTGGCCCGCCGAACTTTGCGCCGCGGCCGGGCGCGCCGGCTGGCTGTACTCGCGCCGCGGCTATGGTCAGTCCGATCCGGTGGCCGACGTGCGCGGCCAAGCGCGGTGGCAGGGGCCCTGGCACATCGGCCGCCACGAGCCCGATTACATGCACCACGAGGCCTGGCAGGTCCTGCCGGCGCTGTTGAAGGCCCTGGGGGTGTCCCGGCCCGTGCTTGTGGGCCATTCGGACGGTGCCACCATCGCCCTGCTCCATGCCAGCCGCCACCCGGTGACGGCCTGTGTGGCCATGGCACCCCATGTCTTTATCGAAGACATTGCGCTGAACGCCATCGCCCAGGCCAAGGCCCTGTACGAAGGCGACCCCGCTGGGCTTCGCCAACGCCTCTCTCGCTACCACGCCAACGTGGACAACGCCTTCTGGCAGTGGAACGACGTCTGGCTCAGCCCCGCCTTTCGTGAGTTTGACATCCGCACCGAGTGCCAAGCCATCTCCGCACCCCTGCTGCTGGTGCAAGGCCTGGGCGACGAATACGGCACGCTGGCCCAGCTGGACGAGATCGCGAAGGCGGTGCCGCACGCCCAACGCCTCGAGCTGCCCGATTGCGGCCACAGCCCCCACCGTGATCAACCCGAGGCCCTGACCCGCGCCGTGGTGGGTTTTCTGGCCCACGAGGGCTGATTTCCCCACTCTAGGGATGCGCGCCCGGCGCGCAGTTGGGCACAATGGAACGCCCACGGCGTGCGCAGGCCGCCGACCGGTCGCGTCGCACGGCCGTGGGTATTAAACGCCTCCAAACCCCAAGAAATTCACACGAATCGTGTACATGCCGGGCCACAAAGCCCGCCGAAGGTCCGGCAAACCTCTACACTTTGATACAAATAGACGCCACCCTTCGCCACCATGAACACTTGGAACAACCCATGGCTGCTTGCCGTGCTCGCGCCCGCTCTGCTGGCCCTGGGGGCATTCCTGCACCGCGTCTGGGTGGACAAGCAGGCGCGTGAACGGCGGCGCATTCCCAAGCATTGGCCCCTGAGCACACGCGCACTTGCCAACAGCGAGGAAGCCCGCGTCTGGCATTGGCTGGCTCGCGCCTTCTACGACCACCACGTCATGATCAAGCTGCCGGTGACGCGCTTTACCCTGCCGCGCGACAAGGAGCAAGGCATGGACTGGTACAAGCTTCTGGGCGGCGTGTACTGCACCTTCACCGTCTGCCGCTCGGACGGGCGCGTGCTCGGCTGCCTGGATGTGCCGGGCAGCGCTGGCTTGCCGCGCAGCACCCGCACCCTGAAGCACTCCCTGCTGACCCAGTGCGGCCTGCCCTACTGGGTGGTCCGCTCCAACAGCCTGCCCACGGTCGCCGAGATCCGGGCCGAGTTCCTGGGCGAATCCTCGCTCAACCATTCCATGCGCGAACGCGAAATGGAAGAGCGCGCCATCATTGCCGCTCAAGCCAGTCTGCGCACCGCGCTCACGCGCCAGCGCAGCAACCGCAACAGCGACTTCAGCCCGCTGTCGAACTGGCCCAACAGCACCACCGGCGACCCGCGCAGCGACTTCAACTCGCAGTGGCAGGAAAACTCATTCCTCATGCCACTGGACAGCCGCAAGGGCGACCTCCTCTAAGCCCCGCCCTGGGCGCTCGCCGCGCCGGGCGCTTTCTGCGTGAGAGCCAGCACTTCAGCGGCGGTCAGCCATCGCCACTGCCCCGCCTTGAGGTCTGGCGACAGCACCAGACCGCCGATGGACGACCGGTGCAAGCCTTCCACCCGGTTGCCGACGGCCGCCACCATGCGCTTGACCTGGTGGTACTTGCCCTCCGTCAAGGTCAACCGCAGGTGATGTTCGCTGACGGCTTCACACGCCTGGGCCTTCACAGGCTTGGGATCGTCGTCCAGCACCACCCCTTCCAGCAGGCGGGCGATCTGCCGGGCATCGAGTGGATGCTTGACCTGGGCTTCGTACACCTTGGGCACGTGGTGGCGCGGTGACGTCATGCGGTGGATGAACTTGCCATCGTCGGACATCAGCAGCAGGCCCGTGGTGTCCTGGTCGAGCCGCCCGACGGCCTGCACGCCCGCGGCAGCGCCGCCTCCGCGTTGGCGCAAGGGTCCGGGCAACAGGGTGTAGACGCTGGGGTAGGTGCTGGGCTTCTGGGAGCACTCGTAGCCTGCAGGCTTGTGAAGCAGGAGGTACGCACGGGCGTGGTAATGCCAGACCTCCCCCTGCACCCGGAACACCAGCCCCTCCTCCTTGAAAGCCGTCGAAGGATCGGTGCAGGGTGAGCTGTCCTCACCCACCGAAACCAGGCCCTGCTGCACCAGACCGCTGCAGATGCGGCGCGTGCCGAAGCCCTGTGAAAAAAGAATGTCCTGCAATTGCATCATGGTGCGGGAATTGTCGCCGCTGACGCGACTCAGACAGCGACACACCTCAATGGCAGGCCGCCCTCCGTCGGCGCCCTCACGCTCGCGCATGAAGCAACGGATCAAGAACTGGCTCAACACACAGGACGGCCTGCGCCATCACCGCTGGCTGCGCTGGATGGGGCCGGTGCTGCATCAGCCCCGGCTGTGGCACTTCAGCCGCAGAGGCATCGCCATGGGCGTGGCCGTGGGCATTTTCTTCGGGCTGCTCGTCCCCATCGCCCAAATGCCCCTGTCCGCCGCCGCTGCCGTGGCGCTCAGAGCGAATCTGCCCATGGCGGTCGCCAGCACCTTCGTGACGAATCCGGTGACCTTCGCGCCGGTCTACTACGGCGCCTACCGGCTGGGCAAAGTGGTGCTGGGCGAGCCCAGCGTGACGGAGCGCGAGGCGATGGCCGAGCTCGAGATAACGCAGGCACCAGAGAAGACCGAGGGGGCAAAGCCGACCTGGACGCAGCGCGCTGCCAGAGGCCTCGAGCACCTCAGGACAGCCGGCAAGCCGTTGGCTGTGGGCCTGTCCATCATCGCCACCTTGAGCGGACTCCTCGTCTACGGCCTCATCAGCGGGTTGTGGATTCTCAAGACGCGCTGGGAGCGCAAGCGCAGACTGCGCCAGCGCTCTTCGCCGCCAGCCTGATGGCGGCCGCGTTGCGCACGGCTGAAACAAAGCCCGCCGGGCCAGAGGCCGGGCGGGCTCTTCAATAGTGGTGGAGCTGGGGGGATTCGAACCCCCGTCCGCAAGCCTTCTTCGAGCAGTTCTACATGTGTAGCCGTCTGTTTTGAGTCTCGCCGCCCGAGTCGCGCAGTGGCACGCTAAACGGGAAGCCAGCATCCTTGAATCTCACCCTGCGCCAAGGTGCCCGACGCAGAGCCAGCCCATGTAAATTACCTCGCAGCCGGGAGGTCTTTCGACCCCCTTGCCCAGCCCATCGGCCTGCTGTTGCGAGGCTCACCGGTGTTTAAGCGGCGAGTGCGAAACGTTCGTCGTTTGCAGTTGGTTTTTTTCTGCGGATTAACGAGGTGACAGAACCTCGACATGCCCTGCTGCGCGTCCGAACCCACGTCGAAACCAGTGCAGCCCCAGGAACAAGGAGTTTAAGGCAGTTCCAGCAATTTCAAGAGCTGCAGGGGCGAAGAAACCTCCGCGTCCGCGCCCCAGGTCGTCACATCGGCGCCCCAACCGAGATAACCGTAGCGCGCCGCCACCGTCGGCATCCCAGCGGCCTTGCCCGCGCGGATGTCGCGCTCGTCATCGCCCACGTAAATGCACTGGCTCGGCAACAGCCGCAGGCGGCGTGCCGCCTCCAGCAAGGGCTCGGGGTGCGGCTTGGCGTGTGGCGTGGTATCGCCGCTGATCACGACAGAAGCGGTGTCGAAGAGCGCCATCGCCTTCGAAAGCGGCTCGGTGAACCGCTGCGACTTGTTGGTCACGACGCCCCAGCGCAGTCCGCCATTCACAAGACGGGCCAGCAGATCGCCCACGCCATCGAACGGCGCCGTGCGCAGCGTCATGCGCGCTTCGTAGGCGCCGAAGAACTCCTCCTTCAGCGCGGGGTAGTCCTCATGCTCGGGCGCAATGCCGAAGGCCACGTGCAACATGCCCCGCGCCCCGGAGCCGGCATGAGGCCGGTACTGCTCCAGCGGCAGCGAGGCCATGCCCCGGCGCACCCGCATACCGTCGGCAGAGGCACCGAGGTCCGACGCACTGTCGATCAAGGTCCCGTCCAGATCGAACAGGACGGCATGCACCCCCTGGAAAACGGTCATGGCTTGCGCGTCGCGAACAGGTAGTTGACGCTGGTGTCGGCGCTGAGCCAATACCGTTGTGTCAACGGGTTGTATTCCATGCCCCGGGTCTGATCGAGTTCCAGGCCAGCGGCGCGGCAGTGACTCGCCAGTTCGCTGGGCCGGATGAACTTCGCATACTCGTGGGTGCCCTTGGGCAACAATTGGAGCAGGTACTCCGCGCCAAGCACGGCAAACAGGAAGGCCTTGGCGCTGCGGTTGAGGGTTGAGAAGAACACCCAGCCGCCGGGCTTGACCAAGGTCGAGCAGGCGCGCACCACGGAGGCGGGATCGGGCACATGTTCCAGCATCTCCATGCAGGTCACCACGTCGAACGCGCCCGGCCGTTCCTGCGCCATCGCCTCCGCGCTGATCTCCTGGTAGCGGACGTTGGCGGTGCCGGCTTCCAGCGCGTGCAATTGCGCCACCCGCAGCGCCTTGACCGACAGGTCGATGCCCGTCACGTCGGCCCCCTTGCGCGCCATCGAATCGGACAGGATACCGCCGCCACAACCAATATCGAGCACCTGCTTGCCCGCCAATCCGGCCAATCCATCGATCCAACCCAGGCGAAGTGGATTGATCTGATGCAGGGGCCGGAATTCGCTGTCTGGGTCCCACCAGCGATGGGCAAGGTCGGAGAATTTGGCCAGTTCGGCCGGATCGGCATTGACGTTCGGATTCATGCTTCGATTATCACCAGCACAATAAAAAAACCGCGCCGAAGCGCGGTTTTTGGACCGAAACTGAAGGGAATCAGTTCTTGCGGGTGCCGACCACTTCGACTTCCACGCGGCGGTTCTTGGCGCGGCCTTCGCGGGTGGCGTTGTCGGCCACCGGCTGGGTCAGGCCCTTGCCTTCGGTGTAGATGCGGTTGCTTTCGATGCCCTTGCTCACCAGGTAGGCCTTGACGGCTTCAGCGCGGCGGTTGGAGAGCTTCTGGTTGTAGCTGGCAGCGCCGGTGGAGTCGGTGTGACCCACAGCAATCACGACTTCCAGAGCAATGCCGGACACCTTGCCAGCCAGATCGTCCAGCTTGGCCTTGCCTTCGGGCTTGAGCACAGCCTTGTCGAAGTCGAAGAAGGCGTCAGCGGCGTAGGTCACTTTGGATGCCACGGGTGCCGGAGCGGGTGCAGGCGCAGCGGGGCGAGCCGGTGCTGCGGCAGGAGCCGGAGCGGGGGCCGGAGCGGGTGCAGGTGCAGCGGCAGGCACGATCGCACCGTCGCAGCCTTGTGCGGCGGTGGCGGGCGTCCAGTTGGCATCGCGCCAGCAGAGTTCATTGGTGCCGTTTTTCCAGACCAGCTCGCTGGTGCCATTGCGCCAGTTGTCGATGGTTTGGGCGCCGGCGGCCGTTGCCATGGCGGCGGTTGCCAACAGCATTGCCACTTTGTTAAGTTTTTTCATGGTTTTCCTCTATATAAGCCGCAGACAGACTGCGTGACAAGAACGACGCTTCAAGTGACCACCACTAAAAACGCTGGAATTTATTGTGCCACAAGCACGGAATGCCCGGCCCGCCGGCCAATGCAGCGCAGTCGCCGGATACAGCAGGTCACCTCATTCGTTGTGGATGTACAACAAACGACCCAAGAAGTTGTAGGAGAACGCGCCGTCTAAAATCACAGGTTGCCCTCCGGTCCATCTACGCACTTATTCCCTCGCTCATGACACAGTTCGCCAAAGAGACCCTGCCCATCAGTCTTGAAGAGGAAATGAGGCGCAGCTACCTCGATTACGCCATGAGCGTGATCGTGGGGCGCGCCCTGCCCGACGCGCGGGATGGTCTCAAGCCGGTGCACCGGCGCGTGCTTTTCGCGATGCACGAGCTCAACAACGACTGGAACCGCCCCTACAAGAAGTCGGCCCGTATCGTGGGCGACGTGATCGGTAAGTACCACCCGCACGGTGACAGCGCGGTGTACGACACCATCGTGCGCATGGCGCAGGACTTCTCGCTGCGGCACATGCTCGTGGACGGACAGGGCAACTTCGGCTCGGTCGACGGCGACAACGCCGCGGCCATGCGCTACACGGAAATCCGCCTGTCGAAGATCGCCCATGAAATGCTGGCAGATATCGACAAGGAGACCGTCAACTTCGGTCCCAACTACGACGGTTCGGAAAAAGAGCCGCTGGTCCTGCCGTCGCGCCTGCCCAACCTGCTCGTGAACGGTTCGGCCGGCATCGCTGTCGGCATGGCCACCAACATTCCGCCCCACAACCTCAACGAGGTGGTGGACGCCTGCCTGCACTTGCTCAAGAGCCCTGAGGCTTCCATCGACGAACTGATGGAGATCATCCCCGCGCCCGACTTTCCAACGGCCGGCATCATCTACGGCATCAATGGGGTCAAGGACGGCTATCGCACCGGGCGGGGCCGCGTGGTGATGCGCGCCAAGTGCCATTTCGAGGACATTGATCGTGGCCAGCGCCAGGCCATCATCGTGGACGAACTGCCCTACCAGGTCAACAAGAAGACGCTGCAGGAGCGCATTGCCGAACTCGTCCACGAAAAGAAGATCGAGGGGATCAGCCACATCCAGGACGAGTCGGACAAATCGGGCATGCGCCTGGTGATCGAACTCAAGCGCGGCGAAGTGCCGGAGGTGGTGCTCAACAACCTGTACAAGCAGACGCAACTGCAGGACACCTTCGGCATCAACATGGTGGCCCTGGTCGACGGCCAGCCGCGCCTGTGCAACCTGAAGGACCTGGTTCAGGTCTTCCTGGAGCATCGCCGCGAGGTCGTGACCCGCCGCACGGTGTTCAACCTGCGCAAGGCGCGCGAACGCGGCCACGTGCTCGAAGGTCTCGCCGTGGCCCTGGCCAACATCGACGAGTTCATCCGCATCATCCGCGAGTCGCCCACCCCGCCGGTGGCCAAGGCCGAGCTCATGGCCCGCCCCTGGGACAGCCAACTGGTGCGCGAGATGCTCACCCGCACGCGCGCCGATGGCGGGGTGATCAACGCCGACGACTACCGGCCCGACGGCCTGGAGCGCGAGTTCGGCATGGGCGGCGACGGCCTGTACCGCTTGTCCGAGACCCAGGCGCAGGAAATCCTCCAGATGCGCCTGCAGCGCCTGACCGGCCTGGAGCAGGACAAGATCGTGGCCGAGTACAAGGAGGTCATGGGCGAGATCGATGACCTGCTGGACATCCTGGCCAAGCCCGAGCGGGTGTCGACCATCATTGGCGACGAGCTCATCGTCGTGAAGCAGGAGTTCGGCCAGACCAAGCTCGGAGCGCGCCGCAGCGAGATCGAGCACAACGCACAGGACCTCGCCACCGAAGACCTGATCACGCCGACCGACATGGTGGTCACGCTCAGCCACAGCGGCTACATCAAGAGCCAGCCGCTGTCGGAATACCGTTCGCAAAAGCGCGGCGGCCGCGGCAAACAGGCCACGGCCACCAAGGAAGACGACTGGATCGACCAGCTCTTCATCGCCAACACGCACGACTACATCCTGTGCTTCTCCAACCGCGGCCGGCTGTACTGGCTCAAGGTGTGGGAAGTGCCGGCCGGCTCGCGCGGTTCGCGCGGCCGCCCGATCGTCAACATGTTCCCGCTGCAGGAAGGCGAGAAGATCAACGTGGTGCTGCCGCTGACCGGCGAGATGCGCAGCTTCCCCTCCGACCGCTATGTGTTCATGGCCACCTCCATGGGCACGGTCAAGAAGACGGCGCTCGATGAATTCAGCAACCCGCGCAAGGCCGGCATCATCGCCGTCGACCTCGACGAAGGCGACTTCCTCATCGGTGCGGCCCTGACCGACGGGCAGCACGACGTGATGCTGTTCAGCGATGGCGGCAAAGCCGTGCGTTTCGACGAGAACGACGTGCGTCCGATGGGCCGCAACGCGCGCGGCGTGCGCGGCATGCTGATCGAGGACACGCAGAGCGTGATCGCCATGCTGGTCGCCGAGGACGAAGCGCAAAGCGTGCTGACCGCCACCATCAACGGCTATGGCAAGCGCACGCCGATCGCCGAGTACACCCGCCATGGGCGCGGCACCAAGGGCATGATCGCGATCCAGCAGAGCGAGCGCAACGGCAAGGTCGTGGCGGCCACGCTGGTGCACAGCGACGATGAAATCATGCTCATCACCGACAAGGGCGTGCTGGTGCGCACCCGGGTGTCCGAGATCCGCGAAATGGGTCGCGCCACGCAAGGGGTGACGCTGATCGCCCTGGACGAAGGCGCTGAGCTCTCGGGCTTGCAGCGCATCGTGGAGAACGACGCCAACGTGCCGGAGCTGGGCGACGATGCCAACGCAGCGGACGCAGCCGACGACGCAGGCACCGAGCCGTGATGGCACGGCCCTACAACTTCTCCGCAGGCCCGGCAGCCATGCCCGCCGAGGTGCTGCAGCAGGCGGCAGCCGAGATGCTCGACTGGCACGGCAGTGGCATGAGCGTGATGGAGATGAGCCACCGAGGGCAGGAGTTCGGTGTCATCCTCAAGAACGCCGAAGCCGACCTGCGCGAACTGCTCTGCGTGCCGGCGCATTTCCGCATTCTCTTCATGCAAGGCGGTGGCCTGGCCGAAAACGCCATCGTTCCATTGAACCTCTCGCGCGGTGAAACGGTCGACTTCGTGGTCACCGGCAGCTGGAGCCAGAAGTCGCTGAAGGAAGCGCGCCGCTACTGCGCGGCCCGCGTGGCCGCCAGCAACGAAGCCGACCACCACACCAGCCTGCCCGCACCGGCCTCCTGGCAACTCGATCGCGGCGCGCGCTACGTGCACCTGTGCAGCAACGAAACCATCAATGGCGTCGAAGTGCATGAGTTGCCCGACCTCAAAGCGCTGGGCAGCGACGCGCCCCTGGTGATCGATTTTTCGTCGCATGTGGCCTCACGCCCCGTGGACTGGTCGCGCGTCGGCCTGGCCTTCGGCGGAGCCCAGAAGAACCTGGGTCCAGCCGGTCTCACGCTCGTGGTGGTCCGCGAAGACCTGCTGGGGCACGCCCTGCAGGCCTGCCCCAGTGCGTTCGACTACAAGACCGTGGCCGACAACCACTCCATGTACAACACGCCGCCGACCTTCGCCATCTACATGGCCGGCCTCACCTTCCAGTGGCTCAAGCGCCAGACCGAAGGCGGCCTGAGCGGCGTGGCGGCGATGGAAGCCCGCAACATCACCAAGGCCCAACTGCTGTACGACTTCATCGACCAGTCGGCCTTCTACAGCAACAAGGTCGCCAAAGACTGCCGCTCGCGCATGAACGTGCCTTTCTTTCTGCGCGACGAATCGCGCAACGAGGCCTTTCTCGCGGGCGCCAAGGCGGCGGGCCTGCTGCAGCTCAAGGGCCACAAATCCGTGGGTGGCATGCGTGCCAGCCTCTACAACGCCATGCCGATCGAAGGCGTGCGCGCGCTGGTGGACTACATGCGCCAGTTCGAACAAACACAGGTCTGATCCGATGACCCTTCCCTCACAGTCCGAAGCCCTGGGTGCACTGCGCGTGCAGATCGATGCGCTGGACCAGCAACTGCTGGCCCTGCTCAACCAGCGTGCTCGCGTGGCCGAACAGGTCGGCGACATCAAGCGCGCGGAGGGCTCGCCTTTCTTCCGGCCGGACCGCGTCGCCCAGGTGATCGAGAAGATCCAGGGGGCCAACCAGGGCCCGCTGCTCAACCAGCACGTGGCCTCGATCTGGCGCGAGATCATGTCCGCCTGCCTGGCGCTGGAGGCGCCGCAGCGCGTGGCCGTGCTGGGTCCGCAGGGCACCTTCTGTGAGCAGGCGGCCATCGAGTTCTTTGGTGGCGCGGCCAACCTGATCTATTGCGCCAACTTCGACGAGGTGTTCCACGCCACCGCCGCCGGCACAGCCCAGTTCGGCGTGGTGGGCATGGAGAACTCCACCGAAGGCGTGGTGGCGCGCTCGCTCGACCTGTTCCTGCGTTCGCCAGTGCACGTTGTGGGGGAAGTCAGCCTGCTGATCCGCCACAACCTGCTGCGCCAGGTCAACCACCTCGATGGCATCGAGGTTGTCATGGCCCATCCCCAGGCATTGGCCCAGTGCCAGAACTGGCTCACGCAACACCTGCCGAACGCCGAACGCCGCGCTGTCTCCAGCAACGCCGAAGGCGCGCGGCTGGCGGCCGAAAACCCCGCCTGGGCTGGCCTGGCCAGTGAACGCGCCGCCGCCCAGTTCGGGCTGCACATCGTGGCGCATGCGATCCAGGACGAGGCGTACAACCGCACGCGCTTCGCCGTGATCTCGCTGCCTCAGACACTGGCCATGCCGCCTGCATCCGGCCGCGACTGCACCAGCCTGGTGGTCTCGGTGCCCAACCGCCCCGGTGCCGTGCACGACCTCCTGGTGCCGTTGAAGAACAACGGCGTGTCCATGACGCGCTTCGAGTCGCGCCCGGCCAAGTCGGGCCAGTGGGAGTACTACTTCTACATCGACATCGCCGGCCACCCGTCTCAACCGCACGTGGCTGCCGCACTGGAAGAACTCAAAGGACTCTGCGCCTTCTACAAGGTGCTGGGCGCATACCCGGTGAACGAATGATGTTTGAGCAACTGGGACTGATCGGCTGCGGCATGATGGGCGGCTCCTTCGCGCTGGCGCTCAAGCGCGCCGGCCTGGTCAAGCGCGTCGTGGGCTACAGCAAGTCGCCCTCCACCACCGAACGCGCGCGCCAGCTCGGTGTGATCGACGTCGAGGCCCCGTCGGCGCTGCTGGCGGTCTCGGGTGCCGATCTCGTGCTGCTCGCGGTGCCGGTCTCGGCCACCGAGGCCACCTTCAAGGCGATCCGCCATCTCGTGCGCGGCAACGTGCTGATCATGGACGTGGGCTCGACCAAGCGCGAGGTGATCGACGCCGCGCGCCGCGTGCTCAAGGACCAGGTTGGCGTCTTCGTGCCCGCGCACCCGATCGCGGGCAAGGAAGTCGCCGGTGTGGAGCACGCCGACCCCGAGCTCTACCACGGTCGCCAGGTGATCCTCACCCCGATCGAGCGCACGCTGACCGCCCAGCTCGAGAAAGCCAGCCAGCTCTGGACCGCGCTCGGCTGCCACGTCAAGCAGATGTCGCCGGAAGCACACGACGCAGCCTACGCCGCCGTCAGCCACCTCCCGCACATGGTGGCGTTCGCGCTCATGAACGCCATCCAGAGCCAGGCCGATGGGCCTGATTTCCTCTCGTTGGCCGGCCCGGGCTTCCGCGACTTCACCCGCATCGCAGCCAGCGACCCCGCCATGTGGCGCGACGTCCTCATGTCCAACCGCGAAGAGCTGCTGGCGCAGTCGCGCCATTTCCAGCGCGCACTGCACGCCCTGGAGACTGCCATCAACGCGGGCAACCCCGACGCCCTGGAAACCCTGATCGAACAGGCCAGCAGCACGCGCGCCCGCTGGCGCATGAGCGCCATCAAGCCCCGCAGCTGAGCGGCGCCCCCTCGGCGCCGCCTCCTCACCTTCGCGCATGTTTGCCATTTCCCACCTCGACATCCCGCCGCTGGCCAGTGCCGGCGGCACCGTGCGCCTTCCCGGCTCCAAGAGCATCTCCAACCGCGTGCTGCTGCTCGCCGCGCTCAGCCTGGGCCACACCGACATCGCCGACCTGCTCGACTCCGACGACACGCAGGTGATGCTCAAGGCCCTGGCCGAACTGGGCTGCCGCATCGAGCCTCAACCCGATGGCGCCCTGCGCGTGCATGGCCTGGGCGGCGCCCTGCCCGTGCCGCAGGCCAAGCTGTTCCTGGGCAACGCGGGCACGGCCATGCGGCCACTCACCGCATCGCTCGCGCTGCTGGCCGCCCGCCATGGCGGTACTTTCGAACTCAGTGGCGTCGCGCGCATGCACGAACGCCCCATCGGCGACCTGGTCGATGCCCTGCGCCAGCTCGGCTGCCCCGTGGCCTGTCTCGCCAGCGAAGGCTATCCGCCGCTGAAACTCGGCGACGGTCGGACCCATGCCCTCCAGCTGGACCAGCCCATCCGCGTCCGGGGCGATGTGTCCAGCCAGTTCCTCACCGCGCTGCTGCTCGCCTTGCCCCTGGTCGCGCAGGAGCGCGACATCGCCATCGACGTGGTGGGCGAGCTCATCTCGCGACCCTACATCGAGATCACGCTCAACCTGCTCGAGCGCTTTGGCGTGGCTGTGCGGCGCGACGGCTGGCAACGCTTCACCATCCCCGCGGGCAGCCGATACCAGTCACCCGGCCGCATCGCGGTCGAGGGCGACGCCTCCTCCGCCAGCTATTTCATTGCCCTGGGCGCCCTCGCCCCTGCCACGCCGGGCACCGACGGCATCACCATCGAAGGCGTCGGCCTGTCGTCCATCCAGGGTGACATCCGCTTCGTCGAAGCCGCCCGCCTCATGGGCGCCCGGATCTCGGGCGAAGCCAACCGCCTGCACATCCAGCGCGGAGCCTGGCCCCTCAAGGCCATCGACCTGGATTGCAACCACATCCCCGACGCCGCGATGACGCTCGCGGCCATGGCCCTCTACGCCGACGGCACCACCACGCTGCGCAACATCGCCAGCTGGCGGGTCAAGGAAACCGACCGCATCGCGGCCATGGCCAAGGAATGCCGCAAACTTGGCGCGGCGGTGGAAGAAGGTGAGGATTTCATCCGCATCACGCCACCCGCCCGAGCGCAGGACTGGCGCGCCGCGTCCATCCACACCTACGACGACCACCGTGTCGCCATGTGTTTCTCGCTCGCAGCGTTCAACCCGGCGAACCTGCCGGTGCGCATCGAAGACCCCAAGTGCGTCGCCAAGACCTTCCCGGACTACTTCGAGACCCTGTTCCAGGTCTGCACCACGCCCCGCGAGCGCATCCCGGTGATCTGCGTGGACGGGCCCACCGCCTCTGGCAAGGGCACGTTGTCAGCCGAGGTGGCCGAGCAGCTGGGTTACCACCTGCTGGATTCGGGCGTGCTGTACCGGCTGGTCGGGCTCGCGGCCGAAAAAGCCGGACTGTCCACCCTGGAAGCCGATCTGAAGGACCCTGAGCATGCCCGCCGCCTGGGTGAGCTCGCGGCCAGCCTGCAGGTGCGCTTTGAAGGCCTGCGAACCCTGTTCCAGGGGCAGGACGTGACCGAGGCCCTGCGCACCGAAGCCGCGGGCATGGCGGCGTCCCGGGTCTCGTCCGTGCCCGCCGTGCGGGAGGCCCTCCTGGGCCTGCAGCACGCCTTTCGCCAGTTGCCCGGCCTGGTGGCCGATGGCCGCGACATGGGCACCGTGATCTTTCCCGACGCCCCGCTGAAGGTGTTCCTCACCGCCAGCGCCGAACAGCGCGCCGCACGGCGACATAAGCAGTTGATTTCAAAGGGAATTGCTGCTAACATCGACGATCTTTTGGCAGACCTGAAAGCGCGTGACCTGAGGGATACCTCCCGCACACACGCCCCCCTCAAGCCCGCCGAAGACGCCTTGGAACTGGACAACTCCGGCATGGACATCGAGGAATCGGTGCAGCGGGTCTTGAACTGGTGGCAAGGCAAAACGGCGTTCTCGGGCAACTGAGCGCGCTTTCTGATGGCCCTGACGGCACAGCCGGGCGTTCCCAGCCCGCAGGCCGAAAGGTTCTTTTCACTTAACCCCGCGGTGTCACGCACCGCAACGTCACTACCGCCCACACGTCGCATCCGTTCCAGCCGCAGTCCTGTGGTTGTTGCACCGACGCTGAGTGGTTTAGGAAATTCAATGTCTGAATCTTTTGCCGCCCTGTTCGAAGAGTCCCTGAAACGCGCCGAAATGCGCTCGGGCGAAGTCATCACCGCTGAAGTCGTGCGCATCGAGCACAACCACGTGGTGGTCAACGCAGGCCTGAAGTCGGAAGCCTACGTGCCTCTGGCCGAATTCAAGAACGACCAGGGCGAACTCGAAGTGCAGGTCGGTGACTTCGTCTCCGTCGCCATCGACTCCGTGGAAAACGGCTTCGGTGACACCCTGCTCTCGCGCGACAAGGCCAAGCGCCTGGCCTCCTGGATGTCGCTGGAAAAAGCGCTCGAATCCGGCGAATTCGTCACCGGCACGACCTCCAGCAAGGTCAAGGGCGGCCTCAAGGTCATGGTCAACGGCATCAGCGCCTTCCTGCCGGGCTCGCTGGTCGACAGCCGTCCGACCAAGGACCTGACCCCGTACGAAAACAAGACCCTGGAATTCAAGGTCATCAAGCTCGACCGCAAGCGCAACAACGTGGTGCTGAGCCGCCGCGCCGTGGTGGAAGCCTCCATGGGCGAAGAGCGCGCCAAGCTGATGGACACCCTCAAGGAAGGCGCCATCGTGCACGGCGTGGTCAAGAACATCACCGAATACGGTGCGTTCGTGGACCTGGGCGGCATCGACGGCCTGCTGCACATCACCGACATGGCATGGCGCCGCGTGCGCCACCCGAGCGAAGTGGTCACGGCTGGTCAGGAAATCACCGCCAAGATCCTCAAGTTCGACACCGAGAAGCACCGCGTCTCGCTGGGTCTCAAGCAGATGGGCGACGACCCGTGGATGGGCGTTTCGCGCCGCTACCCGCAAGGCACCCGCATGTTCGGCAAGATCACCAACATCGCCGACTACGGCGCGTTCGTGGAACTCGAGCCGGGCATCGAAGGCCTGGTGCACGTCTCCGAAATGGACTGGACCAACAAGAACGTGGCCCCGTCCAAGCTGGTGTCGCTGGGCGACGAAGTCGAAGTCATGGTGCTCGACATCGACGAAGACAAGCGCCGCATCTCGCTGGGCATGAAGCAGTGCCGCGCCAACCCCTGGCACGAGTTCGCCGAGCAGACCAAGCGCGGTGACCGCGTCAAGGGTCCGATCAAGTCGATCACCGACTTCGGCGTGTTCGTCGGCCTGGCTGCCGGCATCGACGGCCTGGTGCACCTCTCCGACCTGTCCTGGAACGAGCCCGGCGAAGCCGCCGTGCGCAACTACAAGAAGGGTCAGGAAGTCGAAGCGATCGTGCTGGCCATCGACGTGGAGCGCGAGCGCATCTCCCTGGGCATCAAGCAGCTCGACGGCGACCCGTTCACCACCTTCGTGTCGGTGAACGACAAGGGCTCCATCGTGACCGGCAAGGTCAAGACCGTGGATGCCAAGGGCGCCGAGATCGACCTGGGCGAAGACGTGCTGGGCTACCTGCGCGCCAGCGAAATCAGCCGTGACCGCGTGGAAGATGCGCGCAACGTGCTCAAGGAAGGCGACGAAGTCAACGCCGTGGTGGTGAACGTGGATCGCAAGACCCGCAACATCCAGCTGTCGATCAAGGCCAAGGACGCCGCCGACCAGCAGGAAGCCATGGCCTCCCTGAGCCAGCAGTCTTCCCGCGAAAACGCCGGCACGACCAGCCTGGGCGCCCTGCTGCGCGCCAAGCTGGACAACAACCAGAACTGAAGCGAAACCGGTTCGGCGCCGGGTGAGCGACCCGCCCGCAAGGGCGGCCACTTGCCCGGCGCTGTTCCTCCAACGCCCCCACTCCATTCGACATGACCCGAAGCGACCTCGTTGAAGCTCTGGCCAGCCGTTTCGGCCAGCTCACCCACCGCGATGCCGAGTTCGCCGTCAAGGCGATCCTGGATGCCATGGGCGAAGCCTTGGTGAAGGGCCATCGCATCGAGATCCGGGGTTTTGGCAGCTTTTCCGTCAACCGGCGTTCACCTCGCATCGGGCGCAACCCGCGCTCCGGTGAGAGCGTGATGATTCCGGAGAAACGGGTGCCGCACTTCAAGCCGGGCAAGGCCCTGCGCGAAGAGGTGGACAAGAAGACCGCCGAGATTCTGGGCCGCGAAACCCAGCAACGGGCCTGATACAAGGCCCGCTCGCTACAATCGCCCCACCACAAAGGGGACGACGTGAAATACCTGATGTGGCTGCTCAATGCAGCCATTTTTTTTGTGCTGTTCGCCTTCGCGCTCAACAACCAGGACAGCGTGACGCTGCACCTGTTCTTCGGCACCAGCTGGCAGGCCCCGCTGGTGCTGGTGATCCTGGTGGCCCTGGTGATCGGCGTGTTCCTCGGCGTGGCCGTGATGCTGCCGCTGTGGCTGCGCGCCCGTCGCACCCGCCGCCAGCACGGCTCGGCCTCGGCGCAGCACAGCACCGCCTTTGACGGCGACACTTCCCTGCTCCCTCCCGATCCGATCGACCGCCGGCATGGACTTTGATTTCACCTGGCTCCTCTGGGGCCTGCCGCTGGCCTTTGCGCTGGGCTGGGCCGCGTCGCGCTTCGACCTGCGCCAATGGCGCATGGAAGGCCGCCAGGCACCCAAGGCCTACTTCCGCGGCCTCAACCACCTGCTCAACGAACAGCAGGACCAGGCCATCGACGCCTTCATCGAAGCGGTACAGGGTGACCCGGACACGGCCGAGCTGCACTTCGCCCTGGGCAACCTCTTCCGCCGCCGCGGCGACTACGACCGCGCCGTGCGGGTCCATGAGCATCTGCTCTCGCGCGCCGACATCGACCGCAAGGACCGCGACCGCGCGCAGCACGCACTGGCGCTCGACTTCCTCAAGGCCGGCCTGCTGGACCGGGCCGAGGCGGCCCTGCACAAGCTCGAAGGCTCCGCCTTTGAAGGCGAGGCCCTGCTGGCGCTGCTGGGCATCTACGAGCGCTCGCGCGACTGGCCCCAGGCCAAGCGAATCGCCCAGCGCCTCGAAGACGCCGAACAGGGCAGCTTCGCCACCCGCCTGGCGCACTACCTGTGCGAAGAAGCCGAACTCGCCCAGCGCGGTGGCGATGCCGCCAAGGCCCTGCAGTTGCTCAACGAGGCCGTGCAGCGCGCCCCGCACCTGGCGCGCGGCTGGATGGCGCTGTCGGCCCTGAAGGCGCACACCGGCGACACCCCGGGCGCGTTCGACGCCCTGGTGCGCATGAACCAGCATGCCCCGCAAAGCCTGCCGCTGGCCGCCCTCACCCTGGCCGATCTGGCCCGGCAGACCGGCCGCGAGGCCGAGGCCATGAAGCTGCTGCAGGCCAGCCATGAGCGCGCGCCGGCCATCGACGTCACCGAAGCCCTGGCCAGCCTGAGCAGCGGAGCCGAAACGGAGCGCAGCCACTACCTCAGCCACCTGGAGCGCGAGCCCTCGCTGGTCATCACCACCCGGTGGATGGCAGGCGAGACGCTTTCGAGCCCCACCGCCAAGGCCAGCGTCCAAAAGGCGCTGGAGCATGCGAGTGCACCACTGCGGCGCTACCGCTGCGCAGCCTGCGGCTTCGAGGCGCGCCAGCACTTCTGGCAATGCCCGGGCTGCCAGGCCTGGGACAGCTACCCGGCCCGTCGCGTCGAAGAGCTGTAAACAGCTCCCCCCGCGCCTCGCCTGCGGCGCGTCACCCCCCAGGGGGCAACACCTGCGGCCTGGCAGAGCCGGTTCCGCGGTGTTCTGGAAAAGGCGCTTCGCGCGCTACGCCTTTCCATACCCACCACCGCCGGGGGTGTGAATCTCGAAGACATCGCCTGCCTGCATCTCGGCCTGACCGATGTGGGCCAGGTCTTCCACACGGCCGTCTGCCCGCACCACGCGATTGATGCCCAACTGGCCCGGCTCGCCGCCGGCCATGCCGAAGGCCGGGTGCACGCGGCCGTTGGACAGGATGCTCGCCGTCATGGGCTCCAGGAAGCGCACGCGGCGCACACCGCCGTTGCCGCCATGCCAGCGCCCGGCGCCGCCTGAGCCGGCCCGGATCTCGTAGCTCTCCAGGCGCACCGGGAAGCGGAACTCCAGCACCTCGGGGTCGGTCAGGCGCGAATTGGTCATGTGGGTCTGCACCACGCTCGTGCCATCGAAACCATCGCCCGCGCCACTGCCCCCCGAAATCGTCTCGTAGTACTGGTGCGACGCGTTGCCGAAGGTAAAGTTGTTCATCGTGCATTGGCTCGCCGCCATCACACCCAGCGCGCCGTACAGCGCGTTGGTGATGCAGCTGGAAGTCTCCACATTGCCCGCCACCACCGACGCCGGTGGGTTCGGGTTGAGCATGGAGCCCGGTGGAATGATGACCTTCAGGGGCTTGAGGCAACCCGCGTTGAGCGGAATGTCGTCGTCCACCAGCGAGCGGAACACATAGAGCACGGCCGCCATGCACACCGCCGTGGGCGCATTGAAATTGTTGAGCTGCTGGGGCGAAGTGCCGGTGAAGTCGATCTCGGCGCTGCGCTCGGCCGCGTTCACCCGCACGCTCACCTGGATCTGCGCGCCGTTGTCCAGCGGCAGGGTGTAGCGGCCGTCCTTCAGGCGCGTGATCACACGGCGCACCGACTCTTCCGCGTTGTCCTGCACATGCCGCATGTAGGCCTGCACCACATCCAGGCCGAACTGCTCGACCATCTTGCGCAGCTCCTGTACGCCCTTTTCATTGGCAGCGATCTGCGCCTTGAGGTCGGCCATGTTCTGCTGCGGATTGCGCGAAGGGTACTCCCCACTCTGCAGCAAGGCCACCATCTCGGCCTCGCGCAGCACGCCACGGTCCACCAGCTTCACATTGTTGATCTGCACGCCCTCTTCCTCGATGCGCGTGGAGAACGGCGGCATCGAACCCGGCGTGGTGCCGCCGATGTCGGCGTGATGGCCGCGCGACCCCACATAAAACGTGGGCTGGCTGCCCAGGTAGACCGGTGTGATCACGGTGACGTCGGGCAGGTGCGTGCCGCCGTGGTAAGGGTCGTTGAGCACGTACACATCGCCCGGCTGCATGCGACCGGCGTTTTTGCGGATCACCGTCTTGATGCTCTCGCCCATGGAGCCCAGGTGCACCGGCATGTGCGGCGCGTTGGCGATCAGATTCCCCTCGGCATCGAACAGCGCACAGGAGAAGTCCAGCCGCTCCTTGATGTTCACCGAGTACGCGGTGTTCTGCAGTTGCAGGCCCATCTGTTCGGCGATGTTCATGAACAGGTTGTTGAACACCTCCAGCAGCACCGGGTCCACCGTGGTGCCCACCGCGTAGCTCGCCGTGCGCGGCACGCGGCGGTCCAGCACCAGGTGGTCCAGTGCCGTGAGCACCGCCTCCCAGCCGGGCTCCACCACCGTGGTCGCGTTCTTCTCCGCAATGATCGCGGGCCCGGGAATCACGTCGCCCGGGCGCAGGTCGTCGCGCACCACCAGCGCGGTGTCCAGCCACTGGCCGCCCGAGTACATGCGCACGGTCTCGCGCCGCGGCACATCGCGCGGCCCGTGTGTCGCCAGGCGCGGTTCGTGCGGCGCATCGCCCGCGACCACGGCCTCCACCGAGACCGCCTCCACCACGAGGCGCTTGCCCTGCATGAGGAAGGCAAAGCGCTGGCGGTAGGCGGCCTCGAACCCGGCTTCGATCGCCGCGATGTCGCCAAAAGGCACCACCAGCGCCGAGTCGCTGCCCTCGTAGCGCACATGCACCCGACGGTGCACCGTGGATTCGCCCGCGTTCACCTGCTGGCGCTGCAGCTCGACCCGGGCGGCGGTGGCCAGGGCCTCGAGCGTGTCCTCGATCGCGGGCAGCGACGCCGCCACCAGCGGCAACTCCACCGCCTGCTCGCGGATCACGTTCTGATCGGCCAGCCCCATGCCGTACGCGCTGAGCACCCCCGCCAGCGGATGCACGAAAACGCGCGTCATGCCCAGCGCGTCCGCTACCAGGCAGGCATGCTGACCTCCCGCGCCGCCGAAACACTGCAGGGTGTAGCGCGTCACGTCGTAGCCGCGCGCCACGGAAATCTTCTTGATCGCGTTGGCCATTTGCTGCACCGCGATCTGAATGAAACCCTCGGCCACCTCCTCGGCGGGCCGCCCCGTCTGGGCGGCCAGCTCGGCAAACTTTGCCTGCACCGCATCCAGGCTCAGGGCCTCGTCGGCCCTGGGGCCGAACACCTTGGGAAAGTGCGCTGGCTGGATCTTGCCCGTCATCACGTTCGCGTCCGTCACCGCCAGCGGGCCGCCGCGCCGGTAGCTCGCCGGGCCAGGGTTCGCGCCCGCGCTCTGCGGGCCGACGCGAAAGCGCGACCCGTCGAACGCCAGGATGGAGCCGCCTCCGGCCGCCACCGTGTGGATGCTCATCATCGGGGCGCGCATGCGCACCCCCGCCACCTGGGTCTCGAACTCGCGCTCGAACTCACCCGCGTAGTGAGACACGTCGGTGGACGTGCCCCCCATGTCGAACCCGATCACCTTGCCGTGACCCGCCAACCCCGCCGTGCGCGCCATGCCCACGATGCCGCCGGCCGGCCCGGAGAGGATGGCGTCCTTGCCCTGGAAGGCATGCGCATCCGTCAGGCCGCCCGAGGACTGCATGAAGAACAGCTTCACGCCCGGCATCTCCGCGGCCACCTGCTCCACGTAGCGGCGCAAGATGGGCGAGAGGTACGCGTCCACCACCGTGGTATCGCCCCGGCTCACGAACTTCATCATCGGGCTGGTCCCGTGCGAACTGCTCACCTGCGTGAAACCCGCTTCGCGCGCCAGCCGCTGCGCGGCTTTTTCGTGCGCGGTGAACCGGTAGCCGTGCATGAACACGATGGCCACGCTGCGCAGGCCGCGCGCGTGAGCCGCTTGCAGATCGGCGCGCAGCCCGGCCTCGTCCAGCGGCTGCAGCACCTCGCCGTGCGCGGCCATGCGCTCCTGTGCCTCGATCACCTCGGCGTAGAGCAGCTCGGGCAGCACGATGCGGCGGTCGAACAAGCGCGGACGGTTCTGGTACGCAATGCGAAGCGCATCGCGGAAACCGCGCGTGGTCACCAGCAGCGTCGGCTCGCCCTTGCGCTCGAGCAGCGCGTTCGTTGCCACCGTGGTGCCCATCTTCACGCATTCGACCTGCGCCGGCGTCACCGGTTCGCCCGCCTTGAGCCCCAGCAGGTGCCGGATGCCGGCCACCGCCGCGTCGCGGTACTGCTCCGGGTTTTCCGAAAGCAGCTTGTGCGTGGTCAGGGTGCCGTCGGGCCGCTTGGCCACGATGTCGGTGAAGGTGCCGCCCCGGTCGATCCAGAACTGCCAGCGTGCATCAGCGGAAGAAGACATGCTTGAATCTCCAAAATCGGAAAAGCGCAGACACGGTATCAAGGGGAGCTGCGAAAACGGCTTCGCCGGGCCGCGGGCACCGCGCCCTTGAGGCGGTGACTCACAGTGACGCAGCGCTGCGCGCGGCCTGGTCGTAGATGCCGGAGAGCACGCGCAGCAGGCGCGCGAGCTGGCCGATGTCGTGGTTGAGCGCGTCGTCCGCCTTGAGCGCATCGATCAGGCAGGTTTCGCGAATCTCCCGGTAGCGCGTGACATAGCCCTTGCCCGCTTCCGTCGGCGCATAAGTCACCTCCTTGCCGTTCTTGCTCGACTCCACCATGCCCAGACTCTGCAGCTTCTTGAGCGAGTAGTTCACGAGGTGCGTGTCCTCCACATTCATGATGAAGGCGATGTCGGCCAGGCGCTTGTCGCGCGCGCGGTGGGAAACATGGTGCAGCACCAGCACGTCCAGCGCCGTGAGGTCCTTGAGCCCGGCGGCGCTCATGCAGTGCACCACCCAGCGGTGGAACGCATTGCCGGCCACGATCAGGCCGAACTCGAACTCGCTCATCTCCGCGCTGTGCGGCGACACCAGGTGCGCAGAAGAGACGATGGGAGAAGCCGGCGGGGTTGGCTTGGCACTTGCTTTGGAACGGGCCATGGCGGGGAAGTCTGCGTCGTTTCGGTGCGCGAGAGTTTAGGCTTTATGTTGACAATTTGCCAACAATTTATTGACATTCAGGGAAAGTACCGATCACACTTCGTCCACTCGCCGATAGAGTCCTCCGAGCCGCCCAGCGCAGCCCGATCCCTGTCCCTCACCCACCTGGAGCCCTCAACATGAAACGTCGCCTGTTCAGCCTTTCCGTGGCCGCTGCCACCGTGGCCCTGAGCCTTCCCGCGCTTGCCCAGACCAAGTGGGACCTGCCGGCGGCCTATCCCGCCACCAACTTCCACACCGTCAACCTCACCGCCTTCGCCAACGACGTGGACAAAGCCACTGGCGGCAAACTCAAGATCACGGTGCACGCGGGCGCCTCGCTGTTCAAGGCGCCGGAGATCAAGCGCGCGGTGCAGGGCGGCCAGGCGCAGATCGGCGAAATTCTCCTGGCGGCCTATCAGAACGAGTGGCAGATGTTTGGCGCCGACGGGCTGCCCTTCCTGGCCACCAGCTACGCCGACGCCATGAAGCTGTACAAGGCACAGAAGCCCATCCTCGAAAAGAAGCTCGCCGAGCAAGGCATGACCCTGCTCTACACCGTGGCCTGGCCGCCGCAGGGCATCTACAGCAAGAAGCCCGTGACCAGCGCCGCCGACCTCAAGGGCAGCAAGTGGCGCGCCTACAGCCCGGCCACCTCGCGCATTGCCGAGCTGGTCGGCGCGCAGCCCGTGACCGTGCAGGCCGCCGAACTCTCCCAGGCGCTGGCCACCGGCGTGGTCGAGTCCAACATGACCTCTGGTGCCACCGGCGTGGACAGCAAGCTCTACGAACACCTGAAGTACTACTACGACGTGCAGGCCTGGCTGCCCAAGAACGCCATCATCGTGAACAAGCGCGCCTTCGACGCGCTGGACAAGCCGACGCAGGACGCCGTGCTCAAGGCCGGCGCCGAGGCCGAAGCGCGCGGCTGGGCCGCCTCGCAAAAGGTCAACGCCGACACCCTGGCCATCCTCAAAGCCAACGGCATGGCGGTGGAAGCGCCTTCGGCCGCATTGAAGGCCGACATGCAGAAGGTCGGCGAGACCATGGTCAAGGAATGGCTGGAGAAGGCCGGCCCGGAAGGCCAGGCCATGCTCGACGCCTACCGCAAGTAAGACCCTCGCGACACTGCCCGGCCCCGCCGGGCAGTGTTTTTTTGTCCGATCCTTTCCCCATCCGCCGATGCGAAAACTCCTGGATGCCCTCTACACCGGGTCGGCCTGGCTGGCCGCGCTGTTCATGATCGGCGTGCTCGTCATGGTGCTCCTGTCCATGCTGGGCCGCATGTTCAACTTCTACATCCCGGGCACCGATGCCTACGCCGGCTATGCCATGGCGGGCGCGGGGTTCCTGGCCCTGGCCCACACGCTCAAAAGCGGTGAACACATCCGCGTCACGCTGATCATCGGCAAACTCACAGGCGGCATGCGGCGCGGCCTGGAGCTGTGGTCACTCTCGGTCGCGGTGCTGCTCAGCGGCCTGCTGGCGGTCTATGCCTGGCGACTGGCCTGGCAGTCGCACGCCTTTCACGACATCTCCACCGCCAGCGATGCCACGCCCCTGTGGATGCCGCAGATCCTCATGGGCCTGGGCACCACCGTGCTGCTGATCGCCTTCCTCGACGAATGGGTGCTGGAGCTCCGTCGCGAACGCTCGCGCGACAGCGTGGAGACACGCCATGAATGAAGTCATCGTCACCACCTTGCTGATCGTCGCCCTGTTCGCCCTGCTCGGCAGCGGCGTCTGGATCGGGCTCACCCTCGCCGGCGTGGCCTGGATCGGCATGGAGCTGTTCTCCTCGCGCCCGGCGGGCGACGCCATGTCCATCACCATCTGGGGCTCGGCCAGCAGCTGGACGCTGACCGCCCTGCCCCTGTTTGTGTGGATGGGCGAAATCCTCTTTCGCACCAAGCTCTCCGAAAGCATGTTCCGCGGGCTGGCCCCCTGGGTCAATGCGCTGCCCGGGCGCCTGCTGCACACCAACATCCTGGGCAGCACCATCTTCGCGGCGGTCTCCGGTTCGTCCGCGGCCACCTGCGCCACCATCGGCAAGATGAGCATCCCCGAGCTCACCAAACGCGGCTACCCGCCCGAGAAAATCGTCGGGTCGCTGGGTGGGGCCAGCACGCTGGGCCTGCTGATCCCGCCGTCGATCATCATGATCGTCTACGGCGTGGCCGCCGAGGTCTCGATCGCCAAACTGTTCGTGGCCGGCGTGTTGCCCGGCCTGATGCTCGCGGCGCTGTTCAGCGGCCACCTGATGATCTGGGCCCTGCTCCACCCCGATCAGGTGCCTCGCAGCGATGGGCGCATGAGCTTGCGGCAAAAGCTCGGCGAGTCCCGCCACCTGATCCCCGTGATCCTGCTCATCGGTGGCGTGATCGGCACCATCTACACCGGCATCGCCACCGCCACCGAAGCCGCCGCCGTGGGCGTGGTGGGCTCGCTCATCCTCTCCGCCGCACAAGGCTCGCTGAACTGGGTCACCTTCCGCGATTCGCTGCTGGGGGCCACGCGCCTCTACTGCATGATCGCGCTCATCCTTTCGGGGGCCGCCTTCCTCACCCTGTCCATGGGCTACATCGGCCTGCCGCGCCACCTCGCCGAGTTCGTCACCAGCCTGAACCTCTCACCGGGCGTGCTGCTGCTCGCGCTGGCCGTGTTCTACATCGTGCTCGGCTGCTTCCTCGACGGCATCTCCATGATCGTGCTCACCATGGGCGTCATCTTGCCCACGGTCACCGCCGCCGGCATCGACCTCATCTGGTTCGGCATCTTCGTCGTCATCGTGGTCGAGATGGCGCAGATCACGCCACCAGTGGGATTCAACCTCTTCGTGCTGCAAGGCATGACCAAGCGCGAAATCACCTGGATCGCCAAAGTCTGCATGCCCTACTTCTTCATCATGGTGCTGGCCCTCCTGCTGCTGTGGTGGTTCCCTCAAATCGTGAGCTGGCTGCCCTCCCGCATGTAACAGAAAGCCATCCTCTAAGATATGCAGGCCCTGCACCCGCCCCGGGTGCAGGGCTTGTTTTTTTGAAGGTATTCCCCGTGTTCAAGAATGTGACGATCTACCGCATCGCGCCCGGCTGGGACGCGACGCTGGAAGAGATGGAAACCGCGCTCGACGCGGCGCGCTTCGTGCCCTGCGGCGCCACGCAGGACAAAGCCGTCGGCTGGGTCGAGCCGCGCGGCGAAGCCCATGGCCCGCTGGTCGAATCGGTGGCCGGCCAGCGCATCCTGAAACTGCAGATCGAGACCAAGGGCGTGCCCGGCTCGGTGGTCAGGAAGAAAGCCCAGGAAGAAGCCGACCACATCGAAGCCACCACCGGACGCAAACCCGGCAAGAAGGAAACCAAGGCCCTGCGGGAAGACGCGCTCCTGGCCCTGCTGCCCCAGGCCTTCGCGCGCCAGATGACCGTGTGGGTCTGGATCGATCTCAAGAACGGCTGGCTCGTCACCGACGCCAGCAGCCAGGGCAAGCTCGACGAAGTCGTCACCGCCCTTGTGCGCGCCTTCGACGGCCTGGCCGTCACCCTGCTGCAGACCGCCGTGACACCGCAGACCGCCATGACGCAATGGCTCTCGGCCACCACGCCCGACGAATGGCCCGGTGGCTTCGCCGTGGAGCGCGAGTGCGAGCTCAAGTCCGGCGACGAGGAGAAATCGGTGGTGAAATTCACGCGCCACAACCTCGCCACCGACGAGGTGCGCAAGCACATCACCGAAGGCAAGCTGCCCACCCGCCTGGCCATGAGCTGGGAAGGCCGCATCGGCTTCACCCTCACCGAATCGCTGCAGGTCAAGAAGATCAACTTCCTCGAAGGCGTGTTCGATGGCCGGCCCGACGAGGGCGAGAACGGCTTCGATGCCGACGTGGCCCTGTCCACCGGCGAGCTGCAGAAGCTCATCCCCGAACTCATCGAAGCCCTGGGCGGCGAGATGGCCTTCGGCGCTGCCGCCGACAGCGAGCCCGTGCCAGCGGCACCCGCCGCCCGCGAAGCCGTCACCGCCGACGCGGACGACGAAGGCCCACCCTTCTGACCGACCCTCGCTGAAGCGCGCCCGGCATGCACAGCGTCATCGCCATCTCCCTCGGTGCCGTGCTCGGCGCGCTGGCACGCTGGCGCCTGAGCCTGTGGCTCAACCAGGGCGCCGCCATCCTGCCCTGGGGCACGCTGGCGGCCAACTGGATCGGCGCCTACATCGTCGGCGTGGCCGTGGTGTTCTTCCAGAGCCAGACGCAGATCGACCCGGTCTGGCGCCTCGCGGTCATCACCGGTTTTCTCGGTGCGCTGACCACCTTCTCCACCTTCTCCGCCGAAGTCATCGCCATGCTGCAGCACGGCCGCTTCGCGCTCGCCGTCGGCACGGCCGGCCTGCATCTGCTGGGATCGTTGCTGCTCACCGCCCTGGGCATGCGCAGCGCCGCAATCTGGTTCACGCCGACCTGAACTCGCTGCGGTACAGCCCCGGCGTCATGGCCGTGTGCCGCTTGAACTGCCGGGTGAAGTGGGCCTGGTCCGCGAAGCCACACACATAGCCCACCTGGGCCGTGGGCATCGAGTCGGCCGCCAGCAGCCGGGCCGCGCCGGCCAGGCGCGCGCCGGCCAGCAATCGCGTGAAACTCAGGCCCTGCTCCGCCAGCCGGCGCTGCAGCGTGCGCGGCGACCAAGCCACCTCCTGCGCCAGCGTGCCCACCGTCCAGCCCCGCCCGGGGTCGGCCGCGAGCCGGCCCTGCAGGTGGGCGACCCAGCCCTGAGGCGTCGCCTGCCCAGGCCCGCTCACCGCGCGCTCGGGCCGGGCTTGCCAGCGCAGCTCCCAGCTCGACACATCGCTCGGCCAGACTTGCGCACACCACACGCCCTGGTCGCGGCTCCAGGCAGTCTGACCGAGGGGCCGGGCCTGCACACCCGGGGTCCGCAGGTGCTCGCACAGCGCCACCAGAAAACCGAACACCAGCAGGTCCTCGGCCGGCGTGGGCGGACGCAGGGGGTCCAGCGACACGTGCCGCAGCCGCAGCAGCCCGGGCCCGTGCTGGCTCACGCGCACACGGTGGCGCGAATGCACGAAGCGCTCCAGCCGCTGCCAGCGCTGCAGCAGGTCGGGCGGGTCGCGCGCGAGCGACAGCGCCAGCCGCAAGGGCTCGTCGTCCATGCCGTGCACCGCCTCGCCCAGCCGCACGATCGCGTCCGGCCCATGGGCCTGCCACAACCGCGCCAGCCAGGCGCGCTTGTCCGCCAGCGGCACATGCGCACCGCGCGCAGCGCGCGGCCCGTCGGCCGCCAGGCCCTGCCGCTGCAGACCGGCGCGCACCACGCGCAGCATGGCTTCGGAAGCAAAGTCGTTCATGAGGTCGTCGCCTGGGCCAACAGGCGGGTGTCGATCGGAAACCGCTGGATGCGAACGCCGGTGGCCTCGCGCACCGCATTGGCAATCGCCGCCGCCGTGGCCACGATGGCCGTCTCGCCCGCCCCGCCCGGCGCCCCACCCGCCGCCACCAGCACCACCTCCAGCGGCGGCACCTGGTCCAGCGATGGTATCGGCGCTTCGGCAAAGCTGCCCGGGCCGATGCGCGAATCCGCCACCACCAGGCGGTCGCTCAGCGCCATGCCCAGCCCCCAGACCAGGTTGCCCTCGCACTGCGCGCGCACCTGGTCGGGGTTGATCAACGTGCCGCAGTCGTGCGCACAGACCAGCCGCACCACACGCAGCCCGCCGCGCGCGTCCACCTCCACCTCGGCCACCACCGCCACATAGCTCACCTGCTTGTAGATGCCACAGGCCACGCCACGCCCGCTCCGCACGCCGGCCGCCGCAGGGGGCAACGCGCCCGCCTGCGCGTGCGCCGCGCCCAGCACACCGGCCAGCCGGGGGTCTTCGACATGCCGCAAGCGAAACGCCAGCGGGTCCGCGCCCGCGCGGCGCGCGCACTCGTCGATGGCCGACTCCATCGCCAGCCCATTCGGCCCCGCGCCCAGGCCGCGCCACGGCCCGGTGAACACCGGCAGGCGGTTCAGCCCGAACTCGGCGCGCTTGCGCGCGCACCGGTAGGGCAGCTGCGCGCCGCGGGCCACGCCGGCATCGGCCACGAAATCGGTCAGGCGCTGCATCCAGGCCGGCAGGCCCGCGTTGGTGAACAGGATGTGGCTGCTGCCGAACGCATGCCACCACTGGTCCAGCTGGCCGTCTCGCAGGCGCGCGCGGATGCGGTGGCTCGACGGCGGGCGGTGGAAGCCCTGGCGGAACTCCTGCGCGCGCGTCCACTGCAGCTTCACCGGCTGCCCCACCGCCTGCGCCAGCACCGCGGCCTCCAGCTCCACCGTGCAGAGCGTCTTGCCGCCAAAGGCCCCGCCCACCCGGCAGCCATGCACGCGCACCCGCTCTTCGTCCAGCCCCAGGCGCTGGCAGACCACGTCGCGCTGGTAGTACACGTCCTGCGAACCCACCCAGAGATCCAAATCACCCCGCGCATCGAAGGCCGCCACCGCCGCGCGCGGCTGGATCGGCGCGTGCGCCGCCAGCGGGATGTCGATGCGCAGGTCCACATCCCACGGGCCCTGCTCGTCGATGGCGTCCTCGTGCACGCGGTGAGCGAATCCACCCCCGGCGAGGTGGCGATCCACGTCCACCAACCGGTCGACCTCGGCCTGTCCGAAGCTGCCCTGCGAAAGCCAGCGCGCCTCGAGCGCAGCCTCCACGCGCTCCAGCGCCCCGGGCGTGCGCGCGACGATGCCGATGCCCTCGCTCAAGCCTTGTTGCAGGCGCTCGTCGCGCACCAAGGCCACGAAGCCCCGCACCGCGCGCGCCGCGGCTTCGTTCATCGCGCTCAGCGTGGAGGCGCGCTCGGCCGACACCGGGGCGCGCAGCACGCGGCCAAACAGCATGCCCGGCAGACGCACGTCCGCCACATAGACCGGCGCGCCCGTCACGATGGCCGGCCCCTGCGCGATCGGCGCGGCGCGGCCCACGTGGCGCCCCCCCGGCTGGAATGCGCGCAGCTCGGCCATGGGCCGGGGCTCGGCCCTGCGCACACCCTCGGTGTGGCCGGCCGCGAGTGCCTCGCGCAGGCTGGCACAGGCCTGGGCCAGCGGCAGGGCGAAGTCCTTCACCGACTCGCTGCCCACCGTGGCGCGCACGCGCGCCATCTCGCCGGTGTGCGGCAGGCGCAGCGTGAGCTCGTCCCACCCGATGCCCAGCTCCTCGCACGCCACCTGCTTGAGCGCGGTGGCGATGTTCTGGCCCATTTCCACGCGCGGCAGCAGCAACTCGTAGCGGCCCTCGCGGTGGCGCACCCAGCCCAGGGCGTCTTCGTACCCGGCGCCCGGCCGCTTCGGAATCACCGGCAAGGCACACCCGGCGAAAAAGGCCACGCTCAACACGCCGCCGGCCTGCAGGAACGCGCGCCGCTTCACGGGCGCCCCCGCTGCAGCGCCACCGCGCGCTGCACCCCTGCGCGGATGCGCTGGTGCGTGCCGCAACGGCACAGGTTGCCCGCCAGCGCCTCGTCCACCCGCGCCGGGCTCGGGGCAGGGTCCTGGCGCAGCAGGGCCACGGTGGCCATGATCTGTCCCGCCTGGCAGTAGCCGCACTGCGGCACGCGCTCGTCCAGCCACGCCTGCTGCACCGGGTGCAGGCGACCGTCCGGGCCTGCCAGCCCCTCGATGGTCTCCACGGCCTGTTGCTGCACCGCGCTCACCGGCAGCAGGCAGCTGCGCTGCGCCTGACCGTCAAGCAGCACCGTGCAGGCGCCGCACTGGCCCATGCCGCAGCCGAACTTGGCCCCCACCAGGCCGAGGTGTTCGCGCAGCACGGCAAGCAGGGTCTCGTCCTGCCAGTCGGGGGGAATATCGAACCGCTGGCGGTTCACGAGGATGTACATGGCGAGGCTCCGCAGAGGGGGGATGGCGCACTGTCTCAGCCGCCGCACCGCCCGTCTTGAAGATTCGCGCCAAGCCACCCGACCTCGGGCTGTGCCCGACCGCTTCGCGCTCAAGCCCCTTGCATTGCCCGCCCTGGCGATCTACACCCTCGCCTCCATCGCCGGCTGGCGCAGAGCGCGCCGTTCAGGCCATCTGGCGCGAGCCCCGCTGCGCGTGAGACAGGCGCTGGTCCAGCGGCGTGTCGTCGGGCTGCTCCAGCGCCATGCGGGAGAGGCCTTGCTGCCTCTGCGCCGTCCCGAGGCGGCCTTGGCTGCCGGCATGGGTTTTCTTGCGCAGGGCGGTGGGCGGGTTTGGCGAGGTGGGCATGCGTGTCTCCCGGATGCGGTGTTCAAGGGGTGGCCCGAAGGGCAAAGAAGCCATCGGGCGCTGTCCCACACAGCATGGCAAATGGCGTACCCGGCGCATCCGGAACAACTTGCGGCAAGTCCAGCCGAAATCGACGCCCTCCATCGGTGCAAGCGCCTCTTTTGCGGCACGGGCACCGGGCTTGCCCCTGCAAGCTCCCGCCTTCTCCACGGAGCAACCACCATGGCATCGACACCCCGAAACCCCGGCCGCCAAGGCCCAGCGCCCCAACAGGGCGATTCGCACGACCCGGCCGCGCAACCGGAACAAGGCCAGCCCCGTGGCGCACCCGCCAACCCACCGCGCCGAGACCCCACCGGTCGCCCGCAACGCCCCATCGCGGACGTGGACCGCCCAGTGCGCGGTGGCGATGCTTAACACCGACGACCGAAAACGGTAAGGTGGCGGGCGCCTCTTGCCCAACGCCCAAGGAGACCCGGAATGATCCCCAAGAACACGATCTGCCTCTGGTTCGACCGCGACGCCCTCGACGCCGCCACCTTCTACGCCAACACCTTTCCCGACAGCGCCCTGGGCGCCGTGCACCGCGCGCCGGGCGACTACCCCGCCGGCAAGGAGGGCGACGTGCTCACGGTGGAGTTCACCGTGGCCGGCATTCCCTGCATCGGGCTCAACGGCGGCCCGGTCTTCCAGCACGACGAGGCCTTCTCGTTCCAGATCGCCACCGACGATCAGGAAGAGACCGACCGCCTGTGGAACGCCATCGTGGGCAACGGCGGCCAGGAGAGCGAATGCGGCTGGTGCAAGGACCGCTGGGGACTGTCGTGGCAGATCACCCCGCGCACGCTCACCGAGGCCTTCACCGGCCCCGACCGCGCGGCGGCCAAGCGCGCCTTCGACGCGATGATGACCATGAAGAAGATCGACGTCGCCGCCATCGACGCGGCGCGGCGCGGCTGAACCTTCACCCTCAACCCACCCGGTAGCGCGCCAGCACCGCCGCTGCCTGCTGCGCCAGGCGCTCGCGCAGCGCGGGGGGTGAAAGCACCTCGATCTCGTCGCCGAAGGCGAGCAACTGCCGCGCCCCCTGCTCCACCGACTCCACGCGAAGCGTGACCTCGTCGTCCATCGCGTCGCCAACAGGCACGCGCGCGTTCGCCAGCCACTTCAAGCCTCGCGGCGTCACGCGCGCCCGCACCTCCAACGAACGCAGCTCCGATTCGAAGCGCGCGGCAGACGCGCGCCAGGTCTGCGCGAGGTCGAATGCCTTGGGCCGCCGAAAGGCCGCACCGGGCTTGAGCTCCAGCAGACTCGCGAGCCGGTAGGTGCGCACACCGTCGCCCTTGGGCGGCGCAGCCTCCACCGCGCGCGCCACCAGGTACCAGGCGCCTGCCTTGAGCACCAGGCCCAAAGGCTCCAGCACCCGCCAGGCTTTGCCGCGCCAGCTTTCGTAGCGCACCTCGATGCGGCGCGCGCGCCAGACCGCGTCGGCCACCTCGCGCAGGAACTTCGGTGCGTCCTGCGCGCGGTACCAGTCCACCGGGTCGATGTGCAGGCGCTGGCCCACGCGGTCGGCCTGCTCGCGCCATTCGCCCGGCAGGCTGGCCACCATCTTCAGCCGCGCCGAGGCCGCCGCCGCGCCCAGGCCCAGCTCCGTGGCCGGCCCCGGCAGGCCCGCGAGCAGCAGCGCCTGGGCTTCGGGCTCGGTCATGCCGGTGAGCTGGGTGCTCCATCCCTGCCGCAACTGGAAGCCGCCCTGGCGCCCGCGCTCGCCCCACAGCGGCACACCGGCGGCCGAGAGCTGGTCGATGTCGCGCAACACGGTGCGTTCGGACACCTCCAGCGCCTGCGCCAGCGCACCGGCCGTCAGGCGGCCGCGCGCCTGCAGCAGCATGAGGATGGAGAGCAACCGGCTCGCTTGCATGGGAAGGATTTAAACATGACACACCGTGTCATGTTATGGGGCGGATCATCGCCGCACCGTCTTTACAAGGAGCCTTCCCATGACCGAATCCCCCCTCGTCGAGCTGCGCCGCTACGCCCTGCACCCGGGCCGGCGCGAGTCGCTCATCGAACTGTTCGACCGCGAGTTCGTCGAAACCCAGGAAGCCCAGGGCCTGCGCGTGATCGGCCAGTTCCGCGATCTGGATGACGCCGACCGCTTCGTGTGGCTGCGCGGCTTTGCCGACATGGCGCGCCGCGCGCAGGGCCTGGCCGCGTTCTACGGCGGCCCGGTGTGGCAGGCGCACCGCGACGCGGCCAACGCGACCATGATCGATTCGGACAACGTGTTCTTGCTGCGCCCGGCCTGGCCCGGCGCGGGCATCGACGGCGACACCTCGCCGCGCGCCCAGCCCGGCACCACCGACACACCGCCCGGCCTGCTGGACGCGGCCGTGTTCCCGCTGCACGCACCGGCGGGCAGCGACCTGCTGGCGCTGTGCCGGGAGGTGCTCTCGCCAGTGCTGCGCCAGGGTGGCGCGCGCCGCATCGGCTGGTACGTGACCCAGGACAGCCCCAACAATTACCCGCGCCTGCCGGTGCGCGAAGGCGAGCCGGTGCTGGTGGGCTTGGCGCTGTTCGACAGCCCCGCCGCCTTCGACGCCTTTGCGCGCGGCGGCACCTGGGCGCGCGACGCCCTGCCCCCGCTCGCCCCCTGGCTGGCAGGCCCCGCCCAGAGCCACCGCCTCACCCCCACCGCCCGCTCCGCTTTGCACGCCTGAAGGAACCACCCCATGCACACCAGCGCACACGACTTCGACTTCCTCCACGGCCATTGGCGCGTGGAGCACCGCCGCCTGCGCGAGCGCCTCAACGGCTGCACCGACTGGGAGCGCTTCGAGGGCACCTGCACCGCCTGGCCCATGCTGGGCGGCCAGGGCAATGTGGACGACAACCTGCTGCACCTGCCCGGCGGCAGCTACCGCGCGGCCACACTGCGCAGCCACCACCCGCACACCGGCCGCTGGTCCATCTGGTGGCTCGACGGCCGCCAGCCCCATCACCTCGACGTCCCGGTGGTGGGCCACTTCGAGCGGGGCGTGGGCACCTTCTTCGCCGAAGACGTGCTGGACGGTCGCCCCATCCGCGTGCGCTTTCGCTCGACCGAGACGCAGACGGCCTCGCCGCTGTGGGAACAGGCCTTCTCGGCCGACGCCGGCCGCCACTGGGAGCCCAACTGGACGATGCGCTTTCACCGCGCCAAGGGCTGAGGCCAGGGTGCGCTGGCGAACAGACGCGCGCGCGGGTGGCCCCGACATTGGGAAACCCCAGCCACACCACCGCACCATGACCCCGATCCGAAAAGGACAGGCGCCCGCCCCCCTGGACCGCGCGGCATTCAGCCAGCGATTTCGCACCAGCTTCTTCGATCCCGCCTTCCGCGCCGAGGACGCCAGCATCGAGCGGCTGGAGGCAATCGCCTGGGCAGCCTACCAGGAGGGCCGCAAAGCGCCCGTGACGCAGAAGGCCGGGCCCGGCTACGCCGATCCGGATTACGAGCTGTCGTCCGAGTGGGTCGCCACCAAGGCGCGCCTGGACGCCGCTCAGGCCCGCTGGTCCGAGCCGGGCACGCCATCGCGGGTGCTGCTGGTGTGCGGCTCGGCGCGCAACGACGGCACCTGCCCCGGCGAAATCTCCAAAAGCCACCGGCTCGCGCAGATCGCGCGCGAAGCCCTCGAACAGCAACGCATGCAGGTCGACGTGCTGGACCTGAGCCTGCTCACCTCGGAATACGCGCTGCACATCCACCCCTGCAAGGGCTGCGTGTCCACCGCCATGCCGCTGTGCCACTGGCCTTGCAGCTGCTACCCCAACCACGCGCTGAACCAGACGCACGACTGGATGGCCGAGATCTACGAACGCTGGGTGTCGGCGCACGCCGTGCTGCTGGTCACCCCCGTCTACTGGTACCAGAGCCCCAGCCCGCTCAAGCTCATGATCGACCGCCTGGTCTGCGCCGACGGCGGCAACCCCGACCCGACCTCCACCGGCGGCAAGAAGCCCGAGAAGGCCAAGGCGCTCGAAATGGCGGGCTGGGACTACCCGCAGCACCTCGCCGGCCGGGCCTACGGCGTCATCGTGCATGGCGACGTGGCCGGCATCGAAGGCGCGCGCCGCTCGCTGTGCGACTGGCTGGACTGGATGGGCCTGATCGACGCCGGCCCGCAGGCTCGCCTGGACCGCTTCATCGGCTACTACGAGCCCTACGCCACCAGCCACGACACGCTGGACGACGACCTGGCCGTGCAGGAAGAAACCCGCAACGTGGCCTGGGCAGTCAGCAAAGCCGTGGTGGAACTGCGCTGCGGGCGGCTGCAGGCGGTGCAGCCCCGGCTCTCGCGGCCCCGGCCCAAGTAGCCGCGCCCGCGTGCGCCACCGCGCCGAGCCGCCCCCCGGTCTGAACGGCGGGCGCGCAGGCCCCTGGCCGCGCGTCTCAATTTGAGAATGATTGGCGGCGGCCGGGGGATTTCAGGGTTAACCCGCAAATCAGCGCCCGGGCCGCGTGCTCAACTTGTTGTTGCCCCATCCACACAACAAGGAGACACGCATGCAGGTTCAACTCACGGTCAACGGCAAACCCGTGACCATCGACGCGCCGCCCCACACGCTGTTGGTCCAGGCGATCCGCGAACACCTCCGGCTCACCGGCACCCACGTGGGTTGCGACACCGCCCAGTGCGGCGCCTGCACGGTCCTGCTCGACGGGCGCGCGGTCAAGTCCTGCAACATGCTGCTGCCCCAGGCCGCGGGCTGCGAGGTCACCACCATCGAAGGCCTGGCCGCCGCCGACGGCACCATGCACCCGATGCAAGCCGCCTTCAAGGAATGCCACGGCCTGCAGTGCGGCTTCTGCACGCCCGGCATGGTGATGAGCTCGGTGAGCCTGTGCAAGTCCAACCCGGGCGCCAGCAGCACCGAGATCCGCGAACTGCTCGAAGGCAACCTGTGCCGCTGCACCGGTTACCAGAACATCGTCAAGGCCGTGCAGCAAGGCGCTGCGGCCATGAAGTGACCCACCCCCGCCGCGCCTCGCGCGACCCCTTCAAGGGGGCGGCGCCAGCGGCCTGGCAAAGCCAGTGCCACGGCGCCCCTCGATCGAAACTTCACTGGAGCCATTGACATGGGTGCTTCCGACTTCTCCAAACTCCCGCACATCGGCGAATCGCTGCTGCGCAAGGAGGACTACCGCTTCCTCACCGGCGCTGGCCAGTACACCGACGACATCGTGCTGCCCAACATGCACCACGCGGTGTTCGTGCGCTCGCCGCACGCGCACGCCAACATCCGCAAGATCGACAAGACCGCCGCGCTCAAGGCGCCCGGCGTGATCGGCATCCTCGACGGCAACGACGTCGCGGCCGACAAAATCGCCGGCCTGCCCTGCGGCTGGCTCATCACCGACACCGCCGGCCAGCCCATGAAGGAGCCGCCCCACCCCATCCTGGCCTTTGGCAAGGTGCGCTACGTGGGCGACCACGTCGCCATGGTGGTGGCCGACACGCTGGAGAACGCCCGCAACGCCGCCGAACTGGTCGACGTGGACTACGAGCCGCTGGCCGCCGTGGTGGACGTGCGCGACGCCATGAAGGCCGGCGCGCCCGCGCTGCACGAAGCCGCTGCCGACAACCACTGCTACAAGTGGGCCATCGGCGACAAGGGCCAGGTGGACGCCGCATTCAGCAGCGCCGCCCACGTCACCAAGATCGACCTCGTCAACAACCGCCTCGCGCCCAACCCGATGGAGCCGCGCGCGGCCATCGCCAGCTACAACCGCGCCGGCGACGACTACACGCTCTACGTCGCCAACCAGAACCCGCACGTCGAGCGGCTGCTGATGACGGCCTTCGTGCTCGGCCTGCCCGAGCACAAGGTGCGCGTGATCGCCCCCGACGTGGGCGGAGGCTTCGGCGCCAAGATCTTCCTGTACGCCGAAGACGTGTGCCTGACCTGGGCCTCCAAGAAACTCAACTGCGCGATCAAGTGGACCTGCGACCGCTCGGAAGCCTTCCTGAGCGACGCGCACGGCCGCGACCACGTGACGCACGCCGAGATGGCGCTGGACAAGGACGGCCATTTCCTGGCCTTCCGCGTGCACACCGACGCCAACCTCGGTGCCTACCTCTCCACCTTCTCCACCGCCGTGCCCACCATCCTGTACGCCACGCTGCTCGCGGGCCAGTACAAGACGCCGCAGGTCTATGTGGAAGTGGACGCCTGGTTCACCAACACCTCCCCCGTGGACGCCTACCGGGGCGCCGGCCGGCCCGAGGCCACCTACCTGCTCGAGCGCATCGTCAGCCGCGCCGCGTGGGAGACCGGCCTGTCGCAGGACGAGATCCGCCGCCGCAACTTCATCACCGAGTTCCCCTACCAGACCCCGGTGGCGCTGCAATACGACACCGGCGACTTCCCCGCCTGCATGGCCAAGGCCAACGAGCTGGCCGAGATGGCCAGCTTCGAGCAGCGCAAAGCCGAATCCAAGGCCAAGGGCCTGCTGCGCGGCGTGGGCTACAGCAGCTACATCGAAGCCTGCGGCCTGGCGCCGTCCAACGTGGCGGGCGCGCTCGGTGCGCGCGCCGGCCTCTTCGAATGCGGCGAAGTGCGCGTGCACCCCACGGGCAGCGTGACGGTGTTCACCGGCTCGCACAGCCACGGCCAGGGCCACGAGACCACCTTCGCCCAGGTGGTGGCCGCGCGTCTGGGGCTGGACCCGAGCCAGGTCGACGTGGTGCACGGCGACACCGGCCGCGTGCCCTTCGGCATGGGCACCTACGGCAGCCGCTCGCTCAGC
>NZ_JAHCKK010000037.1 GCF_026125825.1 Hydrogenophaga sp. | reverse complement strand
GCATCGCCCACCACAGGTTGCACCACCTTGGACAGCGTGCCGCCGAGGCTGGAGGCGGTCTGGCCCAGGTCGGTGACCGTGTTGCCTTGCTCGCGCACCACTGCGGCAAGGGGTGAGCCGCTGGTGCCCCCACCGCCACCGCCACCGCCACCCGAGGACGCGGCCGTGCCATCGCCGGCGGTGTTGAGTGAGCCGGTGCCGGAGCACCCGCCAAGCAGCAGCAGGGCCGCAGCGAACGCGGTCAAGCCCGCCCGAGCCGGGCCTTGAGAACGATCGATAATCCTTTTCATGGATATCCTCCTGGTAAAGAAACAAATGCCTGCGCAGACACCTTCGGCCAATTCCGAGGGCGGTTGCCGGCCATTCATCGGCGGGGCGGCAAACAACATGAGTGCGTTTTGTTCCGCAACGAATTCCATTTCCGGTGCGGCCGCCCGGCTCGAATGGTCGGCTCCCGCAACCAGTCTAGGCCCGGCGACGGCCATGCGCAGCAGGGCGTCCAAGCCGCTGGAGATGAGATGCGGCTTCCGTTGTTTGTATTGACCAGAAGCCCTTTTACGAAGGGAAAGTTGTATTGCGGCGCGAAATGAAAACTTTATTCGGCGGGGTCATCCCTCTTTAATTCCAATTGCCATTCCGTGGCATTCCAATGGATCGAATTCGCGGCGCCGAAAGAAATCACCCTATCCCGCGACTTTTGACACGGCCCGCACCTCACCTATTTCCACCCTTCATTCCACATCGAAGCGACATGAGCATCCAGACCATCCTCAAAATGGGGGATCCGCGCCTGCTGCGGCAGGCCCAGCCCGTCACGGCGTTCGACACCCCCGAGCTGCGCCAGCTCGTCATTGACCTGCAGGACACCATGGCCGCGGCCCACGGTGCCGGTCTGGCGGCGCCGCAGATCGGGGTCGACCTGCAGGTGGTGCTGTTTGGCAGTGGACAGCCCAACCCCCGATACCCGGATGCGCCTGCGGTGCCGCGCACGGTGCTGATCAACCCCGTGATCACGCCCTTGGGGGACGACGAGGAGGAAGACTGGGAGGGCTGCCTGTCGGTGCCGGGCATGCGCGGGGTGGTGCCACGCTGGCGCCGCATCCGGTACCAGGGCTTCGACTTGCAGGGCCAGCCGATGGACCGCCAGGCCGAGGGCTTCCACGCGCGCGTGGTGCAGCACGAATGCGACCACCTCTGGGGCACGCTCTACCCGATGCGCATGCGCGACTTGCGCCGCTTCGGTTTCACGGAGGTGCTGTTTCCTGGCCTGGCGGCTGCCGAAGACGACTGAAGGCCGGGCCAGGGCGCCGTTACAAAACGCGGCGCGGTTGAAATGTATTGAAATGTCCGGCGAGGGAAATCGACTAGAGTCGGTCCCCGGAATAACAACCGAACAGGGACTCCCTTTCCATGAAGCGAATGCTTGTCGTGGTGGCCAGCGCGGCCGTGCTGAGCGCCTGCAGCGTGACCAAGCCGCCCTCCAACATGCAGGTGGAACTGCCTCCCACCTGGTATGCGCCGCCTCTGGCCCACCAGGGCAGCACCCAACAGCTGACCGCCTGGTGGAGCCGGTTCGACGACCCGGTCCTGACCGACTGGGTGGCGAGGGCACAGGCCCAGAGCCCTTCCGTCGCGTCGGCGCGCGCGCAGGTGTATGCCGCCCGCGCGGCGCGCCTGGGGGTTGAGGCCGAGACCGGCCCGCAGCTCAACGCGGTGGCCAACGCCAGCCGGGGCCGCACCGACCCGACCATGCCGCTGGGCACCACGCTCAACGCCGGTCTCCAGGCCTCGTGGGCGATCGACCTGTGGGGCGGCAACGACGCCCGGCGCGGCAGTGCCGAGGCGCAACAGGAAGCGGCCGGGGCCGGGTGGCACCAGGCCCGCGTGCTCGTGGCCTCGGAGCTTGCGCAGCTTTACTTCGCCCATCGTCTGTGCCGCGAGCAGTTGGCGGTGGCCGCGCGCGACCGCGACTCGCGCGCCGTGACGGCCGAGAACAACGCGGTCTCCGAGCGTGCCGGCCTCACGGCACCGGCCGTGGCCGCGCTGGCGCGCGCCAGCGGTGCCGAGGGCGCCGCGCGCTACCGGCAGCAGAACGAAACCTGCGAACGCCAGGTGAAGTCGCTCACCGCGCTGACGGGCGTGCCCGAGCCCGATGTGCGAGAGCGGCTGACCGCGGCGCCCGAGCTTCAGGCGCTCCTGCGGTCCCCGCGCATGGACCAGCTTCTTTCCGTGAGCGCCGTGCCGGCGGAGGTGATCCGCCAGCGGCCCGACGTGTACCGCGCCCAGCGCGACCTGGTGGCCGCGAGCGAAGAGGTGGGCGTGGCGCGCGCCGCCCTGCTGCCCAGCCTGTCGCTCTCAGGCAGCTTGCTGCGCAACCGCTTCTCGGGCGGCGGCAACGAAGGCACCTTCAACACCTGGTCGGTCGGCCCCCTGACGCTGAGCCTGCCGCTGCTCGGGCGCGCTGCCCTGCGCGCCAGCACCGACAGCGCCGAGGCGCGCTACGAGGCCGCTGCCATCGCCTACGCAGGCACGTTGCGCCAGGCGGTGGCCGAGGTGGAGCAGGCATTGGTGAGCATCGCCAGCCTGCGCGAGCGCGTGGCGTCCACCGATACCGCCGTGGCCGGCTACGGCCAGTCGTTCCAGGCCACCGAGGCGCGCTACCGCGTGGGCCTGGCCAGCCTGAACGAACTGGAGGAGGCGCGCCGCCTCAAGCTCGCGGCCGACAGCAGCGCCGTGGCCCTGCAGCAGGAACGCATCAACGCCTGGATCCAGTTGTACGTCGCCCTCGGCGGCGGCTTCGACCCCGTGAACAACCCCGACGCTCTCAAAGACCCATCATGAACGCCGTTCCTCCGCATTCGCGCAAACGCTGGCTTTGGCTGGTCATTGTCCTGGCCGCCGTCCTTCTGGGCGTGTTCTGGGTCTTCATCAAGAAGTCGGGCGACGCCGAGGCGCCCACGCCAGCGGAGCAGGCCCAGCCGCGGCCGTCGCTCACCGTCACCGTGGCCCAACCGACGCGCAGCAAGCTGCCCATCCGCCTGCAGGCCAACGGCAACATCACCGCCTGGCAGGAAGCCAGCGTGGGTGCCGAGGTCAACGGCCTGCGCCTGGCCTCGGTGAACGTGAACGTCGGCGATGTGGTGCGCAAGGGCCAGGTGCTGGCTGTGTTCGCCAGCGAAACCACCAAGGCCGACAGCCTGCAGAGCCAGGCCAGCCTGGCGCAGGCCGAGGCCAGCTTCGAGAACGCCAAGGCCGACGCCGACCGCGCGCGCTCGATCCAGGACACCGGAGCGCTGTCCAAGTCCCAGGTGGCGCAGTACCTCACGCAGGAACGCGTGGCCCGCGCGCAGTTCGAGGCCGCCAAGGCCGCGTTCGGCGCGACCGAGGTGCGCCTGGGCAACACCCGCGTGCTCGCCCCGGACGATGGCGTGATCTCCGCGCGCACCGCCACCGTGGGTGCCGTCGTGGGCGCCGGGCAGGAGTTGTTCCGCATGGTGCGCCAGAGCCGCATGGAGTGGCGCGGGGAGGTCACGCCCAGCGAGGTGGGCCGGGTGCGCATCGGCCAGAAGGTGCTGGTGACGGCGGCCACCGGCCTGGAGATCAGCGGTCAGGTGCGCGCCATCGCGCCCAGCGCCGACCCGCAGACGCGCAACATCCTGGTCTTCGTGGATTTGCCGCGCCACGCCGAGCTCAAGGCCGGCACCTTCGCCAAAGGCAGTTTTGACCTCGGGCAGAGCGAGGCGCTCACCGTGCCCAGCCAGGCCATCGTGGTGCGCGACGGCAGCAACTATGTGTTCGTGATCGATGCGCAAAACAAGGCCAACCAGCGCAAGGTGCAAACCGGGCGGCGGGTGGAGGAGCGCGTCGAGGTGCTCGAAGGCCTGCAGCAGGACGAGGCGGTGGCGGTGCAGGGCGCGGGCTTCCTGAACGAAGCCGACCTGGTCAAAGTCGTTCAGTGAGGGCGCGGTCATGAACGTTTCCGCCTGGTCCATCAAGAATCCCATCCCGGCGGCGATGCTGTTCGTCATGCTCACGCTGGCGGGTCTGTTCTCCTTCAAGCAGATGAAGGTGCAGAACTTCCCCGACCTGGACCTGCCCACCATCACCGTCGTGGCATCGCTGCCGGGCGCCTCGCCCAACCAGCTCGAGAACGACGTCGCGCGCATCATCGAGAACAGCCTGGCCTCTCTGCAGGGCTTGAAACACATCTACACCAAGGTGCAGGACGGCACGGTTTCGCTGACGGTGGAGTTCCGCATCGAGAAGAACACCCAGGAGGCGCTTGACGACGTGCGCTCGGCGGTGGCCAAGGTCCGCAGCGAGCTGCCCACCGACCTGCGCGATCCCATCGTCAACAAGGTGGAGATCGCGGGCGGCGCGGTGCTGGCCTACACGGTGTCTTCCGACAAGATGGACGCCGAGGCCCTCTCCTGGTTCGTCGACAACGACGTGTCCAAGCAGCTGTTGTCGGTGAACGGCGTGGGCGCCGTCAGCCGCGTGGGCGGCGTGGACCGCGAGGTGCAGGTGCTGCTCGACCCGCTCAAGCTGCAGTCGCTGGGCACCACGGCCACCGACGTGTCGCGCCAGCTCGCGCGCGTGCAGATCGAAAGCGCTGGCGGGCGGGTGGACCTGGGCGGCAGCCAGCAGCCGCTGCGCACCTTGTCGCAGCTGGCCTCGGCCGAGGCGCTCTCACGGATGGAAATCTCGCTCAGCGATGGGCGCCGCATCCGCCTGGACCAGATCGCCGAGGTGCGCGATACCGTGGCCGACCCGACCGCGGCGGCCTTCCTGGATGGCAAGCCGGTGGTGGGCTTCGAGGTCGCCCGCAGCCGGGGCGCAAGCGAGATCGAGGTGGGCGACGGCGTGCGTGCGCGCCTCAAGGAACTGCAGACGGCGCGGCCGGACCTCAAGATCACCGAATCGTTCGACTTCGTGACGCCCGTGAAAGAGGAGTTCGATGCCTCGATGACGCTGCTGTACGAGGGCGCCATCCTGGCCGTGCTGGTGGTGTGGCTCTTCCTGCGCGACATCCGCGCGACCATCGTCTCGGCGGTGGCGCTGCCGTTGTCGGCCATACCGGCCTTCATCGGCATGTACTACATGGGGTTCACCATCAACGTGGTGACCTTGCTGGCGCTCTCGCTGGTGATCGGCATTCTGGTGGACGACGCCATCGTGGAGGTGGAGAACATCGTGCGCCACATGCGCATGGGCAAGACGCCCTACCAGGCGGCCATGGAAGCGGCGGACGAGATCGGCCTGGCGGTGATCGCCACCACCTTCACGCTGATCGCGGTGTTTCTGCCCACGGCCTTCATGGCCGGCATCCCGGGCAAGTTCTTCAAGCAGTTCGGCTGGACCGCCGCGCTCGCGGTGTTCGCTTCGCTGGTGGTGGCGCGCGCGCTCACCCCGATGATGGCGGCCTACATTCTGAAACCCTTCGTGTCGCGGGAGATGCCGCGCTGGGCGGCGTCCAACCCGCTCACCGCCGCCGCCTGGCGCTGGGGCCACAACCAGGAAGAGCCGGGCTGGCTCAACAAATACCAGGACTGGGCGCGCTGGTGCATCCGCCACCGCTGGATCACCAGCCTGGGCGCGTTCCTGTTCCTCATCGGCTCGCTGCTGCTGATACCGCTGCTGCCACAGGGCTTCATCCCGCCCGACGACAACTCGCAGACGCAGGTCTTCCTGGAGCTCTCACCCGGTGCGACGCTGGAGCAGACCATTGCCACCGCCGAGCGCGCGCGCACGCTGGTGGCGGCGGTTCCGCACGTGCGCTCGGTCTACACCACCATCGGCTCGGGCACGGCCGGCACGGACCCTTTCGCGCCGCAGGGTGCTGCCGAGTCGCGCAAGGCCGCGTTGACCATCCAGCTCGACCCGCGTGGCGAACGGCCGCGCAAGCAGGGCATCGAGAACCAGCTGCGCGATGCGATGTCGAACCTGCCCGGCGTGCGCAGCAAGGTGGGTCTGGGTGGCTCGGGAGAGAAATACGTCCTCACGCTCACCGGCAGCGACGCTTATGCGCTGAGCACCGCGGCGCGGGCCATCGAGCGCGACCTGCGCACCATCCCGGGGGTGGGCAGCATCCAGTCCACGGCGGCGCTGGTGCGCACGGAGATCATCGTCACGCCCGACCTCGCGCGCGCCGCCGAGCTCGGCGTCACGAGCTCGGCCATTGCCGAGACGCTGCGCATCGCCACGGTGGGCGACTACGACAACGCCTTGCCCAAGATGAACCTGCCTGAGCGGCAAATTCCGATTGTGGTCAAGCTCGACGTGGGCGCGCGGCACGACCTGGAGGTGCTCAACCGCCTTGCGGTCCCGGGCAGCAAGGGCCCGGTGATGCTCGGGCAGGTGGCCCAGCTGGACTTCGGGGGCGGCCCGGCGGTGATCGACCGCTACGACCGCGCGCGCAACATCAACTTCGAGGTCGAGCTCGCCGGCATCGCGCTCGGTGACATGAAGGCGGCGGTGGACAAGCTGCCCAGCCTGCGCAACCTGCCACCGGGCGTGTCGGTGCTGGAGATCGGCGACGCCGAGGTGCAGGGCGAGCTGTTCGCCAGCTTTGCCCTGGCCATGCTGACCGGTGTGCTCTGCATCTACATCGTGCTGGTGCTGCTGTTCAAAGCCTTCCTGCATCCAGTGACCATTCTGGCGGCGCTGCCACTGTCGCTGGGCGGTGCTTTCGTGGCCCTGTTGGTGGCCAACAAGAGCTTCTCCATGCCCTCGCTGATCGGCCTGATCATGCTCATGGGCGTGGCGACGAAGAACTCCATCCTGCTGGTGGAATACGCCATCGAGGCGCGGCGCGAGCACGGAATGAGCCGGCTCGACGCGATTCTGGATGCCTGCCACAAGCGTGCGCGGCCGATCGTGATGACAACCATCGCCATGGGCGCGGGCATGCTGCCGATCGCCATTGGCTGGGGGGCGGCCGATGGCAGTTTCCGTTCACCGATGGCGGTGGCGGTCATCGGCGGCCTGATCACGTCCACCTTCCTGAGCCTGCTGGTGATTCCAGCGGTGTTCACCATCGTCGACGATGTGTCGCTGTGGTTCGCCGGCTTGTTCCGGCGCCAGCCCCCAGCCCATGGGCAGGACCCTGCGCAGCCGGGGGCCTTGCGCACCTAGTCGATCAGGGGCAGAAGGGCGGCGGCGCGGCACTTGCTCGGGGCCGGCCACCGCCCCCGCAGCGAGCCGGCCCACTCAGCCCTCCAGCGTCTCCAGAAGCTCGGTCTCGATCTCGATCTGACGCTTGTTCATCTGCAACTGCGCGCCGCTGATCAGGAAGGTGTCTTCCACCCGCTCCCCCAACGTCGTCACCTTGGCCAGCTGCACGTTGATGTCGTAGCGCGCCAGCACCCGCGTGATGCCGTAGAGCAGACCCGCACGGTCGCTTGCCGAAACCGACAGCAGCCAGCGCTGCGCTTTCTCGTCCGGCCGAAGGTCCACCCGGGGTGTGATGGGAAAGCTCTTCACGCGGCGCGAGAGCCGGCCCTTGGTCGGCGCGGGCAACGGGCCCCGCTCGTCGATCGTCTGCGCCAGGTTGTTCTCCACCATCGCAATGAGCTCTCGGTAATGCTCCGACATGGTGGGCGCCACCACCTGGAAGGTGTCCAGCGCGTGGCCGGTCAGCGTGGTGTGCACGCGCGCGTCCAGAATGCTGAAGTGCGAGCTGTCGAAGTAACCGCAGATGCGCACGAACAGATCGGGCTGGTCGGGCGCGTACACGAGCACCTGCAGGCCTTCGCCTTCGGGCGAGATGCGCGCACGCACGATGCACTTGTCGATCGGTGCTTGCGTTCCGTCGTCGGTCTTCGCAACCGGTTTGGCCGAGGCCTGCGCGATCGGGCGCGACAGCACCCGCGTGTGCCAGGCGATCTCGTCGGCCTGGTGGCGCATGAAGTAGCTCACGTCCAGCGTGTCCCACAGCGCCTTGTGCGCCTGGTGGGGCAGGGCGTGCAGCGCCAGCATGGACAGCGCCTCGCGCTTGCGGCCTTCGATCACCGCGCCTGGGTCGGGGGCGCGGCCGCCGAGGGCGCGCAGCGTGTAGCGGTACAGGTCTTCCAGCAGCTTGCCCTTCCAGGCGTTCCACACCTTGGGACTGGTCCCGCGGATGTCGGCCACCGTGAGCAGGTACAGCGCGGTGAGGTAGCGCTCGTTGCCCACGCGCTTGGCGAAGGCGGCGATCACGTCGGGATCGCTCAGGTCCTCTTTCTGCGCCATGCGGCTCATGGTGAGGTGCTCGGCCACCAGGTACTGGATCAGCTTGGTGTCTTCCCGGTCGATGCCGTGCTGGCGGCAGAACGTGCGCACGTCGCGCGCGCCCAGGTCGGAGTGGTCGCCGCCCCGGCCTTTGGCGATGTCGTGAAAAAGCGCCGCGATATAGAGGATCCAGGGCTTGTCCCAGCCGGCGGCCAGCTGAGAGCAGAAAGGGTATTCGTGGGAGTGTTCGGCAATGAAGAAGCGGCGCACGTTGCGCAGCACCATCAGGATGTGCTGGTCCACCGTGTAGACGTGGAACAGGTCGTGCTGCATCTGCCCCACGATATGGCGGAACACCCAGAGGTAGCGCCCCAGCACCGAGGTCTGGTTCATCAGCCGCATCGCATGCGTGATGCCCTCGGGCTCCTTGAGGATCTGCAGGAACTGCGCGCGGTTGACCGGGTCCGCACGAAAGCGCGCGTTCATCACCGGGCGGGCGTTGTACAGCGCGCGCAGGGTGCGCGCCGACAGGCCCTTGATGCCCACCGTCGTCTGGTAGAGGTGGAAGGTTTCCAGGATGGCGTGCGGCTGCTGCACGTACAGGTTGTCGCTGGCCACCTCCAGCATGCCCCCCTTGTCGAAAAAGCGCTCGTTGAGCGGGCGCAGCCGGTCCACGCCGGCCACGTCGCTCTGCAGGCGTTCCTGGATGTTGAGCAGCAGGATCTGGTTGAGCTGGGTGACGGCCTTGGCCGCCCAGTAGTAGCGCTTCATCAGCGCCTCGCTGGCGCGGCGCGTGCCTTTGGCGGTGCTGGCCAGGCCGGCAGGCACCTGGGCCTTGAAGCCGAAGGACTCGGCCACCGCGTTCTGCAGGTCGAACACCAGCCGGTCTTCGCGGCGGTGGGCCAGAAGATGCAGGCGCGCGCGGATCAGGCTGAGCAAGGCCTCGTTGGCTTTGATCTGCCGCGCCTCCAGGGGCGTGGCCAGGCCCTTTCGGGCGAGCTCGTCCCAGCTGCGGCCCAGGCCGGCCGCCTTGGCCACCCACAGGATGATCTGGAGGTCGCGCAGGCCACCGGGCGACTCCTTGCAGTTGGGCTCCAGGGAGTAGGGCGTGTTCTCGAACTTGGTGTGGCGCTGGCGCATCTCCAGCGTCTTGGCCACGAAGAAGGCCTTGGGGTCCATGGCCTCGGCCAATTGGTTCACCAGGGCGGTGAAGGCGTTCTTGCTGCCCGCGATGAGCCGGCATTCGAGCAGCGAGGTCTGCACCGTCACGTCTTTCGCGGCCTCGTCCACGCAGTCGGCGATGGTGCGCACGCTGGAGCCGATCTCCAGACCCAGGTCCCAGCAGGCGCCGATGAAGCCCTCCAGCCGGGTCTTGAGCGCGTCGTCGTGGTCAGGGCGGCTGCCATCGGGCAGCAGCACCAGCACGTCCACGTCCGAATGTGGAAAGAGCTCGCCGCGCCCGAAACCACCCACGGCGACGAGCGAAAAGCCCGGCGCGAATCCCGCGAGGGACCAAAGCTCGCGCAAGGTCTGGTCGGTGAGGCGGGAGAGTTGCTGAAGGGCCTTGCGGACACCGCGGGTGGACGAGCCCTGCACGCCCAACTGGTCGAGGAGGGCGGCCTTGTCGTTGCGGTACTGCTGCCGCAGGGTGCCGAGGTCGGGCGCGGCGGGCACCGGCGCGGGCGCCATGGTCTCAGGCAAGGGCGGGAGCCGGTGTCACGAAGGCAGGCGCGGGCAGGCTGCCGGCCGAGAGGGTAAGCACCTCGTAGCCGGTCTCGGTGACCAGCACGGTGTGCTCCCACTGGGCCGAGAGCGAGCGGTCGCGCGTGACGATGGTCCAGCCATCGCCCATCTCCTTGATGTCGCGCTTGCCGGCGTTGATCATGGGCTCGATGGTGAAAGTCATGCCGGGCCGGAGCTCGTCCAGCGTCCCGGGGCGGCCGTAGTGCAGCACCTGGGGGTCTTCGTGGAAGCGCTGGCCGATGCCGTGGCCGCAGAACTCGCGCACCACCGAGAAGCCGTTGCCCTCGGCGAAGGTCTGGATGGCGTGGCCGATGTCGCCCAGGCGGATGCCCGGTCGCACCATCACGATGCCTTTCCACATGGCCTCGTAAGTCACCTGGCAGAGGCGGCGCGCCTGCACCGAGCAGGCGGCCTCGCCGCCGATCAGGAACATGCGGCTGTTGTCGCCGAACCAGCCGTCCTTGATCACGGTGACATCCACGTTGAGGATGTCGCCCTTCTTGAGCGGCTTCTCGTTCGGGATGCCGTGGCAGACCACGTGGTTGATGGACGTGCAAAGGTGGCCCGGGTAGGGCGGGTAGCCGCTGGGCTGGTAGCCGATGGTGGCCGAGACGGTGCCCTGCTGCTTCATGTACTCGGCCGCCAAGCGGTCGATCTCCAGCGTGGTGACGCCCGGCTGGATCAGCGGCGTGAGGTAGTCCAGCACTTCGGAGGCCAGGCGGCAGGCCGTGCGCATGCCCGCGATGCCGGCTTCGTCTTTGTAGGTGATGCTCATGGGACGCGATTATCCCATCTGGCCCTGTGTGGAGGGCCCCTGGACAGGCAAGGCCATGGGGGCGGCCGGGTAAAATCCCGGGTTTTCCACCCGGTCCACCGGGTCAACGCACCTCAGGCTCCCAACGTGTCCCTGCACCTGCGCTTTTTTGAAGGCGGCAACGCCGTCAGCGACTTCAAAGTCCAGCAGCTCCTGCCCCGTCTCGCGGGCATTTCCGACAAGATCAACGGCCTCTCGGCCCGCTTCGTGCACCTGGCGAGCTTCGATGGCGAGCCTGGCGAGGCCACGCTGCAGCGCCTGGGCGAGTTGCTCGCCTACGGCGAGCCCGCCACCCCGGCGCACGCCGAGCTGGAGGCGGCCGGCGCGCCGGCCTTGCTGGTGATGCCGCGCCTGGGCACGGTTTCTCCCTGGGCATCCAAGGCGACCGACATCGCCCACAACTGCGGCCTGAGCCTGCACCGGGTCGAGCGCCTGGTCGAGTACCGCGTGGGCCTCAAGTCGGGTCTGCTGGGCAAGAAGGGCAGCCTGTCCGAAGCGCAATTGCGCGCCGTGGCCGATCTGCTGCACGACCGCATGACCGAAAACGTCTCGCTCGACCGCAGCCAGGCGCAGGCCCTGTTCACGGAACTGCACCCCGCGCCCATGGAACAGGTGGATGTGCTCGGGGGTGGCCGCTCGGCGCTGGAGCGCGCCAACGCCGACTGGGGCCTGGCCTTGGCCGACGACGAGATCGACTACCTCGTCAACGCCTTCCATGGCCTCAAGCGCAACCCGACCGATGTCGAACTGATGATGTTCGCGCAGGCCAACAGCGAGCACTGCCGGCACAAGATCTTCAACGCGCAGTTCACCATCGACGGCGTCGCACAGGACAAGAGCCTGTTCGGCATGATCCGCCACACCCACCAACTGGCCCCGCAGCACACCGTGGTGGCCTATTCGGACAACGCCTCCATCATGGAAGGCAGCGTGGTCGAGCGCTTCGTGGCGCGCGCCGGCGGTGACCAAGCCCCGGCCTACGCCACCGAAACCGCCACGCACCATGTGCTGATGAAGGTGGAAACGCACAACCACCCGACCGCCATTTCCCCCTTCCCCGGCGCATCCACCGGCGCGGGCGGGGAGATCCGCGACGAGGGGGCCACCGGTCGCGGGTCCAAGCCCAAGGCCGGTCTGACGGGCTTCACCGTCGGCAAGCTCTGGGGCGGCCTTTCCGACCAGCCAGGCGGCAAGCCCGAGCACATTGCCAGCCCCCTGCAGATCATGACCGAGGGCCCCCTGGGTGGCGCGGCCTTCAACAACGAGTTCGGCCGGCCCAATCTGCTGGGCTATTTTCGCGAGTACGAACTGGCGGTGGACGGCGTGCAGCGCGGCTACCACAAGCCCATCATGATCGCGGGCGGTGTCGGCGTGATCGACGCCATCCAGACGAAAAAGATCGAATTCCCGGCCGGCTCCCTGCTCATCCAGCTCGGCGGCCCGGGCATGAAGATCGGCATGGGCGGCAGCGCGGCCAGCTCCATGGCCAGCGGCACCAATGCCGCCTCGCTGGACTTCGACTCGGTCCAGCGCGGCAACCCCGAGATCGAGCGCCGCGCCCAGGAGGTCATCAACCACTGCTGGCAGCAGGGCGCGAACAACCCCATCCTGGCGATCCACGACGTGGGCGCAGGCGGCCTCTCGAACGCCTTCCCCGAACTCACCAACGACGCCGGGCGCGGTGCGCGCTTCGATCTGCGTGCCGTGCCGCTGGAAGAAAGCGGCCTGGCGCCCAAGGAAATCTGGTGCAACGAGAGCCAGGAACGGTACGTGCTGGCGATTGCACCCGAATCGCTGCCCCTCTTCAAGTCGTTCTGCGAGCGCGAGCGCTGCCCCTTCGCGGTGATCGGCGTGGCGACCGAAGAGCGCCAGCTGGTGCTGGCCGACGAAGGGCAGCCCAGCCCCGTGGACATGCCCATGAACGTGCTGCTGGGCAAGCCGCCCAAGATGCACCGGGACGTGAAGACCGTGGCGCGCACGCCCGCGCCGCTGGACCTCACAGGGGTGAACCTGCAGCAGGCCGTGATCGACGTGCTCAGCCACCCGACGGTGGCCTCCAAGCGCTTTCTCATCACCATCGGCGACCGCACCGTGGGCGGCCTGAGCCACCGCGACCAGATGGTCGGGCCCTGGCAAGTGCCGGTGGCGGACTGCGCCGTCACGCTGGCCGACTTCAAGGGTTTCGCCGGCGAAGCCATGAGCATGGGCGAGCGCACCCCGCTGGCCGCGCTCGATGCCGCGGCCTCTGGCCGCATGGCGGTGGCCGAGGCCATCACCAACCTGTTGGCCGCGCCCATCGAACTGCCGCGCGTGAAGCTCTCCGCCAACTGGATGGCCGCCTGCGGCGAGCCGGGTGAGGACGCCGCGCTGTACGACACCGTCAAGGCCGTGGGCCTCGAACTCTGCCCGGCGCTGGGCATTTCCATCCCGGTGGGCAAGGACAGCCTGTCCATGCGCACCCAATGGACCGAAGGCGGCGAGACGAAGAAGGTGACCTCGCCGGTCAGCCTGATCGTCAGCGCCTTTGCCACACTGGCCGACGTGCGAGGCACGCTCACGCCGCAACTGAACAACGCGCTGGAGGACACCACGCTGGTCCTGATCGACCTCGGCAAGGGCCGCCACCGCATGGGCGGCAGCGTGCTGGCCCAGGTGTTGGGGCAGGGCGGTGGCGAGGTGCCCGATCTGGACGATGCCAAGGACCTGGTGAACCTCGTCAACGCGGTGAACGCGTTGCGGGCCCACGGCCAGATCCTGGCCTACCACGACCGCAGCGACGGCGGCCTGCTGGCGGCTGCTGCCGAAATGGCCTTCGCCGGCCACGTGGGTGTGGCGCTCAACGTCGACCTGCTCGTGACCGAGGGCGACGGCATCAGCGACAGCCGCGCCGAGGTGGGCGACGCCAAGAACTGGGCCGGCCAGGTCAGCGCGCGCCGCGAGGAACTCACCCTCAAGGCCTTGTTCAGCGAAGAGCTGGGCGTGCTGCTGCAGGTGCGCACCGAAGACCGCAACGCCGTGATGCAGACCCTGCGCGAGCACGGCCTGTCCAAGCACAGCCACTTCGTGGGCAAGACCCGCCCGGCCTCGTCCGCCATGGACGCCGGCAAGGGCCAGCTGCAGGTCTGGCGCGACACCAAGGCCGTGTTCTCGGCCAGTCTGTTCGATCTGCAACAGGTCTGGGACAGCGTGAGCTGGAAGATCAACCAGCAGCGCGACAACCCGGCGGGTGCCGATGCCGAGCACGCGGCAGCCGGCAGACCCGACGATCCCGGCCTGCACACGAAACTGACGTTCGACGCCAGCGACAACGTGGCCGCTCCCTTCCTCAACCTCGCCCGGCCCAAGGTCGCCATCCTGCGCGAGCAGGGGGTGAACTCGCACGTGGAGATGGCCTATGCCTTCACCCAGGCCGGCTTCGAGGCCTTCGACGTGCACATGACCGACCTGCAGGCCGGCCGCGCGAGGCTGGCCGACTTCAAGGGCGTGGTGGCCTGCGGCGGCTTCAGCTACGGGGACACGCTGGGTGCAGGCATTGGCTGGGCGCGCAGCATCACCTTCAACTCCGCTCTGTCCGATCAGTTCCAGGCCTTCTTCGGGCGCAGCGACACCTTCGGCCTGGGCGTGTGCAACGGCTGCCAGATGTTTGCCGAGCTGGCCGACATCATCCCGGGCGCCGAGGCCTGGCCTCGCTTCACCACCAACCAGAGCGAGCGCTTTGAGGCGCGCTTGTCGCTCGTCGAGGTGCTGGAATCGCCCAGCCTGTTCATGCAGGGCATGGCGGGCAGCCGCCTGCCCATCGCGGTCGCGCATGGCGAGGGCTACGCCAATTTCCGCCACCGGGGAGACGCCAGCAAGGCCATCGCCGCGATGCGCTTCACCGACCACAGCGGCGCGGCCACCGAGGCCTACCCGTTCAATCCCAACGGCAGCCCGGGCGGCCTGACGGCAGTGACCACGGCGGACGGGCGCTTCACTGCCATGATGCCGCACCCCGAACGCGTGTTCCGCAACATCCAGATGAGCTGGACCGACCAGGACCCGGCCGCCTTCAGTGCGTGGATGCGCCTGTGGCGCAACGCGCGCAAGTGGGTCGGCTGACCGCACGCGCATGGCCATCGAACTGCCCAAAGCCACCCGCGACGAGGCGATCGCCTCGATCCAGCGCTACTTTGACGCGAACATGGACGAGCGCATCGGCAACATCGCCGCCGGTGGCCTGCTGGGCTTCTTTCTGGAAGAGATCGCGCCCGCGGTGTACAACCAGGCCGTGGCCGACGTTCAGGAGCGCCTGCAGGCGCGCGTGGCCGAGCTCGACATCGAAGTGCACGAAGACGCTTTCACCTACTGGCGCAAGCGTGAGAAGACCGGCAAAGGGAGATGATGCATGGCGCGCGAGTTCTTTCTGCCTGAAGGCACGGCCACCGATTTCGCCACCCAGGGCGCCGTGGTGCTGCGAGGCGTCTTCAACCCGGGCGAGCTGGCCCTGCTTGAAAGCGGCATCGAGCACAACCTGGCGAATCTGAGTCCGCTGGCCCTGGTGGCGAGCGAGCCCGACGACCCGGGGCGTTTCGTCGAGGACTTCTGCACCTGGCAGGACAACCCCTCGTACCAGCGCATCCTGCGCGACTCTGCCTTGCCGCACATCGCCGCCCAGCTCATGCAAAGCCGCACCGCGCGGCTCTACCACGACCATCTGCTGGTCAAGGAGCCGGGCACGCGCCAGCCCACGCCCTGGCACCAGGATCAGCCGTACTACAACGTCAGCGGTCGCCAGAACGTGAGCTTCTGGATCCCCGTGGACCCGGTGCCCCTGGCCAGCACGCTGCGTTTCGTGGCGGGTTCGCATGCCGGCACCTGGTACATGCCGCGCACCTTCCGCGACCAGCAGGCCCGCTGGTTCCCTGAAGGCACGCTGGCCGAACTGCCGGCCATCGACGCCGAGCCCGAGCGCTTCCAGCAACTGGCCTGGGCTCTGGAGCCCGGCGACTGCGTGGCCTTCCACATGCTGGCCCTGCATGCCTCCAGCGGTGTGGGCCCGGGCCAGCGCCGGCGCGTGTTCTCTGCCCGCTACCTGGGCGAAGATGCGCGGCACGCGCCCCGACCCTGGCGCACCTCGCCGCCCTTTCCCGGCCTGGCCGAGCGCATGGCCGATGGCGCCGAGCTCGACGACCCCCTGTTCCCGCCCGTCTGGCCTTCCACCGACCACCCCCACTCCTGAAAGGGCCACGCCATGGCCGGTACCAATCTGCTTGCGCTGATCGACGACATCGCCACCATCCTCGACGATGTCGCCCTGATGACCAAGGTGGCCGCGCGCAAGAGCGCGGCGGTGGCGGACGACGTGGCCGCGATGACCCAGCTGGCGGCCAAGAAGACCGCTGGCGTGCTGGGCGATGACCTTGCGCTCAATGCGCAGCAGGTCACCGGTGTGAAAGCCGACCGGGAGTTGCCTGTGGTCTGGGCCGTGGCCAAGGGGTCGCTGATGAACAAGGCCATCCTGGTGCCCAGCGCGCTGGTCATCAGCGTGATCGCGCCCTGGGCCATCACACCCCTGCTGATGCTCGGCGGCCTGTTCCTGTGCTTCGAGGGCGCCGAAAAGCTGTGGCACGCCTTCGGCCCGCACAAGGCCGAAGACGCCGCGCACCACGAGGAACTGGTCCAGGCCTTGGCCGACGAAAACGTCGATCTTCTGGCGTTCGAGAAACAGAAGATCAAGGGTGCGGTGCGCACCGATTTCATCCTCTCGGCCGAGATCATCGTGATCACCCTGGGGACGGTGGCCGCCGTCGGCATGGGCCAGCGCATCGCCGTGCTGGTGGGCATTTCGCTGATCATGACCGTCGGTGTCTACGGCCTGGTGGCGGGCATCGTCAAGCTCGACGACCTCGGCCTGCACCTGAACCGGCAGGCCGCGGCCTGGAAACAGTCCCTGGGCCGGGGCATTCTCGCGGCCGCCCCCTGGCTGATGAAGACGCTTTCGGTCGTGGGCACCGCCGCGATGTTTCTGGTTGGGGGTGGCATCCTGGTGCATGGCATCCCGGCGCTGGGCCATGGCATCGAGGCGTTTGCCGCCACCCTGGGCTGGATCGGCTCGCTGGCCTCGAGCCTGGCGGGCGCTCTGGCTGGCCTGATCGCGGGCGGCCTGGTGCTGGCCCTGGTGAGTCTGGGCAAGCGCCTGCGCGGCGGGGGCCGCGAGGCGGCTTGAAAAACAGCGTGGCTTGACGTGTGTCAAGCCGTTGCCGAGGTCGGATGCCTAGACTGGCCTCACCATGAACACCACCCAGATTCCCGACCTGGCTGCGGCTGGCGATACCGCGCCGCTGGACGGCTTCGCCAACTGCCACATCGGCATCCTCAAGCGCCTCAATGTGCTGGGCGAGCTGCCCGCCTTGATCGACCCGGCGGCCCGGGCCCGGCGCATCGCCGCCGATGCGCTGGCCTTCTTTCGCGAGGCGATCTTCGAGCACCACCTCGACGAAGAGAATGAGCTGTTTCCCGCCGTGCTGGCCAGCGCCACGCCGGGAGACGAGCGGCTGCACGTGCAGGCCCTGGTCAATCGGCTGACGCGCGAGCACCGCATCCTTGAAGGCCTGTGGAAAGTGCTGGAGAAAGACCTCAAGCGCGTGGCCAAAGGGCAGGACACGGACCTGGACGCCGAAGAGGTGAGCGCGCTCGTGGCCGCCTATGCCAGCCACGCCACGCTCGAAGAGGAGGAATTCCTGCCCCTGTGCCAGGAGATCCTCGGGCGCAACGGCAATCACATGGCCGCGCTCGGCCTCTCGCTGCACCTGCGGCACGCCCCGCCGATCACCGCCCACATCTGAGCCCGGCGGCTCAGGCGGCGATGGGCGGGCGTGTGCGGTAGAACTTCACAGGGCTGGCGGGCAGGGCCTGCATCACGGCGGGCTTGATGCGTCCGACCACGTGCATCTCGCAAGGCTTGCAGTCAAAGCGCAGGGTGAGCTTTTCGTTGCCATGCGTGATGCTCATGGGCTCGGCGCGGATGGTGCCCTGCACCCCGGTGACGCCCTTGGCCTGCTTGGGGCACAGGCTGAGTGAGAAGCGCACGCAGTGCTTGGTGATCATGAGGCTCACCTCGCCTTCTTCCTCGTGGCTTTCGTAGGCCGAGGCGATCACCTTCACACCATGCCTGGCGTAGAAGTCGCGCGCCTTGTGATTGAACACATTGGCCAGGTAGGTCAGGGTGTCTTCCGGGTAGCTCACCGGCGGCTCCACCGGGGTGGCGCGGGGCAGGCGTTGCCAGGCCGAGGCGCGTGCGGCTTCCAGTGCGGCGATGGCATCGCGCCGCAACGGGTTGATCAGCGAGGCCGGCACGAACCAGGGCTGCGAGAGCTGCAGCGAGATCTCGATCGGAGCGAACACCGTCTCGCCCAGGCGCGCCAGGCCCTCGCGCAAGCGGGCCTCGGCCAGCGCCGCGTCCTTGGCGGGCTCCAGCGCGCCGGGCAGGGTGGCGGCAGCGCAGTGGCCATCTTCATCGGTCACGGTGAGTGTCAGGCCCTCGGCCGTCTCGTCCAGCCGCATCCAGACGCCGATGCGGCGGTCGGCGGACTTTTTCTCGAGCGCGCGCACCCAGTCCATGTCGCGGTTGCGGTTGACCACCGTGCCGCGCTTGAGGTGCCGCAGGCCCTCGATCGCGTCCTTGGGGAAGACGCGCCAGCGACCCGGCCTGCCGGCTGGCTCGGCGCGGTTGATCTGCAGGCCCACGAGCTCCTTGTGCAGGTCGAGGTAGCACAGGCCATCGCCGTTGTGCACCACGGTCGCCGGGTCATCCGTCTCCAGCTCCACGAAATGAGGTCCGACCTGGGTCACCCAGCCGATGGGGCGGCCTGGGTTCTTGGGCGTGTCGAAGGCCCCGATGTCCTCCTGACGGCCCTGAACGAAGTAATCGGTGAACTCGCGGTTGAAGTTCTGGTCGGGGCCGGGCGTGAAGCCAAACGTGCAGCGCCCGCTGGAGGCGCGGGCCAGCTCCGCTCGCTCCTCCAGGATCTGGTCGAACAGCACGCGGTAGTGCGCCGTGATGTTCTTGACGTAGCCCATGTCCTTGTAGCGGCCTTCGATCTTGAAGCTGCGCGCGCCCGCATCGATGAGTTCGCGCAGGTTGTCGCTCTGGTTGTTGTCCTTCATCGAGAGCACGTGCTTGTCGTGCGCGACGATGCGGCCCTGGCTGTCCTTCACCTCGTAGGGCAGGCGGCAGGCCTGCGAGCATTCGCCGCGGTTGGCGCTGCGCCCGGTGTGGGCGTGGCTCACGTAGCACTGGCCGCTGTAGGCCACGCACAGGGCACCGTGGATGAAGAACTCGATCTGGCAGCGCTCGGCGTCGAGCACGTCGCGGATCGCCGCGATCTGCCGCAGCGTGAGTTCGCGCGCCAGCACCAGCTTGGACAGGCCGGCGTCCTGAAGGAAACGCGCTTTCTCGGGCGTGCGGATGTCGGTCTGCGTGCTGGCATGCAGCTGGATCGGGGGAAGGTCGATCTCCAGCAGGCCCATGTCCTGGATGATGAGGGCGTCCGCCCCCGCGTCGTACAACTGCCACGCCAGCTTGCGCGCGCCCTCGAGTTCATCGTCGCGCAGGATGGTGTTCATGGTCACATAGACACGGCTGCCGAACCGGTGTGCGTGCCTCACCACGCGAGCGATGTCCTGCACGCGGTTGTCCGCGCTGGTGCGCGCGCCGAACGAGGGCCCGCCGATGTAGATCGCGTCGGCGCCATGGTTGACCGCCTCGATGCCGATGTCGGCGTCGCGGGCGGGGGAGAGCAGTTCAATCTGGTGGGGCAGCATGGCGGTCTCGGAGCGGGCAGAATCGGGCCAGGAAAAACAGCCCGATATTGTCCCGGAGAACGCCCATGACCCCAAGCCCCGACGCTTCAAAAACCGCTTTCGTGCTGGTCCACGGGGCCTGGCACGGCGCCTGGTGCTGGCGCCGCGTGCTGCCGTTGCTGCGAGGCGCGGGGGTTGAGGCGCATGCCGTCACGCTCACCGGCGTGGGCGAACGCGCCCATTTGCTGAGCCCAGCGGTGGACCTGCACACCCACATCCAGGACGTGGTCGGCCTGATCGAGGCGGAAGAGCTTGAGCGCATCGTGCTGGTGGGTCACAGTTACGCGGGCATGGTTGTCACCGGCGTGGCCGATCGCCTGCAGCGTGATCGCCCGGGCACCCTGGCGCACCTGGTTTACCTCGACGCGGCCGTGCCGTCCCCTGGCGACAGCTGGAGCAGCCACCACACGGCCGAGACGAAGCAGGCTCGCGTGGACGCGTCGAAACCCAGCGGCGGCCTGAGCTTCCCACCCCCCGACGCCAAGCTGTTCGGGCTGGAGGGCCCCGACCGTGACTGGGTCAACCGCCGCCAGACGCCGCAGCCATTCCGCCTGTACCAGCAGCCGCTGGACTTTGACGGCCAGCGCGTGGCCGCCGTGCCGCGCAGCTTCATCGACTGCACCTCACCCGCCCTGGCCACCATTGCGCCCGCCCGGGAACGCGTTCGGCGCGAACCCGGCTGGCAGGTGCAGGAACTGGCCACCGGGCACGACCCGATGGTGAGCGAGCCCCAGGCGCTGGCCGAGATGCTGCTGGGCATCCACCGCGCGTCAGCCTGAAAGCCCCCATGTCACCGCGTCTGGACCGCATCGACCTGCTGCGCGCGGCGGCCATGCTGTGGATGACCGCGTTCCATTTCTGCTTCGACCTGGACTTCTTCGGCTTCATCAACCAGGACTTCTACCGCGACCCGGTCTGGACCGGGCAACGCACCGCCATCGTCAGCCTGTTCCTGTTCACCGCCGGGCTGTCGCAGGCCGTGGCCGTGCATCAGGGGCAGGGCTGGGCGCGCTTCTGGAAGCGCTGGCTGCAGGTGGCCGGTGCGGCACTGCTGGTGACGGCCGGGTCGGTGGTGATGTTCCCCAACAGCTTCATCTACTTCGGCGTGTTGCACGGCATCGCGGCCATGCTGGTCATCGTGCGGCTCACGGCGGGGTGGGGCGCCTGGCTGTGGGGGCTGGGCGCACTGGCCATCGGCCTGAAGTTCGCCGCTCCTCACGCCATCGAGGCGTGGCCCGCGCTGGACGTGCTCAACGGCCCGGCGCTCAACTGGCTGGGCCTCATCAGCCGCAAGCCGATCACCGAAGACTATGTGCCGCTGGTGCCCTGGCTGGGCGTGATGTGGTGGGGCATGGCGGCCGGCCAATGGGCGCTTGTGCACCGGCCGCACTGGCTGGGCACGGCCGATGCGGCGGCCACCGGGGTGCGGCGAGGCCTGGTCAGAATGGGGCAGTGGAGCCTGACCTACTACCTGCTGCACCAGCCGGTGCTGCTGGGCGTGGTGTGGGTGGCCGCCCGGTTGGGCTGAGCGGGGGAACGGCCCAGGCACAAAAAAAGCGCGGCCGCGCCGCGCTCTTTCTGCAGGAGGCCTTGCGCCTTACTGGATCTTGGCCTTTTCGCGCAGCGACTTCTGGAACTCGGCCAGTTTCTGCTGCTGCATCTGTTGCTCGATCTGCGGCTTGATGTCCTCCAGCTTGGGCAGTTCGGCGGTGCGCACGTCGTCCACGCGGATGATGTGCCAGCCGAATTGCGTCTTCACCGGTTCCTGCGTCAGCTGGCCTTTTTCGAGCTTGACCATGGCCTCGGAGAATTCGGGCACGTAGCTGGCGGCGGCGGCCCAATCCAGATCACCACCGTTGGCGCCGGAGCCTGGGTCCTTGGACTGCTTCTTGGCAATCTCTTCGAACTTGCCGCCCTTCTTGAGGCTGGCGATGATGGCCTTGGCCTCATCTTCCTTTTCCACCAGGATGTGGCGGGCGCGGTATTCCTTGCCACCGTTGGCCGCCACGAACTTGTCGTACTCGGCCTTGACGTCGGCGTCGGTCACCGGATTCTTCTTCTGGTAGTCGGTGAAGAGGGCGCGGATCATGATGGTCTGGCGCGCCAGTTCCATCTGGTTCTTGTATTCGTCGGTGGCGGCAATGCCGCGCTTTTGCGCTTCCTGCATGAACACCTCGCGCAGCACGACTTCTTCCTTGAGCTGGGCGCGCACGTTGTCGTCCACCGGGCGGCCGGAGGCGGCGATCTGCTGCTCCAGCACCGTCAGGCGCGCCGTGGGAACGGGCTTGCCGTTGACGATGGCCACGTTCTGGGCCAGAGCCCAGGGCGCTGCCGTGATGAGGGCAGCCGCGGTGAGGGCCGTCAGGGAAAATTTCATGGTGTTCCTCAGGATAAAAGGGGGGTGGAGCCGCCGCCAGGGGCAGGGTTGCAGCAAACAGGTATCAGAACGTAGCGGCTGGATGGGGTGTCGCGGGCCTTCAGGCCTTGATTTCGATGGCCAGGGCGTGCAGCCCGGCCTCGGTGAATTTTTGCAGCGCATCATACACAAGGCGGTGCTGTGCCACGCGTGTGCGGCCGACGAACGCGGGCCCGCCGATGCGCACACGGAAATGGGTGCCATAGCCCAACCCGTTGGCGCCCGCATGACCGGCGTGGGCCGCACTTTCGTCCAGCACCTCCAGCACGCTGGGGTTGAGCGCCTGGCGCAGGCTGGCCTCGATCGCGGAGGCGGTGGGTGTCACGGTGGGGTCGCTCATGGCTTCTTCTCCACGGCGTCGTCGTCCTTGAGGTACCGCGCGATGTACAGGCCCTGGCCGACGATGAAGACCACGGGGAACACATAGCCCCAGAGCTTGAAGTTCACCCAGTCTTCGGTCGAATAGTAGGCCGCCACATAGGCATTGATGCCCGCCATGAACAGGAAGTAGCCCACCCAGGCCACGGTGAGCCGGGCCCAGACGTTGGTGGGCAGGTTGAGCTGGCTGCCCAGCAGGATCTGCAGGAAATTCTTCTTCCAGATCCACAGCGCCGCGGCCAGCACGATGGCCATGCTCGCGTAGAGCACCGTGGGCTTCCACTTGATGAAGCGTTCATCCTGCAGGAACAGCGTGAGTGCGCCGAACACCAGCACCAGCACCAGGGTGACCTTGTGCAGGGTCTGCAGCTTGCGGTCAATGGCGTAGATCAGGGCGGTCTGGACCAGGGTGGCGGCCATCAGCACCGCGGTGGCGGTGTAGATGTCGGCCATCTTGTAGGCCACCACGAAAAGGCCGATGGGGAAGAAATCAATCAAAAAGCGCATGCGGCGATTATCGGGCTTGGCCTTGCCGCATCCTTAAGCGGGGCTTTGGACCCGGCCGGGGGCGGAACTTGCAGCTTGGCAGAGGCTCTCTATCGTGAGCCCGGTCCCGATTCACCCTTTCTCAAGGAGCCTTGCCCGCATGACCCCACAGGAACAGCAGTCCATCCTCTCCATCGCCCTGCTGGCCGCCTTCGCCGACGGCAACAAGGCCGACGCCGAGCGCGAAGCCATCCGCCGCATGGCCGAATCGCTGCCGCACGAGTCGGGCGGTGCCATGCTGGTGCGCCTGTACCAGGACGTGTTGCTCAAGCGCGTCTCGCTGGCCGATGCCGTGGCCGGCCTGCAAGACGCCGGGCAGCGCCAGCTCGCCTATGAAATGGCGGTTTGCGTGTGCGATGCCGATGGTCGGCAGAGCCCGGCCGAGGCAGCGTTCCTGAGCGATCTCAAGGGCCGCCTGAAACTGGACGCGGGCGAGGCCGCGGCCTTCGAGCGCGAAGCCGATGCCGTCGTGGAGGCAGCAGAGAAGGCGGTGCCGGTGGCCGTGCCCGTGGCGCCCCCGGTGGTGGCCGCCAGTGTGGCGCCAGGGGTGGATCTCGACAAATCCATTCTGAACCACGCCTTGCTCAACGGCGCGCTGGAGCTGCTGCCCCAGTCCTGGGCGTCGATGGCCATCATTCCGCTGCAGGTGAAGATGGTCTACGCGATTGGCAAGGCGCACGGCGTGGAGCTGGACCAGGGCCACATCCGCGAGTTCATCGCGGCCGTGGGCGTGGGCCTGACCTCGCAGTACCTGGAGCAATTCGGCCGCAAGCTGCTGGGTGGACTGCTTGGCAAGGCCGCCGGGCGCACCGTGGGCAGGCTCGGCTGCGCGGCCACGGGCATGGCGTTTTCCTTTGCCACCACCTACGCATTGGGCCAGGTGGCCAAACGCTATTACGCGGGCGGGCGTGTGATGAGCACCGATTTGCTCAAGCAAAGCTTCCAGGACCTGCTGGGCCCGGCCAAGCAGATGCAGGCGCAGTACCTGCCGCAGATCCAGCAAAAGGCGGCGACCCTGGATGCCGCTCAGGTGATGCAGATGGTGCGCGGCGGCGTCTAGCGAAGCCCTCCCCGGGCCGCAGGTGCGCTGGTCAGGCGGGGTCCGTGACCGGCTGCGGGGTGGCCATCGCCTCGGCGGCGATGCTCAGCGAGCGCAGGCGCAGCGCCGGGTCGAACAGGTCGCTCACGATCATGAACTCGTCGGCCTGGGTCACCTGAGCCAGCGACTGCAGGCCCGCGCGCACCGTTTCCGGCCCACCGATCACGGCCGCGGCCAGGAAGTCGGCGATCGCCGCCTGCTCCTGCGCATGCAGGCCCTGCATGAACCCTTTGACGGGCGGGGGCAACTGCCCGCGCTTGCCGGTAAGGATGCCCAGCACGCGCTGGTAGGTGCTGCTCGCCAGGTACTCGGCCTCCTCGTCGGTGGGCGCGGCCACCAGGGGCACGCCCACGACGGCGTAGGGCTCGGACAGCGTGGGCGAGGGCTGGAAGCGCGTGCGGTAGACATCCAGCGCCTGCAGCAGCAGGCGAGGCGCGAAGTGCGAGGCGAAGGCATAGGGCAGGCCTCGCTCGGCCGCCAGCTGCGCAGAAAACAAGCTCGAACCGAGCAGCCAGATCGGCACGTTGGTGCCTGCGCCGGGGTTGGCGATCAGGCGCTGACCGGGCGAAGCCGGGCCCAGCAGGTGCTGCAGCTCGGCCACGTCGCGCGGGAAATCGGCCTCGGTCTCCACCCGGTCGCGCCGCAGCGCGCGCATGGTGTGCGGGTCGGTGCCGGGCGCGCGGCCCAGGCCGAGGTCGATGCGGCCAGGGTAGAGCGCGGCCAGCGTGCCGAACTGCTCGGCGATCACCAGCGGCGCGTGGTTGGGCAGCATGACGCCGCCCGAGCCGATGCGCATGCGCTTCGTGCCGCCCGCGATGTGGCCGATCAGCACCGCCGTGGCCGAGCTGGCGATGCCGCTCATGTTGTGGTGCTCGGCCAGCCAGTAGCGCGTGAAGCCCAGCGACTCGGCGTGCTGCGCGGTGCGCAGGGCCACGGCCAGCGCGTCGGCCACGGTGCCGCCTTCGCGCACGGCCACCAGGTCGAGCATGGACAGGCGGATGTCGGAGAGGTTTTTCATGCCGGGAGGAAGCCTTCGATCGAAAGATACCGTTCGCCGGTGTCGTAGTTGAAGCCCAGCACCACGGCCTGGGCCGGCAGTTCGGGCAGCTTCTGCGCAATCGCCGCCAGGGTCGCACCCGAAGAAATGCCGACCAGGATGCCTTCCTCGCGCGCGCTGCGCCGCGCCATCTCGCGCGCCGGCTCTGCATCGACCTGGATCACGCCATCGAGCAGGCTGGTGTCCAGGTTGTTGGGAATGAAGCCCGCGCCGATGCCCTGGATGGGGTGGGGCGAGGGGTTGCCGCCGGAGATGACTGGCGAAGCCGCCGGCTCCACGGCGAACACCTTGAGCCTGGGCCAGCGCGCCTTGAGCACCCGCGCCACGCCCGTGATGTGGCCACCCGTGCCCACACCGGTGATGAGCACGTCGATGCCGTGGGGGAAGTCGGCCGCGATTTCCTCCGCGGTGGTGCGCACGTGCACGTCCACATTGGCCGGGTTGTTGAACTGCTGGGGCATCCATGCGCCCGGTGTGGCGGCCACGATTTCCTCGGCGCGCGCGATCGAGCCCTTCATGCCCTTCTCGCGCGGCGTCAGGTCGAAGCTGGCGCCATAGGCCAGCATCAGGCGGCGGCGCTCGACCGACATGCTGTCGGGCATCACCAGGATGAGCTTGTAGCCCTTGACGGCGGCCACCATGGCCAGGCCGATGCCGGTGTTGCCCGAGGTGGGCTCGACGATGGTCCCGCCCGGCTGGAGCGCGCCCGAGCGCTCGGCGTCTTCCACCATGGCCAGGGCGATGCGGTCCTTGATCGAGCCGCCCGGGTTGCTGCGCTCGGATTTGATCCACACCTGCTGGCTCGCATCGCCAAAGAGCCGCTGCACGCGGATGTGCGGCGTGCCGCCGATGGTCTGGAGGATGTTCTGGGCTTTCATGGCGTGGGGTCCTTCTTGGGTTGGTGTTCCAGCGAGGCGGAGTTCATGCAGTACCGCAGTCCGGTGGGGGCAGGGCCATCCTCGAACACATGGCCCAGGTGCGCGCCGCACTGGCTGCACACCGTTTCGACGCGCACCATGCCGTGGCTGCGGTCGGTGATCTCGGTGATGGCGCCCGGCACGGCCAGCGAGAAGCTGGGCCAGCCGCAGCCGGCGTCGAACTTGGTGTCGGCATCGAACAGCTTGTTGCCGCAGCAGATGCAGTGGTAGCTGCCGTCGGCCCAGACCTGCTCGAACTTGCCGGTGAACGGGCGCTCGGTGTGGGCGTGGCGGGTCACGTCGAAGGCCCGTGGCTCGGCGCCTTTGGCGGCCAGCAATTCACGCCATTCGGCCTCGGTTTTCTGGACGGGGAAGTTCATGGAGTCTCCTAAAAATGACGCCTGCCAGCGTGCCGTCCAGAGGTACCGCGGAACCGGCTTTGCCGGGCCGCAGGTGCCGCCCCCTGGAGGGGGTCGCGCCAAGCGCGGCGGGGGTGTGTCATGACGAGCAGCTGATTTCGATTTGTCGGGCCCACTCGGGCGGGAAATCGGCCAGGTCTTCCTGGCCGGCAAGTTCTTCAAATGGTTGCTCCAACGCGTTTTGCAACCGCGCGAGCTCGCTGAAGTCGCCTTGCCTGGCGCGCTGGATGGCGATCTCGCCCAGGTGGTTGCGCAGCACCACCTGCGGATTGGTGCGCAGCATGCGGGCCTGGGTGGCGGCGGCATCGAAACCGGGCCTGGCCTGCAGGCGCTCGCGCCAGCGCTGGGCCCAGGCGTCGAACGCCTCGCGCTGCAGGAACAGGTCGCGCACCGCGTCGAGCGGGCCGGCCACGGCGCGGCTCAGGCGGCGCCAGAAGATCGTGAAATCCACCGCGTCGGCGGCCATCAGCTTCATCAGCGATTCGGTAAGTTCGGCGTCGCCGTCCTCCATGCCGCTCAGGCCCAGCTTGGCGTTCATTCGGCGCTGCAGCGCCGCTGGCATGAGCGCCTTGTAGGGTTCCAGCGCGTCCAGCGCCTGCTGCTGGTCGTCCATCAGGGGCAGCAGCGCCTGGCCCAGCGCGAACAGGTTCCAGTAGGCGATGTTGGGCTGGCGGTTGTAGGCGTACCGGCCTGCGCTGTCCGAGTGGTTGCAGATGTGGCCCGGGTTGAAGGCATCGAGGAACTGGAACGGCCCGTAGTCGATGGTCAGGCCCAGGATGCTCATGTTGTCGGTGTTCATCACCCCGTGGCAGAAGCCCACGGCCTGCCACTGCGCCACCATCTCGGCCGTGCGCGCGCTTACGGCCTCCAGCAGGGCCGCGTAGGGGCTGCCGGGCGCCTCGCGGCAGGCGGGGTAGAAGCGGTCGATCACGAAGTCGGCCAGCTGGCGCAGCTCGCCGTGCAGGCCGTGGTGCGAGAAATGCTCGAAGTGGCCGAAGCGGATGAAGCTCGGCGCCACGCGCGTGACCACCGCGGCGGTCTCGATCTCCTCGCGGCGCACTGGCGCGGGCGAGCCGGTGACACACAGCGCGCGGCTGGTGGGAATGCCCAGGGCGTGCATGGCCTCGCTGCACAGGAATTCGCGGATCGAGCTGCGCAGCACCGCGCGGCCATCGCCCATGCGCGAATACGGCGTAAGGCCGGCGCCCTTGAGTTGCACCTCCTGCGAGCCCGAGGGCGTCTGCACCTCGCCGAGCAGGATGGCGCGGCCATCGCCCAGCTGGCCGGCCCACTGGCCGAACTGGTGGCCGCTGTACACGCTGGCCAGCGGTCGCGTGCCCGCAATGGGCAGGTTGCCGGTGAAGGCATCGAGCGCGGCCGGCGAGGACAGCCAGGCCCGGTCCAGGCCCAGCAGATCGGCCACGGCGGGGCTGGTGCCCACCCATTGGGGCGAGGGCAGGGGGGTGGGGGCTCTGAGGTTGTAGAAGGCCTCGCCCAGGGCGGCGAAGCGGTTGTGCCAAGCCAGGCCAAGTTCCAGATTGGCAGCCATGTCGACGGGTCGGTTCATGTCCACCATTGTCCGCATCGGGGCCGACATGGCGGGGCGCAGGGTCAATCCGCGGTGTTCAGCGACGCGGCCAGCGACTCGCGCTCGGCCAGCCGGGCGCGGTACTGCCCCGGCGACACGCCGAACCAGCGCTTGCTGGCGCGGAAGAAATTGCTCTGATCGGCAAAACCCAGCAGGTCGGCCACCTGGCCCAGGGTGTAGCGGTCCTCCGCGAGGTACTTCTGCGCCAGATCGCGCCGGGCGTCGTCCAGCAATTGCTGGAAGTTGGTGTCTTCCTCGCGCAGCCGGCGCTGCAGCGTGCGGTCGGCCATGGCCAGGCTGCTGGCGATGTCTTCGCGGCGTGGCTCGCCCAGGTGCAGGCGGTGGATGATCTCCTCGGTCACGCGCTGGCTGGTGCTGGCATGGCCCAGCCTGACCAGGCGCGATTCGATCACGCGCTGGTGCATGTCGAACAACACCGGGTCGCTGGAGAGCAGGGGCATTTCCAGGTCCCGGTTGGTCAGCAGCAGCCGGTTGCGCGGCTGGCCGAAGCGCACCGGGCAGCCGAACGCCGCAACATAGGGGCGGGCATCGGCCGGCTCGGGGTCGACGAACTCCACGGCCAGGGGCTGCACGTCGCGCCGGGTGATCCAGCGGCACAGGGTGGCCACGGTGAGCAGGCTGTATTCCAGCCGCTGGCGCGGCAGCGGCCGGGTGTTGCCGATGAGGCCCAGCACCATCCAGTGGTTGCAGCCGTCGGGCTCAAGGTCGAGGGTGATCGCATCCGAGATCACCGCGTAGTAGCGCGAGAGATGGAGCAGCCCGGCCTTGAGGGTCGGGCTGGCCAGCATCACGTAGCCGACCATGTCGAAGTTGACGTGGCGCGCCGGCAATTCGCGGTCCATGCCCAGTGCCGGGTTGCCCGACCAGGCCACCGCCAGCTCCCAAAGTCGGGTGATGTCATCGACCTCGACCCGCCCGTCCGGGTCCTGCAGTAGGGCGCCGTCGATGCGCGCGCCGGCCAGCAGGCGCTGTGCGTCCAGGCCCCGGGACGCAAACATGTCGGCGAGGCATCTGACCCAGAGGGCAGAACTGCTTCTTCGGCTGGGGTTGTGGCGTCGTGAAGTCACTCGATTGGTCGTGTTGCGATAGCGGCGTATCGGGCACCCGTTCCTAGAATTTTCGTGGTGAGTGGGCGTCGGCGGCAAGCTGGAATTCAACGGGATTTCAAGCGCAGGCGCAAGCGGGTTATCGCTTCAAACAAAGAACGACTGGAGACAAGACATGAGCAGCAGCACACGGTGGTGGTTGGCGGGCGCGGCCTGCCTGGCGTTGGCAGCCTGCGGCGGTGGGTCGGGCGAGACGCCGACTGCTCCGGGGCCGGAGGTCCGGCAACTTGCGCAGGGCACGATCAAGGGCCGCAACGACGCGGCCACCCACGGCACTTACGCCTGGAAGGGCATTCCCTTCGCCCAGCCGCCGGTGGGCGCGCGGCGCTGGAAAGCGCCCGCGGCCGTGGCGGCCTGGAGCGGCACGCGCGACGCCACGCAGTTCGGCGCGGCCTGCCTGCAGAATGGCCGGCTCTACGGCCCGGGCGCCAACAACCGTTTCGACGCCACCATCGGCGCGACGCTGAACACCCCGGTGGGCAGCGAAGACTGCCTGTTCCTCAACGTGTGGCGGCCGGCGAGCGCCACCACCGGGCTGCCCGTGATCGTGTTCGTGCACGGCGGCAGCAACATCACCGGCTATACCGCCGACCCGATCTACGACGGCGCGGCGCTCGCGCGCACCGCCAATGCGGTGGTGGTCACGCTCAACTACCGCCTGGGTGTGCTGGGCTTCATGAACCTGCCCCAGCTCAAGACCGGCCTCGACAGCGCGGAAGACTCTGGCAACTTCGCCTTGCTCGACATCGTGCAAGGGCTCAAGTTCGTGCAGCAGAACGCCGCCGCCTTCGGCGGCAACGCGGCCAATGTGACGCTGATGGGGCAATCGGCCGGTGCGACCAATGTCTGGTCGCTGCTCGCCTCGCCGCTGGGTGCGGGCCTGTTCCACAAGGCCGTGCCGATCTCGGGCGGCATTTCGCTCGCCACCAACCTGCCGCCAGGCACCATTGCCTCGCTCAACCCGGCCTCCACTTCCCAGGCGCAGGCCCAGGCGCTGCTGGCACAGCTGCTGATCGCCGACCACCTGGCGGTGGACCTCGCCAGCGCGCAGGCCTACGTCGCCACCCAGTCGGCGCAGCAGGTGGCGGCTTACCTGCGCGGCAAGGCCGGTGGCACCGTGCTCACCACCTTGCTGGCCAACGGTCTCACGGGCTCGGGCCCGATACCCGATGGCACCGTGTTGCCGCTGGACCCGATCGCCGCTTTCGCCGCTGGCAGCTACAACAAGGTGCCGGTGCTTGCCGGCACCACGGCGCAAGAGGCCAAACTGTTCCCCAGCTTCCTCGCCCTGCTGGGCGGGCCGCCCGGCTTCATCGTGACCGACGCCCAGCTCTTCGACCTGCTGTTCAACTTCGACCCGAATGCGCCGACGCTGCTGACCGAGGCCGACATCCTCAATGCCGCCTACGTGCCGTCCGACACCGCCGGCACCGGCTGGACCGCGCTGGCCGCGCAACTCACGGCCGCGTCCTTCGGCGTCGGCCGCGACAACGTGCTCAACACCCTGCGCACGCAGCAGGCCGACATCTGGCACTACCAGTTCGACTGGGCACAGCAACCCGCGCCCTGGAACACCGTGTACGGCGCCGCGCATGCGTTTGACCTGCCGTTCGTCTTCGGCAATTTCGGGCCCTCGGTGTTTGCCCGCATCATCGGCGGGAACGCCAATCGGGCAGGGCGCCTGGCGCTGTCGGAGCGCATGATGGCCAGCGTCGGCCAGTTCGCCCGCACCGGCAATCCCAACCACGCCACGCTGGGCGCGACCTGGCCGGTGTGGCCCGGCCAGCTGCATTTCAATGCCTCCCTCACCGCCGCGCAAATCAGCGCGACGCCTTGAGGCAGATCAAGCCCAGCCCATTCACCCCATTCGACGCAACGCCATGTTGATGAAGGCCGAGGTATCGTGTCCCGCAACGGACACCGAGGGTATCTCCCATGGATATCCCAGGGGCAGCCGTGCGGGGCAACCCGCTACGATGAACGCCGATCCCAACCCCCTCATCGACAGGAGACTCCCCATGCTGGGCCAGATGCAGAGCCAACCCCTTTTGATTTCCTCGCTGATCGTGCATGCCGAGCGGCACCACGCGAGTGGCGAAATCGTGTCCCGCCGTGTGGAAGGCGATATCCACCGCAGCACCTGGGGCCAGATCGCGAGCCGCTCGCGCCAGGTGGCCAACGCACTGGATGGGCTGGGCCTGTCGCAAGGCGACCGCGTGGCCACGCTGGCCTGGAACGGTTACCGCCATCTGGAACTGTATTTCGGCGTGAGCGGCACCGGCCGCGTGCTGCACACCCTCAACCCGCGCCTGCACCCTGAGCAGCTGGTCTGGATCGTGAACAACGCGGACGACAAGGCGGTCTGCATCGACAAGACCTACCTGCCCCTGGTGAAGGCCGTGGCCGCCAAGTGCCCCACGGTGAAACACTGGATCGCGCTGTGTGACGCGGACAAGCTGCCGGCCGACAGCGGCATTCCCGGCCTGCAGAGCTACGAGGCCTGGATGGGCAAGGAGCCGGCGACCTACGCGTGGCCGACCTTCGACGAGAACTTGGCCTCGAGCATGTGCTACACGAGCGGCACCACCGGCAACCCCAAGGCCGCGCTGTACTCCCACCGCTCCACCATCCTGCATGCGTTTGGCGCGGCGCTGCCCGATGCCATGTGCCTCTCGGCCCGCGACAGCGTGCTGCCCGTGGTGCCGATGTTCCACGTCAACGCCTGGGGCCTGCCTTACGCGGCGGCCGCCATCGGCTGCAAGCTGGTGTTCCCCGGCGCGGCGCTGGATGGCAAATCCGTCTACGAACTCATCGAAGCCGAGAAGGTGACCATGGCCGCGGGCGTGCCCACCGTCTGGCAGATGCTGCTGGGCCACTTGCAGGCCAACAACCTCAAGTTCAGCACGCTCAAGCGCACCGTCATCGGCGGCTCGGCCTGCCCGCCGGCCATGATCAGCGCCTTCAACGACGTGTATGGCGTGGAGGTGCTGCACGCCTGGGGCATGACCGAGATGTCGCCGCTGGGCACGGTCTGCACGCTGAAGAACGCGCAGCTCAAGCTCTCGCCCGCAGAGCAGCTCAAGGTCCGCCTCAAGCAGGGCCGCGCCATCTTCGGCGCCGACATGAAGATCGTCAACGAGGCCGGCGAAGAGCTGCCGTGGGACGGCAAGGCCTACGGCGACCTGCTGGTGCGCGGCCCCTGGATCATCGCCAGCTACTTCAAGGGTGAGGGCGGCGACCCGCTGCGCTACGACGCTCAGGGGCACGGCTGGTTCCCCACCGGCGACGTGGCCACCATCGACGCCGACGGCTTCATGCAGATCACCGACCGCAGCAAGGACGTGATCAAGTCCGGCGGCGAGTGGATCAGCTCCATCGACGTGGAGAACATCGCCATGGCACACCCGTCTGTCGCCATGGCGGCCTGCGTCGGCATGAAGCACCCCAAGTGGGACGAACGCCCCATCGTGGTGGTGGTGAAGAAGCCTGGCACCGAGCTCACCCGTGAGGAGCTGCTGGCTTTCTATGAGGGCAAGATCGCCAAGTGGCAGATCCCGGACGACGTGGTGTTCGTCGACGCGATCCCCCTGGGCGCCACCGGCAAGATGCAGAAGATGACCCTGCGCGAGCAGCTCAAGGACTACGTGCTGCCAACGGCGTAAAAGCGGCCCGGGTGCACCATTGCGCGGCGTCTTGTCGCCTGCGTGATAGAAGCCCGGGCAATCCCCTACGCTGCACCGCACCAGAAGCCCTTACGCTGCGCCTATTCGATTCGTCAACAACAAGGAGACATAGGTATGAAACTGACTGTGAAGCTGATGGCTGGTGCCGCCATGCTGGTGGCCGCTGGTGCGTCGTTTGCCCAGGCGGGTGAAACCGTCAAGATGATCCGGATCGACCCGCTGACCGGCCTGCTCGGTCCCGTGGGCGTGAGCCAGATCAAGGGCTACCAGTTCTTCGCCGAGAAATTCAGCGGCAAGGGCAACCCGGCCGGTGTGAAGTTCGAAGTCACCCCGATCGACAACAAGCTGAGCCCGGCCGAGAGCCTGAACGCGCTCAAGGCCGCCATCGACCAGGGCGCTCGCTACATCATCCAGGGCAACGGCTCCTCCGTGGCGCTGGCGCTGGCCGACGCCGTCGAGAAGCACAACGCCCGCAACCCCGGCAAGGAGGTGCTGTACCTCAACGACTCCGCCGTGGACCCGGACCTGACCAACAGCAAGTGCAGCTACTGGCACTTCCGCTTCGATGCCGACACCTCCATGAAGATGGAAGCCATGGCCAGCTTCATCGCCAAGCAGCCCGACATCAAGAAGGTGTACTTCCTCAACCAGAACTATTCGCACGGCCACCAGGTCGTGAAGTTCGGCAAGGACGCCCTCACACGCAAGCGCCCGGACATCCAGTTCGTGGGTGAAGACCTGCACCCGCTGGCCCAGACGCGCGATTTCGCTCCCTACATCGCCAAGATCAAGGCATCGGGCGCCGACACCGTGATCACCGGCAACTGGGGCTCCGACCTCTCGCTGCTGATCAAGGCCGCCAATGAAAACGGCTACACCGGCAAATTCTTCACCTACTACGCTGGCGTCACCGGCACGCCCACCGCGCTGGGCACCAACGGCGCTGGCCGCGTCTACCAGATTGCCTACAACCACTACAACATGGGTGGGCAGATGGACGCGTGGATGAAGGAGTTCAACCAGAAGTACAACGACGACTTCTACACCGGCTCGACCATCCGCATCTTCGAGTTCCTGGGTGCGGCCATGGCCAAGGCCAAGTCCACCGACCCGGTGAAGGTGGCCGCCGCCATGGAAGGCCTGACCGTCAAGAGCTTCAACGGCGAAGTGCAGATGCGCAAGACCGACCACCAGCTGCAGCAGCCGCTGTACATGTCGGTCTGGCAGAAGGCCGACGCCAAGTACCCCTACAGCCCGGAGAAGACAGGCATGACCCTGGCACCGGTGGCGGAGTACCCGAACTACGTCTCGAGCACGCCCACCAGCTGCGACATGAAGCGCCCAGGCTGAGGCAACGCCCCTGCCGCGCTTCGCGCGACCCCCGCGAGGGGGCGGCACCAGAGGCCCGGCAAAGCCGGTTCCCCGGTGCCTCTGGATGAGGGACACTGCGCGCCAAAAGAGCCCGAGCGGGTCGCCGTGTCGGGCTCTTTCACTTTCAACGATGAGGAAGGTCTGAGGGAATGGAGTTTTTCATCATCTCGATGCTGAACGGGCTGAGCTACGGGCTCCTGCTGTTCATGCTGAGTTCGGGTCTCACGCTGATCTTCAGCATGATGGGCGTGCTCAACTTCGCGCACGCCAGTTTCTACATGCTGGGGGCCTACGTGGGGTACACGGTGGCGCAGTTCGTGGGCTTCTGGCCCGCCCTGCTGATCGCGCCCGTCGTGGTCGGCCTGCTGGGCGCGGCGTTCGAGCGCCAATGCCTGCGCAAGGTGCACAAGTACGGCCATGTGCCCGAACTGCTGGTGACCTTCGGCCTGTCCTACGTCATCGTCGAGCTGGTGCAGCTGATCTGGGGCCGCATCGCGGTCGAGTTCCGCCCGCCCGAAGAACTTCGCGGCCCGGTTTTCACCCTGATCAACAACTCCGTCGAGGGGCTGCGCCTGGTCTGGGGTGCCGCGCCGCCCGAACTGTGCAGCGCCGCCGACGCGGCGATCCGCGTGGTCTGCTCGCCGTTTCCCGCCACCCGCGGTTTCATGATGCTCGTGGCCATCGTCATGCTGGCCTCGGTCTGGCTGCTGCTCACCCGCACCCGCATCGGCCTGGTGATCCAGGCGGCGCTCACGCATCCCGAGGCGGTTGAATCGCTGGGGCACAACGTGCCGCGCGTCTTCATGCTGGTGTTCGGCGCGGGTTCCGCGCTGGCCGGCCTGGCCGGTGTCATCGGTGGCAGCACCTTTCTCACCGAGCCAGCCATGGCCGCCACGGTGGGCTCGGTCATCTTCGTGGTGGTGGTGGTGGGCGGCATGGGCTCGCTCTCGGGCGCCTTCGTCGCCTCCATCCTCATCGGGGTCATCCAGACCTTCGCCGTGGCCTTCGAGTACTCGCTGGCAACGCTGGCCCAGCAGATCGGCCTGCCCCTGTCCGACGCCGTGGCCAACAACTCGTACGTCAAGCTCACGCTGTCCCAGGTCGCGCCCATCCTGCCGTACCTGTTCCTGGTGCTGATCCTGATCTTCCGGCCCCGTGGCCTGCTTGGCAAACGGGAGGGCTGAGCGATGTCCTCGAAACATTACGAATTCAAGCCCCTCAATGTCGGGCGCTGGCTGACCTGGGGCCTCTTCGCACTGCTGCTCATCGTTGCGCCAAGGATTTTCACCAGCGGCCTGGCCATGACGGTGCTCTCGCAGATGGGCATCGCCATCATCGCCTGCCTGTCCTACAACATCCTGCTGGGGCAGGGCGGCATGCTCAGCTTCGGGCACGCGGTCTACACCGGCCTGGGCTCTTTTCTGGCGATCCACGCGCTCAACAGCGTGACTGCTGGCACGCTGCCTCTGTCGGTCTCCCTGATTCCCATCGTGGGGGGGCTTGCGGGCGTGGGCTTCGCAGTGCTGTTCGGCTACGTGACCACCCGCAAGTCGGGCACCACTTTCGCCATGATTACGCTGGGCCTGGGCGAGCTCGTGTTCGCGCTCTCGCTCATGATCCCGGAGTTCTTCGGTGGGGAAGGGGGCGTCTCGGGCGACCGCATGGCCGGCAAACCCTTCATGGGCATCACCTACGGTCCGCAGGTGCAGGTCTATTACCTGATCGCCGTCTACACCTTCATCTCGGTCGGGCTCATGTTCGCCTTCACCCGCACGCCGCTGGGCCGCATGCTCAACGCCGTGCGCGACAACCCCGAGCGCGTGGAGTTTGTGGGCTACGACACCCAGCGGGTGCGCTACATCGCCTTCATCATCGCGGGCTTCTTTGCCGGCATCTCGGGCGGCCTGGGGGCCTTGAACTTCGAGATCGTCACCGCCGAGGTGGTGGGCGCGGCGCGCTCGGGCGCCTACCTGCTGTTCACGTTCCTGGGTGGCGCCACCTTCTTCTTCGGGCCCATCATCGGCGGCATCCTCATGGTGCTGGCCTTCGTGCTGCTCTCGGAGTTCACCAAGGCGTGGCTGCTCTACCTGGGCCTGATTTTCCTGTTCATGGTGATCTACGCGCCGGGTGGCATTGCCAGCCTGATCATGATGAACCTGCGGGTGGCGGCCTTCGGGCGCCTGCGCGAACTCTGGGTGAGTTACCTCGCGCTGGCCGGTACCGCGCTGGTGATGCTGGTGGGCGCCGCGGCCATGATCGAGATGGTCTACCACCTGCAGCTCAACACCACCCTGGGCTCCGAACTGCGCTTCCTGGGGGTGCCGCTGGACGCCAAGGGCATCAACAGCTGGTTCGGCGCGGGCATGATCATGCTCACCGGGCTGGGCCTGTTCGAGATCACGCGCCGGGCCTTCCTGCGCGAATGGGGCGAGATCCAGGAATACATCGAAAAAGAAATCAAGCGGAGGGAAGCGCTGTGAGCACGGCACCATCGTCAACGTACGCGCTGGAACTCAAAGATCTGCGCAAGAGCTTTGGCAAGACCGAGATCATCCGGGGCGTGAACCTGGCCGTGACGGCCGGCGAACGTGTCGGGATCATCGGCCCCAACGGCGCGGGCAAGTCCACGCTGTTCAACCTCATCAGCGGGCGCTTCGCGCCCACCAGTGGGCAGGTGCTGCTCAACGGCCAGCGCATCGACGGCAAGAAGCCGTTCGAGATCAACCGCGCAGGGCTCTCGCGCAGCTTCCAGATCACCAACATCTTCCCCAAGCTCAGCGTGTTCGAGAACCTGCGCTGCGGCGTGCTCTGGAGCCTGGGCTACAAGTACACGTTTCTGAAATTCCTGGCCGATCTGGACGATGCCAACGAGCGCGCCGAGCAGCTCATGGACATGATCAAGCTCGACCGCAAGCGCGACGTGCTGGCCATGAACCTCACTTACGCCGAACAGCGTGCCCTGGAGATCGGCATCACCATCGCCGGCGGGGCCAACGTGATCCTGCTCGACGAGCCCACCGCCGGCATGAGCAAGAGCGAAACCAGCCGCTTCATCAGCCTCATCAAGGAAGTGACCGTGGGCAAGACCTTGCTCACGGTTGAGCACGACATGGGTGTGGTGTTCGGACTCGCCGACCGCATCGCCGTGGTCGTCTATGGCGAGGTGCTGGCCTTCGACGCGCCCGCGGCCGTCCGGGCCAACCAGCGTGTGCAGGAGGCGTACCTGGGCTCGCACGTGGCCGACGCACAGGGAGCGGCAGCATGAGCCCCCACGTTGGCGGCATTGCCGCTGCACTGCCCCCCGAGGGAGCGCGGTCCCCCTTGGGGCGGCCCTGCGGAGTACCGAGATGCTAAAGATCGAAAACCTTCACGCCTACTACGGCAAGAGCCACGTCCTGCACGGTGTCAGCTTCGACGTGCAGCCTGGCGAGATCGTCGCGCTGCTGGGCCGCAATGGCTCGGGCCGCTCCACCACCGCCAAGGCCGTCATGGGCCTGGTGGAATGCCAGGGCAGCATCCACTGGAAGGGCCAGCAGATCATGGGCAGGAAGGCCTATGAGGTGGCCCACCTGGGCCTGGGTTATGTGCCCGAGAACCGCGACATCTTCCCCACGCTCACCGTGCACCAGAACCTGATGCTGGGCCAGAAGGGCAGCGGCAAGGGCTCGCGCTGGAGCTTCGAGGACATGTACGGCATGTTCCCGCGACTGCGCGAGCGCCAGCACACCGAGGCCGGCGTGCTCTCGGGCGGCGAGCAGCAGATGCTCACGCTGTGCCGCACCCTCATGGGCGACCCGGACCTCATCATCATCGACGAGCCGACCGAGGGGCTCGCGCCGAAGATCGTCGAGCTGGTGGCCGAGTACCTGCAAGCACTCAAGGAGCGCGGCGTCTCGGTGCTGCTGATCGAGCAGAAGCTGACCATCGCGCTGACCATCTCCGACAGCGCGCTAGTGATGGGCCACGGCAGCATCGTGTTCGAGGGCACGCCGGCCGAACTCCGTTCCAACGCCTACATTCGCAAAGAGTGGCTCGAGGTCTGAGCCTGTCGCTGCGGCGACAAGGACGGCCTCCGGCCGCCCTCTAGAATCGACCGAATCGAACGACCGTTCTTTTTTGCAGGACCTTCCGCCATGACCGCCACCTGCCAGACCCGCGGCGCCGTCGCCGTCATCACGCTCGACAACCCGCCGGTCAACGGCCTGGGCTACGACACCCGCGTCGCCTTCGCGCGCCACCTCGAGGCGGCGCTGGCCGACGCGGCGGTCAAGGCCATCGTCGTCACCGGGGCCGGCAAGGCCTTCAGCGGCGGCGCGGACATCCGCGAGTTCGGCTCGCCCAAGGCGGTGGCCGAGCCCAACCTGCTGTCGCTGATCCTGGCGCTGGAGGCGAGCACCAAGCCGGTGGTGGCCGCGGTCCACGGCGCCTGCATGGGCGGCGGGCTGGAGCTGGCGCTCGCCTGCCACTACCGCGTCGCGGCCCCCGATGCGCAGATCGCGCTGCCCGAGGTCAAGCTCGGCCTGCTGCCGGGCGCCGGTGGCACGCAGCGGCTGCCGCGCGCGCTCGGCCTCGAGGCGGCGCTCAACATGATCACCTCGGGCAGCATCGTCGCCGCGCAGAAGCTCGCCGGCACGCCGCTGTTCGACGCGATCATCGACGGCGAGCTGCGCGACGGCGCGCTCGAATTCGCCGCGCAGCTGATCAGCAAGAAGCAGCCGCCGAAACGGCTGCGCGATGTCCGCGTGCAGCACCCGAACACCGAGGGCTTCCTGATGTTCGCGCGCAATACCGTCGATGCGGTCGCCGGGCCCTATCCGGCGCCGCGCAAATGCATCGAGGCCGTGACCGCCGCCGCGACGCGACCCTTCGACGAGGGCATGGCGGTCGAGCGCCGCCTGTTCCAGGAGTTGCTGCTGACGCCGGAATCGAAAGCCCTGCGCCACATCTTCCTCGGCGAGCGCGCCGCGGCGCGCATCCCCGACATCCCGGACACGACGCCGACGCGGCCCATCAACGCCGCCGCGGTGATCGGCGCGGGCACGATGGGCGGCGGCATCACGATGAACTTCATCAACGCCGGCATTCCGGTGACGCTGCTCGAGATGAAGCAGGAGGCGCTCGACCGTGGCCTCGAGACGATCCGCCGCAACTACGGCGGCGCGGTCAGGAAGGGGCGCATGACCGAGGCCGACGTCGACGCGCGCCTGAAGCTGATCACCCCGGTGCTCGAGTACGGCGCGATCGCGCAGGCCGACATCGTGATCGAGGCGGTGTTCGAGGACCTCACGGTCAAGCAAGCCGTGTTCGAGAAGCTCGACGCGGTGATGAGGCCCGGCGCGATCCTCGCGACCAACACCTCGACGCTCGACGTCGATCGCATCGCCGCGTTCACGCGCCGCCCGGGCGACGTGGTCGGCACGCATTTCTTCAGCCCGGCGAACGTGATGCGCCTGCTCGAGGTCGTGCGCGGCGCGAAGACCGCGCCCGACGTGCTCGCGACCGTGATGAAGCTCGGCAAGACGATGAAGAAGATCGCGGTCGTCGCCGGCGTCTGCGACGGCTTCATCGGCAACCGCATGCTCGAGCAGATGGTGCGCCAGACCGGCTTCCTGCTCGAGGAAGGCGCGCTGCCGAAGCAGGTCGATGCCGCGATGGAGAAGTTCGGCTTCGCGATGGGGCCGTTCCGGGTCGGCGATCTCGCGGGCAACGACATCAGCTGGGCGATCAGGAAGCGCCGCTACGTCGAGAAGCCGCTGCTCAAGTACTCGCGCATCGCCGACCGGCTCTGCGAACAGGGCCGCTTCGGGCAGAAGACCGGCGCGGGCTGGTACGACTACAAGCCGGGCGACCGCACCGCGCGGCCGTCGGCGGCGGTCGAGCAGATGATCATCGAGTACTCGAAGGAGATCGGCGTCGCGCGGCGCGAGATCAGCGACGCGGAGATCGTCGACCGCATCGTCTATGCGCTCGTCAACGAGGGCGCGAAGATCCTCGAGGAGGGCATCGCGCTGCGGGCCTCCGACATCGACATGGTGTACCTGAACGGCTACGGGTTCCCGGCGTATCGCGGCGGGCCGATGCTGTACGCCGACACCGTGGGCCTCGACGTCGTCGTCAGGCGCATGAAGCAGTTCGCGCGCAACCCGCACGGCGATCCGTCGGCCTGGGAGCCCGCACGCTCGCTCGCCAGGCTCGCTGCGGCCGGCAAGACCTTCAACTGATTTCCGGGGAACCTCCATGACCGATGCCGTAATCGTTTCGATCGCCCGCAC
>NZ_JAHCKK010000036.1 GCF_026125825.1 Hydrogenophaga sp. | reverse complement strand
TTCGGCGCGGGGGCTGGTGTGGGGGCCGGGGTGGGCGCGGGCGGCGGCGGTGGCGGCTCGACCGCCCTTGGCGCCGCCTGCTGCGGCGTGCGGGACCAGAGTTCGGCCTCGACAGTGACGGGCTCGCCGTCGTTCTGCCACTGCACGCCCAGGGTGAGGGCAATCACCAGCAGACCATGGGCGAACAGGGCCAGGCCCATCGGGCCCAGCCAGCGCCCGTTGCGCGGCGGGGCGAGGTCGAGGTGGTCGGCGGTGGATTGCATGGCGGGTGGCGTGGCTCAGCGCGAGGTTTGCACGGACAGGCCGACGCGCGCAATGCCGGCGCGCTGCAAGGTATCCATCACGCGAACAACGGCTTCGTACTTGACGTTCTTGTCGGCGCTGATCACCACAGGCACGCCCCCTTCGGGTGGGCTGCCCCGGCTGGCCTGCAGTTGCTGCACGCGAGTGACCAACTGGCCGATGGCGACTGGCTGCGGTTCGGCGCTGGAGGAGCCTTCGCGCACCTTGATCTGCTCGTCCTTGTCGATCACGACGGCCACGAAGCGGTCAGGCTGTCGACCGGCCTGGCCGACGCTGGGCAGGGCGATCTGGCTCGGCGTGATCAGCGGCGCGGTGACCATGAAGATGATCAACAGCACCAGCATCACGTCGATGAAGGGCACCATGTTGATCTCGTTGATGGTGCGGCGGCCCCGGCCGCGGGAGGAGACGGCTGGCATGTCAGTGTCCCGACGGCGTCTGGGTGCTCACGCCGAGGTTGCGCTGCAGGATGTTGGAGAACTCTTCCATGAAGGTTTCCATGGCGTTGGCCACGCGGTCGATGTCGTGCGAGAAGCGGTTGTAGAACACGACCGCGGGGATGGCGGCGAACAGGCCGATGGCGGTGGCGACCAGCGCTTCGGCGATGCCGGGGGCCACCGTGGCCAGGGTCACCTGCGCCAGCGCGGCCAGGCCCGTGAAGGCGTGCATGATGCCCCAGACGGTGCCGAACAAGCCCACGTAGGGCGAGACCGAGCCGACCGAGCCGAGGAAGGAGAGGTTGGTCTCCAGCGCGTCCAGTTCGCGCTGGAAGCTCGCCCGCATGGCGCGGCGCGCGCCGTCGAGCAGGGCGCCGCTGTCGGTGATGCGGCGCTCGCGCAGCTTCTGGTACTCGCGCATGCCGCTGGCGAAGATGCGCTCCATCGGCCCGCCGTGTTTGGCGTTCTGGGCGGCAGAGGCATACAGATCGTTGAGGTTGGTGCCCGACCAGAACTCGCGTTCGAAGACTTCGTTGTAGCTGCGCACGCGCCTGAGGGCAAACACCTTGCGGAAGATGGCGGCCCAGCTCACCACGGAGACCACCACCAGCAGCGCCACGACGGCCTGGACCACCCAGCTCGCGTTGAGCATCAATTGAACGATGGAAAGATCTTGGGTCATGGGTGTTCGGATGCGGTAGGTGGGAAAAAAGTTTCGGGGCTGGGCCTTGTCAGGCCTGGCCTTGCAGCGCGTTCAAGACCTGGGCCGGGATGCGCTGGGGGCGCAGGCTTTGCGCGTCGACCCAGCCAATCCGGATCGTGCCCTCGCACAGCAGCGCGGCGGGCTCGCCGGCCAGCGTGGGCTGCAAGAGCGCGCGCTGCTCGATTGTCAGGGAGGCCCGGCCCGCTTCCCGCACGTGGGCTGTAACCAGAAGCAAATCATCCAGGCGCGCCGGGCGGTGGTACTGCACCTGGGTTTCGCTCACGACAAACATGCCGCCGACCTCGTCGCGCAAGGCTTGCTGCCCCAGGCCCAGGTGGCGCAGCCACTCGGTGCGGGCGCGCTCGAAGAACTTGAGGTAGTTGGCGTAGAAGACGATGCCGCCCGCATCGGTGTCTTCCCAGTAGACGCGCACCGGCCAGGTGAATGGGGCCTTCATGCTCCCTGCTGCGCGGGGTTCGCTGCCCCCCGTGGGGACTGCCCCCGCGTGGGGACGGTCCGGCGGCGTTGGCGGCGTCGCGGTGTGGGGCGCGTTCACAGGGCCTGCTCCAGGCGGGCCACGGCTTCCTGGAGCTGGGCCATCGAGTTGGCGGTGGAGAAGCGCAGGTAGCGTCCAGGCTCGGCCAGACCGAAATCGCGCCCGGGTGTGGTGGCGAGCTGGCAGCGCTTCATGAGCTCGAACGCCAGCGCCCAGCTTCCGCCTTCGTCTGGCCGCGCGCCCTGGGGGGCAATGCCCCAGCGATCACACAGGCCGCGAACGTCGGCCCAGGCGTAGAAGGCGCCGTCGGGCATCACGGGCACGTTCAGACCCAGGCGGGAGAGCTCGGGAATGAAGAAGTCGCGCCGGGCCTTGAAGGCGGCGCGGCGGCGTTCGTATTCGGCCAGGCTGTCGGGCTCGAAGCAGGCCAGTGCTGCATGTTGGGCGATGGTGCTGGCGCAGATGAAGAGGTTCTGTGCCAGGCGTTCCACCGTGGGCACCAGGGCCGGGGGCAGCACCAGCCAGCCCAGGCGCCAGCCGGTCATGTTGAAGTACTTCGAGAAGCTGTTGATGCTGATGACCTCGTCGCCCAGGCCATCGGGCAGGCCCAGCGCGCTGTGGCCGTACTCGTCTTCAAAGCTCAGGCCGAGGTAGATCTCATCGACCAGGGTGACGCCGCCACGCCCGCGCACGAAGCCCGCGATGCGTTCGAGCTCTTCGCGGGCGATGCTGGTGCCCGTGGGGTTGGAGGGCGAGGCGAGCAGGACGCCCCGCGTGGCCGCGCCCCAGGCCGCCCGGACCTGTTCGGCACTGAGCTGGAAGCGCTGCTCGGGGCCCGAGGGGATCAGCATCGCGCGGCCTTCGGCGGCCTGCACGAACTGCCGGTTGCACGGGTAGCTCGGGTCGGGCATGAGCACTTCGTCTCCGGCCTCGATGAGGGCCAGGCAGGCCAGCTGCAGTGCGGCCGAGGCACCGGCGGTGATGACGATGCGCGCCGGGTCGATGCGCAGGCCAAAGCGCGAGGCGTACCAGCCGCTGATGGCTTCGCGCAGCTGAGGCAGGCCTGTGGCTTGCGTGTACTGGCTGCGGCCGGCGTGGATGGCGCGTTCGGCGGCCGCGGCGACCAGCGGCGGCGCAGTGAAGTCGGGCTCGCCAATGTTCAGGTAGATCATCGACCGGTCGCCGGCGCCGGCCCGGGCCGCCATCGCGGAGGCGGCCTTGGCCAGCTCCATCACGTAGAACGGTTCGACGCGCTGGGCGCGCTGGGCAATCCTCATGGAGCGGGCTTGCGCGAGGCCGGGGCTGGTGAGGCGGCCACCTCTGCGGGGCGCAACTGCGATGCCAGCTGGTGCATCACGCCATTGACGTATTTGTGGCCGTCGGTGCCGCCAAAGGACTTCGCCAGTTCGATGCACTCGTTGAGCACCACGCGCCAGGGCACGTCCAGGCAATGCTGGAATTCGTAGGCGCCGATCCAGAGCACACCGTGTTCAATGGGCGAGAGTTCCGCCAGCGGGCGGTCCAGGCGCGGCGTGATCAGCGCATCCAGCGCCGCAGCTTCTGCGATGCAGCCATGCAGGAGGGCGTCGAAGTGCACGCTGTCGGCCTTATGGAAGCCGGCCAGGTCGCGTGTGAAGGTGTCGATGTCGATCGCGGCGTTGCGGCCTACCAGGTGTTGATAGATCCCCTGCAGCGCGAATTCTCGGGCGCGGGTGCGGGCGGACTTGTCGGCCGCCTTGCGCGTGGTGCCGCTGCTCTTGGCATTGGCCGGGGTGGGGGTTTCAGCGGACATGGTGTTCAACCGATCTCTTGCAGCAGGTGGGCCATCTCCACGGCCACGCGGGCCGCGTCGCGGCCCTTGTCGGTCTGGCGGGCCACGGCCTGCTCGAGGTTCTCGGTGGTCAGGATGGCGTTGGCGATGGGGATCTGGTAGTCCAGCGACAGGCGCGTGACGCCCGCGCCCGATTCGTTGGCCACCAGCTCGAAGTGGTAGGTTTCGCCGCGGATGATGCAGCCCAGCGCGATCAGCGCGTCGAAGTCGTCGCGTTCGGCCATGGCCTGCAGGGCCACGGGCACTTCCAGTGCGCCAGGCACCTTCACGTGGGCGATGTTCTTGTCCTGCACGCCCAGGGCGAGCAGCTCGGCCAGGCAGGCGTTGAACAGGGCGTCGGTGATGGATTCGTTGAAGCGGGCCTGGACGATGCCGATGCTGAGTTTTCTGCCGTCGAGCACGCTGGGGGTGCCTTTGTCTGCGCCGAACATGTAGGGGGTCCGTTTCTTGGGATGGAGGAGGTCAGGGAAAGGAAAAGGGTCAGCCGTTGCGGCTGAGGTACCCGGTGATCTCAAGGCCGTAGCCGGTCATGCTGGGCATGCGGCGCGGGTTGCCCATGAGCTGCATGCGGTGCACGCCGCAGTCGCGCAGGATTTGCGCGCCCACGCCGTAGGTGCGCAGGTCCATGCGGCCGCGCTCGGGCGCCTGGGCGGACCGCGCTGTGCCCTCGAACTGGGCCAGGAGCTGGCTGGCGGCTTCACCGCAATTGAGCAGAACGGCCACGCCCGCGCCGGCCTGGGCGATGTGGCGCAGGCTGGCTTCCAGGCTCCAGGAGTGCATGGAGCGGCCCACTTCCAGCGCATCCAGCACCGACAGTGGTTCGTGCACCCGCACGGCCACACTGTCTTCGGGCTTCCACTCGCCCTTCACCAGGGCCAGGTGCAATGCGCCGCTGGGCTGGTCGCTGAAGGCGGTGACCTGAAACTCCCCAAACGCGGTGTTCATGCTGCGCGTGCCCAGTTTCTTCACCAGGCATTCGGTGCGGCTGCGGTGTTCGATCAGGTCGGCGATGGTGCCGATCTTCAGACCGTGCTCCGCGGCGAAGACCTGCAGATCGGGCAGGCGCGCCATGGTGCCATCGTCCTTCATGATCTCGCAGATCACCGATGCGGGGCTGCAGCCGGCCATGGCGGCGAGGTCGCAGCCGGCTTCGGTGTGGCCGGCGCGCATGAGAACGCCGCCTTCCACGGCTTGCAGCGGGAAGATGTGGCCTGGCTGGACAAGGTCGCCGGGTTGGGCGTCGGGGGCCACGGCTGCCTGCACGGTGCGCGCGCGATCGGCGGCTGAAATGCCGGTGGTAACGCCTTCGGCGGCTTCGATGGAGATGGTGAAGGCCGTGCCCATCTTGGTGCCATTGCGCGGCACCATGGGCGGCAGGCGAAGGCGCTCGCAGCGCTCGCGCGTGAGGGTGAGGCAGATGAGACCGCGGCCGAAACGGGCCATGAAGTTGATCGCTTCGGGCGTGACGTGGTCAGCTGCCAACACGAGGTCGCCCTCGTTTTCGCGGTCTTCCTCGTCGACCAGGATGACAATTCGGCCGGCGCGCATGTCGGCGACGATGTCCTCGACGGGCGAGATGGCGACCGGGGCCAGGGTTTCAGGGGCGTTCATGCGGTTTCCTTGGTGGGTTGCGCGCCGGCGCTGAGCATGCGCTCGACATAGCGCGCGACGGTGTCGATTTCGAGGTTGACCGAGCTGGCTTCTGTCAACTCGCCCAGTGCCGTGTTCTCCACCGTGTGGGGGATGAGGTTGATGCTGAATTCGCAACCGGCGGCGCTGTCGGCCACCTGGTTGACGGTGAGGCTGACGCCGTTGACGGTGATCGAGCCCTTGTACGCCAGGTATTTGCCCAGCTCGGGCGGTGCCATCACGCGCAGTTCCCAGCTCTCGCCGACCCGGGCGAACCGGGTGACGGTGCCCACGCCGTCCACGTGGCCCGACACAATGTGCCCGCCCAGGCGGTCGTGGGCGCGCAGTGCCTTCTCCAGGTTGACGCGGCGGCCGGTTTGCGCCAGGCCAGTGGTGCGAGCCAGCGATTCGGCGGAAATGTCGATCGTGAAATGGTGCCGGGGCAGGTCCAGCGAGGTGACGGTCATGCACGCGCCGTCGAGGGCGATGCTGTCGCCCAGACCGACGTCGTCGAGGTACCCAGGCGGCGCCTCGAGTGTGAGTCGCTTGCCATGATCCAAAGAGCTGCCCAGGTCGTGGAGGGCGGCGATGCGCCCCACGCCGGTGATGATGCCGGTAAACATCCCGCTATTTTCGCAGGGTTTCGCCCACCCGGCCAAAACGCGCCACCGACGGCAGCCGAAGGGGGTGGCCAGGGCCGCCGACTAGCGATCCCAGCAGGCCTGCGCCGACAGAGGGTTTGCCACGAGCGTCGACGCCGATTGGGTTCTCAGACCCGCTTCGCTGAGTTCGAAGACACCGCATTCGTCCGCGCTCTGCGCGGCGCGTGGGGTGGCTTGCAACACGAACGCGCTGGCGGTGAGGGTTTTGAAGCCGATCGTGTACCGATCGCCTTCCACCGCCAGCAGACCGGCAGGAATGGCTGCCCTTTCAGGGTAGGCGCCCTGTGCGGTGGCCGCGCGTTCCAGCCATTGGGCGGCTTGCAGCAGGGTGGCCCGGGCGTGGGCCCGGTGGGTTCGCTGCACATGCGAGGTGTATTGCGGGAGTGCGATGCCAGCGAGCACCCCGATGATGGCCACCACGATCAACACTTCGATCAGCGTGAAGGCGCGCTGCGCCGACCGCCGTTGCGCCACAGCGCCCGGACGCGTGCTCATTCGAGTTCCCTCCAGTCCGCGCGCCGGCCGGCCACCTTGCCGCCCACCGCCGTCAGCGACTTCACCGATGAGTTGGAGAGCGAGAGCAGCTTGAGATCTCCGCCGCGTGTGTGGATGCTGGTGAACTCGCCGTTGCCAAACCGCACGCGGGAGGTGTCGACCATGGACATGGTCGCGTCGGTGCCGGCGAAAGGCGGGGTGCTTCCCGGCTGCCCGGTGATCATGTTGAGCACGTTGATCGAACCGCCCTCCTGGGCCTGCTCGAAGGTGCAGCTTTCTTCGGCGTTGCCTTGTGATGGGACAGAGGTGCTCACCATCACTTTCTGACCCTCGAAGGGCTGCGGGTTGCTCAACACGCGCTCACCGACGTCGGGCAGGTCCATGTACCAGCCGCGCGGAGCGCTCGGGCTGGCGCGGGCGTATGCGACGGGCCGGCGGGAACTCTTGAAGAACTCGGTGGGCAGCTCGGCGCCCGAGGCGCGGCTGGTGACGGCGCCGGTCACGGCTTGCTGGACCAGCGCGCTGCGGCCCGCGATGGTGGAGCGCGTGTCCGGGGCTTCCGCCAGACCTCCTGTGGCAGCGACCGTGTAGCGGCTGGCGTCCCAAAGGGAGTAGATGGTCTGCACTTTCGCGTTGGCCCGATCGGCGTCTTCAAGTTGGCGGCCGGTGCCGAACAGGATCTGGATGCCGCCAAGGGGGTGAGGCATCCAGATGGGCGCTGTGGTGATGGGCTGGGGGTTGGCCGGCAAGGCCGCGTCGCGGGCCGTGAACAGAGGCGTGCAGGCAGCGTTCCGGCAGGGTTTTCCACCGCCGCTCCAGTCGCTGACGCCCCATTGGCTGGCGTCGGTGCCGGTCAGGTTGAATTTCCAGAGATTGCCTTGCAGGTCGCCTGCGTAGGCCACGTCCATCTTGCCGTCACCGTTGACGTCAAGCAGGCGGGGCGCAGACAGTCCGTTGCCCTGGTGCGTGGCGGCCTGGGCCACGATGCGGAGCAGCTCGCGTGGTCCGTCGAGGTACTGGACAAGGAGCACAGGGCGTTCGTTGACGCTGTTGACCCCGTTGCCCATGACGACCGCCCAGCGGCCATTGTTGAGCTTGACGATTTGCTCGCTGCGGCTTGCGTCGATCGAGCTCACCACCGGCGGTGCGTACAGGTGGCCAATGTCCTTGCTCTCTTCATCGGGCGCCGTGGCATTGCCTGGAAAGCTGCGGTCCAGGATCACGCCCGACGGCTGGAAGGTGGAGTTGGCCGCGGTGGTCGTCAGCGGGGTGGTGACGTCCAGCACGAAGTAGCCCCTGCCACCGCCGCCCAGGGCGCCGACGAGGTAGGTGCGCCAGTCGGGAAGCGGGCTTGCATTGCTGATATCGACGTCGCCGGTGAAGGCGTGTCCGTCCACGAAGTAGCGGTGGCTGTAGTCGGGACGCGTGTAGCCGCGCAGGTGGCCATAGACCCCGGCCGGCACATAAGCCATGAGCTCGCGGCCGTCCACGGCGCTGAAGGCATGCAGCATGCCGTCGTTCGCGCCGACGTAGAGCATGGGCAGTCGGGTGGTCTGCCCGGTGCGGAATTTGGCGTGCCCGGCGTGCTCGAATCCCAGGCGCACAGGCTGTCGGGCCTGCCAGATGTTCGCGTTGGCAATGTCGCCCAGCCGGGAGTCGCGGCGGCGCAGCGTGCCGCCCGGCTTGTCGTCTTCGTGGGCCCGGTCTCCCCGGAGGTAGTTCAGGCGGCGTTGGCCTTCGACCTCGCTGTCGCTGCCTCGCAGGGCGGCTTGTTGCGCCTGGTTCAAACTGTTCCAGGTGAAGGCGATGCCCTCCTTGCCGTTGTGGGTGAGGATCTTCCGTGCATCCGGCGTGCTGGCGTCGAGCAACTGGTGCGCCGACCACGAGGGCGAGCTGCTGACGCCGTAGGTGGTGGCGTCGATGGGGTATGCGCTCAGATGGCCACTCCAGTTGCTGGAGTCGAAGCCGGCGACGTAGATGAGCCCATTGGAGCGCAGGCGGCTGGAACTGCTCGCGATGCTGACCCAGGGCTGCGAAGTCTGGTGGAGGATGTCGTCCAGAATCCCCTGGAAGGCATTGAGCAGCGCCATGTCGTCGACGGCTGGCACGAAACGCCCTCGGCTGTTCAAGGCCGCGTGCCACAGCTCCACCTTGCGCTCGTTCTCGCGGGTGAGCCAGCTCAGTCCTAGACCACTGTCGCAAGGCCGGGTGTTGCCGGAGTAAATGTCGCAGAATGGCGAAGGCCAGGCCAGCGCCTTGCCGAAGCCCGTACCAGACCTGGAAGTCCTCGACACCGGCGATCAGGGCATAGGCGCCGTCGGTGCTCCCGGACCCTTTGCACTTGAGTTCTCCCGCATCCACGCTGAAGGTGCTGGTGACGTTGTTGCCTGGCACCGTCGGCTGGCCAAGGCAGTCCGTGTTGTCGGTGTTCAAGGGACTTTTGACGTCCACTCCCGTGGTCAGGGTGTGGTCGCGGTCAAGCTGCAGGGTGTCCGGCCCTTCCGATGCGCCATCTGTCCCCTTGGCGGCGGCGGGCTGCCAGGTGTTCGGATTGACTTCGATCCCCGTGTAGCCTGGATTGAAGCTCACCGTGCCCCCCGGTGTGTCCATCAGCCGCCGCGCCCCTGCCTGGCGGACCATCTCACCGATCACGCGCAAGGCCGTGGCGGCGTCCTGTTGCAGGCGTGTGCTGTCGCCCATCATCCGGGACGCCGCGCGCGTGTACACGAGACTGCCCATGGACGCGATCACCACCATGAGGCCAATCACCAGCCCGATCATGAGTTCGATCAGGCTCACGCCCGACTGACGCGACGGCCTCATGGTCGAACGAAGCTCAGGTGACAGGTGAGGGTGGCGGGGCACAGCTCACCCGATACGCCAGTGGCCGTTGGATCGGTTGCGCCTTGCGCGGCGGTGGGCTGGCGCGAGGGGACGGCTTCTTTGTCGCCAACCTGGGCCTCGTATTGGGCCTGGTTTTCCTTCCACGCCACCAGAATGCCCAGCTGGGTGACATCCTTCGCGGAGGCGAAGACCATCCCGTCACCGGAGGGCAGGGAGCGACTTAGTTCGTTCTTCCATTGCACGAGATCGAAGGCCGCCAGTTGCGCCCCCGTGCAGGAGACCGAGTTGCAATCGGTTTGGGCGGCTGGCGGAGGCCCCCAGGTGGTCACGTAAGGGGTGGCCACGGCTGGCACGACCCGGAGGTCCGAGTTGGCCTGCATGCGTTCTTGCAAGTCTTCGACCGCCCGAATAGCCGCCGCCCGCAGGTTGCTGCTGCGGGCGGTGGCCAGCGAACGGGTCTGGATGGCGGCCATTCCCATCACACCCAGGGCCAGCACCAACAGCGCCACCAAGGCTTCGATCAGGCTGGTGCCTTGTTGGCGGTGTTGAGGTCTCCGGGTCATTTGGCCTGATCGAGACAGGTTTTTGCGCCGCTGACCGTGCGCAGGCGGGTGCCGGTGGAAAAGCAGATCAGCTGACCGGACTGCTCGGTCATGTTGGCGGCAAAGACGGAAAAGCGCTGGCCGATGGCGGTGACCTGGCCGTACCGGTTGATGGTGATGTACTGCGGGCTGCCGCCGCCCTGCGCCTTGACAAGGTAGATGCCAGTGGGAAGTGCGACGGACTGCAACTCGGTCTCGCCCGCGTCCGGCAGCTGATTGCCATTGAGATCGGCAAAGACGCGCCATCCACAATGCCAATCGGCGGTGGTGGGCAATGCAACGGCGCACGAGGTTTGGCGCCGGATCACCATGTCCTGGCCCAGGCGAATGGCGTCCAGTCGGGCAAGCTGGACCGACGCCATGAACTCCTCTGCCGCCGCGTTCACGCGGTACTGGCGCGAGATGCCTGCAAACGAGGGGATGGCGATGGAGGCGAGGATCGCCAGCACGGCGATCACCACCAGCAGTTCGATCAGAGAGACGCCCAGGATCCCATCCGGACCCGAGACGAAGAGTCGCCGCGCTTTTTGCATGGCGGCACTCTATCAGCCAAAATTAAAACTAAAGCGTGATCAAGACAGGCGGTGTCATCCAGTGGATGGTTGCTTTGTATTGCTTTTTGTATCTTCTTGGCTGATGGCTAAGCGGGGGGCGGCGACAGGAATCCATCGTGGCCTTGCATCCTTGCCACGATGCGAAGGTCCGCACCCACGGTGTCCACTGACATGTAGTGGAGCAGCGGGCCTTCTTTCAATTGCTGCAGCGGGCCAAAGTCGGCCAGGCTGGCGCCGCGCCCGAGCAGCTGCGGGGCCAGGTAGAGCAGCACTTCATCAACCAACCCCTCCCGCACGAGCGAACCATTGAGCTTGTGGCCAGCCTCGACGTGAAGCTCATTGACTTCGCGCCCTGCCAGATCGGCCAACATCCCGGGCAGATCCACCTTGCTGTTGGCGCCCGGCATGTGGATCAGGGTGGCGCCCAGGTGCTGCAAGGCGCTTTCCTTGTCGGCGTCTTGGATGGCGTGATAGATCCAGATTTGACGAGCCTGGCCGTTGGCCGGCTTCTGGAAGAGGCGGGCAGTCGGGGGCGTTTGCAATCGGCTGTCGATCACCACCAGGTGGGGCTGGCGAGGGGTGTCCACAAGGCGAACGTCCAGCAGGGGATCATCCTCCAGCACCGTGCCGATGCCGGTGAGCACAGCGCAGGCTCTTGCGCGCCAGGCGTGGCCATCGGTGCGAGCGGCATCGCCGGTGATCCATTGGCTGGCACCGTTGTCCAGGGCGGTCACGCCATCGAGTGACGCGGCGGCTTTCATGCGCACCCAGGGCGTGCGGCGAATCATGCGGCTGAAGAAACCGATGTTGAGTTCGCGCGATGCGCGAGCGACATCGTGGCCGACTGGCAGCAATTCCACCGCGATGTCCGCTGCGCGCAGTCGGTCCAGGCCACGACCCGAGACCTGCGGGTTGGGATCCCCCGTGGCGACCACGACCTTGCCGATGCGTGCGGCGATCAATGCGTCGCAGCAGGGGGGCGTGCGCCCATGATGCGAGCAGGGCTCAAGCGTGACGTAGGCGATGGCGCCGACCACGGATTCGCCACGTGCCTGTGCGTCGCGCAAGGCCATGATTTCGGCGTGCGGGCTTCCTGCTGGCTGCGTGTGGCCGACGCCGATCTCGCGGCCGTCAGGCGTGATGATGACGCAGCCCACGCGGGGGTTGGGGTTGCTCGAGCGCATGGCAAGGCTGGCGAGATGCAGTGCCTGATCGAGCATGTGCTGGGGTGAGGGCGCGGTCATGCGCTGAGCTTATCAGCGGTTGCCGCCTGCCCCCGACATCAAGGACAGGGGATGCGGGCTTCAGCGCCAGCAATCATTCACGGTGGCGGTGCCCGAAATGGTTCTGGTGCCCTGATGCGTCAGGCCCAGGGTGGCGCAACGTGCATCGGAAGCCTGCGCTCCCTGCGGCGTGGCTTCGATGGTGTACGTGGTGGCCGTGGGCTGACCTGCGGCGAACGCAAAGGTGTAGCGCGCCGCCACCTCGTTGGTGCAGCCGAGGACGGGCAATGCCGCAGCCGAGTTGTAGGCCATGGTGGTGGTGTAACGGCGTTCCATGTGCTGGGCCATTTCCTGAAGGCAGCCCGTGGCGACAGCGCGGTTGGTGCGCTGCACATAGGTCTGGTAGCTGGGGAGGGCCACGGCGGCGAGGATGGCGATGATGGCCACCGTGATCATCAGTTCGATCAAGGTGAATCCGCGAACAGGCTGCCTTCGCTGGTTCAAGTACATGTGTCAGTCCCTCACGATTTCCCGCCACGAGATCCGGCCCTTGAGCGCTTCGCCCCCCTTGAGATTCTCGTCGACGATGGGAGGCCCTCCCGGGCTGCTGGGATCTCCCGACCCACCAATAAAGATCTTCACTCGACCGGGCATTCCCATGGCCAGCGGCTCGGTGGGAATGCCGACGCCGACATCCACCGATCCGATGAAGCCCACCGTGCCATTCGGCGCTGTGAGTGTGTCGTTGGAGAAGTCGTTGTCGCGGTTGGCATCAAGAATTCCGAAATTGAACGACGCGCCGCTGAACGGGTCCAGTACGTTGAGATAGCCCCGCCCGCCAGGGATGCATGGATCGTTGGTGATGGGGTACATCGAACTGCCCGTCAGGCCTGGCACGGCATAGTTGATGATTTTTGACGCCGTGGTGATGCGTTCGCCTTCCACGGGGCTGGTGAAGTCGAGGTACCAGCCGCTCATGCCTACCATGTCATTGGCTGCCGCGGCCGAGAAGGTCCTGCTGGATCGACCTCCCACGGTCCCAATGGCTGTCACCGACCGCTGGCGCAGCGCGCCGGCGGCGCGGCTGCTGTTGATTGGCGTGAGCCCATCAGCGATGAGCCCATACCAGGTTTGCCTTTGCATGTCGGTCGCGTCGCCGGTCCTGAAATAGGCGCCACTGCCGAAGAAGACGAACAGCTTGTTCCGGTTCGGATCGCCGCTCTTGTTGTTCACTGCGGTGTACATCGGCGCCGTGATGGGCTGGGCGGTGCCATTGTGATCCCGCGCCTGGAAGAGCGGTGCACCGCTGTAGGCCACTTGCCATGAGTCCGGATCGTTGGAGGTCACATCGAACTTCCACACATTCCCCTTGAGGTCGCCCGCAAAGATGTAGTCGGCGATGCCGTCGTTGTTGGCATCGTGCGCCGCAGGGCCCGCCATCCCATTGTCGCCCCCCACCAGCGTGTCGATGGTCTTCACTCGATCGAGCGAGCCATCGGTGTTGATGATGAAGATGTAAAGCACGGCCTTGCCGCCAGTGCTTTCATATCCGTTGCCCGCAATCAGGCCCAGCTTGCCGTTGTTGAGTTTGACGACGATGGGCCGGCCCAGCATCTTGCCGAGATTGGCATCCGCTGCGGCCGCCGTGTTGCCTCGTGGCGTGTACTCCCAGAGGAATGAACCGGTGCCAAAAGACGCGGGCGCGGTGACGTCCAGCGAGAACAGGCCCTTGCCGCCCCGACCCAGCAGACTGTAGAGATAGCTCTTGTTGTTCGAAGCAGCGGTTCGATCCGAAACCACCACGTCACCGTCCACGTAGTAGTCGTGAACGTAGCTGGTCGAGGCGAGGTTGCGCATGCGTGAGATGGACTGGCGCGGCGCGAACGCAAACAATTCACGGCCATCGCCACCGCGGAAGGCATGCAACATGCCGTCGTTGGCGCCGACATAGATCACATCGGTGTTCCGATCGTAGTACGGCGAGGAGTGCACGATGTCGCCCAGCGCGCTGCCTCGGTCTCTCAACGCGCCACCGTTCTGCACTTCCGCCGTGCGCCGGCCTAACAGGTACTCGAACACCGTGTTGTTGCTGAAGGCTGTTTGATCCGATGCCGATAGGCTGCTGTAGTTCGTGAGCTTGAGCGTGGTCGCGTTGGATGTGCGCATGAACACGTTGCGTTCGTTCCATGCGGGCATGGCCAGCGTGGCGTGCCACGAGGGCGTGGCTCCTACGCCGTTGGCCGTGGCGGGATAGGCCACGAGGTCGCCGGACCATCGCTGGGTGTTGAAAACCGCTTGGTACAGCCTGGAGGACGACGAGATGCTGGTGCTGTTGGCCGACACGTTGCTCGCGCTGCTCGAACGCGAGGCAATGTTGTCCAACGTCTTCTTGAGCGATTCCTTGAGCTTGAGCGGGTTCTGCACCAAGAAGTAAGTGTCCGGAGTGCCATCGCCGTCGGCATCCCATTCCGGCGTGAGGTCGGGGCGGTCGTTGCTGTTGCTGTCCACCATGCCGCCCCATTTGGCGGCGTACCACAGTGGGTCCTTGAGGAGCGTGGCGCCGGTCGTGGTGCCGGGACTGAAGGTTCGCGTGGCCGTGTCGCCGGGGCTGCCCGCACCCAGGTAGGGGAGGCGGTTGCAGGCATTGGGGACCGAGGTCTTGTCACAGTAACCGGGCAACTGGTTGGGCGGCGTGTTCAGAAAGTAAGGTGTCTGGTCGCTTTCGTCCTGAACTTCCAGGTACACCCCGTCTGCCGAGGTGCCCGAGATGATGTAGCCCATGCGATGCTGAATGCCACCGGCCTGATAGATCGGCCGAAGGATGACGGTGACCGTGTTGTCCGCGTTGGCCCGGATGGTGTACTCCACGATCGCGTCCATGTCGTGGTCGGCGCCTTGTTCGACGTCTTCGTAGTTGATGCGGAATTTGGCGTAGTAGCGACCGTCATTGATGGACGGGTTGGCGTCGGCGGTGCCAGAGTTGACGATCTCTTCGACATAGAGATCGACGATCTGGTTTGTGGGCTGGTAGGCGCCCTTGGCGTTGGAAATGCTGCTTCCGCTGACCGACTTGGCGAATGGCACCAGAGTGATCCGCTTGCCGGCGTTCATGGGAACTTCGATCCGGGGCAGCGGAGAAGCCAGCGCCACGACGAAGGTGTCCACACTTTGTTTGCCTGCGAGGCCGGTCTGTGTCCGCAGGTCGCTGCGCTTGCCGAATGCCGCCACGGCCGCCGCGTGGTAGCTGCCTTGCTTGGTCGGCTCTTCCGGCGCCAAGCCGCGAATGGTGCCGAGGTTGGTGACGTTCTTGGGCGAAGGGGCCGAGTCGAAGGTCGCTCCTGATTGGCCAATGAAGCGGTTGCCCGGCACGTCGGATTCGTTGGCCGTGATGGCGGTGGCCTCCGTCAGGGCGCTGAAGCCCGTGAGATCGCCCGAAAAGCCCGTCGAGAAGGCGCTTGCGACGCCTGGCAGCTGGTCGGAGTCATAGGACACGTTGATATCGGAGATGACCAGCATGTTCCCGCGCGCGCACATGGGCGCCTTGGCTGCGCTGGTCGACTCGTAGGGGTCGTCCCAGGTGGCCGCGGACCATCCCACCTCGCCGTCGACCGTGGTCGTGCCCATGTACGCAGGGGTGGCACTCTTCTTTCCAGCGAAGTAGCGCAGCGACTCATACATCATCTCGCCGATGGGGTTGCCCCAGTCGGGGAACTCGCCCACATTGGGCGCACGGGTGGTGACCCAGCCGCCCCGGTACTGTTGGCTGGTGTTGCCGTTGTTGTAGTCGCGAATGCGCAGGTTGTCGAAGGTCTTCACGATCGTGGCGCTGTTCGTGAACCGGCCATTGGTCGCGTTGACTTCATTCTTGAAAGAGGAAATCACCTTGCGAAGCCGGCCCCCGGAGACGCTGTTGTCGTAGCTGCCACTGAGCAGGCCGAACAGCATGGAATCGTTTTCGCCGTAGTCGTGGAGCAGGCCGACGGGCTTGTACTGGCCACCGGGGTAGAGCTTGCAACCACCCGTGTAACCGGTCTTGCAGGCTTCGACGCGCACGGCTCTGTCGGTGCGTGTGCCGCCGTGTGTGCCGTCCAGGACGGGGCGTTCTTTCGAGGCCCATTCCCAGACCCGTTTGCTTGAGTTGGTGACCACGGACAACAGCGGTGGAAGGTCGCTGCAGTTGTTGAGCGTCGCGCAATTGGTGCCCGCGTTGGCGGTCAGGTTGCCAAAGAAGTGCCGGCGACTGCTGCTGGTGGGCTGGGCGAGCGGGGTGTAGTCTGCGATGTTGTAGCCATCCACCGCGGTACTGGTGTACTCCTTGGCCCACGAGTGCGCATCCTGAGGAATGTAGGCACGCCGCAGGATGGTGCTGGTGTTGTCGTCCACTTCGCGGGTGCCGCCGTACAGCACCACTTTCATGGCGTCGATGCGGCTGGTGGTGATGTAGTTCAACCAGTTGCCGGACCATTGGCCTGGGCACTTGAAGAGCGCCGCCGCCGTTCCCGCAGGACTGAACAGACCGGCATTGCTGCTGTCGTTGTTGTGCGTGTAGCACAGCGCGGAATTGAACAGCCCAAAGTAAGTGATGCTGGGCTTGTAGCGGACGTCGAGCACGCCGTCGCCGTCGATGTCGCTGGCGTCGTTGTACGCCTCGTAGAAGAATCGGTGGTCCTTGCCCGCGACCAGCATGATCAGTGGACTGACGCTTTGCTGCACGGACAAGGGCACATTCGGGATGACCAGGGCGTGTGAGGCAAACGCCAGCGCGGCGGTGAGTCCGACCGTGCTCCATCGAAGGGCTGACGCGATTGTCTTGAGTGCGCTCATGGGTGTTTCCTTACGTCCCTGAATGGGGTGTTTTCCGTCAGTCCGAGGCATAGAGCGACTGGACCATGACTTCAGCGCGGCCATTTCCGCCAGCGCGAGCCGTGACGCGGTAGCGTTTGCACACGGGGATGGCCGAGGGATCCAGGCTGCAGGGGAATCCCGTGCCCAGGTACTCGACGAAGTACTGCGGCGTGATCGCCAACGTGCCGGTTCCTACGGCGGTGGCATTGGACCAACCGTTGAACGCCGTGTCCATCCACCGGGGAACGGCCGCGCCCGCCGCTGGTGGGGGGCAGGCGCGGACGGTGAAGGTGCCCGAAGTGAAGTCCGCGCAGGCACCCGCGATAGGTTCGGGTTTGACCTGGTCGATGCTGTTTTCAATCTGTCTCAGCGCCGCTTCTGCCGCCTGGAAGGTCAATGTGCGGTCATATGTGTATGCCACCATTTTTTCTTCCTGGGAGATCATCCGTACGCCGGCGAGCCCCAGCAGGGACATGATGACCACCATGATCAGCGCGACAATCAGCGCCACGCCGGTTTGGCGATGGCGAAGGGAGCCGGGTATCGTTCGCGACATGTCAGAGATCCCTGTTGCGCAATGAGGCCACCACGATCAGTTGGCGCTGAAGGCGCTGCCCATCCGAACCGACCGCTTCTGTGCTGCCCAGCGACAGTGTCAATCGGGCGGCCACCACCTCTGCGGTGGTGCTGGCCCATCCCGCGTTGAAGTTTGCGTGGGACGCCGGCACCCATGCCGTTGCGAGCGCGTTGCCCATGTCCCGGTTGCGCGTGAGATAGTCGATCTGCAGGTTGTCTACGCCCGGCGATATTTCTTCCCGCACCGTCACCACCTCGCTGTCGGCGTTCAGCACAATGCGTGCCCGGTACAGCGAGCGACCACCCTGAGGGTTGATGCCCACATACCAGAACGCGGGATCCCAGCGAGCCACGGTGGCGTCGGGGTCAAACGTCTTGGCCACCGCACCCGTGCATTGGGCTTGTACGCTGCCCAGTCCAGTCGAACAGTTCAGAGTGGCGGCACCATACTGAATGGTGGGCGGGGTGTTGGAGGCGGTCTGGATCTGAAACAGTGCGCTGCTCCTGCCATCGCACACCATGACTATTTCCGCATTCGTGAATGCGGTTGGCGACGAGAATGCAAAGCTCTTTGCGCCCTCATCATGAAGGGTGATCTGGCGGAACGACAATTCGTCGCCAGCGGGGCGCAGCACCATGATGGCATCGGTGCCATTGACCCGGTCACCGACCGCAGCACCGAAACCCGCGATGTCGACGCTGTCTTGTGCGTCGTCGAATCCGCGCAGCATGCCTGCGTCAGTGCTGGCCCACCACGCCACTGTGGGTGAGCCCGCTGTGCGCAGGACGTTGGCGGTCAGCCGCGTGCCGCATGGCACCATCCCGGCCTCGCGGATCTCCCGGGCCATGATGTCGAAGGAGAAGCGGGCGCCCTCCTGCATCTGGGCGAGGTTCTCGTTGACCCGCAGCGTCTGGCGTGTCGTGATCACCACGCTGAGAACGCCACCGATGAGCACCAGGCCCAGCGTCATGGCCACCAGCAGCTCGATCAGGGTGAGACCGCGCTGGCGGCCCGTCGTGCGGTGACGACAGCGAGGGCGGTTGAAGTGCGTCATGGAGTAGCGCATGGGGTTCAAACTCGTGAGGCAATAACGAAGGTCTGGTTGGCCAGGCCGCCGCTCATGCTGTCATCCCACCGGATCTGGACCGTGCACGCGAAGTCGGCATCGCATGCAATGTGCGCGCACGTCGTGTTGTCATCCGCACGTCCCATGTTCTGTTTGACGGAGGTCAGCCAACCTCTGCGGGAGGTGTCAGCCAGATTGGCGCCGGCGAAAGCCGTCGGGTCGCAAATGAAATTGGCGCCGGTGTTGTACTGGCCGCCCCGGGCGTTTTCCCTGTCCACCCTCATCACGTCAAGAATGTAGTGACTGAGCATGACGGCCTGGGCGCGCTGCCCACTGCTGATGTTGCCCTTGACCGCACGGGACTGCAGCGCCGCCATGCCCAGCAGGCCCAGGCTGAGGATGAGCACAGCAACCAGCACTTCAATCAGCGAAGCGCCGCGTTGGGGTGGCCGGCGTGGGCCATGCATCGGGCGGGTGTCGTTCGTCATATTCAGATCAGGGAGGTAAGCAACTGCTGGCCACGCCGGCAGGACGTGTCACACGGACTTGCCCGGTCGCCGTCACCACGATGTCACGGGCGCGGTTGTCGTCCGTCAGCGAACCGATTGGATCGCACACGCGCAAGGAGCCAGCCTGAACAGCGCCGCCCATGAGCCTGGGCCTGCCGTCCGCAGCGAAGGACACATAGTTCGCGACAGGGTTGTTGCCGACGATCAACGTGCCGCCCGTGACGCGAGTGATGCGGGTCAGAATGGTTTCACCCACATCCACCTGGGCATCAAAGCCGCTGCGGGTGGTGTCCTGGAACACGATCCAACCCTGATTCCAGCCGGCTCCCGCGGTGGTGTCGCATTGCGTGCCGTTGGTGCTCTTGCATACCGTGACGCGGGCACCCGTGCGGATGGCCTGGGCGCGGGCCTGCTGAAGGCTTCCCAGCAATTCATTGCTGGCAGAGGTGAGGCGGCTGGATGCGGTCATCCCCTGGAAATTCGGTGCGGCGATGGCCAGCAGAATAGCAAGCAGGGCAATGCCAACCATCAACTCGATGAGCGTGACGCCGCGCTGGCGAAGACTCAGCGAGCACGGTGCACATTGGTGGACATTTTCCATCTCGCCAGTCTGCCTGTTACAGCTGTTAACGATCTTCGGGAGCCGATGAATGAGGCTCGCCTCGCGACAAGCGGGGAAGGCCTTGCACCCCCCATGAGATCGGCTTCGATCAACGCCGGACTTCGTCCACCAGCGCCCTGAATTCGTCGATGTCCTCGAAGCTGCGGTACACGCTGGCGAACCGGATGTACGCCACTTTGTCGAGCTTCTTGAGTTCTCGCATCACCATCTCGCCCAGGCGGGCGGCGGGCACCTCGCGGGCGCCGAGGTTCAGCAGCTTTTCCTCGATGCGCTCGATCGCCGCGTCGACCTGCTCGGTGCTGACCGGTCGCTTGCGCAGCGCCAGCGAGAAAGAGGCCCGCAGTTTGGCTGGCACGTAGTCCACCCTGCGGCCGTCCTTCTTGACGACCGCCGGGAAGCTCACCTCCGGCCGCTCGTAGGTGGTGAACCGCTTCTCGCAATGGCCACACTGCCTGCGGCGGCGGATGAAGTCCGCGTCTTCCGAGACGCGGGTTTCGACCACCTGGGTTTCAAGATGGCCGCAGAACGGGCATTTCATGCGGAGGGCACTCCCGTTGTACGGCCTGAAACCATCACTTGTAGACCGGGAATCGTGCGGTCAAGGCGTTGACTTTGGCACGCACGGCGTCGATGTTGGCCGGGTCGCGCGGGTTGTCCAGCACGTCGGCAATCAGATTCGCGGTCAAGCGAGCCTCGTCGTCCTTGAAGCCGCGGGTGGTCATCGCGGGCGTGCCGATGCGCACGCCACTGGTGACCATGGGTTTTTCAGGGTCGTTCGGGATGGCGTTCTTGTTGATCGTCATGTGCGCGCTGCCCAGCACAGCCTCGGCTTCTTTGCCGGTGATGCCCTTGGCACGCAGATCGACCAGCATCACGTGGCTCTCGGTGCGCCCGCTGACGATGCGCAGGCCGCGCGAGGTCAGTGTTTCGGCGACGATGCTCGCATTTGTCAGAACCTGCTGCTGGTAGGCCGTAAATTCGGGTGAGAGTGCTTCCTTGAAAGCGACTGCTTTGGCCGCAATCACGTGCATCAGCGGACCGCCTTGCAGCCCGGGGAAGATGGCGCTGTTGATCGCCTTTTCGTGCTGGGCCTTCATGAGGATGATGCCGCCGCGAGGGCCGCGCAGGCTCTTGTGGGTGGTGGAGGTCACCACGTCGGCATGGGGCACCGGGTTGGGGTAGACGCCGGCAGCGATCAGGCCTGCGTAGTGGGCCATGTCCACCATGAAGATGGCGCCGACGTCCTTGGCCACCTTGGCGAAGCGCTCGAAGTCGATGCGAAGGCTATACGCCGACGCGCCCGCGATGATCAGCTTGGGCTTGGTTTCATGCGCCTTGCGCTCCATGGCCTCGTAGTCAATCTCTTCCTTGTCGTTGAGTCCGTAGGAGACCACGTTGAACCACTTGCCGCTCATGTTGAGGGCCATGCCGTGGGTGAGGTGGCCGCCTTCGGCCAGGCTCATGCCCATGATGGTGTCGCCGGGTTTGAGGAAGGCCAGGAAGACAGCTTCGTTGGCGGACGCGCCGCAGTGCGGTTGCACGTTGGCGGCTTCGGCGCCGAAGAGCTGCTTGACGCGGTCGATCGCGAGTTGCTCGGCCACGTCCACGTACTCGCAGCCACCGTAGTAGCGCTTGCCCGGATAGCCTTCGGCGTACTTGTTCGTGAGCTGCGTGCCTTGTGCGGCCATCACGGCCGGCGAGGCGTAGTTCTCGCTGGCGATCAGCTCGATGTGGTGTTCCTGGCGAGCGTTTTCGGCCTGGATGGCGGCAAACAGTTCAGGGTCGGTTTGCTGGATGAGGATGTTGCGGTCGTACATGGCAGTCCTTCAAGACGTGGAACCTTGCGCGGTGACAAGGGCTGCCCAGGCGAACGGCTGAACACCCGAACCCCTCAAGGCCGGGCGGTACGCTTCCCAGTGGTTGTCCCTGCAGACGATCAAGGATCAGGCAGGGGGGCCACGTCAGCGGCAGCCGCCGACAGGAAGCTGTCGGGGTGCGCGCCTATCGCCAGTTGCGTACCCGGCTAGTTTAGCCGAGGCCGAGAGGCCGGTCGGCCTGATCAGGAACGGGAAAGTGGCGAGCCCGGGGGGAGGGCGTTCGGCGCGGCCGGCCCCTCGGCCTCGATTTCGGCTGCCGGCGCAGCGGGCGCCACCACGGGGGTCGGGCGCGCTTGAGGCACGTAGCGCTGCATCGGCTTGCCAAGGGCCACGCTCTGGATGCGCAGGTGCTCTGCCATCACCTTGTCGATGTACCAGCTGCCGTCCGTGGTGACCGCACCGACGTACAAGCGCAAGCCCCCTTCGACCGAGCCGGCGCGCTTGACAGCGTCCTGAAGGACCCGCGCGCCCACCCGCAGGTTGGACACCGGATCGAATGCGGCGAGTTGCCCACCAAAGTCGTTGTACTTGTCGGTATGGACCCGGGTCAGCACTTGCATCAGACCCTGAGCACCCACCGGGCTCTGCGCGAAGGGATTGAAACGGGACTCGATGGCCATCACGGCCAGGATCAAGGTGGGATCGAGCTTGGCTTTTTCGCCTACCTCAAAAGCCTCTGCCACCAGCACGCTCAGGGGCTCTGGTGCGACCCGGTACTTGCGGCTGAGCCAGTAAGTCACGTTGGCCTGCTGCTTGGGCAGGTCGCCGGGCTGCGCGGCCGTCACGCGGTCGATCGCGGAGGGCTCGGCGGCGTACACGGCGTCGGCGCTCGCAGCCTCCTGGCGCTCCAGCAGCCAGCCCAGCAACTGCTCCTCGGCGCTGGCGCGCAGGTCCGCGCGGGCACTCAAGGTAATCAGGGCCACGGCGGCCAGCGTGCCCAGCAAGGCCAGGCTGTTGTGGGTGATGTCGAAGAAGCCGCGGTAGGCGTCGCCCACAGCGGTCTTGAAGGATGCCACGGCACCTGAGGTGCTCTTGGGTGGCTTTGCGTCTTGCGCGGTCATGTCATCGCTCCTTTCTGCGCCGGCCTGACTCGCGAGAGCTGGGCCAGCTGGATTGGTCGCCATCGACGGCCCGATCGAGAAGAACGGTGCGGTCGAGTTAGCCTGGGTGGCAGCGGTTCGGGTTTGCCCTCGGGTGGGCAAAGCTGGCGCATCCTATGGGCTTATTAATATCGAGTCAATGTTTTAGAATCAATTTGATACTACTTTTGGGTATAAAAAAAGTTTGATCAACCGAGGTCGAGGGGCTTTGCTAGCAGGAAGCCACGGCCCAACAAGGCTTTGGCGTCGATGTCGCGCTCTTGACCGTCTGTCGGGCAGCGGCCACCTTTCATGTTCCAAAACGTGCTTTTGCGGGCGACAAATGGTGGTTCCGGGCGTGATTGAAAATCTGCATGGCGAACGGCCCGCCTGGCCTTGATCCCTGGCCGCAAGGGGAGTAACCTGCGCTGGCCGGTCCGAAGACTGGCATTTGCTGACGACGCGGCGAACCGCCAGTCAGCTTCCAACGGGAGCAATCTGTTGCTTCCAGGCTGGAGAGACATCCAACTCCCTCCGCCAAAACCGACGGCATGAGCATTTAGCCCGCCGTCAACCCCGGCAGGCCCTGCTTGCCGGGGTTTCTTGTTTCTGGGGGGCTCTATATAGACGTGCGCTGCTTCGTCCCCACAGTTCGACGACACTCCAGGGATCCGTTGGCAAGCGAACGCACGATGAACCGCTTTTTTCCCCAGGGCACCCAAGGTCGATGGGCTCGGCGCCTGATGCTGAGCCTGGTGGGGCTCCTTTTGCTCTGGCTGGTCGCCTGGTTGGGCGTTCCCCCGTTGCTGAAGTGGCAGTTGGCCAAGCAAGCATCGACCGCGCTGGGGCGCGCGGTGACGGTGGAGCGGGTCGATTTCCGGCCCTGGTCGCTGGAACTGGCCGTTGAGGGCCTGCGCGTGGCCGACGCCGCAGGGCAGGGCGCTCAGTTCACGCTGGATCGCTTTTACGCCAACGCGGAACTGCAGTCGCTGTTTCGCATGGCGCCGGTGCTCGACGCCCTGGTGCTCGAGCAGCCCAAGCTGAAACTGCGCCACCTGGGCGAAGGGCGGTACGACGTGGACGACGTGCTGCAGCGCTTGCGCCCGAAAGACAACGCGCCCCCGTCCGAGCCAGCCCAGTTCGCGCTTTTCAACATCCATCTGTCCGGCGGTGAATTGACCTTCACCGATGACAGCGTTGGCGTCACGCACCAGTTGAGCGGGTTGTCGGTGGGGGTGCCGTTCCTGAGCAACCTGGCCTCACGGCGGGACGTGGTGACCCAACCCAAGCTGGCTTTCGTGCTCAACGGGAGCGCGTTCGATTCCAGCGCCAGCACCACGCCGTTTGCCCAGACGCGGGACACCGATGCCAGCGTCGACATCCCGTCCCTGGATCTCGCGCCCTACCTGCCCTATTGGCCAGCGGCCTGGCCGGTCAAGCCCGAAACCGGTGTGCTTCAGCTCGGACTCAAGCTGGCGTTCGAACAGCAGGAAACGCCGCGCCTGTCTCTCTCTGGCACGGCCGCCATAGCGAATCTGCGCGTGGTCGAGCGAACCGGCCCTTCATCGACGGCCGAATTGCTGGCTTGGGAGCGCCTGGGCGTGACGGTCAACCGAATGGAGCCACTTTCGGGGCAGGTGGATCTGGCCGCCATTGAATGGATGTCGCCCACGGTGTCGATTTCGCGCGATGCCGTGGGGCGGTTGAATCTGCAGCGCGTGGCGCAGGCCTGGCTCGAGCAGTCCCGAAGCACCACCTCTGCCGCGCCAGCGCCGGTCACGTCGGGGGCATCCCCCGCGCCCGCCGCGCCCTGGCAAGTGAATGTGGCGCGCCTGAACCTGGAAGGCGGCACCGTGCGATGGCGCGATGCCGGCACCAAGCCCGCTGCCCAACTCGCCCTGGAGGCCTTGAGCGTCCGGGCCCAGGCGCTGAGTTGGCCGATGCAGGCCCCCGTGCCCTTTGAAGTGTCCGCGCGGCTCGGGCAGACGCCACTGTCACTCAAGGGCACGGCCACGGATGCCGAGGCCCAGGCCCAGGGCTCGGTCGGCCAACTTGCCCTCTCGGCCTTCGCGCCCTACATCGCCGATGTGCTGGTGCCCGAGTTCGATGGAAGGCTGGCCGCCGACTTTGGTCTGGCGTGGCGGGCGGCCAAGGCCGACCGGCCCGGGGAGCTGCTGGTGTCCGCCTCCCGGGTCGAATTGAGCGAGGCGCGCCTGGGGACTGCCCGCCAGCCACTGGCCAGCCTGCGCAGCCTGCAAGTGCAGGATGCGCGCGTGGACCTGGCCGGTCGTGCGGTGGCCGTGGGCAAGGTCGTGCTTGACCGGCCTCAGGTGCGCGCTCAGCGCGACAAGACCGGGCGCTGGATGGTCGATGGCTGGATGAGGTCGTCGGATGCGCCTTCTGCAGCGCCTTCGTCGAAGCCGGCCGAGATGCCCCCGTGGCAACTGACGTTGGCCGATGTGAAGATCGATTCGGGTGCCGTCGCGCTCGAAGACCTCGCACTGGCGCGCCCGGTCAGGCTTGACCTCGATCAGATCAAGCTCCAGGTCAGGAACCTCCAGCCCATGGCGATCAGCCAGCCCGACATGCCGATCTCGCTGCAGTTGCGCATGGGGGCGGCGCGGGGCAGCCGCAGCGAGCCAGGCCGACTGGCGCTCGACGGCGCGTTGCGCCTGCCCGGCAGCGGGGGGCGCGATGCCGATGGCCTGCGCACCCGCTTGAAGGTGCAGGCGGACAAGCTGCCGTTGCATGCCCTGGAGCCTTACTTTGGCGACCGCTTGAACCTGGACCTGCTGCGCGCGGACACCAGCTACCGCGGCTCGGTCGAGGCGGCCTGGCCACCGGCGGGCTTGCGCCTGGTGGTTGCCGGCAACGTGGGGCTGGACGACTTCGCCGCCAACACCCTGTCGCCCGCCGAAGAGCTGCTGGCCTGGAAGTCGCTGCAGGTCCGGGGCTTGCAGCTTGCCATGGCGCCCGGCGAAGTCACCCGGGTGGCCGTGCAGGAAACCGTCCTCAGCGACTACTTTGCCCGCGTGATCATCGACGAGACCGGGCGCATCAACCTGCAAGGCCTGGTCAGACACGACGGGGACGCCCCTGGGCCGACGGGTGCCACGGCGCCAGCGACCACCACCGCTGCTGCACCGCCGCCGCCAGTGAGCGCGAGTGCCGTGCCCGATCCGGACATCCGCTTCGGGCCGATCAGTCTGGTCAACGGCCGGGTGCTGTTTTCAGACCGGTTCATCAAACCCAACTACTCTGCCAACCTGAGCGAGCTCACCGGCAGCCTCAGCGCCTTCGCCAGCGTGCCCCCGGGTGGCGCGCCGCAGATGGCCGACCTGACGCTGCGCGGGCGCGCCGAAGGCACCGCATCGCTGGAGATCGACGGCAAGCTCAATCCGCTGGCCCAGCCGCTGGCGCTCGACATCAAGGCGCTGGTGCGCAACCTGGAGTTGCCCCCGCTATCGCCCTACACCGTGAAGTACGCCGGCTACGGTATCGAGCGCGGCAAGCTGAGCATGGATGTGGCCTACAAGATCGAGCCCAACGGGCAGCTGACCGCGAGCAATCAGATCATCCTCAACCAGCTCAGTTTCGGCGACCGTGTGGCCGGCAGCGAGGCCCCCAACCTGCCTGTGAAGCTGGCCGTGGCCCTGCTCGCTGACCGCTATGGGGTGATCGATATCGACCTGCCGGTCAGCGGCTCGCTCAACGACCCGCAGTTCAAGTTGGGACCCCTCATCTTCCGGCTGATCTTCAACCTGATCGGCAAAGCCATCACCTCGCCGTTCTCCCTGATCGCCGGCGCCTTCGGCGGCGGTGGAGAAGAAATGAGCCAGGTGGTGTTCAGCGCGGGCAGCAAGTCGCTCGACGATGAAGCCCGGCAGCGCCTGGATGCGGTGGCCAAGGCCCTGGCGGATCGGCCGAACCTGCAGATCACGGTGGTCGGGCATGGCGATCTGGAGGCCGAGCGCAGCGGCTACCAGCGCGCCCGGCTGGCCGAGCGCGTGCTGGCCGAGAAGCGCCGTCAGCTGGCGCGGGACGGCTCGGTCCTCAGTGAGTCGCTCACGGTGACGCCCGCGGAATACCCGGCCCTACTCAAAGAGGTGTACCGGCGCACCGACATCCCGAAACCCCGCAACCTGGTTGGCCTGGCCAAGGACCTCCCGCAGGCCGACATGGAAGCGCTGCTCCTGGCGTCGATACCGGTCACGCCGGATGCCATCCGAGAGCTGGCGGTGGCCAGAGGCGTGGTGGTCAAGGACTACCTCGCTGGCCGCCAGCTGCCCGAAGACCGCATGTTCCTGGGTGCGCCGCTCCTGGGCAGCGAGGGGGAGAAGTGGCGTCCGCACGCCGAGCTCAAGCTGGCGCCGCGCTGAGCCTGGCGCCTGTCTGGCTGCCGGGGGAGGGGGCGGCGCCAACTGCGGCGACAATATGCATTGGTCGCGCCGTCGTGGTGCTGACACCCGAATCGATTGAGTCCTCCACTTCATGTCGCTGTTTTCCCTGCGCAAAGCCCCGTCTTCGTCCAACGCCTCCGAGTCTGCCGTGAACACGCCCACCTCCCCCAAGCCGGCCAGCCCCAACGCCTCCCACCCACTGGATGCCGTCACCGGTGGTGCGTTTTCCGCCCCGACCTCGGGCGAGCGTGCCGCGCGCATCCGCGACTGGCTGGCCACCGGACCTGCGCTGGACCAGATGAACGAGGTGTTCAAGGAGCTCTCGCACCGCGACCGAGGCGCGGCCAAGCCGTTGAAAGAAAAACTGGACGAGCTCAAACGCCAGAAATCGCAGGAACAGATGTCGGTGGAGTGGGCGCAGAAGGCGCAGGGCCTGATCGACCAGCCGCGCTTGAACCTGGCCGATGCCTTGGCCTGGCAACGCGACGCGGCCCGCGCCGGTGCACCGTTGTCGCGCGAGCCGCTGGCCACGTTGCGCCAGGCGTTGGCCGAGCGAGTCAAAGCCATCGAAGACCTGCAGCATCGTGTGCAGGTCGAGCGCGAGGCCGCGGTGCTGATCGCACAGCGCATCGAGGTGCTGTCCACCAAACCTTGGCGCGACGCTCAGCAGATCGCCGAGACGTTGCGCACCGACGTGGCCCAATGGCAGGAGCAGACAAGTGGCTTGGCGCAAGACCCGCAATGGCCCAGCGTGGATGTGAAGTTCCCGCCCATGCTCGACGCCTCGCGCCAGCAGTTGCAACTGGTGTGGGATGCTTTTGAAGCCGCACTGGCCCAGACCGTGGCCGCCGATGCCAATCCCCAGGCGCCCCTGCCCGCCGTGCCCGTGTGGGCCGACGAGTTGCGCGCCGCGCGTGGCCAGGAAGTGGGCGCCCCGGCCGAAAAGGCACCGCAGGACTCACAGGCACAGCAGGAGAAGCGCGCCCGCGTGGCGGCCGAACTCGAGCAGGCGCTGGTGGTGCTTGAACGCGAACTCGCCGAAGGCCACGGCAAGGCCACGCCCAAGGCGGCGGCTGACGTCCGCGGCCTGCTCAAGAGCCATGGCCGGCTGGTGCCGGCCGCGCTCGATGCGCGAGCCCAGGCCGCCCTCGGACAGGCCGGTGAGCTCGAAGGCTGGCAGCGCTGGCGCGCCGACCAACTGCGCGAGGAACTCGTGGCCAAGGCCGAAGCACTGCTCCAGGCCCCCGAGGGCCAACGCCTGGGCGGGCGCAAGATGCAGGAAACCTTGCGCAGTCTGCGCGACCAGTGGAAGACCACCGACCAGGGCGGCCAGCCCAATCACGCGCTGTGGAAGCGCTTTGACGAAGCCTGCACCGAGGCACACAAGGTGGTCGAGGCCTGGCTGGCGCAGGTGCGCCAGCAGAGCGAAGCGCACAAGGCGCAGCGCCTGGCCATCATCGAGGAGCTCAAAGCCTGGACGCTGGCGCATGCGGACAGCAGCGACTGGAAAGCCCAGGTGCGTGAGTTGCACGCGTTCTCGGAGCGCTGGCGCGAAGCCGGCCACTTGAGCGAAAAGGCCTTTGCCGATATCCAGCCGGTCTGGAAGGACGCCATGCACAAGGCACACGAGCGGCTGGAGACGGCGCAGGCCGAAAGCACCGCGCGCCGCAAGGCACTGATCGAAGAGGCCAACGCGCTGGGCGCGGCGCCCATGCTGCGCATCGATGCGGTCAAGGCCCTGCAGCAGCGCTGGCAAGCCGAGGCGCATGCGGTGCCGCTGGAGCGCAAACACGAACAGAAGCTCTGGGAAGCCTTCCGCCAACCCATCGACGAAGCTTTCGCGCGCAAGAGCACCGAGCGTGAGAAGGCCGCCACGGCCCTGAGCGCGCACGACCAGCGTGTGCTCGATGCCTCGCGTGCGCTGGAGGCGGCGAGTGCCAGTGGCGACGCGCAGCGCATCCGCCTGGCCATGAACGAGCTGGAAGCGGCCGTGGCAGGTCAGCCCCCGACGGCCGCAGCGGCACCTGTGGCCGCGCCGGCTGCCACCGAGCCGACGGCTTCCGCGCCCGAAACCGCGCCAGCCGATGGGGGGGAAGGGGCCTCCGTCACCGAGGGTGCCGAAGCTTCGGCGCCGGTGGCACCGGCCAAACCCGCCGCGCCGCCGAAAAAGCTCGTGGCGGTGCGGGGCGATGACCGGCCCGGCATGAAGAAGGCCGAGCCAGCCGGACGCGATGGCCGCCGAAGCGACCGCCCGGAGGGCCGGCGCGATGGGGCACCGGGTCGCCCCGATGCGCGCGGTGGACGCGATGCCCGTGGACCGGGTGCGTCGCCCTGGCGCGAAGAGCGCGAGCCGCGTGGCCCAAGGCTGGGCGATGCGGCTTTCCGAGCGCAGCGCCAGGCGATCGAGGCGGCCCAGTCCAGCCTGCGCAAGCTCGCAGCCCAGGCCCACGGTGAGGTGCTCACGCAACTCATGACGGCCTGGCAGCAGCGCGATGCCGAGCAACTGCCGACCGCTCAGGCACTGGGCCCGCGGGTCAGCGCGGCACAGCGCGGCTCGTGGGCGTCGGCGGTGTCCAGGCCTGCGGCGCCGCTGCCGGGTGAAACCTTGCTGCGCCTGGAGATGGCCGCCGAGGTGCCGACGCCGGCCGAGCACCTGAGCGAGCGCCGCATGTTGCAGTTGCAGTTGCTCACGCGCCGCCATGCGGCCGCACCGGCCGACACCTGGGCGGAGGACGTGGCCACGGTGCTGGGCTCCAGCTTCGATGCCAAGGCCGAGCGCCGCCTGCAGAACGTGCTGAAGGCCTTGCTCAAACGCTGAGCGTCAACGCCCCGGGCGAAAGAAGCCGTCGTACAGCGGCATCAGCTCGGGGAATTCCGTCTCGAATCGAGGCCGGTTGACGAAATAGGCTTCGCACGTCACGGCGAAGAATTCGGCCGCGTCTTTGGCAGCGTAGTCGTCCAGCCAGGGCGGCTCGCCACCGAAGCGCTCGGCCATGGCCACGGCTTCGCGAAAACGCTCGAAGCTGTCCAGCATGGTGCGTTGCCAGATGGCGCGCGCTTCGCTGCGCTGGCGTGTGCCCATGAAGCCTGAGGGCAATGGCGGGGCGCCATCGGGCGCTTCGCCCGCTTGCATGTCGTGCATGTCCATCTTGTGCACGAACTCGTGGATCACCACGTTGTGCCCATGTTGCGCCCGCTCTCCCGCCTGCGAGACGTCCTCCCAGCTGAGCATGAGCGGTCCCCGATCCATGGCTTCACCGGCCAGCACCTCGTCGTAGTGATGCACCACCCCCGCCCCGTCGGTGGTCTTGCGCCGCGCCACCACCGCACCGGGTTGCACCACGATGCCGACGAAGTCGCCGTACCAGTCCAGCAGCTTGAGCGGGTCGCGCACAGGCTCACCGGAGACGCCATGCATGTGGAGCAGTGGCAAGCAAGCCTGCGCCGCGATGGCCAGCGCCATCGCGTCCGTCACGGACAGGCCATTGGCGCCATGGAATTCCTTCTCCATCAGAAAGTGCGCGCAGAGAAGGCGAAGCCGCTGCAGCTCGGGCGCATCGAGTCCGGCCAGAAACGGGTGGTGCGCCACGGTCTGGCGCCATAGCCCGTCCGGGATGGACGTCGGACGGCGCAGCGCGCGGGGCAACCAACGTTGGAAGAGCTGGATCATGGAGGCAAGGACGGCGGCTCAGGGCTGCAGGGGGTGGCGTTGCATGCCCTGGGCATCGAGCCGCAACACTTCAGCGCGGGCAGGCCGAGCGCCCAGTTCCCAATCGCTGAGCACGACGCGTTGAAGACCATCGCCCAGATCGTGCCGGGCGGGCCGGTGGGTGTGGCCGTGGATGAGCGTGTGGGCCTGCGCATGGCGCAACCAGCCCCGGGCGGCTTGTGTGTCCACGTCGGCCCAGAGGCTGGGGTCGCTGCCCGTGTTGCGCTTGCGCGCCTCGCTCTGCGAGCGCAGCTCGCGCGCGATCGCCTCGCGCTGGAGCAGAGGCTGAGCCAGGAAGCGGTGTTGCCACGCGGGCTCGCGCACTTCCGCGCGAAAGCGCATGTAGTCGGTATCGGCCAGGCACAGGGCATCGCCGTGGCTGAGCAGCCAGCGCTGGTCCATGAAGACCAGCACGGTGGGATCGCTCAGGCCTTGCATGCCGCAGGCGTCGAGCCCGGCGGGCCCCAGAAGGAAGTCGCGGTTGCCCGGCATGAAGTAGACCGGCGCGTGCGCGCTGTAGGCCTTCAGGGCCTCTGCGCAGGCGCGCCAGAAGGCGTGATCCACCGATGGCGATGCGTGGGGGGAGAGCACGTCGTCACCCACCCAGACCTCGAACAGGTCTCCGAGGATGAACAGCGCGTCGGCGCGCTCCGGCACGGGTTGGCGCAAGTAGGCCAGCCACGCCTCGAAGGTGTCGGGTTCACCGGCCTGCAGATGCAGGTCTGAAATGACATCGACCGCTTGCCAGCTCGCGGGAGCGATGCATTCGGCGAAGCGGTCGACGAGAGGGGCTGTCATGCAAAGCAGGGGCGTTGCGGCCCCTGGCAATCAGATCGCGACGGCCTTTTCGATCACGACGTCTTCCTTGGGCACGTCGTCGTGGAAGCCCTTGCGGCCGGTGGGCGTGCCCTCGATCTTCTTCACGATGTCGCTGCCCGAGACCACCTTGCCGAACACCGCGTAGCCCCAGCCCTGTGCGCTGGGCGCGGTGTGATTGAGGAACCCGTTGTTCGACACGTTGATGAAGAACTGCGCGGTTGCCGAGTGCGGGTCGCTGGTGCGCGCCATGGCCACGGTGTAGGTGTCGTTCTTCAAGCCGTTGTTGGCCTCGTTGGAAATGGGGGCGTCGGTGGGCTTCTGGGTCATGCCGGGCTCGAAGCCGCCGCCTTGGACCATGAATCCGGGAATGACGCGGTGAAACACGGTGTTGTTGTAGTGGCCCTTGTTCACATAGGCCAGGAAGTTGCTGGTGGACAGCGGCGCTTTTTCAGCGTCGAGTTCCAGTGTGATGACGCCATATCCGGCGATGTGCAATTCGACTTGGGGGTTGGCCATGGTCATTTCTCCAGGGTGGCTTTGAGGATGGTGATGGGTGTCTTGGGGACGTTCTGGTGCATGCCCTGGTCGCCCACGGGCACGGCGCGGATCTTGTCCACGACATCCATGCCCGCCACGACCTTTCCGAAGACGGTGTAACCGTAGCCGTCGGGGTTGGGGGCATTCAGGCTCGGGTTGTTCACGGTGTTGATGAAGAACTGCGACGTGGCCGAGTTGGGGTTGGAGGTTCTGGCCATTGCAATGGCGCCGCGGTCGTTCTTCAGGCCGTTGGTGGCTTCCAGGGGAATCGGCGCCTTGGTCGGCTTTTGCTGCAGGTCGGGTGTGAAGCCACCGCCCTGGATCATGAAGTTGCTCATCACACGATGGAACACGGTGCCGTCGTAATGCTGATCGCGCACGTATTGCAGGAAGTTCTCCACCGTCTTCGGAGCCTTCTCGGGGTACAGCTCGACCACGATGTCGCCTTGCGACGTGGCGAGTTTGACGCGGGGCGAGGTGTTGGCCTGGGCATGGGCGGCCGCGGGCAGCAGGGCGGCGCCGGTGGCCAGGGCCGCGATCCACAGGGCAGCGCGGCGGCGCATGGGCATGGAAGACAGTGTCATCAGATGGTTCCTTCAAAAAAGATGGTCCAGCGGTCTTGCTCGCGAACCCAGTACTGGCGTTTGGTCACCCCCCGGCTTTGACCCGCGGCCACCTCGCCGAAGGTGACCACCATGGTGTCCTCCTGATCGCGCCATCGCAGCACCGACAGGTCTTTCATCTGCAGCTCGCGGGAGCCGTTGGTGCGCAACTCGCTTTCAACGCGCGGCCACCATTGGGCCAGATCACGGCCTTGGTTCATGAACCGGCTGGAATAAAACGCTTTGAGTTCGGCGAGTCGGCCCGCGCTGCGGGTCTGCCGCCAGGCTTCCAGCACGGCCTCGAACTGCGCGCGATCGCCCGCCAGCGCGTCGGGCTGCACCCATTGCAGGGTGGGCGCGATCACCACCGGCGTGGTTCGGATCTGAACGGTGCCCAGCACGCGCTGCAAGTCCGGATTGGACAGCACGACGCAGCCGTCCGAGGCTTGAGGTGCGCGCACGAACTGCTCACTGGGCGTTCCATGCAGCCAGATGCCGCTGCCGGTCTTCCCGCGTTGCAAGTCGAGCGCGTTGGGGTAGTTGATCGGCAGGGCACCCACGCCATACAGGTCGGGCAGGTCGGCCGGGTTGAGCGTGCTGGTGATGTAGTAGACGCCCAGGGGGGTGCGCTTGTCGCCCTCGACGGCCTTTTCGATGCCGGAGAGACCAACGGAAATGTAGAAATCGCCCAGCAGCTTCAGGCGCGGTGCGCGATCGGGTTCGGGGGTGCCTCGGGCCGAGTTGAGGTTCTCGAACAGGTAGAGGCGAGAGCGCGATGCGTCGATTGCGATCGCATGGCGGCTCTGGGGGGCCAGGGTCAGGAACTGGGCTGGCACGGCGCCTTCAGGCGGGCGCTCCGTCAGTGCCAGCAGCCGGCGGCGCGATTCCTCGCGCAGAGCCGCAAGCTGCGCCGACGCGGCCAGGGCCTGGGTGTCAGGCACATCGCCAAGCCGGCGCACCGGGCGTGCCTGCTGGCTGAGCAGGTCGCCGTGCACGAGATGGGCCAACTGAAAATTGGGGTGGTCTCGCACCAGGCTCTCGGCCTGTTTCAGCGCCTCCCGGTGCTGCGCGTTCCCGATGAGCTGGTAGATCTCGATCAGACGGGCTTCGGCACGGCCCATCAGCGGCTTGACCTGCTGCAGCTGTTCGCCTGTGAGGCTCACGGGCGTGAGGCCGGAAGGGGGCGGGTTGGCCGTGCCCTGCATCGCATCCTGCACCTTGCTGAGGGCGCTGTTGATCAGGGTGACCGCAGGGGCTTCCTTGAGGGGCTCGGTGAGGCTCGTGGTGTCGGGGGCCTGGCGCTTGTGCATCGACAAGGCCAGCAGGGCGAGCACGGCCACGGCCATGACGGCCGCCAGCGCCCGGTTTCTCGGTGTCACACGATGAGCGTTGTAGGGCCCCGGCTTGAGCAGCTCGGTCGTGAGGCTGGCATGGCCTCGTTGCGCGAACCGCCGACTGACCATCAGGAACCCGTGGATTCCCGAACGATCAGCCAACGATTGCCGGTCTTGACCAGATCCAGCGTCTTGCGGCTGGTGACGTTCAGGTTGTCCGAGGTGTAGTCCTGGCGGAAGCGCGCCGAGGCGCGATCGCCGTTGACGGTGACGTTGAGGTCGTTGATGCCCACGCCAATGCGCGAGCGGGGCTCGATGCGCGAGCGGCGCTCGGCCTCCCAGGCGGCCCGCGACTGGCCGCCGGGTGGCGTGAATCCCGGACCGTAGGCGCCCAGGTAGGCCGACACGTTCTTCGAGGACCAGGCTTTGGCCCACGCGGTCACGGCAGCCTCCACGTCCGCATTTCGGCGGCGCCGGCGCCGGCGCCGGCGCAGCGGGTGCTGCAGGGGCAGGCGCAGCCGCGATGGGTGGCTTCGCGGCGGACGGTGCGGCCACAGGCGCCGCAGGTGCTGGTGCGCTGGCCGCTGGCGCGGCGGCGACCGTGGCAGCCGGGCGGGAGCCACGCGCTTCGGCTGCGAACAGGTTGCGGATCAGGCTCAGCTTGGGCGCCACACCTGGGTTGTTGGCGTCAAGCTGCAAGGCCTTGCTGTAGGCCTGGCTGGCCAGCTTGGCGTAGACGTCGCCCAGGTTCTCATGCGCCGTGGCGTAGCTCGGGTTGGTGCGGATGGCCATCTCGAGCGCGGCGCGTGCTTTGTCAAACTGGCTCTGGCCTGCGTAGAGCACGGCCAGGTTGTTGTAGGGCTCGGGCAGCTCGGGGTAGTCTTCGGTGAGCTTGGCGAAGGTGGCGATGGCGTCGGCTGACTTGCCACTTTCCGTCTGGATCACCCCCTTGAGGAAACGCATCTGCGGGTCACGGGGCTTTCCCACCAGGTACTGATCCACCTTGACCATGGCCTCGCTGAGCTGGCCGGCGCGCACCAGGCGGTTCACCTCGGAGTACTCATCGCCTTGCGCCCAGGCCAGCGGGCTGCCGAGGCTGGCGGCGGTCAGGGCCACAAGGGCCAGTTGGCGCAGTCGCATGGAAAAGCCGTTTCTGGTGGTGGGGGAAGAGGATGGGCCGCTGGGGTGGCTGTGTGACGGAACGTGGCGAGACATGGCACCTCGAAAACAAACCTGTGCTCCCTCTCATGAAGGGGCCAGTGACACGTTGATCGGATGCCCGGCGGCGTGCTGTCGAGCGTCACCGGGCTGGATATACTGACATCCGATGGATTGTATCTGAGGGGTCCCGTTCCGACGGTTGCGCCAGACCGCATGGAACGCCGACGGGCCCGCTCTTCGGATGGTGCCACGCCCGGCCTGTGGATGCCTCGCTCTCCACCCTCCGACTGCCATCCGGAATTCCGTTCCCGCTCCCGTTCCATGACCCTGAAAATCTACAACACCTTGTCGCGCCGACTGGAGGACTTCCAGCCCATCGAGCCTGGGCACGTGCGCATGTACGTCTGCGGCATGACGATCTACGATCTCTGCCACATCGGCCATGCCCGCATGATGATGGCCTTCGACGTGGTGCAGCGCTGGCTCAAGGTCAGCGGCATGCGCGTCACCTACGTGCGCAACATCACCGACATCGACGACAAGATCATCAAGCGCGCGCTTGAGCGCGGCATCACGCTGCGCGCCCTGACCGACGAGATGACCGCCGCCATGCACCAGGACATTGGCGCGCTCGGCATCGAACCCCCAAGCCTCGAGCCCCGGGCCACCGAGTACGTGCCGCAGATGCTCTCGCTGATCGACACCCTCCAGCGCAAGGGCCTGGCGTACCAGGCCGACAATGGCGACGTGAACTACGCGGTGCGCAAGTTCCCCGGCTACGGCAAGCTCTCCGGCAAGTCGCTCGATGACCTTCGCGCGGGCGAGCGCGTTGCGGTGGCCGGCGACAAGAACGATCCGCTGGACTTTGTTCTCTGGAAATCGGCCAAGCCCGACGAGCCCGCTGAAGCCCGCTGGGACAGCGCTTACGGGGCGGGCCGGCCGGGCTGGCACATCGAGTGCTCCGCCATGAGCTGCAGCACCCTGGGCGAGACCTTCGACATCCATGGGGGCGGTGCCGACCTGCAGTTCCCGCACCACGAAAACGAGATTGCGCAGAGCGAAGGCGCCAGCGGCAAACCGCTGGCACGCTTCTGGGTGCACAACGGCTTCGTGCGGGTGGACAACGAGAAGATGTCCAAGAGCCTCGGCAACTTCTTCACCATCCGCGAAGTGCTGGCGAAGTACGACCCCGAGACCGTGCGCTTCTTCATCCTGCGCGCGCACTACCGCAGCGCCTTGAACTACAGCGATGCCCACCTGGACGACGCGCGTGGCGCGCTCAAGCGCCTCTACACCGCGCTGTCGCACGTACCGCCAGCCGCGTCGAGGGCGATCGACTGGCGCCAACCTTACGCCCAGCGCTTTCGCGCTGCCATGGACGAGGACTTCGGCACGCCTGAGGCCATGGCCGTGTTGTTCGACCTGGCGGGTGAAGTCAACCGCAGCAAGGACGCCGAGCTGGCCAGCCTGTTGCGCGCCCTGGGCGGCACGCTCGGCCTCCTGCAGGCCGATCCTGCCACCTACCTGCAGGGTGGCGGGGCCGAAGGCGGGCTGGACGAGGCGGCGATTCTCGATCTGATCGCGCAGCGCAGCGCGGCCAAGCAAGCCCGGGATTTCGCAGGGGCCGATCGCATCCGGCAGCAGTTGCTCGAACAAGGCATCGTGCTCAAAGACGGCCCCGCTGGAACCACTTGGGAGCGCAATTGATGGCCACCTCCGTTGTCGTGCCCGAGGTCAACCCCGAGGCGCCCGGCTATTGGGTGGATGCCTGCCGGCATCTCATGAAGCGCGATCGGGTGATGAAGAAGCTCATTCCCCAGCATGGCAGTGCCTGTCTGCAGTCGCGGGGCGATGCCTTCGTGACGCTGGCGCGCAGCATCGTCGGCCAGCAGATCTCGGTCAAGGCGGCCCAGTCGGTCTGGGACCGGTTCGAGCAGTTGCCCAGGAAGATGGTGCCGGCTCAGGTGCTCAAGCTGAAGGTGGACGACATGCGCGCAGCTGGCTTGTCGGCGCGCAAGGTCGAGTACCTGGTGGACCTGGCCCTGCATTTCGCCAACGACCAGGTCCACGTCAGCCAGTGGGCCGAGATGGACGACGAGGCCATCATTGCCGAGCTGGTGGCGATCCGCGGCATTGGCCGATGGACGGCCGAGATGTTCCTGATCTTCCATTTGATGCGGCCCAACGTACTACCCCTGGATGACCTTGGCTTGCAAAATGGCATCAGCCGGGCGTATTTTTCGGGTGAGCCCGTCAGCAGAAGCGAGATTCGGGAGGTTGCAAACTCCTGGGCGCCGTTCTGCAGCGTGGCAACTTGGTATATTTGGCGGTCGCTCGATCCGCTGCCGGTCAGTTACTGAGCGCGCCGGCTTCGCCGGGACGTCGTGGCAAACAAGACCAAAGGAGCACACCTTGGCCAAAAAGAATTTTCTCGATTTCGAGCAACCGATCGCCGAGCTCGAAACCAAGATCGAAGAACTGCGCTATGTGCAGACCGAATCCGCGGTAGACATCTCCGAAGAGATTGAACAGCTTGCTGGCAAGAGCCTGCAGCTCACCAAGGACATCTACAGCAACCTCACGCCGTGGCAGATCACCAAGATCGCCCGCCACGCCGACCGCCCCTACACGCTGGATTACGTGCGAGAAATCTTCACGCACTTCCAGGAGCTGCATGGCGACCGGCACTTCTCGGATGACCTGAGCATCGTGGGCGGCCTGGCCCGATTCAATGGCCAGCCCTGCATGGTGCTTGGTCACCAGAAGGGGCGCGACACGAAAGAGCGCGGCCTGCGCAACTTCGGCATGACCAAGCCCGAGGGCTACCGCAAGGCACTGCGCCTGATGAAGCTGGCCGAGAAGTTCAAGCTGCCGGTCTTCACCTTCGTGGACACCCCTGGTGCCTACCCTGGCATCGATGCCGAAGAGCGCGGTCAATCCGAAGCCATCGGCCGCAATATCTTCGAGATGGCGCAACTCGAGGTGCCCATCATCTCCACCATCATCGGAGAAGGCGGCTCGGGTGGCGCGCTGGCCATTTCGGTGGCCGACCAGGTGCTCATGCTGCAGTACTCCGTGTACTCGGTCATCAGCCCCGAAGGCTGCGCCTCCATTCTCTGGAAGACCAGCGACCGCGCCAGCGATGCCGCCGATGCCCTGGGCATCACCGCGCACCGCCTCAAGGCGCTGGGCTTGGTGGACAAGATCGTCAACGAGCCCGTGGGTGGCGCGCACCGCGATCACAAGCAGATGGCCGCCTTCCTCAAGCGCGCCCTGGGCGATGCCTGGCGCCAGGTGACGGACCTCAAGCCCAAGGAACTGCTCGATCGGCGCTACGCGCGCCTCAACAGTTACGGCCGCTTCACCGACACCAAGGCCGAGAGCAAGGACAAGCGCTGAGGTGAATGCCTCGCCAACCCCGGCCAACCCCTGCGAACGGGCGTTGGCCGCGTGGTGTGAGCGCCGGGGTTTTATGAACCCGGCCGGGCCCATGGCGGTCGCCTTCAGCGCCGGTGCCGATTCCACCGCCTTGCTGCTTGCTGCGCAACGGCGCTGGCCGGGCCAGGTGATCGCCTTGCACGTGAATCACGGTTTGCAGGCGGCGGCAGACGAATTCCAGGACCAAGCCCAGGCCATCTGCGCGCTGCACGCGATCGCGTTGCGCGTCGAGCGTGTGCAGGCCGCCCCGGCGCAGGGTGAAAGCCCGGAAGACGCCGCCCGCCAGGCCCGCTACACCGCCCTGGCACGCATGGCAGACGAGGTCGGTGCCGCCTGTGTGCTGCTGGGCCAGCATGCGGACGACCAGGCCGAGACGGTCCTGCTCGCGCTCAGCCGGGGGGCCGGCCTGCCTGGGCTGGCCGCCATGGCCGAGCGCTTCGAGCGCCATGGCCAGGTGTTTGGCCGGCCTCTGCTCGATGTGTCGTCCTCGGCCTTGCGAGCCTGGCTGGCGGGCGCGGGCCACCCTTTTGTGGACGACCCCAGCAACGCCGACCAGCGCTACACGCGCAACCGCATCCGTGCGCTGCTGATGCCCGCATGGGAGGCCTGCTTCCCCGGCTTTCGGCCCATGCTGGCACGCAGCGCCGCCCACGCCGCGCAGGCGCAGCGGCTGCTCGACGAACTGGCCCGCATCGATCTCTCCCACGTGGGCGTGCCGCCCGCGATCATGCGGCTGCAGTCGCTCTCTCGCGACCGCCAGGCCAACGTGCTGCGCCACTGGCTGCGAGCCGAGGCAAATGTGGCGGCAAGCGCGGCGCAGCTCGACGAACTGCTCGATCAGATCGCGGCCTGCACCACGCGTGGCCACGGGATCCGCCTCAAGGTGGCTGGCGGCCAGGTCATGCGCGAGGGCGGGGTTCTGCGATTCGTGGCACCGATATAATTCCCGGTTGCCCTGAGCGGCCCCTTGGGGCCTGGCATGCCGCGTGGAATACTGGTTGCGCGGCCGCAATCAACCCAATCCAATCCCTCCCGATGGCCTTGATAGTTCACAAGTACGGCGGCACCTCCATGGGGTCGACCGAGCGCATCCGCAATGTGGCCCGACGCGTGGCCAAATGGCACCGTGCCGGCCACCAGCTCGTCGTGGTGCCCAGCGCCATGAGCGGCGAAACCAACCGCCTGCTGGGGCTGGCCAAGGAGCTGGCTCCGGGCAAGACCGACAGCGCCTACAACCGCGAACTCGACATGCTGGCCGCCACGGGTGAGCAGGCTTCGTCGGCCCTGCTGGCGATCGCGCTGCAGGCAGAAGGCGTCGGCTCGGTGAGCTATGCCGGCTGGCAGGTGCCGATCAAGACCAACAGCGCCTTCACCAAGGCCCGCATCGAATCGATCGACGACGCGCGCATCCGCGCCGATCTGGCCGCCAGCAAGGTGGTCATCGTCACCGGCTTCCAGGGCGTGGACCCCGAAGGCCACATCACGACGCTGGGTCGTGGGGGCAGCGACACCTCGGCCGTGGCCGTGGCCGCGGCGCTCAAGGCGGCCGAGTGCCTGATCTATACCGACGTGGACGGCGTGTACACGACCGACCCGCGCGTGGTGCCCGAAGCGCGCCGTCTTCAGCGTGTGAGCTTCGAGGAGATGCTGGAAATGGCCAGCATGGGCAGCAAGGTGCTGCAGATCCGTTCGGTGGAATTCGCCGGCAAGTACAAGGTGCCCCTGCGCGTGCTCTCCAGCTTCACGCCTTGGGACATCGACCTGAATGAAGAAGCCGCCTCCGGCACCCTGATCACTTTTGAGGAAGACGAAGACATGGAACAAGCCGTCGTTTCCGGCATTGCCTTCAACCGCGACGAAGCCAAGATTTCGGTGCTCGGCGTGCCCGACACCCCTGGCATCGCCTACCAGATCCTGGGCGCGGTGGCCGACGCCAACATCGAAGTCGATGTGATCATCCAGAACCTGAGCAAGGACGGCAAGACCGACTTCAGCTTCACCGTGCATCGCAATGAGTTCCAGAAGACTCTGGACCTGCTCAAGACCAAGGTCGTGCCGGCGCTGGGTGCGGCCGAGGTGGTGGGCGATGCGCGCATCTGCAAGGTGAGCATTGTCGGTATCGGCATGCGCAGCCACGTCGGTGTGGCCAGCCGCATGTTCAAGTGCCTGAGCGTGGAGGGCATCAACATCCAGATGATTTCCACTTCCGAGATCAAGACCTCGGTGGTGATCGACGAGAAGTACATGGAGCTGGCCGTGCGTTCGCTGCACCGCGAGTTCGATCTCGACCAGACGGCCGACACCATCGCCGGTTGAACCCTCCATCAGAGGGAAATGCCTTCTGAGTTGAGGCATAATACGCAGCTTCCGGAGCGA
>NZ_JAHCKK010000035.1 GCF_026125825.1 Hydrogenophaga sp. | reverse complement strand
CGAGGCCTTCTCGATGCCCGAGGCGATCGGCTTCAACCTGTGCCTGCAATGGCACCCCGAGTGGAAAGCCGCGGAGAACCCGCTGTCGATGAAGCTGTTGCGCGCGTTCGGCGCGGCGTGCCGGCGCTTTCGGGACCAGCGCCGGGTGCCGGAGAGAGTCCCGGATTGATCGGGTCGAAGCTCGCGCCTGGCCGCGCGCCGGCGCCAGGCCACCGCAAGGTGGCCGCACCCCAGACACCCGAGAGACACCCGAGAGACTCACACAGGCAGACCATCGTGGACAAGAGCAAATTTACATTCGCCGACCTGGAACAGTGGTTCGACGAACGACGCGTGACGGAGATCGAGTGCCTCGTGCCCGACCTCACCGGCGTGGCGCGCGGCAAGATCCTGCCGCGTGAGAAGTTCACCGAAGACCGGGGCATGCGACTGCCCCAGGGCATCGTGGCCATGGGGGTGACGGGGGAGTTTCCGGCCAGCGGGCCGTACTACGACGTGATCGAGCCGACCGACCGCGACATGCAGCTGCGCCCGGACCCGACCACCGCGCGCATCGTGCCCTGGGCCACCGACCCGACGGCGCAGGTCATCCACGACTGCTTCGACCATGCCGGCAAGCTGGTGCCGTTTGCGCCGCGCAGCGTGCTGCGCCATGTGTGCGACCTCTTCGACGCCGAGGGCCTGGACCCGGTGGTGGCGCCCGAACTGGAGTTCTACCTGACCGCGCGCAACACCGACCCGAACACGCTGCTCAAGGCCCCCATCGGGCGCAGCGGCCGGGCCGAGACCTCGCGCCAGTCGTACAGCATCGACGCGGTCAACGAGTTCGACCCGCTGTTCGAGGAGATCTACGACTACTGCGACAAGATGAAACTCAACGTGGACACGCTGATCCACGAGGCCGGCGCGGGCCAGATGGAGATCAACTTCTTCCACGCCCACCCGCTGGGCCTGGCCGACGAGGTGTTCTTCTTCAAGCGCACGGTGCGCGAGTCCGCGCTGCGGCACGACATGTACGCCACCTTCATGGCCAAGCCGATCGCGGGCGAGCCCGGCTCGGCCATGCACGTGCACCAGAGCATCCTGAACAAGGCCACGGGCAAGAACATCTTCAGCAACCCGGACGGCACGCCCTCGGAATCGTTCTTCCACTACATCGGCGGCCTGCAGCGCTACATCCCGGCGGCCATGGTGCTGGTGGCGCCCTACGTGAACAGCTACCGCCGCCTCTCGCGCCACACGGCCGCGCCGATCAACATCGAATGGGGCCACGACAACCGCACGGTGGGCATCCGTTCGCCGATCTCCAGCCCCGAGGCGCGGCGCGTGGAAAACCGCGTGATCGGAGCCGACGCCAACCCCTATGTGGCGATGGCCATGACGCTGGCCTGCGGCTACCTCGGCCTGAAAAACAAGATCAAGCCCAAGCCCGAGATGAAGGGCGACGCCTACCTCTCGCCCTACTCGCTGCCGCGCAGCCTGGGCGAAGCCCTGGACTGGCTGCGCCGCGAGACCGACTTGCACGACGTGCTGGGCAAGGAGTTCATCACCATCTACACCGAGATCAAGGAGCTGGAGTTCGACGAGTTCATGAAGGTGATTTCGCCTTGGGAACGTGAACACCTGTTGCTGCACGTCTGAGTTTGAAAGAAGAGATCCGCATGAACACCTCGACCCTCATCGCCCCGCCCGCCCTGGTCCGCCGCGCCGAGCAGCTGGACACCAAGGCCCTTCAGGCGCTGGACAGCGCGCACTTCATCCACCCCTTCACCGACCACGGCGATCTGGCCACGCGCGGCTCGCGCGTGATCACGCGCGCCGACAACATCTACATCTGGGACTCCGAGGGCGCGAAGATCCTCGACGCCATGAGCGGGCTGTGGTGCGTCAACGCCGGCTACGGCCGCAAGGAGCTGGCCGACGCCGCCTACCAGCAGATGATGACGCTGCCCTTCTACAACAGCTTCTTCCAGACCACCAACGTGCCGGCGGTGCAGCTGGCGGCCAAGCTGGCGCAGCTCGCCCCCGAGGTGCGGGGCCGCAAGTTCGAGCACGTCTTCTTCTCCAGCAGCGGCAGCGAGAGCAACGACACCAACGTGCGCATGGTGCGCCGCTACTGGGACCTGCTGGGCCAGCCGCAGCGCAAGGTGATCATCAGCCGCCATAACGCGTACCACGGCAGCACCATGGCCGGCGCCTCGCTCGGCGGCATGAGCGGCATGCACGCCCAGGGGGACCTGCCGATCCCCGACATCGTGCACATCGAGCAGCCGCACTTCTTCGAGAACGCCAACCCCGGCGAGACCGAGGCCGACTTCGGCCTGCGCGCGGCGCGCTGGCTGGAAGAGAAGATCCTCTCCATCGGCGCCGACAAGGTGGCGGCCTTCATCGCCGAGCCGGTGCAGGGCGCGGGCGGCGTGATCATCCCGCCTTCCACCTACTGGCCCGAGATCCAGCGCATCGTGGACAAGCACGGCATCCTGCTGATTTCCGACGAAGTGATCTGCGCCTTTGGCCGGCTGGGCCACTGGTTCGCCTACGAGAAATTCGGCTACCGGCCCGACCTGATCACCTTTGCCAAGGGCGTGACCAGCGGCTACATCCCGCTGGGCGGCGTGATGGTGGGTGACCGCGTGGCCAAGGTGCTGATCGACAAGGGCGGCGAGTTCAACCACGGCTACACCTACAGCGGCCATCCCGTGGCCTGCGCGGTGGCACTGGCCAACATCGAGCTCATGGAGCGCGAAAAACTGGTCGAGCGCGTGCGCGACGACACCGGCCCCTACCTGGCCGAGCGCTTCGAGGCGCTGGAAGACCACCCGCTGGTGGGCGCGGCCCAGACCTGCGGTTTTGTCGCCGGCCTGGTATTGGTGAAAGACAAGGGCAAGAAGCAGATGTTCGACGAGGCGCTGGGCGTGGGCATGCGCTGCCGGGCGCACTGCTTCCGCAACGGCCTCATCATGCGCGCCGTGGGCGACCGCATGATCATCGCGCCGCCGCTGGTGATGACGCGCGCCCAGGTCGACGAGATGATGGACCTTATCCACCGCTGCCTGGACGCGACGCTGGAAGAGTTGCGCGCCGAGGGCCTGCTGGCTTGACAGGCCCTAGAATGTTTTCCGGATATTCCGCCAGCCTCCGCCTGGTGGCGCCGTTCGGTGTCGGGTCTGGAAATTGCTAGCGCTTTCAGGCACTTTGCAGCCCCACCCGGTTGAGTTCTTTCGGTCAATTACCTCCTTGGAGTGAGCAACACCATGAAAAAGCAAGTCCTGGTTCTGGCGATGTCGGCGATTCTGCTGGCCGCCTGTGGCAAGAAAGAGGAGCCCGTGGCCGCTCCTGCGGCGCCCGCGCCGGTGGCCGCCGCCCCCGCTGCGCCGGCCGGCCCGGTGCTGGACGATGAGAAGGTTCTCAACGTCTACAACTGGCCCGACTACATCACCGAGAGCCTGATCGCCGACTTCGAGAAGGAATATGGCGTCAAGGTGAACTACGACACCTTCGAGAACAACGAGGCGCTGCACGCCAAGCTGGTGGCCGGCAATTCGGGTTACGACATCGTGATCCCCACCGCCGGTTTCGCCAAGAAGCAGATCGACGGCGGCCTGTACCAGCCGATCGACAAGAGCAAGCTGAAGAACTACGGCAACCTCGACACCGACTTCATGGCCAAGATCGCTGGCGTGGACCCGGACAACAAGTTCCTGGTGCCCTGGGCCTGGGGCTTCACCACCGTGGGCATCAACAAGCAGAAGGTCGAGAAGGCGCTGGGCGGCATGCCCATGCCCGAGAACGCCTGGGACCTGGTCTTCAAGCCCGAGTACTCCAGCAAGCTCAAGTCCTGCGGCATTGCCTACCTGGATTCGCCCAGCGAGATCCTGCCGGTGGCGCTGCACTATGTCGGCAAGCCGGCCTACAGCGAGAACCCGGAAGACTTCAAGCTCGCCGGTGAGATGCTCAAGAAGGTGCGCAAGGACGTGCGCCTGTTCTCCAGCACCATGATCGACGACATCGCCGGCGGCAAGGCCTGCGCCTTCATCGGCTGGTCGGGCGACATCAACATCGCTGCGGGCCGCGTGAAGGAAACCGGTGGCAAGGACGAGATCGTGCCCCTGCTGCCCACCGGCGGTGGCCTGGTCTTCATCGACACCATGGCCATCCCCAAGGACGCCAAGCACGTGAACAACGCGCACGTCTTCATGGACTTCTACCTGCGCGCGGCCAACGCCGCCGCCATGGCCAACGAGCTGAACTACCCCACCGGCAACAAGGCCGCGCTGGCCGACATCAAGGACGAGGTCAAGGGCAACAAGACCATCTTCCTGGGTCCGGAAGACACCGCGCGCCTGATCCCCACCGGCGGTTTCTCCAACGATGTCTCCGGCGTCGTCAACGAAACCTACAACGCCTTCAAACGCGGCAAGTAAGCACCACCGTTCCCTTACTCAGGTAGAAGGGCCGCTCATCCTCACCGGTTGAGCGGCTCTTTTTTTGTTGGTCCAGCGAAGAAGAAACGGACATTCACATGGCAGACACAACGGGTTTTCTGGTGACCGAGAAACTGGTCAAACGCTTTGACGAAGCGGTCGCGGTCGACGAGGTGTCGCTATCGATCGGCAAGGGCGAGATCTTCGCGCTGCTGGGCAGTTCGGGCTGCGGCAAGTCCACCCTGCTGCGCATGCTCGCGGGCTTCGAGAAGCCCACCTCCGGGCGCATCCTGCTCGGCGGCCAGGACGTGGCGGCCATGCCGCCCTACGACCGCCCGGTCAACATGATGTTCCAGTCCTACGCGCTGTTCCCGCACCTGGACATCTGGGAGAACGTGGCCTTTGGCCTCAAGCGCGAGGGCCTGCCCAGAGCCGAGGTGCAGCAGCGCACCGACGAGATGCTCGCCCTGGTGCAGCTCACGCCCTACGCCAAGCGCAAGCCGCACCAGCTCTCGGGCGGCCAGCAGCAGCGCGTGGCGCTGGCGCGCAGCCTGGCCAAGCGGCCCAAGCTGCTGCTGCTCGACGAGCCGCTGGGCGCGCTGGACAAGAAGCTGCGCGAGCAGACGCAGTTCGAGCTGGTCAACATCATCGAGAAGGTGGGCGTGACGGTGGTGATGGTCACGCACGACCAGGAAGAGGCCATGACCATGGCCAGCCGCATCGCCATCATGAGCAAGGGCCGTGTGCTGCAGGTCGGCACACCCGAAGAAATCTACGAACACCCGAGCAACCGTTTCGTGGCCGACTTCATCGGCAACGTCAACCTGTTCGAAGGCCGGCTCAGCGTGGACGAGGCCGACCGCTGCGCGGCCACCACCGGCATCGGCGAGATCCAGGTCGGCCACGGCGTGAGCGGGACGCTCAACATGCCGGTGGCCATCGCGGTGCGGCCCGAGAAGATCGAGATCGGCAAGCGCCGTCCCGAAGGCGCCGGGCCCAACCTCTTCACCGGCAAGGTCAAGGAAATCGCCTACTTCGGCTCCTACAACACCTACATCGTGCTCGCCACCGATGGCACCAAGGTCAAGGTGACCGAGGCCAACACCTCGCGCCACGACCTCTCCGACATCACCTGGGAAGACGACGTGTACTTCTGGTGGGACGACCGCGCCGGCGTGGTGCTGAGGGACTGACCATGGCCACGAACATCCCCGTCCCCGGCAAGCGCTTCGTGATCGGCGTGCCCTATGGCTGGCTGATCCTGTTCTTCTTCCTGCCCTTCCTGATCCTGCTGTACATCAGCTTCGTGGACATGGGCGGCGACATCAGCCCGTTCAAGCCCATCTGGGACCCCGTGAGCGGCATCTTGAGCCTGAAGTACGAGAACTACCTCGCCATCTTCCGCACGGAAGAGGGCGCACCGCTGTTTCGCACGCTCTACATCGACGCCTACCTGCGGTCGATCTGGTACGCGCTGTGCACCGCGATTCTGTGCCTGGTCATCGGCTACCCCTTCGCCTATTTCATCGCGCGCTCGCCCGCCAGCGTGCGCCCGGCGCTGCTGCTGATGGTGATGCTGCCGTTCTGGACCTCGTTTTTGCTGCGCGTCTATGCGTGGAAAGGCATCCTGGCCGACCAGGGCGTGCTCAACCGGCTGCTGATGTCGATCGGCCTGACCAGCGAGCCCATTCCCATGCTGTACACCAACGTGTCCATGCTGATCGGCATGACCTACGTGTACCTGCCGTTCATGATCCTGCCGCTCTACGCCAACCTGGTGAAGATGGACTTCCGCCTGCTGGAGGCCGCCTACGACCTCGGCACCTCGCCGTTCAAGGCCTTCTGGCTGATCACGGTGCCGCTGTCCAAGGCCGGCATCATCGCCGGCTTCATGCTGGTGTTCATCCCCTGCGTGGGTGAGTTCGTGATTCCCTCGCTGCTGGGCGGCCCGGAGAACCTCATGATCGGGCGCGTGGTGTGGGACGAGATGTTCACCGCCAACGACTGGCCACGCGCGACCGCGCTGGCCGTGGTGATGATCGCGTTGATCGTGATCCCGCTGGCGCTGTACTACCACTACAGTGCCGATTCCGCCGAGAAGCGCTGAAGGAGGCCGGACCATGAAACAAGTCCTTGAAAAGCACTTTGGCAAGTTCTGGCTCACGCTGGTCTACGCGTTCCTCTACCTGCCGCTGGTGTTCATGATCGTGTTCTCGTTCAACAGCACCCGCCAGGACGCGCGCTTCACCGGCTTCTCGCTGCGCTGGTACGAGGCGCTCACGCGCGACACCAAGATCGTCGAGGGCTTCTGGCTCTCGCTCAAGGTGGCGGCCATCACCGGCCTGCTCTCGGCCGTGCTGGCCACCTTCGCGGCCTTCGTGCTGGTGCGCTACCGGCGCTTCCTGGGCCGCACCATCTTCAGCGGCATGGTGAATGCGCCCCTGGTGATGCCCGAGGTGATCATCGGCCTGTCGCTGCTGCTGCTGGCCGTGGGCGCGCAGAACCTGTTTGGCTGGCCCCAGCGCGGCATGCTCACCATCATCCTGGGCCACACGCTGCTGGGCATGGCCTACGGGGTGGTGGTGATCCAGTCGCGCCTGCTGGAGATGGACCGCTCGATCGAGGACGCCGCCATGGACCTGGGCGCCAGGCCGCACCAGGTGTTCTTCCTCATCACGCTGCCCAACATCTTCCAGGCCCTGCTCGCGGCCTTCCTGCTGGCCTTCACGCTCTCGTTCGACGACGTGGTGATCTCCGAATTCCTCTCCGGCCCCGGCGTGAACACGCTGCCGCAGGTGATCTTCGGCTACGCGCGGCGCGGCATCAACCCGACCATCTACGCCGCGGCCACGCTGCTGATCGTGACGGTGACCCTCGTGATCGTGAGCTACGCGATCTGGGTGGCGCGCTCCACGCGGCGGCGCGAGCGGGAGATCGCGGCGGCGCTCAAGAGCTGATCGGGCGGGCACCGGGCCTCCTGCCGTTGCTCGGTGTTCCTGCCTTGCCCGAGGGGGGTGGATCGTTGCCGCTTCGGGAAAGTGGATACGCAATCCGCCGCGTTTCGGGCGTAGCATGGGGCCAATCTTTGGCTCTGTGACTCCGGAACCCACCCCATGACCGACCTTTCTTTCGACGGCCGCGCCTTCATCAACGGCGAGCGCATCGCCGCGCGCGATGGCCAGACCTTTGACTGCCTCTCCCCCGTGGACGGCCGCCTGCTCACCGCCGTGGCGCGCTGCGGCGAGGCCGACATCGACGCCGCCGTGGCCGCCGCCCGCGCGGCCTTCGAGGACCGCCGCTGGAGCGGCATGGCGCCCGCGCAGCGCAAGCGCGTGATGATCAAGTTCGCCGAACAGCTCATCGCCCACGCCGACGAACTGGCGCTGACCGAAACCCTGGACATGGGCAAGCCGGTGAAGTACGCGCGCAGCGTGGACGTGAACAGCGCGGCCAACTGCATCCGCTGGTACGGCGAGGCGGTGGACAAGGTGTACGACGAGATCGCGCCCACGGCCAGCACGGCGCTGGCGCTGATCACGCGCGAGCCGGTGGGCGTGGTGGGCGTGATCGTGCCCTGGAACTACCCCATGATCATGGCGGCCTGGAAGATCGCGCCCGCGCTCGCGGCGGGCAATTCGGTGGTGCTCAAGCCGAGCGAAAAATCGCCCCTGACCGCGCTGCGCCTGGCCGAGCTGGCGCTGGCCGCCGGCATCCCGCCCGGGGTGTTCAACGTGGTGCCAGGCTACGGCGCCGAGGCCGGCAGCCCCCTGGCGTTGCACATGGACGTGGATTGCATCGCTTTCACCGGCAGCACGCGCGTGGGCAAGCAGATCCATGTGATGGCCGGGCAGAGCAACTTGAAGCGCGCCTGGACCGAGCTGGGCGGCAAGTCGCCCAACATCGTGTTCGCCGATTGCCCCGATCTCGACAAGGCGGTGGAGGCCGCTGTGGGCAGCATCTTCTTCAACCAGGGCGAGAGTTGCAACGCGCCCTCGCGCCTGTTTGTCGAGGCCTCCATCAAGGAGGCCTTCCTGGAGAAGGCGCTCAAGCTGGTGCCGCAGTACCAGCCGGGCAACCCGCTGGAGAAAAGCACCGTGATGGGCGCCATCGTGGACCGCACGCAGCTCGACACCGTGCTGCGCTACATCGACAGCGGCCAGCAGGAGGGCGCCAAGCTGATCGCGGGGGGCGCGGCGGTGGAGCCGGTGAAGGGCGGGCTGTACGTGCAGCCCACCATCTTCGACGGCGTGACCAACACCATGACCATCGCGCGCGAGGAAATCTTCGGCCCGGTGCTCTCGGTGCTGTCGTTCACCGACGCGGCCGACGTGGTCAGGCAGGCCAACAGCAACATCTACGGCCTGCAGGCGGCGGTGTGGACGCGCGACATCAACAAGGCGCACGGCGTGGCCCGCGCGCTGCGCGCAGGCACGGTGCACGTGAACCAGTACGACGAGGACGACATCACCGTGCCCTTCGGCGGCTTCAAGCAAAGCGGCGTGGGCCGCGACAAGTCGCTGCACGCTTTCGACAAGTACACCGAAACCAAGACGACCTGGATCCGGATCGACAGCCCCCTCTGAGGAGACCCGACATGAACGCACCGCAGAAAGCCGAGAACCTGAACGCCCCGCACACCAACGCCAGCTGGCACGCGCGCCGCCAGGCCGCCACGCCGCGCGGCGTGGGCGTGTTCGGCGATTTCTTCATTCAGAAGGCCAAGAACGCCGAGTTCTGGGACATCGAGGGCCGCCGCTTCATCGATTTCGCCGGCGGCATCGCGGTGCTCAACACCGGCCATGTGCATCCCAAGGTGCAGGCCGCCATCGCCGCACAGCTGCAGCGCTTCACGCACAGCTGCTACCAGGTCGTGCCCTACACCGAATACGTGGCACTGGCCGAGCGCATCAACGCGCTGGTGCCGATCGACGGGCCGGTGAAGACCGCCTTCTTCTCCACCGGCGCCGAGGCGATCGAGAACGCGATGAAGATCGCGCGCTCGGCCACCGGGCGCAGCGGCGTCATCGCCTTTGGCGGCGCGTTCCATGGCCGCAGCATGTTCTCGGTGGCACTCACCGGCAAGGTCCAGCCCTACAAGGCCGGCTTCGGCCCGTTCCCGCCCGAGATCTACCACGTGCCATTCCCGGCCCAGGGCGCCTCGCTCGCCGACACACAGCACGCCATGGAGCAGCTCTTCAAGTGCGACATCGAGCCCTCGCGCGTGGCGGCCATTGTGTTCGAGCCGGTGCAGGGCGAGGGCGGGTTCAACGTGATCCAGAAAGAGGCCGTGCAGTGGCTGCGCGCGCTGTGCGACCAGCACGGCATCCTGCTGGTGGCCGACGAGGTGCAGACCGGCTTTGCGCGCACCGGCAGGATGTTCGCCATGGAGCATTTCGGTGTGAGCCCCGACCTCATGACCATGGCCAAGAGCATGGCTGGCGGCACCACGCTCTCGGCCGTCAGCGGCAAGGCCGCCGTCATGGACGGCCCGGCACCCGGCGGCCTGGGCGGCACCTATGCGGGCAACCCGCTGGCCATCGCGGCCTCGCTCGCCGTGCTGGACGTGATGGAAGAGGAGCAGCTGCCCGCGCGCGCGCGCAAACTCGGCGACCAGCTCATGGACCACCTGCTCGCGCAGCGCCAGGCCCACCCCACGCGCATGGGCGACGTGCGCGGCCTGGGCGCCATGGTGGCCTGCGAATTCATCGACCCGGCCACCGGCGCGCCCGACGCCGACACCACGAAGAAAGTGCAGATGGCGGCCTTGAAGCGCGGCCTGCTGCTGCTCACCTGCGGCGTGTACGGCAACGTGATCCGCTTCCTGTTTCCGCTCACCATCGAAGACAGCGTGTTCGCCGAGGGCCTGGCCGCGTTCGATGCCGCGCTCGCCGAGGTGCTCGCTTGAGCCAGGCGGCCACGCTGGACGAGCGCGTGGCGGTCCTGCGCGCGCAGGGCATCCACTCGGTGCTCGCCACCTTCACCGACCTCCTGGGCGCGCCCAAGGGCAAGCTCGTGCCGCTGGAGCGCCTGGCGCAGGCGGTGGAGCAGGGCGCCGGTTTCTCCGGCCCCAGCATCGCCGGCACCGGCCTGCCGCGCATGGGCGCGCGCAGCGAGTACATGGGCCGCGTGCGGCCTGAAAGCCTGCGGCCCTTGCCCTTCATGCCCGGTGTGGCGCACGCGGTGTGCGATGGCTTTGCCGGCGGCGCGCCGCTGGACACCTGCCCGCGCCAGGTGTTGCAGCGCCAGGTCGCGCGCCTCCAGGCCGAGCGGGGCTGGACGCTGTGGGTCGGCATCGAGCCCGAGTTCTTTCTGCTGAACCGCGACGCACAGGGCCAGTGGCGCGTGGCCGACGGCGAGGACAGGCTCGCCAAGCCCTCCTACGACCTGCAGGCCATCGGCCGCAACTTCGGCTTTCTGAACGACATGCGCCAGACGCTGGACGCCCTGGGCTTCCAGCTCGAGCAGATCGACCACGAAGACGCCAGCGGGCAATACGAGATCAACTACCGGCACGACGACGCGCTCGCCGCCGCCGACCGCTACCAGCTCTTCAAGCTCGCCGCGCAAGCCGTGGCGCGCCAGCATGGCGCGGTGTTTTCCACCATGCCCAAGCCGCTGGCGCACGCCCCTGGCAGCGGCTTGCATTTCCACCTGAGCCTGACCGACGCGCAAGGCCGGCCCGTGATGGCCGACCCGGCCGGCACGCTCGGCCTGAGCGAGACCGGGCAGCGCTTTGCCGCCGGCCTGCTGCACCACGCCGATGCGCTGGCCGCGCTCTGCGCACCCACCGTCAACAGCTACAAACGCCTGGCGGCGAGCCGCAGTGCCTCGGGCACCACCTGGTCGCCGGTGTGGAAGGCGCTGGGCGACAACAACCGCACCTGCCTCGTGCGCGGTGTGGCCGGGCGCATGGAATGGCGCCTGCCCGACCCGGCGTGCAACGTCTATGTGGCCATCGCCGCCACGCTGGCTGCAGGCCTCTCGGGCATCGATCGGGCGCTGCCACCGGTGGCACCCTGCGAGGACGACCTGTACGAGCGCCACGCCGTGGGTAACCCGTTGCCCCAGCGCCTACCGCGCGACCTGCTGGCCGCGCTCGATGCCCTGGCGGCAGACGCGGCCCTGCGCGAGGCCGTGGGCCCGGCCTTCTGCGCCGAGTTCCTGGCGCTCAAGCACGACGAATGGGCCGCCTGGAGCCAGCAGGTGACCGACTGGGAACGGCAGCGCTACGCCGACGCGCCCTAGCCGGCGCGACCGGTTTCGGGATAATCGCGCCCTTGTGAGCCTGCCCGAACCGACCACCCCCCCCGCCAAGACCTGGACCAAGACCGCTGACCGGCCGCTGCGCAGCTGGTCCAAGTCGCTGGGCATCTGGGTGTTCGCGCATTTCGTGGACGTGCCCGTGCCCTGGCGCGCGGTGCGCCAGACCGACGCCCGGGCGCTGCTCGCCTACGAGCACGAGCGCCTCGTGGCCCTCGCGGCGGCCGGCGAGCACGTGCCCCCGGTGCTGGCTTTCGACGGCTTTGCGCTCACCACCGGCGACATTGGCGAGACGGTGGACTTGCAGCTGCACCGCCTGCCCGAGGCCGAGCGCCTGCCGCTGATGGGCGCGGCCAGCGCCGACCTCGCGGCCTTCCACGCGCGGGGCCACTGGCACGGTGGCGCCCAGCTGCGCAACACCACCTGGGACGGACAGCGCTTTGCGCGGCTGGACTTCGAGGAGCGCCTGCGCCCGGGCATGGCGCTGGAGACGGTGCAGGTCTACGACGTGCTGCAGATGCTGCTCTCGCTGGCGCGCTACCTGCAACCGCTGGGGCCGGGCGCGGTGCTGGCCGTGCTGCGGGCGTACGAGCAGGGCGGCACGGGTGGGCCGGCGCTGCGCGCCTTCATCGCCCACCTGCTGCCGCGCCTGCAGCGCGTCTCGCGCATGGCGGCGTGGTCAAAACGGCTGGATGGCTCGCGTGAACTGATGCGCCTGCGCACGGTGCTGGAGGGCATGGCCGCCTTCGTCGCTTCCGCCTGAACGCGCTGCCCTACAGAAACACGAAGTGGTTGCAAGCGGATACGAAGGCCGGTGACGCATCGCGTTGGCCAAAGCCGTAGACCGCGATGCCGGCTTCGCGGAGCCGCCCGGCGATGCCGGTGAAGTCGCTGTCGCACGAGGCGATGCAGATGCCGTCCAGCCGGGGGCTCTGTGTCTTGAGTTCCATGGCATCCATGATGAGCGCGGCGTCCGAGGCGTTCTTCTGGTGGGCGTAGTGGAACTGCTGCATGGGGCGGATGGCCAGCACGTGCAGCATCTTGCGCCAGGCCAGTTGCCGGGGGCTGGTCCAGTCGGCGTAAGCGCGGCGGATGATGGCGTCGCCGCGGTCGGCGACGTGGCCCATGAGCCGCAGGGCCTTGCGGGCGCTGAAGTTCTCGGCGTCGATGAGCAGGGCCAGGCGAGGTCGCCGCGTGGCCACGAAGGGAGCTGTTTGCATGTGCCTTCCTGTTGCTTTGGCTGGTGATGTCACCGCCTCCCTTGTGGGGTGGCGGTGGCCCAAGCAGGTTGGCGTACCGGAAGAGTTACTCAATGCCGGCGAGACTCGCGTCTCCCCGCCTGGACCACCATAGAAACAGGCAGCACAGACGAGCGAAAAGCCGCAACGCGTTTGCGTTGCAGCCTCTCACAGAGTAACTCTTGCAGGACGCCAATCCTGTTCGCACAAATGTACGAAGAAGGCAGTATAGGCGAGCTTCAGGTCTTGTAACTGGGGTCGAGCTTTTCGACTTTGCGCAGCAGCGCCGGCCACGCGAGCTGTGCGCCCTGGCCGGCGGTGGCGATGCGCATCACGTCGGCCATGCCGGCGAGGATGCGCGGGTCGACCTGCGTGAGTTCACTGCCGCCGGCCAGCGCGTCGATCTGGATGCGGCAGGTGTTCTCGAAGGTGTACATCGCGAGGAAGGCATCGGCGATGGTGCGGCCCACGGTGAGCAGGCCGTGGTTGCGCAGGACGAGGTAGTTGGCCGTGCCCAGGTCGGCCTGCAGGCGCGGTTTCTCTTCGGGGCGGAAGGCCACGCCCTCGTAGTCGTGGTACGCCAGCGAGGCCAGCACGAAAGTGCTCTGCTGGCTGATGGGCAGGATGCCGGCCTTCTGCGCGCTCACGCCCACGCCGGCGCGCGTGTGGGTGTGCAGCACGCAACCGGCCTCGGGCCGCGCTTCGTGCACGGCGCTGTGGATCACGAAGCCGGCCGGGTTGACGGGGAAGGGCGAGTCGTGCAGCTTGTTGCAGGCCATGTCGACCTTGACCAGGCTGCTGGCGGTGATCTCGTCGAACATGAGGCCGTAGGGGTTGATGAGGAACTGGTGTTCGCCCCCGGTGACGCTGTCGGGCAGCTTGGCGCTGATGTGGGTGAAGACGAGGTCGCTCCAGCCGTAGGCGGCAACGAGGCGGTAGCAGGCGGCCAGGTCGCAGCGCAGGGCCCATTCCTCGGCGCTGACGACTTCTTTCAGGGAGGGGATGTGCATGGTGGGGTCTCCGGTGATGCGTCTGCCCCACTGTAGGCCCGAGGCGCCGGCGGCGCTTGTCGCTGCGAGGACAGGCGCATCAGACAGGCTGCGTGGCGCGCTCCAGCCGCGTGAGCCAGGCCATGGCGTGTTCGCGGCCATCGCCGCACATGTCGGCCGCCGGCGCGAGCGAGCCGCAGACGGCCGGGCGCTCGGGCAGGCCGAAGAGGCGGCAGCGCAGCGCGGCGTCGAGGTGCGGGCAGGGCATGCCCGCCGGCTTGCCATGGGGCAGGCCGGGCATGGGGCTGCTGATGGAAGGCGCGGTGCAGCAGGCGGCGCAGCCAGGCCGGCAGGCCATGGCGGAGTCAGGGGAGCGCATGGCGGTGATTGTCGCCTTGGCGTCGGGGCTTACACTGGTTCACTGGCATGGCGCCTGTGGCGCTGCCTTGTGACTGGAACGCGTTCATCCCCTTCATGCCTGTGACCACCGCCACTCCCGAAACCCTGGTTTCCCGCCTGAGCCAGTGGCGCTTTTGGGTGTATGCGGCGCTGGCCGTGCTGCTGGGCACGCTGCTGGTGCAGGCGAGCCACAAGCTCATGACGGAGCTGAGCTATGGCGAGATTGTGGACGCGGTGCGGGCCACACCGGCCACGGCGCTCGGGCTGTCGATGCTGGCCACGGCGGCCAGCTATTTCGCGCTGACTTTCTACGACCGCACGGCCCTGGCCTACGCGGGCGCGCAGCTGCCCCAGCGCGTGGTGGCCAAGACGGCGTTCATCGCCTACGCGCTGTCCAACACCATCGGTCTGGGCGTGCTGACCGGTGGCGCGGTGCGCATGCGGCTGTACGGGGCGGCGGGGCTGGAGGCGGGGCTGGTCTCGCGCGCCATCGTGTTCAACGCCTTCGGTTTCGGCATCGGCATCGTGGTGGTGGGCGCGGGCGCGCTGGTGTGGGGCGCGGGCACGGTGCAGGCGGTGTTCGGTACGCCGCCGGGCCTGTTGCGCGGGGTGGCGGTGGCGGTGTTGCTGGCGGCGGGGGCGTTCATCGGGTTTTGTCAGCGGGGTGGCGAGACGGTGCTGCGCGGCGTGGTGCTGCGCCTGCCAAGCGCTTCGCTGGCGCTGCAGCAGTTGCTGATTTCGGCCGCGGATGTGGTGGCCGCTGCGGCCGCGCTGTGGTTTCTGCTGCCGGCGGGTGCGATCGCGTTTCCGGCCTTCGTGGGTTTCTTTGCGCTGGCGATCGCGCTGGGTGTGATCAGCCATGTGCCGGCGGGCCTGGGCGTGTTCGAGGCGGTGATGCTGCTGGCGCTGGGCCACCACGTGCCTCCCCACCAGCTGGCGGCCGCGCTGGTGATGTTCCGGGTGGTCTACCACCTGGTGCCGCTGGCGCTGGCGGTCGCGATGCTGGCCGCGTCGGAGTGGCAGCGCGGTGCGGCCACGCCGGTGGTGAAGGCCGCGGCGAGCCTCTCGCCCTTGCTGCTGTCGGCCTTCACCTGGGTGGTGGGCGTGGTGCTGCTGGTCTCGGGCGTGACGCCAGCCACGGACGACGCGACCGAATTGCTCTCGCGGTACATGCCGCTGCCGGTGGTGGAGGCGGCGCACTTCCTGGGCAGCATTGCGGGGCTGGCGCTGCTGTTCGTGGCGCGCGGCATGTTCCTGCGGCTGGACGCCTCCTGGTGGGCCGGTCTGGGGCTGGCCCTGGTAAGCCTGGTGCTGTGCCTGCCCAAGGGGATCGCGGTGTCGGAGGCGGTGCTGCTGGTGGTGCTGGCGAGCGCACTGGCCTTGTCGCGCAAGCAGTTCAACCGGCGCGCGGCGCTGTTCTCCCAGGCCTTCACCTGGGGCTGGCTGGCGGCGGTGGCGGCCGTGGTGCTGGCGGTCACGGCGCTGCTGTTTTTCGTGTACCGCGACGTGGACTACGTGAACCAGGTCTGGTGGCAGTTCGAGTTCGACGGCTACGCGCCGCGTTCGCTGCGCGCCCTGGTGGCCGTGTGCCTGATCACGCTGGCGGTGGCGCTGAGCCAGCTGCTGCGCCGGCCGCAGGCGGTGCTGGTGAAACCCGACAGCGGCGCGCTGGAGCAGGCCGCGCGCATCGTGCGCGCCCAGCCCTCGGCGGGTGCCGGGCTGGTGATGATGGGTGACAAGAGCCTGATGGTGTCGGACACGCAGCGCACCTTCATCATGTTCGGCCGGCGCGGTCGCTCGTGGGTGGCGCTGTACGACCCGGTGGGGCCGGTGAGCGAGTGGGCCGAGCTGGTGTGGCGCTTCGTGGAGCAGGCGCGCGAATCGGGTGGGCGCGCGGCGTTTTACCAGGTGCGCCCCGAGGGCCTGCCGGTGTACCTGGACGCGGGCCTGCGCGTGCACAAGCTGGGTGAGTGCGCGCTGGTGGACCTGCCCACGTTCAGCCTGCAGGGCAAGGCGCGCGCGAACCTGCGCCATGGGGTGTCGCGCGCGCAGCGCGATGGCCTGAGCTTCGAGGTGCTGGTGCCGGAACGGGTGCTGGAGGTGTACCCCGAGCTGCAGGCGATCTCGGACGCCTGGCTGAGTGAGCACAACACAGCGGAGAAGGCGTTTTCGCTGGGGGCGTTCCGGCGCGACTATGTGCTGCGCCAGCCGGTGGCGGTGGTGCGCCAGGGCGAGCGCATCGTGGCTTTCGCCACGCTGCTGCGCACCGACCTGAAGCTGGAGGCCAGCGTGGACCTGATGCGCCAGTTGCCGGACGCGCCCCGCAGCGCGATGGATTTCCTGTTCGCGCAGACGATCCTGCATTTCCAGGCGCAGAGTTACCAGCGGTTCAACCTGGGCATGGTGCCGCTCTCAGGCATGGCGCAGCACCCGCTGGCGCCCAACTGGCACCGCCTGGGGCGGCTGCTGTTCAACCACGGCGAGAACTTCTACAACTTCCAGGGCCTGCGGGCGTTCAAGGAGAAGTTCGATCCGGTGTGGGAGCCGCGCTACCTGGCGTCGCCGGGCGGGTTCGCGCCATTTTTCATCCTTGCCGACGTGGCCGCGCTGATCGCGGGGGGTTTGCGCCGGGTGATTTCCAAATGAAGACCAAGAGCTCGATTTTCATGGCCTGCCTGCTGGCGGCCCTCGCAGGGCCGGGCGCGGTGGCGCTCGCACAGGCCCCGGCCAAAGCCTCCTCCGCCGAGACCTTGTCGCACGGCAGCTTCAAGAACCTCACGCTGTACCGGCCGCCCGGCGAGGCGAAGTCCTTCGTGCTGTTCCTCTCGGGCGAGGGCGGCTGGACGCCCGCGCTGGCCGCCCAAGCGCAGGCCCTGGCCGCGCAGGGCGCGCTGGTGGCCGGCATCCACACGCCGCGCCTGCTGGCCGCGCTCACCAAGGACGGCGGCGACTGCCTGCTGCCCGACGGCGACCTGGAAAACCTTTCGCACTTCCTGCAGGGCTACGCGCGCCTGCCGGCCTATTTCCCGCCGCTGCTGGTGGGCGAGGGGCAGGGCGGCACGCTGGCCTACGCGATGCTCGCGCAGGCGCCGGACCAGACCTTCGGCGGTGCGGTTTCGATGGGTTTTTGCCCGACGCTGGCGGTGAAGCGGCCGCTGTGCAAGGGCGAGGGCGTGCACTTCACGCGCCGGGCCGACAAGGCGGCACTGACGCTGCTGCCGTCGCCGCAGCTGCACGCGCCCTGGACGGTGCTGCGGGACGGTGAAGACAAAGCCTGCACGCTGGCGACGGCACAGGATTTTGTGGCGCAGGTGCGGGGTGCCCAGCTGGTGAACGTGGTGGGTGCGGATGCCACGCCGGCGCTGCTGGAGGCGCAGCGGCAGCTCAGCCGCGCGCCCGCCGTGGCGACGCTCGCGCCGGACACGGGTGTGGCCGACCTGCCCCTGGTGCCTGTGCCCTCCAGCGGCACCTCCGACACCTTTGCCGTGCTGCTCTCGGGCGACGGCGGCTGGGCCGGCATCGACAAGGACCTGGCCGCGAAGTTCGCTGCGGCGGGCGTGCCGGTGGTGGGGCTGGACTCGCTGCGCTACTTCTGGACGGCGCGCACGCCCGAGGGCCTGGCCAAGGATCTGGACCGTGTGCTGCGCAGCTTCGCCGTGCAATGGAAGAAGAGCCGGGCGCTGCTGATCGGCTATTCGCAAGGGGCGGACGTGCTCCCGTTCGCGGTGTCGCGCCTGCCGGCGAGTTCGCGCGGGCTGGTGGCGCACACGGTGCTGATCGGACCGGGCGAGAAGGCGTCGTTTGAATTCCGCCTGAGCAACTGGGTCAAGCGCGACAGCGGTGGCCTGCCGCTCAAGCCCGAATTGCAGAAGCTCGCGGCGGCCGACACGCTGTGCGTCTACGGCACCAACGACCGCGACACCATTTGCCCGCGCGTGCCCGCCACGCAGGTGACGCCGGTGCCGCTGCCGGGCGATCACCACTTCAACGGCGAGTACCAGAAGCTGGCCGACGAGATTTTGCGGCGCACGCGCTGAGTCGAACCCCTGGGCTCGCTCGGGTCACTGAGCTCCTTTTCGAAAGGAGCTGGCCGTGAATTCCACGCCCCCTTTTTGGAGGGAGTCCGTGTCGCAGCTGCCCAGGCTTGTGGCCAAGGAGCGGGTGAACGCGGGTGACGCTGTGAGAGGCATCGCCATCCAGTGCCGCATTCTCGAGGCGTCTTTTCCGCCATTGACGCCGCTGACCCAGGTGTTGGAGGCCGTGCAGGACAGGCTGAACACGGCGGACCAGGAGGGCGTGGACCGTTGCATGGCGCAACTCAGAGGTCACGTCATCCGGCGGATGCGTCCCCATGTCTTGACGACGCTGACGGCGTTCGCACCGAGGTTGAACTTTCTGCGCCGGCGCGAAGACGTGCCCTCACCCCTCACCGGGGCGCGGGCAGTTGGACGGCATGTTGGCGGTCGTTGATGCGGGGGACCCGCAAGGTGATCCCATCGCGCAACCGCGGCGTCTGGTGTCGACCGCCAGGGCCGCCGACATGGAAGGGCTCGCGCTGCACCGTGCGATCGGGCTGGTGGACCGAGTGCACAGCACGCGCAATGCGCCGTACTTCAACAGCGTGTTGGTGCACATCGCCGGCGTGCTGCTCACTTTGCTGCCGGTGGCGCGGGCCTGCCACTGTCTTCAACACGCCGAGGTGCTGATGGCGCGGCTGGGCGTGGTCTGGCCTCAGGATGCGCAGGGCTTGGCCAGGGGCACGGCTGACCGCAGTGAGGGCGACCACTTCCTTGGGCGCAAACGCGGGCGTTGAATGCCCCGTTGACCGCGCAGGTGTCCTCCGTTCAGGTCGCCAGGCGCTGCGCTGCCCAGATGGCCTGGTCGACCACCGCCTGCACGCCTTGGCGGGCTGGTCCGTCCAGCTGCCCATTCGCGTCAAACGCCTCGCCCGCGCGCGCCAGCGCAAACTGCTTCGGGGTCAACCAGCACTGCAGATTCAATAGCAACGGACTGAGGTGGGACAAGCTTCTGAGCCCACCCAGGCCGCCCGGAGACGCGCTCAGCAGGCCCACAACCTTGCCCGCAAAGGGCGTGAGGCCGTCGCTCCACGCGGGGTCGGCCTTGACGGGGCTGGAGACCCAGTCGATGGTGTTCTTGAGCAGGCCGGTGTAGCTGCCGTTGTACTCGGGCGAGCAGATCACCCAGGCTGGGTGGGCGTGGAAGAGTTCCTTGAGGCGGATCGCGGCGGCGGGCGTGCCGCGCGCCTCCAGGTCGGCGTTGTAGATCGGCAGGTCGAAGTCGGCCAGCTCGATGTGGGTGACCGGCGCGCCGGCCGCGCGCGCGATGTCGGCGGCGACTTGCGCCAGGCGGCGGTTGTGGGACTGGGCGCGGGTGCTGCCCGCGAAGACGAGGAGGGGAGGGAGGGTGCTCATGGCCCGGATTCTGGCACCGGCACCGCGCAGCATTCCTGCGTTCTGGGCGAGGGTGGCGGGGGCAGGAAATCCTCAACGGTGGGACAATCGCAGGTTGCCCGGGCGCACCGGGCCTGCATTTCTCCGGAAGAAGCACCATGTTGTACCCACAGGAATTTGATGTGATCGTCGTTGGCGGCGGGCACGCCGGCACCGAAGCCGCGCTGGCCGCCGCGCGCATGGGCTGCGCCACGCTGCTGCTCACGCACAACATCGAGACCCTGGGCCAGATGAGCTGCAACCCGTCGATCGGCGGCATCGGCAAGGGGCATCTGGTGAAAGAGGTGGATGCATTGGGCGGCGCGATGGCGCTGGCCACCGACGAGGGCGGCATCCAGTTCCGCATTCTCAACAGTTCCAAAGGCCCGGCCGTGCGCGCCACCCGGGCCCAGGCCGATCGGGTGCTCTACAAGGCCGCGATCCGCCGCACGTTGGAAAACCAGCCCAACCTCTGGCTGTTCCAGCAGGCGGTGGATGACCTCATGGTCGAGGGTGACCGGGTGGTGGGGGCGGTGACGCAAGTGGGCATCCGCTTCCGGGGCCGCACGGTGGTGTTGACGGCGGGCACCTTTCTGGACGGCAAGATCCATGTTGGCCTGAACAACTACGCGGCTGGCCGGGCGGGCGACCCACCGGCGGTGTCGCTCTCGGCCCGCCTGAAAGAGTTGCAACTGCCCCAAGGCCGCCTGAAGACCGGCACGCCGCCGCGCCTGGACGGCCGCAGCATCGACTACACCAAGTGCACCGAGCAGCCTGGCGACGGCGTGCCCGGCGGCATGAACGCGGACCGCCCGGTGCCGGTGTTCAGCTTCATGGGCAGCACGGCGATGCACCCGCAGCAGGTGCCGTGCTGGATCACGCACACCAACGAGCGCACGCACGACATCATCCGCTCGGGCTTCGACCGCAGCCCCATGTTCACCGGGAAGATCGAGGGCGTGGGCCCGCGCTACTGCCCGAGCGTGGAAGACAAGATCAACCGCTTCGCGGACAAGGACAGCCACCAGATTTTCCTGGAGCCCGAGGGCCTGACCACGCACGAGGTCTACCCCAACGGCATCTCGACCAGTCTGCCCTTCGACATCCAGTACGCGCTGGTGCGCAGCATGCCGGGGCTGGAGAACGCGCACATTCTGCGCCCGGGCTACGCCATCGAGTACGACTACTTCGACCCTCGCTCGCTCAAAAACAGCTTCGAGACCAAGCAGATCCAGGGCCTGTTTTTCGCCGGCCAGATCAACGGCACCACGGGCTACGAGGAGGCCGCGGCACAGGGCCTGTTCGCCGGGCTCAACGCCGCGCTGCAATGCCGGGGCGAAGCGGCCTGGCTGCCGCGGCGCGACGAGGCTTACCTGGGCGTGCTGGTGGACGATCTGGTGACGCAGGGCGTGACCGAGCCCTACCGCATGTTCACGAGCCGCGCCGAGTTCCGCCTGCAGCTGCGCGAGGACAACGCCGACATGCGCCTGACCGAAGCCGGCCGCCGCCTGGGCCTGGTGGGCGACGCGCAGTGGGACGCCTTCTGCCGCAAGCGCGACGCGGTTTCACGTGAAACAGAGCGCCTGAAGACCACCTGGGTGAACCCACGCAACCTGCCGGCCGAGGAGAGCGAGCGGGTGCTGGGCAAGGCCATCGAGCACGAGCACAACCTGTTTGACCTGCTGCGCCGGCCCGGTGTGGCCTACACGGACCTCGTGGGCATGGATGGCGGCAAGTACGCGGCGGCCGAGGTTTCACGTGAAACACTGGCCGAGTTGCTGGAGCCGGTGGTGGAGCAGCTGGAGATCGCGGCCAAGTACTCGGGCTACATCGACCGCCAGAAGAACGAGGTGGAGCGGGCTGCCCACTACGAGGGCCTGCGTCTGCCGGCCGACCTGGACTACCTGCAGGTGACGGCGCTGTCGTTCGAGGCGCGGCAGAAGTTGGCCAAGCACCGGCCCGAAACCCTGGGCCAGGCATCCCGCATCTCGGGCATCACGCCGGCCAGCATCTCGCTGCTGCTGATCCACCTGAAAAAGGGCGGCTTCAAGGGCTTTGCCACGCTGCCCGCCAACACCTCTTCGGCCGACGCAGCGGCATGAGCGACTTGCGCACCACCTTGCAGGCTGGCCTGCAGACGCTTCGCCTCGACCTGGATGCGCGCCAGGTCGACCTGCTGCTGGACTACCTGGGCCTGCTCCAGAAGTGGAACAAGGTCTACAACCTCACGGCGGTGCGCGACCCGGCCGAGATGATGACGCACCACCTGCTCGACAGCCTGGCGGCCATCGGCCCGCTGCAACGGCAGACGCAGGGCAGGGCGCTTCAGCTGCTGGACGTGGGGTCGGGCGGCGGCCTGCCGGGTGTGGTCATTGCCATCGCCTGCCCGCAGATTGAGGTGACCTGTGTGGACACGGTGGCCAAGAAGGCCGCCTTCATCCAGCAGGCGGCGGCCACCCTCAAGCTGCCCAACCTGCGGGGTCTGCACGCGCGGGTGGAGCGCCTCAATGCGCTCTCGGGCCAGGGCTACGACGTGGTGTGTTCGCGTGCCTTTGCCTCGCTGGTCGATTTCACCAACTGGTCGCGGGGCGCCCTGGTCGAAGGGGGGCTCTGGATGGCCATGAAGGGCAAGCACCCGGCGGATGAGCTCGAAGCCCTGAGCCTGGCCACCCCCGGCGTGGATGTGTTTCACGTGGAACAGTTGCAGGTGCCCGGGCTGGACGCCGAGCGCTGCATTGTCTGGATGCGCCCCGGCCCTGCCGCTGTTGCCTGAACATCACAGCGAGCGCGTGGCGGGCGCTTAAACTCGACCCTCCACTTCTCGGGGTTCTTCCATGTTCGGCATCGCAGATTACGGCGCTTTCGTGGCCGCCATCGTCCTTTTCTTGCTCATTCCCGGGCCGGGGAACCTGGCGCTGATCACGTCCACCAGCAAGGGTGGGGTGCGTGGAGGGCTGGCCGCCACCTTCGGCGTGATCGCGGGTGACCAGGTGCTGATGTGGCTGGCCGTGGCCGGCGTGGCGGCCTTGCTGGCCGCCTACCCGGCGGCGTTCAGTGCGGTGCAGTGGGTGGGCGCGGCCTACCTGGCGTGGCTGGGCTGGAAGATGCTGACCGCCCAACCGGGCGACGCCCCGGTGCTTCATATCCGCCCGCGACAATACTTCCAGCAGGCTGCCTTCATCACCCTGCTCAATCCCAAGGCCATCGTGTTCTACATGGCCTTCTTCCCGCTGTTCGTGGATCCGGTCCGGCACCAGGGGCTGGTCACCTTCGGCGCCATGGCGGCCACCGTGGCCGTTCTGACCTTCCTGTATGGCCTGGTGGCCGTGCTGCTGACCCACTTCCTGGCCGCGCGCCTGCGCGCCAACCCCGTCATCGGTCGCACGCTGGAGAAGCTGGCGGGTGTCTTCCTCATCGGCTTTGGCATCAAGCTGGCCCTCTCCAAATAAGAAGCAGCACCATGGCGAAAATCTTTTGTGTGGCGAATCAGAAGGGTGGGGTGGGCAAGACCACCACCACCGTCAACCTCGCCGCCGGCCTGGCCAAGGTGGGCCAGCGGGTGCTGATGGTGGACCTGGACCCCCAGGGCAACGCGACCATGGGCTCGGGCGTGGACAAACGGCAGATGGCGCTCTCGGTGTACGACGTGCTGCTGGAGTCGGCCTCGGTGGCCGAGGCGGCGGTGTATTCGGAGAAGTGCGGCTACCACGTGCTCGGCGCCAACCGCGAGCTGGCCGGGGCCGAGGTCGAGCTGGTGGAGGTGGAGCGGCGCGAGAAGCGCCTGAAGACCGCCCTGGCCGAGGTGGGCGACGCCTACGATTTCGTGCTGATCGATTGCCCGCCCAGCCTGTCCATGCTCACCCTCAACGGTCTGTGCGCGGCGCACGGGGTGATCGTGCCCATGCAGTGCGAGTACTTCGCGCTGGAGGGCCTGACCGACCTCGTCAATACCATCAAGCAGGTGCATGCCAACCTGAACAAGGACCTGGCCATCATCGGGCTGTTGCGCGTGATGTTCGACCCCCGCATCACACTGCAGCAGCAGGTGAGCGACCAGCTCAAGGCGCACTTTGGCGACAAGGTGTTCGACACCGTGATCCCACGCAACGTGCGCCTGGCGGAGGCCCCGAGCTACGGGTTGCCCGGGGTGGTGTTCGATCCGGCCGCGCGCGGGAGCCAGGCCTTCGTGGCCTTTGCGCAGGAGATGGTTGCGCGCATCGGCAAGCTCTGAACGGAGGGATGTTTCACGTGAAACCACATCACATCCTCCTCCTGCCCGGTTGGCAGAACAGCGGCCCCGGGCATTGGCAGAGCCGCTGGGAGGCCAGCCATGGCTACCGTCGGGTGGAGCAGCACGATTGGATGCACCCCAAGCGCGGCGACTGGATCGCCCGCCTGGAAGAGGTGCTGCTCGGTTGCGACGAGCCCGCCGTGCTGGTGGCCCACAGCCTGGGCTGCCTGCACACGGCGGCCTGGGCATCGCATTCGAAGAACACCGATCGCGTGAAGGCCGCGTTGCTGGTGGCGCCGGGTGATGCCGAGCGGGAAGAGATGCGCCCGGTGTTGCCGAGCTGGTCGCCCATTGCGATGCAGCGCCTGCCGTTCCCCAGCGTGCTGGTGGGCAGCCGCAACGACCCTTATTGCAGTTTCGAGCGGGCCCAGGCCTTTGCCCTGGCCTGGGGCTCGCGCTTCGTCGACCTGGGCGAAGCCGGCCACATCAACGCCGAATCCGGCCTGGGCGACTGGCCGGCTGGCCATGCCGTGCTGGCCGAACTCATGAACCTCTGATTTCCGAAAGAAGAAGACCCATGGTCACCAAGAAACCCAAGGGCCTCGGCCGCGGACTCGAAGCCCTGCTGGGCCCCAAAGTGGAAGAGGGCGGTGCCCCTGCTCCGGCGGCTGCCGAGGGCGCACCGAGCAACCTGCCCGTGACGGAGCTGGTGGCGGGCATGTACCAGCCGCGCACGCGCATGGACGAGGGCGCGCTGTACGAGTTGGCGGAGTCCATCAAGGTCCAGGGTGTGATGCAGCCCATCCTCGTGCGTCAGCTGGCCGACGGCCCGAATGCCGGCAAATACGAAATCATTGCCGGCGAGCGGCGCTTTCGCGCTTCCAAGCTGGCCGGGCTGGACAGCGTGCCGGTGCTGGTGCGCGACGTGCCCAACGAGTCCGCCGCCGCCATGGCGCTGATCGAGAACATCCAGCGCGAGGACCTCAACCCCTTGGAAGAGGCGCATGGCCTGCAACGTCTGGTGAAGGAGTTTGGACTCACTCACGAGCAGGCTGCCCAGGCCGTGGGGCGTTCGCGGAGTGCCGCGAGCAACCTGCTGCGCCTGCTGCAGCTGGCCGAGCCGGTGCAGACGATGCTGATGGCGGGCGACCTTGACATGGGCCACGCGCGCGCGCTGCTGGCCCTGGACAAGGCGCACCAGATCACCGCGGGCAACCAGATCGCGGCGAGGAAGATGTCGGTGCGCGAGGCCGAGGGCCTGGTGAAGAAGCTGGGCGCCGAATTCGCGCTGGCGCCGCAGAAGCTCAAGAAGGAAAAGTCGCGCGACATCCGCCGGGTGGAGGAGGAGCTGGCCGACCTGCTGACGGCGGACGTCGAGGTCCGGGTCAAGAAGCGCGTCAAGCGCCACGGCCGCTTCGAGGACATGGGCGAGGTGGTGATCCAGTTCGGCTCGCTGGAAGCCCTCAACGGCATCATCGACCGCCTGCGCGGCTCGACGGCGCACTGACCCCGGCGCCCGGGGCTCTGCGCGGGGAGAAACGGCCCCGTTTTCCCCGGCTTTTCGCCGCACTGCGCTGCTTGACAGCCGCATAACCTGAGCAAGCCCGGTCTGGCGGCGTTGGCGCCTTGCTTTGGAAGTGGCCTCTCGATCTGGGCTATCTGAGGAGGTACCCATGTCGCAACGCTTGAATCTGGGGCAGCGGTTGCTGCTCATCAACGCCACGCTCGTGGTGTTGCTGCTGACCGTGGCGGCCACGGTCTGGGTCATGATGGGCCGGGTGGTCACAGCGGCCAACCGCATCAACGAGACCAACGTGCCCCAGCTGCAGCTCATCGCCGAGCTGGAGCTCAACGTCACGCGCACCTCGTTGCAGGTGCGCCACGCGATCCTCTCGCGCAACGCCCAGGAGCTCAGCGCCACGCTGGCCGACATCGGCGAGAAGAAGCGCCTGCTGCTCGATGCCCTCAAGGTGTTCGGCGAGGGCATGATCGACGACGCGGGGCGACAGGCCTTTGCGCCCCTGCCGGCGCTGATGACCGAGTTCTGGCGCATCGGCGAGGCCAACGTGAAGCTCATCCAGGAGGGCCGGAAGGAAGAGGCCTTCGCCTTCCTCGTGGACCAAACCATTCCCGCGCGCAATGCCCTGCTGGCGCCACTGGCCCAGGAGAAGAGGCGCCAGGGCGAGCGGCTGGCGTATCGCATCAACGAGATCGAGAGCCTTTCAACGCTCGATCGCCACATCGTGGTGGTCAGCGTGGTGCTGGTCGCACTGGGGCTGGCCGGTCTGGCGGCCTACCTGAGAAAAGTGGTGCGTTCCCTGGGCGCGGATCCCGATGAACTCAAGCGCATCGCCGACGCTGTGGCGTCGGGCGATCTGGGCGTGACGATGCGGGTGCGCGAGGGCGACACGCACAGCGCCCTGGCCAAGCTGCGCGCCATGACCGAGCGGCTGGCGCTGTCCGTGCGCGCGGTGCGCCAAGCAGCGGAGGCCGTGTCCAGCGGCAGCGCGGAGATTGCCTCGGGCAACAGCGATCTGTCGCACCGCACCGAAAGCCAGGCCAGCGCGCTGGAGCAGACCTCGGCGTCGATGGAGCAGCTGGGCAGCACCGTGACCCAGAACGCGGAACATGCGCGCACCGCCAACCAACTCGCGCAGGGCGCCTCCACGGTGGCCCAGCAGGGCGGCGAGGTGGTGGATCAGGTGGTCGACACCATGAAAGGCATCGAGAACAGCTCGCGCAAGATTGCCGACATCATCGCCGTGATCGACGGCATCGCCTTCCAGACCAACATCCTGGCGCTGAACGCGGCGGTGGAAGCGGCACGCGCCGGCGAGCAGGGCCGGGGCTTCGCGGTGGTGGCGGGCGAGGTGCGCAGCCTGGCCCAGCGTTCGGCGCAGGCGGCGAAAGAAATCAAGGGTCTGATCGGCGAGAGCGTGGAGCGCGTGGAGCGCGGCGTCAGGCTGGCCGACCAGGCCGGCACCACCATGAAGGAGGTGGTGGGCGGCATCCGCCGCGTCTCGGACCTGGTGGGCGAGATCAGCAGCGCCAGCACCGAGCAGAGCGCCGGGGTGTCTCAGGTGGGCGAGGCCGTGCTGCAGATGGACCAGACCACGCAGCAGAACGCCGCGCTGGTCGAGCAGATGTCCGCCTCGGCCACGAGTCTGCGGCAACAGGCCGAAGATTTGGTGAGGGCGGTGGCGGTGTTCCGCCTGGGCGCGGCCTGAGCCCGGTTGCAGGCTTTCACAGGCACAGCGGGCACTTCTGGGGACAATGGGGTGGCTGTCCCCCACACCTCCCCATTTCCAGGAGCTTCCCGATGACGATTCCGAACCCCCTTGGCCAGTGCGTGTCCCGCCGCCCCTTGCTGGGCGCCTTGGCCTCTGGCCTGCTGCTCTCGGCCTGCGGCACGCCCGTCACCAACCCGCCGTCCCACATCGTCACCGGCACGGCCCGCTTTGAAGGGACGGTCGCCTTGCCGCCGAACGCACTGCTTGACGTGTCGGTGGCCGATGTGTCCCGCGCCGATGGCAGCTCCGTCACGCTGGCCCACTTCGCCGGCCCCGCCAGTGGCCCGCAGCCTCTGCGCTTCAGCCTGCCGGTGGAGAAGCGGCGGGTGCAGGAGAAGGGCAGCTACTCGGTGCGCGCCGAGATCCTGGTGGACGGCAAGGCCTTGTACGTCACCGACAGTGCCTACCTCGTGCTCGGCCATTCAGGCCAGACCCATGCCGACGTGCTGCTGCGCCCGGTCGACAACCGCGCTCAGCCCGCCGCGCCCCGGATCGAGAACGTGCGCTGGGTGCTGGTGTCGCTCGACGGCCAGCCGCTGCCCGCGCAAGACCCGGGCAAGGCGCCGTACTTCGTCTTGAACAGCGACGGCCACCGCGTGACCGGCTCGGGCGGTTGCAACGAACTCATCGGCACCTACACCCTGAACGGGCAGGCCCTGCAGATGATGCGTGGCCCGCGCCGCGAGTTGCAGGTGTGCTCCGCCGACATGGAGCGCGAACGCGCTTTCATGTTCGCGCTGGCGACCACCGAACAGTGGGCGATGCAAGGCCCGCGCCTGCGCCTGCTCGACCGGCTGGGCGCGCAGGTGGCGGTGCTGGAGGCGCGCGCGGCGCCCTCAAGCCCCTGATCGAACCCCCGGGGGTACGCACTCGGTGCGCCGGTGCGTTGATTCGTGCCCTGAACAAAGTCCTTCGGTGATGCAGGAAGCAAGTTCGTGCGTCATGTGCTCTGCCTTGCGCGCTCCGAAATAGATTGCGCGGTTGACCGTTCTTGAGCGCCGGCACGCCTTCGTTGGTGTGCCGCGACGAACCATTCAAGAACCGAGGGAGGACATCCACCATGGGTTCGCCATTCACGCCCGATACACGAGCCTGCAAGTCGGCTCTCTTTGAAATTCTCGTGGTCGAGGACCATCCGATGATGATCCGGTCGATCAAGGCCGGCTTGGCCGCCTTGCACACGCATGCCCATGCGGTCGATTGCATCGCGACCGTGAGCTCCCTGATGCAGGCGAAACAACGGCTGCGTCGAAGCGAGCCGCCCGGCTTGATCATCACGGACCTTCATTTGCCGGACTCGAAGGGGCTGGACACCTTGCGTGCCCTGCGCGACGCGGTGCCCGGCACGCCCATCGTGGTGTTCAGCGCCTGTGACGACCACGCGACCGAGCGGGCTGCCCTGGCGCTGGGCGCGCACGCCTTCGTTTCCAAGTCGGCGCTGCCGCAGAACTTCACCCAGGCCATCAAGCCCTTCCTGCTGCCGCTGAAAAAGGGGCGGACAACCGCCCTCGTATCGCCGCCCGGCGCTCCGCATCCCATTGCACAGCTCACGAGGCGCCAGCGGGACGTGCTGGCGGAAGCGGCCAGCGGATACCGCGATCGAGAGATCGGCTTGCGGCTGAAGATTGGCGCACACACGGTCCGCAGCCATTTGAGGGTCATCTTTCTGCGACTGGGGGTGCAGAACCGGACCCAGGCGTCGAGCGTGTACATCGCCTGGGCCAGAGCCAATGGCACGCTGGTTTAAACGGCTTGCCCTCCTGGTGGTCTGGCTGGGGGCGCACGCGCCTTTGGCGGCGATGCCTCTGGACCCTGGCGCGGATCGCGTGCCCCTGTGGGCGGCCCTGCAGACCGTGGCCGACCCGAACGGCGAGCTCACCCCCGCGCAGGTGGACGGGCGCGTCGCGGCGGGCGAGGCGGCCCCGCTGCCGCATGCCAACCATGCCTTTGGCAAGTGGCTGCCCTACCCCTACTGGGCCAGACTCACCCTCAGCAACCCCGACCCCCAGCCCCAGGCCTGGCTGCTCACCTACGAAGTGCCGACGCAGGACGAAGTGCGCTTGTGGATTCAGGACGACCAGGGGCAATGGGTGGAGGTACCGCAGCTTGAAAACCGGCCGCCCCTCGCGCCCTCTGCAGGGCTGCTCTACCCGGCGTGGCGCCTGAAGCTGCAGGGAGGGCAGGCGGTCAACGCGATGCTGCGGCTCGATGGCTACAACCTGATGCGCTTCCCGCTGTTCGCGGTGCGCAACGACGCCTTCTTGCTGACGCAGGGAAGGCTGCACTTGTGGATTGGCCTGGTGCTGGCCGTGCCCCTCGTCGTGGTGCTGTACGTGCTGACGCTGATCCCGGTGGCGGCGGACCGCTCGCTGCCCCTGTTCCTGGCCATGGCCGCCTGCGAGATGCTGGGGGCCATGTGGGTCTCGGGCGCGATGCATCACCTGCTGCCCTGGCTCGACCGATGGCAGGCCGGCTGGCTGGGCTGGGCCGGGTACGTCGGCCTGCTCGGGCTGAGTGCGCTGCATGCCCGGGTGTTCCTGGACACGCCTGCCGATGACCCGGTGGCCGACCGCCTGCTTCGGGTGGGCGCGTGGCTCTGGCTGGTGATCGTGCCTTTGCTGGCCTTCCTGTGGCCCCACACCTCGCGCCGGATGCTCGTGATGGGCGGGACCCTCTATGCCTTCGCCATGATGGTCCTGGCCTTGCGCCATGCCCTGCGTCGCCCGGAGGTGCACCGCCTGCTGTTCTTGGGCGTGTGGGGGGTCTACGCGTTCTCGGGCCTGCTGTACGTGCTCTACCGGCTGATCGAACTGCCCATTCACGTCACCCTGATCTCGAACTTCGTGCAGGGCTCGCTGGTGGCTTCCTTGCTGGGCTGCGCTGTCAGCGTGCAGATTCTGCGCAAGCGCAACCTGCTGCGCGCCAGCGTTGTGCGGGCGCGGGATCGAAGCCTGCTCTACGCCGCCGCGCAGCACGATCTGCTGCAACCGCTGCAAAGTGTGAATCTGTATGCGCAGGCCCTGCGCCACGCGCCCTTGCGCGAGCACGAGCGGCTCCTGCAGGGCATCGACGAGGCGATGCGCTGCGTCAACGACTTCATGCTCAGCATGCAGCAGTTGAGCTTGAGCAAACAACCCACGCCCGACCTCAAGGTGGTGCGCCTCGATGCGGTCATCGATCCGGTGGTGCACGAATTCCGGCAGTGGACGAAGTCCAGGCTCATCACCCTGCGGTACCAGCGGGTGGAGCGGTTCGTGCGCACCGATGTTCAGCTGCTGCAGCGCATGGCGCGCAACCTGCTGTCCAATGCCTTGCGCTACACCGACGAAGGCGGTCGCATCCTCATCGGCTACCGGCGCCGGCAGGGGCGACTGTGGCTCATGGTGATCGACACCGGCATCGGCATGAGCGAGGCCGACGCCGCGCGCTGCTTCGAGGCCTTCCAGCGCGGTGGCGAGCTGGAGCGCGTGCCCGAAGGGATGGGCCTGGGCCTGTACAGCGTCAAGCGCATCGCCACCCTGTTGGGGCAATCGACCGTGCTCACAAGCGTGTTCGGCAAGGGGACGGCGGTGGGGGTGTCGCTGACAGAGCGCACCGAGGCGTGTGCGGCGCGCTATCGAGGGACCCCCGTCAGAGCGCGAAAATCTTCCCCGGGTTCATGATGTTGTCCGGGTCGAGCGCGCGCTTGATGGTGCGCATCATGTCGACCGCACCGGCGCCGGCCTCGGTCAACAGAAAGTCCATCTTGTGCAGGCCGACGCCGTGTTCGCCGGTGCAGGTGCCTTCGAGGCTCAGCGCGCGCGCCACCAGCTTGTGGTTGAGTTCCTCGGCCAGCGTGTGTTCTTCGGGTTTGCTGGGGTCGATCAGGTAGCCGAAGTGGAAGTTGCCGTCGCCCACGTGGCCAACCAGGAAGTAGGGCAGGCCGGCCGCGTCGGCTTCGGCCACGGAGTCGAGCAGGCAGTCGGCCAGCCGGCTGATGGGCACGCAGGTGTCGGTGGAGATCGCGCGGCAGCCCGGCTTGCTCTGGATCGCCGCGAAATAGGCGTTGTGCCGCGCGGTCCACAGGCGTGTGCGCTCCTCGGGCGTGTCGGCCCATTCAAAGGCGTTGCCACCAAATTCGCTTGCAATCTCCTGCACCGTCTCGGCCTGCTCCTTCACGCTCGCGGGCGATCCGTGGAATTCCATGAGCAGCATGTTTTCCTCGCGCAGGCCCAGCTTGCTGTGCGCGTTGACCATGCGGACGGTGTTGTGGTCGATCAGCTCGCAGCGCGCGATCGGCACGCCCAGCTGGATCACCTGGATCACGGTGCGCACCGCGGCTTCAATGGTGGGGAATGAGCAGGTCGCGGCCGAGATGGCCTCGGGCAGCGGGTAGAGCCTGAGCGTGATCTCGGTCATCACGCCCAGCGTGCCTTCGCTGCCGACCATCAGGCGCGTGAGGTCGTAGCCGGCGCTGCTCTTTTTTGCGCGCGTGCCGGTGCGGATGACCTCGCCGCTGGCGGTGACCACCTCGAGTGCCAGCACGTTCTCGCGCATGGTGCCGTAGCGCACCGCGTTGGTTCCGGAGGCGCGCGTGGCCGACATGCCGCCGATGGAGGCGTCGGCGCCCGGGTCGATCGGGAAGAACAGGCCTTCGCTTTTCACCGCCTCGTTGAGCGCCTTACGCGTCACGCCGGGTTGCACGGTCACGGTGAGGTCTTCGGCGTTGATGGACAGCACCGCGTTCATGCGACTCACATCGATGCTGATGCCGCCTTGCACGGCCAGCAGGTGGCCTTCGAGCGAAGAGCCCACGCCGAACGGAATCACCGGCATGCGGTGCCGCGCGGCCAGTTTCACGGCATCGGCCACGTCCTGCGTGCTTTCGGCGAACACCACCGCCACGGGGGGCGGCACCTCGTACACCGACTCGTCGCGCCCATGCTGCTCGCGCACCACCAGGGCGGTCGAGCATTGCGCGCCAAAACGGGCCTGCAGGTCCGTGAGGAATTCGGCCGGTGCGGTGCGCTGGTGGACTTCGGGCGTGAGGTGGCTCAGGGCGGTGGGGGCGTTCATGGGGCTTGTCTCCGGCGGCGGGGTGTGCAGCCGGCCAGTTTAAGCCTTGGGAGCCGCCTTGTGCGGCCCCCGGCGCCCCGCCCTCAGCGGCGGATGGGCAGCAGCGCGGTGCTGTGGTTGAGCCTCACGGGACGCGGTGCCTCGGCCTGGCGCAAGGACGGGGTGAAGACACTGAGGGCGTGGCGCGTGGGCGGCGCGACCTGCACGCTGGAGAGACCGGCCAGCCCCAGGGCGCAGGCGGCCATCAGCTGCACGCTGCGCTTCTCGAAGTCCGAGATGGAGAGCGGGGACTGGAGACGAAAACGGGACATCGGTGTGACTCCTTTGAAACGGGGAACGAAGCCGCATTACGCCCGCATCACCGGCCCAGGCCAAGCGCTTTTGCCTGCCGTTTCGCTCTGCCAAACACCTTTGCCTCAGACACATTTCCCAGCATTCGGTTGCCGATGTTCGTTCTTGGTGCCGTGGTTCACGTGGCATGTGAATCTGTGCCCGGCGCGGCCCGCATGCCCTTCAAGATGACCGTTTCCCCTTCCTTGAAAGCCACTTCATGACCATCTCTATGTCTGCGTCTTCTAGGTCCCATTTGACAATCGACGATCACGGAATACTCTCGCTTTTGACTTCCGGATTGAGAGAAGTAATGGACTACTGGTCATCGGAAGAAGCTTGGAAACCCGTTGTGTCGAGTGTTGCCCGTGGTGGCGAAGAAGGGAATGCCGCCGCTCAGGCGCTGCGACGGGCTCTGGATGACGACAACACCAGCCAAGACCAGAGGAGGGTAATCGGTTCGGCGGCCTTCAACTGGTGGATGAATAGCAGCACTGATCAGATCAACAACGCGCCTGTGTTTTTGCTTCGTCTAGCGCGCGACGAGGCGCTGCTAAGAAAAAATAGCGACGCGGCGCGCGACCTGGATGCTGTGGTTCGCGGCAAATTTCCACCTGGGGTACTCGACTCCGACGATGCGCCGTTGGACCCCAAAAGACCCATCCTTCAAGAAGAGATGAATCAGTCCACCTCCGTTCTTTGCCGTCGGGGTGTCGCTGTGGATCAGGGCGTGGGCAGCTATGCGGCGCCCATCGTGGTGTATGCCATTGAAGGTGACGAACTCAAGAACCAACTATCGCGGGAACTGAACAACCTGACAGAGGTTCGACCGCTCATCATCAATCTGAACGGTCACTACATTGGAGGTTTTGCCCGCCCGACGGGTGGGGGCTCCGTGTCTGTGAAGCTGCTGGATACCCAGCCGAACCCTGAGTATCTGAAGAACGTGACGTCGGTGATGGAAGGCCTGGGCTACGAGGGCTCCATCTTGAAACGGAGGTTGCAGGAGGATCATGCCCACTTGGTGCAGGCATGCGGCGCCTTGACGATGTTGATGCTGGAGCATTGCATGGCCCAGCCAGACGAAGCATTCCCTGAAGATCGCATGGAAGCGTTTGTCGACGACTTTCTCGATCTGTCTGAAGAGACGCAGGCGAGTTGCGTCAACAACATGCGAAGTGATCTGTTGCAGCAGTTGGCTGACGCAAGCCATGCCATGTTTTCCGTTGATGAGGGGAGACAGACGGCACCTCAAAGCACTGTCGTACCCCACAGCGACGAAAAACAACCTGGGTTGGACATGGTGGTAAAGGAGTTGCCGGAAAAACAGATCACCTACAGCGAACAGGTGCTGAATGCCATCCATAGAGTGAATCGTTCCCACGTGTTCCACGTTCCCCCTGAGGATGAAGCCATCAGAGCCGCTTTTCGAAATTTCTCATTCACTGATGAGGATGTGCGGTATTTGACCCAAGTGCTTGACAGCGCCACCACCTGGGAGGAGATTGTCAACCGCGTGGAAAGCGACTATGTGTTCAATACAGACCCGTTGAGAGGCGAAGAGCTGTGGAAAATGCAGCAGGAGCTTGCGACAGGAGACTACGGTCTGATATGTGGTGCGTTGCTGAGGCGGCCGGAAGATTTCCTGGATGACCTGGACGAGGGAGCCGCGTTCTTGAAGCATGTCTCTGAGCTGGCGTGTCTCAAATCCTATCCGGCGTGTCTTGGCGAGGTGAAGCGCAAAGCGGGTGTGCTTGAGAGCCTTTGCGGCCAACGCAAGACCGAGTTCACTGGGGATGATGTCTACACGGCCCTGGTTCAGGGTGACGCCGCCACCCTTCAGAATCTCAATAAAAACATAGCGCACCTGACAAAGGGTGGCAATACAGAGATTGATCCTGAAGAAATGAGAAATTGGGTTTTTGGCTCGGACGTCATGAGCCATCCGAGTGCCATTTTTGCAATGCTTCAAGATGCATCTAAAAATTGCGGCAAGAAGGACATGAAGCCCGCTTTCTTGGGTTATTTGGAACTCGTTGATGCGGTGGCAAAAAAAATTCGGCCCTGAAACCCGCAGGTATTGGCTCGAAGGTTTTAAGTCTTTTGAAAAATCGCCTCAATTCGAAAGTTTCAAAAAGGTATTGGGGTCGGATTTTGCTAAGAGGTACAAGCCATTGATGGCGGCTCTTGCGAGCAGCGTTTTCAGATGAGCTGCCGAGCGGGCGCAAGTTGGACAAAGTGATCACGAGCCCGAACCGCGCCCGAACACGGGTCAACCAGGTCGCCGTCAATCCCCCACAATCGGCGATGGGAAGGGCGCTTTGCCCTTCGTTTCAGAGGGCATTTCATGGGCAACCGACTCACCCAGATCGCCACCCGCACCGGCGATGCCGGCACCACCGGGCTGGGCGACAACACCCGCGTTTCCAAGGACAGCCTGCGCGTGCACGCCATGGGCGACGTGGACGAGCTCAATTCGCACATCGGCGTGCTGCTGTGCGAGGACATGCCTGACGGCGTGCGCCAGCTGTTGGTGGAGATCCAGCACCAGCTCTTCAACCTGGGCGGCGAGCTTTCCATCCCAGGCTTCGAATTGCTCAAGCCCGAGGCCGTGCTTGCGCTGGACGAGGCGCTGGCCACGCACAACGAGGCGCTGCCGCGGCTGCAGGAGTTCATCCTGCCCGCCGGCAACCGCGCGGCCAGCCAGGCCCACGTGTGCCGCACCGTGGCGCGCCGCGCCGAACGCGCCGTGGTCGCGCTGGGCCATGCCGAAACATTGAAGGAAACGCCGCGCCAGTACCTCAACCGCCTGAGCGATCTGATGTTCGTGCTCGCGCGCGTGCTCAACCGCATGAACGGCGGCGACGACGTCTACTGGAAAAGTGAGCGTCTGGCCAAGGCCGACGCATCATGAGAGCCGCCTTGGGCCTGGGGCTGGCGCTGGCTTGGGCCTGCACGGCGGCAGGTCCCGCCCTTGCGCAGGGCAAGGGCAAGAAGGCCGACACGGTGACCGAGGTGACGCTGGTGTGCGAAGCGGCCTATCAGCCCGCGCGCACCACCTGGACGCGCACCGTGCGCATTGGCTACGACAAGAAGCGCGTGCGCTCGGTGCACATTGACGGCGTGCCGGTCTACACCTTCGCGGTGCGCGAGACCGTGATCCTCACCGCGGTCGACAACGAGCGCATCCAGATCGACACCGCCGCCCAGACCTGGACCAGCGATTTCCGGGGCCAGGCCACGGCGCAGGGGCGTTGCGAACGCGGCTGAACGGCGCGCGGTTCAGCGCGGCGCCAGCACCGCCATCGTGATGCGCGAGACGCAGGTGAGTTCGCCCGCGTCGTTCGTCAGGTCGATCTGCCAGACCTGCGTGGTGCGGCCGATATGGACCGGCCGTGTGATGCCGCTCACCCAGCCGCTGGTGGCGCCCTTGAGGTGGTTGGCGTTGATGTCCAGGCCGACCGCGCGGTGTCCCTCGGGGCAGCTGTAGGCCGCGCCGCACGAGCCCAGCGTTTCCGCCAGCACCACGCTCACACCGCCGTGCAGCAGGCCATAAGGCTGGCGGGTGCGGGTGTCCACCGGCACGCGGGCGCGGATGAAGTCGTCGCCGACTTCCAGGAACTCCACGCCCAGGTGCTGCACGGCGGTGTCCTTGTGGATGGCGGTGAGTTCGGCGACGGAGATGGGTTTTTTCCAGATGGGCAAGGTCGTGCTCCTGTGATGGTGGCGTCACTATAGGAGACAGCCGGCTCCTGCGCAGAAGGCGGCGAATGCCTACAGACGGCGGCCGCGCGGGGCCACACCATGCAGGCTGGAGCACACCCCTTCATGACTCTCGCACGCCGCTGGGCCCTCGCCGCAGCCGCCCTCGCGGCGCTGCTGGTGGCCGCCTGCGTGGTCGGGTGGGCCCTCGTGCCCAGCGATGCCGAGCTGGCGCGCCGGCTGGAGGCCGAATTCGAGGCCCGCCTGGGCCAGAAGCTGGCGGTCGGCGCGGTGCGCTGGCGTGTGCTTGGCGTGCCGGAGGTCGAGGTGCTCGATGCACGCACCCGGCAAGCGCCGGCCATCGAGGTGCGGCGCTTGGCGATCCGCCCCCAGCTCATGCCCTTGCTGCGCAGGCAGCTCGTCATCGACCGGCTGGAGGTGGACGGCGCCGTGGTGCCGCGCGACGCGCTGACCGCCTTCCGGGGCCGGTCGCCCGGTGGCGCAGGTGGCGCGGGCGGCGCTGTGGTGCTGCGTTCGGTGGTGTTCACCGACGTGACCTACATCTCCTACAGCGGTGTGCCGGTGGTGTACGAGGGCGAGATCGATCTGGACGAGGACCGCCTGCCGGGCCGCGTGCAGGTCCGTCGGCCCGGCGTGGAGCCGCCGGTCTCGCTGGACGCCAGGCGCGATGGCCGGACCGACGGCGCAGCGCACCGCTACCAGCTGCGCCTGCGCGCTGGCGGTGGATCGGCGAATGGCCAGGCGCGGCTGGCCACCTCGGACGATGGCCGCATGGTGCTCCAGGGTGAGCTCGCGCCGCGCGGGGTGGACGTGGCTTCGCTGATGGCGGCCTTCCACCGGCGCTCCTTCGTCGGCGGCCTGGCCTCGGGCGAGACGGAACTGCGCGCTGAAGGGGAGACGGCAGGCGAGCTGTTTCGCTCGCTGCGCACGCGCAGCGTGCTGGAGGTGGAGCGCGCCCGCATCCTGCGTCTGGACCTGGACAAGGCCATCAAGACCCTGGGCCAGGACCGCGCCGGGCAGACGCCGCTGGACAGTCTGAGCGGCGTCATGGCCACGCGCAACACCGAGCAGGGCATGAAGACCGAGTTCACCGAGGTCAAGGCCGTGGCGGGCAATTACAGCGCCACGGGCAAGGCCACGCTGTACCGCAAGCAGATCGATGCGCAGGGGCAGCTGGACATCGGGGGCGGGATCGTGAGCGTCCCCTTTGCCGCAAAGGGCCCGACGCGCGAGCCGGCGGTGGAGATCGCCTGGGGGTCGCTGGCCGGTGCTGCGGTCGGCACGGCCATCCTGCCAGGCATCGGCACGGTCATCGGCTCGAAGATCGGCGGCGCCGTGAGCGGGCCGCCGAAGGTCGGGGCGGACAAGGCCGCCCCCGAGCGCACGCGCCGGTGACGGGCTTCAGGCCTTGGGCGTGGCGCGGCCGCGGTTGAGCAGGGCGTACAGGATGATCGCGCCGAAGGTGGCCGTTCCGATGCCCCCCAGCGCAAAGCCGCCGAACTTCAGCGTGTAGTCGCCCGTGCCCAGGATGAGGGTGATGGCCGCCACCAGCAGGTTCTTGTTGTCGGAGAAGTCGACCTTGTTGTCGACCCAGATCTTCGCCCCGGCGATGGCGATGAGGCCGAACACCACGATGGACACGCCACCCATGACAGCCAGGGGAATGGCCTGGATCAGCGCGCCGAACTTGGGGCTGAAGCCCAGCAGCACGGCCATGAGGCCGGCCACCAGGAAGATCGCGGTGGAATAGATCTTGGTCGCGGCCATCACGCCGATGTTCTCGGCATAGGTCGTCACGCCGGTGCCCCCCGCGCTGCCGGCCACCATGGTGGCCACGCCGTCGCCGATGAAGGCGCGGCCCATGTACTTGTCCAGGTTGCGGCCGGTCATGGCGGTCACGGCCTTGATGTGGCCCAGGTTCTCCGCCACGAGGATGATGGCCACGGGCGCGATCAGCAGCATGGCGTTCATCTGGAACACGGGCGCGCTGAAGCCGGGCATGCCGAACCAGGCGGCGTTGGCGATGCCCGAGAGGTCCAGCGGCTTGCCCATGCCCAGCCCATTGGTGAGCACCGCGTAGATGACGCTGGCGATGATCAGGCCCATGAGGATCAGCAGGCGCTGGACCATGCCGCTGGTGAACACGGCCACCAGCGCCACGCAGACGAAGGTGATGCCTTGCATCCAGGCGTCGAAGCCGGTGGGCGCCATGTTCTTGATGGGGATGCCAGCCAGGTTCAAGCCGATCACCGCCACCACGGCGCCCGTGACCACGGGTGGCATGAAACGCTCGATCCAGCCGGTGCCCACGGCCTGCACGATGGCGCCGATGAGGGTGTAGACCAGGCCGCAGGCGATGATGCCGCCCAGCGCCACGCCGATGTTGGCGTTGGGACCGGGGCCGGCGTAGCCGCTGGCGGCGATCACCACGCCGATGAAGGCGAAGCTCGAGCCCAGGTAGCTGGGCACCTTGCCGCCGGTGATGAGGAAGAAGATCAGCGTGCCGATGCCACTCATGAGGATGGCCACGTTGGGGTCGAAGCCCATCAGGATGGGGGCGAGCACCGTGGCGCCGAACATGGCGATCAGGTGCTGCACGCCCATCACCGCCGTCTGCGGCCAGGGCAGGCGCTCGTCGGGCGCGATCACGCCGCCCTGGTTGAGCGTGGAAGCTGATTTCTCCGTCCAGTTGAACATGCCCATGGCACGGTCTCCTCGTTGTCGTGTTGTGAAAAAAGGCGCCCCTCGCGCCGCAGGCATTGTGCCCGCAAAGCCGCGCAGCCGCACCAGACTTAACACGCTTAAGTTTCAAGCCCGAAGCGCGCGGCTTTTACGCAGAACCACGAATGACGCAGGCCGTTTTTCGCTCCTAAAGTGCCTTCACCGTTCAATCCTGAAACGCTGGAGACACCATGGAATTCCTCAGCACCGCCGACTTCTGGGTCGGTCTGGTGAAGATCATCTGGATCAACATCATCCTCTCGGGCGACAACGCCGTGGTCATCGCCCTGGCGGCGCGCTCGCTGCCGGCCGAACAGCAACGCAAAGCCATCCTGTTCGGCTCGGGTGCGGCCGTGGTGCTGCGCATCGTGCTCACCGTGGTGGCCGCCAAGCTGCTGGAACTGTCGTTCCTGCAGGTCATCGGCGGCGTGCTGCTGCTGTGGATCGGCTACCAGCTGCTCAGCGGCGACGAAGACGGCGAGGATGGGCACCACAAGGGCACGGGCACGATGATGGCTGCGATCCGCACCATCCTGATCGCCGACCTCGTGATGAGCCTGGACAACGTCATCGCCGTGGCCGCGACGGCGCAGGGCAACATGGTGCTGCTGATCCTGGGCCTGGCGATCAGCATTCCGCTGGTGGTCTTCGGCTCGACGCTGATGATCAAGCTCATGGGGCGTTTCCCCGTCATCGTGACGCTGGGCGCCGCCCTGATCGGCTGGGTTGGCGGTGAAACCGTCGTCAACGACCACCTGATGCAGGGCTACACCATGGCCCACCCCTGGCTGCACTACGTGGCGGCGGCCACGGGTGCGGTGCTGGTGGTGGGTCTGGGCAAGTTCATGCAGGCCCGCGCCGCCAGCAGGGCCCAGGCCTGAGCCGGGGGCTGAGGCCCCGGCCCCGGCGGTGCCTCAACCGATCGCGGGGAGAACCTCGCCGCGGCTCTCGCCAAAGCCGATGCGCGCCGCGCCCGGCTTCTCGCACCAGCCGCGCAGGATGACGGTGTCGCCGTCTTCCAGGAAGCGGCGCTGCGCGCCGATGCCCGGCAGCGGCACGTCGCGCGTGCCACCCACGCTGAGTTCCACGATGGCGCCGGCCTCGGCCTGCGTCGGGCCCGAGATGGTGCCCGTGCCCAGCAGGTCGCCCGGCTGAAGGTTGCAGCCGCCTACGCTGTGCTGCGCGACCATCTGCGCGATGGTCCAGTACTGATGGCGAAAGCTCGTGGCCGAGAGGCGATCGGGGGCGATGCCGCGTTCGCGGTGTTCGCGCGATTCCAGCCGCACTTCGAGCTGCACGTCCACACCGCCGCGCTCGCTGTTGGCCGCGCTGTCCAGGTAGGCCAGGGGCTGGGGCTCGTCGGCCGGGTGCGCGAAGGGCACGCGGTAGGGCGCGAGCGCTTCCAGCGTGACGATCCAGGGGGAGACCGTGGTGCAGAAATTCTTGCCCAGGAAAGGGCCCAGTGGCGCCATCTCCCAGAACTGGTGGTCGCGCGCCGACCAGTCGTTGAGCAGGCACATGCCAAAGATGTGCTGCTCTGCCTCGGCCAGCGGAATGGGCTGGCCCATGGCGTTGCCCGGGCCGATGTAGAAGCCCATTTCCAGTTCGTAGTCGAGCCGGCGGCACGGGCCGTAGACCGGCGCGGTGGCGCCCGGCGCCATCGCCTGGCCCATCGGGCGGCGGAACGCCGTGCCGCTGACCACGACACTGGAGGCGCGGCCGTGGTAGGCGATCGGCAGCCACTGGAAGTTGGGCGTGAGCGGGTCGTCCGGGCGCATCACGCGGCCCACGTTGCGCGCGTGGTGGATGGAGGTGTAGAAGTCGGTGTAGTCGCCGATGCGCGTGGGCACGCGCATCTCCACCTCGGCCTGCGGCACGAGGCTGGCGCGCAACGCGTTCACGCCGGGGCCGCTGGCGCCGGTCTTGAGCAGGTCGAACAGCGCGTGGCGCAGCGCGCGCCAGGCGCCCGGGCCCAAGGCCAGGAAGTCATTGAGCGCGTCGCTGGTGCAGGCGTTGACGGCCTGGGAGGCCGGGCCGGAGACCGCGTTGTCGCGTGCGATGGCGGCCAGGTCGATCACCTGGTCGCCGATGGCCACGCCACCCCGGAAGGCTTCGGCGGAGCCCTTGCGGCGAAAGACGCCGAAGGGCAGGTTCTGGATCGGGAAATCCGTGCCCGGGGCGTTGGCCGATTCGAGCCAGCTGCGGAGCGCCGGGTCGAGCGTCGCGTCGAACGTCAAGAGAGGAACGGCAGGAGCGTGAGATGCGAGAGCTCCCGCGACGGCTCCTCGAACGAACAGGAGCCGAACGAGCCCACGAAGTGCAGCCGCGTCTCGCGGATGGTGTCGGCGTCCAGACGCAGTCCGCGCCAGAGCACGTCGTCACCGATGGTGAAGAACGCGTCCGGATCACGCTCGTCAAGCAACGGACGCACCGCCTCAGCGGAGTATCCGGCGTAGAGAAACA
>NZ_JAHCKK010000034.1 GCF_026125825.1 Hydrogenophaga sp. | reverse complement strand
CTGTTGCTGGTGACCAGCGGGCACGCCGGCAGCGGCGCGCTCTACCCCACGCTGCGCTACGACCCGATCAAGGCCTTTGCGCCGGTGATCAAGCTCGCCGCCACGCCGGTGGTGGTGGTGGCCCCGGCCGCCCAGCCCTGGAAGTCGCTCACCGAGTTGCTCGACGCCGCGCGCAAGGCGCCCGGCACGCTGAACTACGCGGCCGGCGGCGGCGGCGCGACCACCACCGCGCTGGCGGCCGAGTTCCTCAAGAAAGACACCGGCACCGACATGGTCCAGGTGCCCTACCGCGGCTCCGGCCCGGCGCTCACGGCGCTGCTCTCGGGCGAGGTGCAGGTCGGCTTCGAGATTCCGTCCAGTGCCCTGCCCCACATCCAGTCGGGCAAGCTGCGCGCGCTGGCGGTGACCACCCGCACCCGCAGCAGCGCGCTGCCGGATGTGCCCACCGTGATCGAACAAGGCATCCGCGACTTCGAGGTGATCGGCTGGTTCGGCGTGCTGGCGCCCGCAGGCACCCCTGCGGCCGTGATCGAGCGACTCAACCGCGAGCTCAACGCCGCGCTGCAGCAGCCCGATCTGCGCGAGCGCCTCAGCGGCCTGGGCCTGGAGTCCGGCGGCGGCACGCCCGCCGAGTTCCAGAAACTGATCGCAACGGACACGCAGCGCTACGGCGACGCCATCCGCCGCATGGGCATCAAGGTGGAATGAGCATGGCGGTGGCGGCAAGCGGTTGGAGCGCGGAAGTCGCCATCGTCGGCGGCGGTCTGGGTGGGGTCTCGGCGGCGCTGGCCGCACTGCGGCTGGGCCGGCGCGTGGTGCTGGTGGAGGCGCTGCAGTGGCTGGGCGGGCAACTCACGGCCCAGGCCGTGCCGCCCGACGAGTACCCCTGGATCGAATCGCTGCACGCCTCGCAGAGCTACGCGCAGCTGCGCCGCGCGATCCGCGAGCACTACCGCCTGCACCTGCCGCTGACCCCCGAGGCCCGGCGCGCGCTCTGCCTCAACCCGGGCCAGGGCAACGTGAGCACGCTCTGCCACGAGCCCTGGGTCGCCGCGAAGGTGATCGACGACCTGCTCGCGCCCTGGGCGCACGACGGCCAGTTGCGCATCCTGCGCCGCCACCGCGTGCTGCGCGCGCACGGCGAAGGCGACCGCCTGTTGGCACTGGAACTGCGCGATCTCGCCACCGGCCACGAGGCCGTGCTGCAGGCGCCGCTGTTCATCGACGCCACCGAAACCGGCGAGCTGCTGCAGCAGGCCGGCGTGGAGCACGTGCTGGGCGCCGAAGCGCAATCGGCCACACAGGAGCCGCACGCCCTGCCGCAGGCCGACCCCCTGGACCAGCAGGCCGTGACCTGGTGCTTCGCCATGGAGCACCGCCCGGGCGAACACCACGTGATCGACAAGCCCGAAGGGTACGACCGCTTCCGCACGCTGCAACTCGACTGCTGGCCCAACGCCCAATACAGCTGGACGCTGTCGGACTTCGTCACCCACCAGCCGCGCACCCGCGCGCTGTTCGCGGGCGACACCGACACGCCCGGCGTGTACGACCTCTGGCACGCGCGCCGCATCGCCTGGCGCGGCCACTTCCAGCCCGGTACCTACGAAAGCGACATCACGCTGGCCAACTGGCCGCAGATGGACTACTGGGAACAGCCGCTGATCGGTGTGTCCGATGCCGATGAACAGCACGCGCTGCGGCAAGCCAAGCTGTTCAGCCTGGGCTTCTTCTACTGGATGCAGACCGAGGCCCCGCGCCACGATGGGGGCGTGGGCTACCCGGGCCTGCGCCTGCGCGGCGACGTGCTGGGCACCGAAGACGGCATGGCCCAGCAGGTCTACTGGCGCGAGGGCCGTCGCATCCAGGCCGAGTTCACCGTGCTGGAGCAGCACATCGGCGTGGCCGCACGCCCGGGGCAGGACAGCGCAGAGCGCTTCTTCGACAGCGTGGGCATTGGCGCCTACCGCATCGACCTGCACCCCAGCACGCGCGGGCGCAACACGGTGGACATCGACGCGTACCCCTTCCAGATCCCGCTGGGCGCCCTGCTGCCGCAGCGGGTGGAGAACCTGCTGCCGGCCTGCAAGAACCTCGGCACCACGCGCGTGACCAACGGCGCCTACCGCGAGCACGCCACCGAGTGGAGCATCGGCGAAGCCGCCGGATCGCTCGCCGCCTTCGCGCTGCAGCGGGCCGAGCCGCCGCGCGCGGTGCGCGCCCAACCCGCGTTGCTGCAGGACTTCCAGCGGCTGCTGCAAGCGCAAGGCGTGCTGCTGGAGTGGCCGCGGTTTGGCGCACTCACCCCGCTGCTGCGCACCGGCTACCAGCACGCCGCCCGCACCTGAAGCGAAGCTCAGCCCGCTTCGGCCTCCATGGCCTGCAGCGGGCCCAGCGCTTCGCCGGGGTTGCCGTTGGCGGCGTAGCCGCCATCCACCGCCCACACGGCCGCGGTGATGAAGCCCGAAGCCGGCTCGGCCAGGAAGCCGATCACGCGCGCGATCTCTTGCGGCGTGGCCCAGCGGCCCACGGCCGAGCGCTCGGCGAACAGCGCATGGTCCAGCGTGCCCAGGCGCATCTTCTCGCGCAACACCTCGGTCAACACATAGCCGGGCGCCACCGCGTTGACCGTCACGCCATGGCGGCCGTTCTCCAGCGCCAGGCCGCGCGTGAGCCCCGCGATGGCGGCCTTGGCCGTGGAATAGGCGGTGCGCCGCTGCAGGCCCACCAGGCCAATCACCGACGACAGGTTGACGATGCGGCCGAAGCGCTGCGCGCGCATGCCCGGCAGCACGGCGGCGCACATCGCGGCCGCGCCGCCCACATGCACCGCCAGCATGCGCTGCAGGTCGCTGGCGGGCAGCGTGTGGTGGTCGGCCGACTCGCGCTGCATGATGCCGGCGTTGTTGACCAGCACGCCGATGGGCCCGAGCTCGGCCGCCACCCGCGCGCAGCCGGCCTGCACGGCCGACTCTTCGCTCACATCGGCCGCCACCGCCAGCGCGCGCACGCCGTGCGCGGCGGCGATCCCGGCGGCGGCTTCCAGGGGCGCCTGCAGATCGAACAGCGCCAGGTCGGCACCGCGCGAGGCCAGGTCTTCGGCGATCGCGCGGCCGATGCCGCGCCCCGCGCCAGTGACCACAGCCACGCGGCCGGCCAGGGTCTTCACAGCACCTTCCCGGGATTGAGGATGCCCTTGGGGTCCATCGCGTGCTTGAGCGTGCGCATCAGCGCCACCTGCTCGGGCGAGCGCGCATGGCCCAGCCAGCGGCGCTTGATGGTGCCGATGCCGTGCTCGGCCGACACGGTGCCGCCGTACTGCTGCACCAGGCTGTAGACCACCTCTTCCACCTCGTCCTTGGGCTGCACCTTGTCGCCGGCCCGGTAGGCCACGATGTGCACGTTGCCGTCGCCGATGTGGCCGTAGAACACGCTCTCCAGCCCCGGCACCTTGACGGCCAGCTCGGCCTTGCAGGCGCGCGCGTAGTCGTCCATGGCGGTCTGAGGCAGGCCGATGTCGAAGGCCAGGTGGCCCGGCCAGGTCTGGTGCAGCTCGCCACACGCGTCGCGCACGCCCCACAGCGCCTGCTCTTCGGCCAGTGACTGCGCCACCACCGCGTTGGGCACCACGCCCTCTTCCAGCAGCTTCTCCATCCACGACTCGAAGCGCGGCAGGTCGGTGGCCGGGTCGGTGCCGAGCGCTTCGATCAGCACGTAGGCACCGTAGCGCGTGTCGTCGCCGGCAAACGGGTTGCGCGCGCGCAGCTCGCCCACGGCGCGGTCCCAGTAGTCCGGCCACATCACCTCGAAGGCCGAGAGCAGCGGGCCCAGGCCCGAGCGCGCCGCGCCCAGCAGGCGCAGCACGGCGGCGTAGTCCTCGCAGGCGCACATGGCCACCACGGAGGAACCGGCCTTGGGGAACAGGCGCAGCACGATGCGGGTGATCACGCCCAGCGTGCCTTCGCTGCCGATGAACAGGTGCTTCAGGTCGAAGCCCGCGTTGTTCTTGATCATCTTGTTCAGGCTGTTGACCACCGTGCCATCGGCCAGGACGGCCTCGACACCCAGCACCATCTCGCGCGCCATGCCGTAGCGGATCACGCGGTTGCCCCCGGCGTTGGTGGACAGGTTGCCGCCGATGGCGCACGAGCCGCGCGCGCCCAGGTCCAGCGGGCAGAAGAAGCCCGCGGCCAGCGCGGCCTGCTGCACCGTCTCCAGCGGCGTGCCGGCGGCCACCGTCATGGTGGCGGCGGCGCTGTCGATCTCCTCGATGCCGACCAGGCGCTCCAGCGACAGCGCGATTTCCGCCGATCCCGCGCGGGCGCCGCCGCACAGGCCGGTCAGACCACCCTGCGGCACCACGCCGATGCCGTGGGCGTGGCAGATGCGCAGCGCCGTGGCCACGCCGGCCGTGTCGGCCGGGCGCACCACCGCCAGCGGCGTGGTGGGCGGCAGGCCGCTGTAGTCGTTGTGGTTGCGCACCGGCACGGCATCGCCCACCAGCACGGCCACGGGGCCGAGTTGGTCGAGCAGTTCCTGCAGGGCGGGATGGGAGACGGCAAGCGTGGTCATAGGCAATCGATGAAATGGAAAGGTGATCGGTCAGAAGGCCGCGGAACGGGCTTTGCCCGGCCGCTGGGTGCGCAGCGCGCAGGCTGGGGCTTGCATCTTCAAGCGCCGAAGCGGTCGTCCAGGCCCTTGTGGAAATCCAGGTCCACCAGCTCGGTGAATTCGGCGTAGCTCACCATGCCGCCGGCCGCGCCCAGGGGGGTGCCGGCGCGCCGGAGTTCGGCCAGCGCACCGGAGACGGCGCGCACGGCGGTGAACAGCGCGGTGACCGCGTAGAACACCACGGAGAAGCCCATGGCCTGCAGCTGCGCGGCAGTGAGCGCGGCGGCCGGCGTGCCGTCCACCAGCGAAACCACCTTGGGGCCTTCGACGGCGCGGGCCACGGCTTCCACTTCGGCCACGGTCTTGATGCCGTCGACGAACACCAGGTCCACCCCGGCGCCCTGGTACAGCCGGGCGCGGCGCACGGCCTCGTCGATGCCCGCGGCGGGCAGCGCGTCGGTGCGGCCGATGATGAGCAGTTCGCCGTCGCCGCGCGACTCGACCGCGCAGCGCAGGCGGCGCACGTTCTCCTCGGCGTCCATGAGGCGGATGCCGGCCATCTGGCCGCAGCGCTTGGGCGCCACCTGGTCTTCCAGGTGGATCGCGGCCACGCCCGCCTGCAGGTACTCGCGCACCGTGCGGTGGATGTTGGACGGGCCGCCGTAGCCGGTGTCGGCGTCGGCGATCACCGGGATGTCCACCGCGCGCACCATGTCGCGCGCGTGGCCGGTCATCTCGGTCTGGCTCAGCAGGCCGATGTCGGGCGTGCCCAGGCGGCTGGCGGTGGCGCCGAAGCCGGTCATGTACACGGCCGGGAATCCGGCCTTTTGCACCAGGCGGGCGGTGATGGCATCGGGCGCGCCGGGCGCCATGACGATCTCGCCTGATTGCAGCAGGCGGCGCAGTTGGGAAGCAGTGGTCATGTGGAAGCGGTGGGGTGGATGCGTTGCACCCGGGAAGACGTGGCGGGGGCGATGCGCCCGCTGTCGAGCGCGAGCCGGTAGGCGTCCACCGTGCGGTCGATGTGCACCCGCAGCAGTTCCTCCAGGCCGGCGAAGTCGCCCTGATCGACAAAGCCCACCACGGCGCGGTGCTCGGCCAGCGAGACCTCGCGCGCGTCGGCGAACTGGCGCGACATGGCCGTGCGCAGCGCCGCGATCTTGCCCGCGACCAGGTCGTAGGCGTCGTGCAGGTAGGAGTTGCCCGAGTGCAGGAACAGCGTGAGGTGGAAAGCCGAGTCGGCGTGGCCGTAGCGCACGTCGTCGTCGGCGTCGATGGCGGCCTGCATCTCGTCGATGCCGGCCTGCAAGGCGGCCACCACGCCGGCGCGGTCGTGCCGGTGGGCGCAGCGCGCGGCCTGCACTTCGAGCATCACGCGAAAGTCGCAGATGGCGCGCATGTCGGCCTCGGTGGGCTGGAAGACGAAGCTGCCGCGCTTGGGCCGGATCTCCACCAGGCCCGTGTTCTGCAGCAGCGTGAGCGCGTCGCGCACCGGTGTTCGGCTCACGCCGAATAGCGCGGCCAGCGTGTCCTCCGAGATCATTTCGCCCAACGCGAACTCGCCGTCGACGATCGCCTGCCGCAGGCGGCTGGCGACGATCTCCGTCAGGGACTTGGGCATCTCGAAGTCGAATTTGCGGGTCATGCGGGTTCCTGGTGTTGCAAAGTGCACGAACCTTAACTGAGCACCAGACCGCCGTCGATGTTGATCGACTGGCCTGTCATGTAGTCCGATGCCGGCGAAGCCAGGAACAGCGCCAGGCCCGCCACGTCCTGCGGTGTCTGTGCGCGGCCCATGGGCACGTTGGCCACGCGGCTGGCGAACACATCGCCCTCGCGGCCGTTGTTGAGCTGGGCCAGGTCGCGGTCCATGCGCGTCCACATGTCGGTGGCCACGATGCCGGGGCACAGCGCGTTGACCGTGATGTCCGGCGAGAGCGTGTAGGCCGCTGTCTGCGTGAGGCTGACCACGGCGGCCTTGCTCGCGCGGTAGGGGCCCTGGTACGGCGCCATCACGCCCGCGCCATAGCGCGCGGCAATGGATGCCATGGTGATGACCTTGCCGCGCGGGCGGCCCGGGGCCAGCGGCTCCTGCGCCTTCATGCGGCGCGCGGCGGCCTGCAGGCTGAGGAACGCGCCCTTGACGTTGACCGCCATGTGCAGGTCCCAGTCGGCGCCCTGCAGCTCCATGAAGGGTTTGACCTGCGCGACGCCCGCGTTGCACACCATCACGTCGAGCCGGCCGAAGGCGCGCACGGCGGCATCGACCATGCGCTCGCAGGCCGCCGCGTCCGTCACATCGGCGGCGGCGGCCTCGACCTCGAGGCCCTCGGCGCGCAGCGCATCGCGCGCGGCGGCGCAGGCGTCGGCGTTCACGTCCGACAGCAGCACGCGCGCACCGGCCTGCGCGAAATGCCGCGCCAGGCCCAGGCCAATGCCCTGGGCCGCGCCGGTGATGGCCACGACCAGGCCGGCGGGCGGCTGGGTCGCGATGGCGTTGGCGGCAGCGCTCACGGTCACTTCGCAGCGGCGCGGATGCGTTGCAGCTCGGCGTTCACGGCGGCCATCACGTCCTCACCGACCACCTTGGCCTGCGAGGCGTACACGTCTTTCACCTTGTCGCGCATGCGCTGCAGTTCGGCCGGCGAGACCTCGTTGACCTGCATGCCGTTCTTCTTGAGCTTGGCAATGACCTCGGCATCCGCCGCGCGGCCCACGCGGCGCGACTCTTCCTGTCCGGCCACGGCGCATTCCTGCATCACGGCCTGTTCCTGCGGCGAGAGGGTGTCGTACTTCTTCTTGGAAATCAGCACCGCCAGCGGGCTGTAGGCATGGCGCGTGAGCGAGAGGTACTTCTGCACCTCGTAGAACTTCATGTTCTCGATCAGTGCGATCGGGTTTTCCTGGCCGTCCACGGTGCGGGTCTCCAGGGCCGAATAGACCTCGGAGAAGGCCAGCGGCGTGGGGTTGCTGCCCAGGGCGCTGAAGGTGTCGAGGAACACCTTGTTCTGCATCACGCGCATCTTCACGCCCTGCAGGTCTTCCCACTTGGCCACGGCGCGCTTGGAGTTGGTCACGTTGCGAAAGCCATTCTCCCAGTAGGCCAGGTTCACCAGGCCGGCGGCCTCGTACTTGGGCGCGAAGGACTTGCCCACCGGGCCGTCGAGCAACTGGTCGGCCTCGCGTTCGTTGGTGAACAGGAACGGCAGGTCGAACACCGCAAGCTGCGGGATCGCGCCCACCAGGGGCGCGGTGGAGGTCAGCACCATGTCCAGCGAACCGGTGCGCACCTGCTGCGAGGCGGTGGTGTCGTTGCCCAGCGCGCCGTCGTAGTACGTGACCAGCTTGAGCTTGCCGCCGGACTTGTCGGCCGCGCACTGCGTCATCTTGGTGATGCCAAAGCTGATGGGGTGGCCCTTGGCCACGCCGGAGGACACGCGCAGCGAGCGCGCCTCGAATTGCGCGTGCGCGGGCAAGGTGACCGCGGCGGCGGCGATGGCGAGGGCGGCAAGGCGGAACATCATGGGAAAAGTCTCCTGGTTGGAATGGGGAAAGGAAAGGGACGCGGGCCGGCCGTCAGCCCGTGAGCCAGCGCAACGGCACCAGCACGATGGAGGGGAAGAGCACCAGCAGGAACAGCACGGCCACCTCGGCCAGCAGGAAGGGCATGATTCCCTTCATGAGCTCGCCCATGCTCAGCTTGGCGGTGCCGCAGACCACGTTGAGCACGATGCCCACCGGCGGCGTGATCAGGCCGATGGCGTTGTTCATGATGAACAGCACGCCGAAGTACACCGGGTCGATGCCGGCCTCGCGCACCAGCGGCATGAGCACCGGCGTGAGGATCAGCAGCGTGGGCGCGAAGTCCAGCGCGGTGCCCACGATCACCACCAGCAGCATCATGATCGCCATCAGCAGGATCGGGCTGTCCACGAAGGGCTGCAGCAGCTCGCTCACCTGCTGCGGGATGTCCGAAGCCGTGATCAGCCAGCCCGAGACCAGCGCGCAGGCGATCAGGAACACCACCACCGCCGTGGTCTTGGCCGCGCTCACGATCAGCGGATAGATCGCGTTCCACCTGAGCTCGCGGTAGACGAACATGCCGACCAGGAAGGCATACACCGCCGCCACCACGGCGGCTTCGGTCGGCGTGAACACGCCGAACTTCATGCCGCCCACGATACCCACCGGCATCACCAGCGCCCAGGTGCTGTTCACCGCCACCTTGGCGCGCTCGCGCATCGGCATGCGCGGCAGCACCGCCACATCGTCCTTGCGCGCCACGATCATCCAGGCCACCAGCAGCGAAGCGCCCATCAGCAGGCCCGGCACGATGGCGGCCATGAACAGCTTGCCGATGGACACGTTGGCCACCACGCCGAAGATGATCATGCCGATCGAGGGCGGCAGCACCGGTGCGATCACGCCACCGGCCGAGATCAGGCCGGCCGAGCGCGGGATGTTGTAGCCGGCCTGGCGCATCATCGGAATCAGCATGGTGGCCAGCGCGGCGGCATCGGCCGCGGCCGAGCCCGAGATGGCGGCCATGATGACCGCGGCCACGATGGCGACGATGCCCAAGCCGCCACGGATGTGCCCCACGAAGGCCAGCGCGAAATTCACGATGCGCTTGGAGATGCCGCCTGCGTTCATCAATTCGCCGGCCAGCATGAAGAAAGGAATCGCCAGCAGCGGGAAGCTGTCGGCGCCTTCGATGATCTTCTGCGACAGGATGGTGGTGTCCACCGAACCCTGCAGCAGCATCAGCGCCACCGCGCACACCAGCAGCGCGAACGCGATCGGCATGCCCAGCGCCATGGCGCCAAGCAGCGAGAAGACAAAGACGCCGGCGGTCATGCGCGCTCCCCGGCCGGTGGGGCGGCCACCTCTTCTTCGCTCTCGTGCACGGTGATCAGCTCGTCGTCGCTCAGCCGGCCCGTGGCCAGGCGCCAGAGCTTGTGCAGCGAGACCAGCGCGATGCCCACGCTGGTGAAGTAGCCCATGCCGAAGATCCAGATCATCGACATGCCGGTGACCTGCGCCATCGTGGTCGCATTCACCTCATGCTGGCGCCAGGTGCCCCAGAAGAACATCGCGCAGCACGCCAGGATCAGCAGCTCGCTGGCCACCAGGCAGGCGATCTTGCCGCCGCGCGGCAAGGCCTTGACCATCGAGTCCACCCCGATGTGCGAGCCCTCGTGCATCGTCACCACCGCGCCCACAAACACCAGCCAGATGAAGGCAAAGCGCGAGAGCTCTTCGGACATCACGATGCCCGAGTCGAAGCCGTAACGCAGCACCACATTGCCAAACACCATGGCGACCATGGCGATGAGGCAGAAGGCGAGGAAGGCTTCGAGCACGCGCACGACGGGCCCGCTTCGGTTCGAGGCCGCGCTCATGGCACCGCCAGAAAAAACACCGACCGCGCAGGGAGCGCGGAGCGGCCGGGAAGGCGGCAAGGCATGGCTGTCTCCGGAGAAAAACTGGGAATGCGCTTATTGTTGTATGTAAGGTACCGTACACATATAAGGGTAATCCCTAGACTCCGTCGCGCAGGTGACGCGCGGCGCGGCGCGCTCAGTACGACAGCTGCGCGCTCGCGCGCAAGGCCTCGGCCGTCGTCGTCGGCAGGCCAAAGAACGCCAGGTACGCCGGGATCTGCTCGAACAGCATGTCGGTGCCGATCTGCACCGGGCAGCCGCGGGCCCGTGCGGCCTGGAGCAGCGGCGTCATCTCGGCCTTCATCACCACCTCGCCCACCAGGGTGTGCGGCGAGAGCCGCTCCACATCGAGCGGCAGGGGGTCCCCCGCGTTCATGCCCAGCGGCGTGGCGTTGACCACGAGATCGAAGCCCTGCGGGTCCCTGTGGCCCACGCTCACGCGCAGCGCCGGGTGATGCTGGCGCAGGCGCTCGGCCAGGGCCTGGGCCGAGGCGGCATTCGCATCAAACAGCGCCAGCGTGGCCACGCCAGCGCCGGCCAGCGAGGCCGCGATGGCGCAGCCCACGCCGCCGCTGCCCACCACCAGCGCGCTCGCGCCGGCCAATGGCAGGCCCTTGCGCCGCACGCCGCGCACGAAGCCTTCGCCATCGAACATGTCGCCCACCAGGCGGCCGTCGCCGGTGCGCCTGACCGCGTTGCAGGCGCCGGCCACCTTCACCGCCACGCTGGCCTCGTCCAGCAGCGCCAGGGTGGCCACCTTGTGCGGCATGGTGATGAGCGCGCCGCGCAGGTTCTCCAGCGCGAACAGGCTGCGCATCAACGCCGCGAAGTGTTCGGGCCGGCAGCCCATGGGCATCACCAGGGCGTTGATGCCGGCCGACTCGAAATACGGGTTGTAGATCATCGGGGACTTGACCGTGTGGGTCGGGTGGCCGATGAGGGCGATCAGCTCGGTGCGACCATCGACGCGCACGCTCATTCGCCCACCAGCGAGCCTTGCGCAACCAGGCTGGCGCGCAGCGCCGCCGCGTCCACACGGCGCACGTCCGGCGCGCCCCCGGCCTGGCTGGCCATGGCCGCGGCGGTGCCAGCGGCCTGGCCGACCGCCATCGAAATCGTCATCACGCGGATCGCGGCCAGCGCCGCGTGCGTGGCCGAGATGCCCCGCCCCGCCACCAGCGCGTTGCACAGGCCGCTGGGGATCAGGCTGCGGTAGGGAATCTGGTAGGCGTGGTCCGCGCCCAGGCCCGAATAGATCAGCTCGCCACCGGCGGCGGGGTGGATGTCGATCGGGTAGGCGCCGCAGGCGATGCCATCGGCGAAGCGCTCGGGCCTGAGGAGTTCCTCGGCCGTGAGCACATGGTCGCCCCGCACGCGCCGCGTCTCGCGGATGCCCACCTGCGTGGCAAAGGCCTGCAGGCGGCCCCCCTCGCAGCCGGGCACGGCGCGGCGCAGGTAGGCCGCGGCCTTCCAGGCCTGGCGGCGGCCCTCGATCTCGGCGCGGCTGAGCGCGCTGGCGTCGGTGGCGTCGATGCCCAGGCGGCTGATGTTGAACCAGCCGTCGGTGGAATACGGGTCGCGCGACGAATGCAGCGCGGCGCGCGCCAGCTCGCCGCTCTCGTACCCCTGACGCGCCAGGGCCTGCATCTCGGCCGGCGCCAGCGCGTCAAAGCGCGCGAAGTCGATCGGGCCGAAGCGAAACATCATGGTGGCCGGCTGCAAAGCATCGCCCGCGTCCAGCTCCAGGAAATCCGCGCCCGCGCGGTGCAGCACGTCGATGTCGCCCGAGGTGTCGATCACCACGCGCGGATTCACCTCGATCACCCCGCTCTTGGTGAGCAGGTGCACCGCCTGGATGCGCTCACCCTCGCGCACCACGCCGCACACCTGGGCGTGCAGCATGGGCTGCACGCCGGCTTGCGTCACCAGGTCATCGAGCACCAGCTTGAGCACCTCCGGCGCGTAGCCCACCCGGTCCATGCGGTGGCCGGTGGACATCACGAACACCTCGTGCTCGCCCGCCGCCTGGTAGGCGCGCAGGCGCTCCACCACCTCGCTGGCCAGCCCGGCGATCACGCGGCGGCCGTTCTCGGTCTGCCAGCTGTTGAACTGGGCCACCGCCCCGCCGGTGGCGTTGCCCCCCAGGAAGCCATACCGCTCGACCAGCAGCACCGAGGCGCCCTGGCGCGCCGCCGCCACGGCGGCCATGGTGCCGGCCACGCCGCCGCCGCACACCAGCACATCGACCGTCATCGCAGCGCGTCCGTTGGCCTGGCTCACGTGCCTCACTCCGCCTTGATGCCGCGCGCCTTGATCACGGCGGCGTAGCGCTCGGTCTCGGCCTTCATGAACTTCACGGTCTCGGCGCGGCTCTGGCTCACCGGCGACACCGCCAGCGTGGCAAAGCGGCTCTTCACCGCGTCCGAAGCCAGGGCCTGCGCCAGCAGCTTCTCCAGCCGGGCCAGGCCGTCGGCGGGAATCGTGTCCTTGGGCGCGAACAGCGCGGCCCAGCCCTGCACTTCCAGGCTGGGCTGGTTGAGCGAGCGCAACGTGGGCACGCCGGGCAGCTCCGGCACTTCCCTGGGCGAGGACACGGCCAGCGCGCGCAGGCGGCCCGAGCGGATGTTCGCGATCACGCTGGGCAGGTTCAGGAAGCCCATCGAGACCAGGCCACCCATCAGGTCGGGCATGAGCGCGCTCTCGCCCTTGTAGGGCACAGGGGTGATGGTGGTGCCGGTCTGGCTGGCGAAGATTTCCGAGGCCAGGTGCGCCAGCGTGCCGTTGCCGCTGTTGCCCGCCATGAGCTGGCCGGGCTTGGCCTTGGCTTCGGCCACCACGTCGGCAAAGCTCTTGAGCGGCGAGCTGGCCGGCACCACCAGCACCAGCGGCTGGGCCGAGACCATGCCCACGGCGTCGAAATCGCGCGCCACGTCGTAACCAATGTTGGGGATCAGCGAGGGGTTGATCACCATGCTGTTGCTGCCCATCAGCAGGGTGTGGCCATCCTTGCTCTGTGCGGCCGCGTTCACGCCGACGGCACTGCCCGCGCCCGGCTTGTTCTCCACGATCACGCCCTGGCCCAGCTGGGCCGCGAACAGCTCGGCGAGCACGCGCGCGGAGCTGTCGGCACCGCCACCGGGGGCGAAGGGCACGATGATGCGCACGGGACGCGAGGGCCAGGCCGACTGTGCGAGCGCGCTCTGAGGCCACACGGCCGCACAGCCCAGGGCGGCAGCGCCCGAGAGCAGCATGCGGCGGCGAACCAGGGGGGAGGAAGCGGAGGAAGGCGAAGTCATGTGTTGTCTCCAGGATCGGTGTCGGAAGCCGGCATCGTAGAAACGACACCCCTAACAGGCAAATACCAAATCGATGCCATGCAATAACATGCTGTTATCGATGGGAAAGAAGGCCATGAACCTGAGACAGATTGAAGTGTTCCGCGCCACCATGCTGACCGGATCGACCGCCGACGCCGCGCGGCTGCTGCACGTCTCGCAACCCGGCATCAGCCGCATGATCGGGCACATCGAGCTGCAACTGGGCGTGAGCCTGTTCGAGCGCGGCAAGGGCCGGCTCAAACCCACGCCCGAGGCCCATGCGCTGTATGCCGAGGTGGAGCAGGTCTACCGGGGCGTGCAGCGCATCGACGCGCGCGCGCACGCCCTCAAGTCCGGCGGCGGGCTGGCCGTGCGCGTGCTGGCCACGCCCAGCCTGCTGCTGGAGATCGTTCCCGAAGCGGTGGCCTCGCTCTCGGCCGACTACCCGGACTCGCGCTTCTATGTGGAATCGCAGCTCGTGCGCGAGATGGTGCGCCTGCTCTCCATCGGCGAGGCCGACGTGGGCTTCAGCAGCCTGCCCATCGACCACCCGCCCCTGGTCACCGAGCCCATCGGCTCGTGGTCGCTGAGCTGCGTGTTCCAGAAAGGCCACCGCTTCGAAGCAGACAGCGCGGTCTCGCTGCGCGAGATCGTGAAAGAGCCGCTGATCGCCTTCAGCCCCGACACGCCGCAGGGCCGCATGGTGGCCCAGGCCTACCCGCGCGCCATCGACCCGGGCCGCCAGCGCATCGAGGTGCGCTCGGGCCAGGTGGCCTGCGCCCTGGCAGCCGCCGGCGCGGGCGTGGCGGTGGTCGACAGCCTCACCGCGCGCGCCTGGCCCCACGACCGGCTGGCCTTCCGACCGGTGCGCAAAGCCCCGTCGACCCAGGTCTACATGGTGCGCAACCCCCACTTCCCGGCCTCCACGCTGGAGCGGGCCCTGGTCGAGCGTGTGCGCCAGGGGTTTCGCGCCATCCGGCGCGGCACGGCGGAGCATCCCGTTCGCTCAGATGTTTAAGTAATAAACAACCAAAAAACCATTCGTTCCCTATCTGTGCCGTTGAAAGGATCATCCGTCATCTCTTCAACGCATCCCCACAAGGAACGACATGACCACCCGCCGCCAACTGATCCAGGCCTTCGCCGCCACCGCCCTCACCGCCAGCGCGCTTGCCGCCGTGGCCCAGCCCGCGCCGGTGACGCTGCTCAACGTGTCGTACGACCCGACGCGCGAGCTCTACGTCGAATACAACGCCGCGTTCACCAAATTCTGGAAGGCCAAGACCGGCCAGGACGTGACCATCAAACAAAGCCACGGCGGCTCGGGCAAACAGGCCCGCTCCATCATCGACGGCCTGGACGCCGACGTCGCCACCCTGGCCCTGGCCGGTGACACCGACGCCCTGCACGACAACGGCAACTGGATTCCCAAAGACTGGCAAAAGCGCCTGCCACTCAACAGCACGCCCTACGCCTCCACCATCGTGCTGGTGACGCGCGCGGGCAACCCCAAGAACATCAAAGACTGGGACGACCTCATCCGCCCCGACGTCAAGGTCATCACCCCCAACCCCAAGACCTCCGGCGGCGCGCGCTGGAACTACCTCGCCGCCTGGGAATTCGCCAAGCGCAAATACGGCGGCGACGACAAGGCCAAGGAGTTCGTGGGCAAGCTCTACAACAACGTGCCCGTGCTCGACACCGGCGCGCGCGGCTCCACCATCACCTTCTCGCAGCGCAACCAGGGCGACGTGCTGATCGCCTGGGAAAACGAGGCCTACCTGCTGGAGAAGGAATTCGGCAACAAGGTCGACTTCGTCTACCCCTCGCTGTCCATCCTGGCCGAGCCGGCCGTGACCATCGTCGACAAGAACGTCGACAAGAAGGGCACGCGCGCCGTGGCCCAGGCCTACCTGGAATTCCTCTACACCGAAGAGGCGCAGGACATCATCGGCAAGCACTTCTACCGACCGACCTCGGCCAAGGCCCAGGCCAAGTACGCCAAGCAGTTGCCCAAGATCAACCTCTTCAAGATCGAGGACACCTTCGGCGGCTGGGAAAAGGCGGCCAAGGTGCATTTCTCTGACGGCGGCAGCTTCGACCAGATCTACACCCGCAAGTAACCACGCAGCGCGCTGTCACGCACCCCGACGATCGACCTTTCAGGGAAACCGCACCGTGTCCATTCTCCTGATCGCTGGCAGCCCGTCCGAGCACTCGCGCTCGGCCGCGCTGCTCGACGCGGTGTCTCAACGCCTGGGCCTGCGCCACGCGCTGATCGAACGCCTGCACATCCGCGACCTCTCTCCCCAGGCTCTGCTGCTGGCCGACGTGGGCCACAAGTCCATCCGCGCCGCACTGAGCCAGGTGGAAACCGCGCGCGCCGTGGTGGTGGCCACACCGGTCTACAAAGCCGCCTACAGCGGCGTGCTCAAGGTCTTCCTCGACCTGCTGCCGCAATCCGCCCTCAAGGGCAAGGTGGTGCTGCCGCTGGCCACCGGCGGCAGCCCGCACCACATGCTCGCGCTCGACTACGCGCTGCGCCCCGTGCTGCAGTCGCTCGCCGCGCGGCACATCCTTCCCGGGGTCTACGCCACCGATGCGCAGATCCCCAAGGACACCGAAGGCCAATACCACGTTGGCGCCGACATCGGCGACCGACTGGACGACGCCGTGCACACCCTCCTCCACGAAGGCCTGCGAATGCCGGCCACGGCCGGCTTCGCGCCCGTGCCGTTCGCCCAGGTGCGATGTAGCGTCTGAACCGCTGCGATCCGGGTCCGCCCGGCCGCTCTCGCCTGCATCCCCATTCGATTTTTTCAGCCACCGCGCAGGTGGCCTGGACGGCTGTTGCCTGCGCCTTCGTCACCGACAAAGGAATTCACCATGAGCGAACTTTTTCAACACCACCCCGAGGCGGGCGCGCCGGTCGAGCCCACGCGCTTGAGCCGCCTGAAGCGATGGGCCATCGGCCTGCTGGTCTTCGTCATCGCCGCCTTCGGCCTGGCACTGCTCCTGTTGCCAGTGCCCGAGGCGAAGGCCCAAACCAAGGGCGAGCTGCGCATCGGCTACCAGAAGTCGGCCAGCCTGTTCGTGCTGCAGAAAGCGCAAGGCACGCTGGAAAAAAAGCTCGCCCCGCTGGGCTTCGGCGTGAAGTGGGTCGAGTTTCCGGCCGGCCCGCAACTGCTCGAAGGCCTCAACGTCGGCGCGGTGGACGTGGGCTACGTGGGCGAAGCCCCGCCCATCTTCGCGCAGGCCGCCGGCGCCCAGTTCGTGTACTTCGGTGTCGACCCGGCCGCGCCGCGCGCCGAGGCCATCCTCGTCACCAAAGACTCGCCCATCAAGTCGGTCGCCGACCTCAAGGGCAAGAAGGTCGCGCTCAACAAGGGCAGCAACGTGCATTACCTGCTGGTGAAACAGCTGGAGAAGCACGGCCTGAAGATCACCGACATCACCCCCGTCTACCTGGCCCCGGCCGACGGGCGCGCCGCCTTTGAAAGCAAGAACGTGGACGCCTGGGTGATCTGGGACCCCTTCCAGGCCGCTGCTGAAAAAGCCACCGGCGCCCGCGTGCTGGCCGACGGCACGGGCGGCGTGGTCAACAACTACCAGTACTACCTCGGCGCGCGCCCATTCGTGAGCAAGAACCCCAAGGTGATCGAAGCCCTGTTCGCCGACTCGGTGGAGCAAGGCATCTGGCTCAAGAAGAACCTGCGCCAGGCAGCCGAACTCATCGCCCCGCTGCAAGGCCTGCCGGTGGACGTGGTCGAACTCGCGCTTCAGCGCTACGAGTTCAACGTCAAGCCGATCACGCCCGCCGTGGCCGCCGACCAGCAAAAGATCGCCGACACCTTCTTCGAGCTCAAGCTGATCCCCAGGGCGATCAAGGTCAACGAAGCCGTTGTCGTGGGCCAGCCCTGACACCCGCGCCATGTCCAAGCCCTTCAGTGCGGCCGACCTGCGCCGCCACATCGCCCAGCTGCTGGCCGTCACCGCGGCCTCCTGGAGCATCGCTGCCGCGAAAGCGCGCAGCGTCCTGACCACCACCCAGCACACCACCACCATGAGCAACGATTTTTCCAGCCGCCGCCGCTTTGTCTTCTCAGGCGTGGGCGCCGCCGCCCTCGCCTCGTTGCCCGGCCTGCCTGCGCAGGCCCAGCAGACCAGCCGCGTGTTCCGCATCGGCCACCAGAAAGGCCTCCTGAGCCTGCTCAAGGGCCGGGGCACGCTGGAACAGCGCCTCGCCCCGTTGGGCGTGAAGATCACCTGGACCGAGTTCACCGCCGGCCCGGTGCAGCTCGAAGCGCTCAACGTCGGCTCGATCGACTTCGGCGATGTGGGCGAAGCCCCACCCATCTTCGCGCAGGCCGCTGGCGCGCCGCTGGCCTACGTGGCCGCCACCGTGCCGCGCCCCGCCGCCGAAGCCGTGCTCGTGCCCAAGGACTCGGCCATCCGCAGCGTGGCCGACCTCAAAGGCAGGAAGGTCGCCTACAACAAAGGCTCGAACGTGCACTACTTCCTGGTCAGGCTGCTGGAGAAGAGCGGCCTGAAGTACGACGACGTGCAGTCCGTCTTCCTGCCGCCGGCCGATGCGCGCGCCGCCTTCGAAAAGGGCGCCGTGGACGCCTGGGTGATCTGGGACCCGTTTCTCGCCGCCGCCGAAGTGGGCCTGGGCGGCCGCATCCTGGCCGATGCCACGGGCGTGGTGAACAACCGTGCCTACTACTTCTCCACGCTCGACTACGCGGCAAAAAACGCCGACGTGGTCAGGATCGTGATCGAAGAGATCAACAAGCTCGACCAATGGGGCAGCGCCAACCGCGATGCACTGGCCGCCGAATTCGCACCACTGTGGGGCCTGCCCAAGCCGGTGGTGGACCGCTCGGTGACCCGCGCCGTCTACGGCACCGGCCCGATCACCAAGGCCATCCTGCAGGAACAACAGGTCATCGCCGACACCTTCTTCAACCTCAGGCTGATCCCGAAAAAGATCAGCGTTTTCGACGCTGCGGTCAACGCGGGTTGAGGAGCACGGCCATGGGTCTCCACATCTTCTGGTTCATTCCCACCCACGGCGACAGCCGCTACCTTGGCACGGCGCAGGGTGGGCGGCAGCTCAACCACGACTACCTCAAGCAGGTGGCGCAAGCCGCCGACAGCCTGGGCTATGAAGGCGTGCTGATTCCCACCGGCCGCTCCTGCGAAGACCCCTGGGTCGTCGCGGCCAGCCTGCTGCCGGTGACGCAGCGGCTGAAGTTCCTGGTGGCCGTGCGCCCCGGCCTGCACCAGCCAGCGCTGGCCGCGCGCATGGCCGCCAGCTTCGACCGCCTCTCCAATGGCCGCCTGCTCATCAACCTCGTCACCGGCGGCGACCGCGCCGAACTCGAAGGCGATGGCGTGTTCCTGGACCACGCCCAGCGCTACGAGCAATCGGCGGAGTTCATCCGCATCTGGCGCGAGATCCTCACCCGCAGCCACGAAGGCGACACCTTCGACTTCGATGGCCAGCACCTGCGGGTCAAGGGCGCCAGGCTGTTCTTCCCGCCGCTGCAGCAACCGCACCCGCCGGTGTACTTCGGTGGTTCTTCGCCAGCCGCGCACGAGCTGGCGGCGGAGCAGGCGGACACCTACCTCACCTGGGGCGAGCCCCCAGCCGAGGTGGCGAAGAAAGTGGCCGACGTGAAGGCCCGTGCTGCCCGGCATGGGCGCACGGTGAAGTTCGGCATTCGCCTGCATGTGATCGTGCGCGAGACGGACGCCGAAGCCTGGGCCGCTGCCGATTCGCTCATCAGCAAACTCGACGACGACGTGGTCAATCGCGCGCAGGCCGCGTTCGCCAGGATGGATTCCGAAGGCCAGCGCCGCATGGCTGCCTTGCATGCGGGGGCGAGAAACAAAGCCCCCACGCTCGGCGCAGACGCTTCCTCGCTGCCCCCCGAGGGGGCTCCAACGTCTTCGGGCGGCCGTGCGACGTTTGGACGCACCCGCGCCGACCTGGAGATCAGCCCCAACCTGTGGGCCGGCGTGGGCCTGGTGCGCGGCGGTGCCGGCACCGCCCTGGTGGGCGACCCCGAGACCGTGGCCACGCGCATCCAGGAATACGCCGAACTGGGCCTGGAGAACTTCATCTTCTCCGGCTACCCGCACCTCGAAGAGGCCTACCGCTTCGCCGAGCTCGTGTTCCCGCTGCTGCCGCGCAAGCTGCGCGAGAAGCTGCCTGGCCCATCGCTCACCGGCCCCTTCGGCGAGACCGTGGCCAATGTGTTCGTGCCCCGCGCCGCCCAGAGCTGAGGAGCCCCGCCTTGAGCATCCATTCCATCCACCACGTGCAGCTCGGCTTCCCGGCCGGCCAGCAATCCCTGGTGCGGCACTTCTACGGCGAGCTCCTGGGCCTCAAGGAATTCCGCCTGGGCGCTGGCAACGCGCTGCGCTTCTACGCCGCCTCTCAGCGCGTGGACCTCGTGCCCGTGCCGAACTGGGCACCACCGCCCTCGCCGCAGCACCTGGCCTTCGAGGTGCAGAACCTGCCCGGCTTTCGCGCCAGGCTGCTCGACGCCGGGCTGGCGCTGGACGAGACCCGCCCGTTGCCCGGCCACCTGCGCTTCTTCGTCAACGACCCCGCCGGCAACCCGCTGGAATTCCTCGAACCCGACCCCACCGAAGGGAGCACCCCATGACGCAAGCCCAGGCCCAGACCCTGCGCGAAGCCCCGGTGACCCCGGTGCCCGACACCATCGACGCCCCGGGCTGGGGCCTGCTGCCCGGCCGGGGCGCCGGCGCCTTCTTCGGCCCCTTGTTGCGCGGCCTCTGGCAACGCTTCCTGCCCTGGCTGGTGCCGGTGCTGCTGGTGGTGTTGTGGCAACTCTCGTCTTCGCTGGGCTGGCTGTCCACCCGCGTGTTGCCCGCGCCGCTGGACGTGGTCGCCGCGTTCTGGACGCTCGCCGTCTCGGGTGAACTCTGGACACACGTGAAGGTGAGCGCCGGCCGCGCGCTGATCGGCTTGGCCATCGGCGGCGGCCTGGGCCTCGCGCTCGGCCTGCTCACCGGCTCGGTGCGCTTCTTCGAGACGCTGCTGGACTCCAGCATCCAGATGGTGCGCAACATCCCCGCCCTCGCGCTGATCCCCCTGGTGATCCTGTGGTTCGGCATCGACGAGGTGGCCAAGCTGTTCCTCATTGCCGTGGCGGTGTTCTTCCCGATCTACCTCAACACCTTCCACGGCATCCGCAACGTGGACCCGGGACTGATCGAGATGGGCCGCACCTACGGCCTCTCGCGCTGGGGCCTGTACACGCAGGTCATCCTGCCCGGCGCGCTGTCCTCCATCCTGGTCGGCCTGCGCTTCTCGCTTGGCCTGATGTGGGTGATCCTGATCGTGGCCGAAACCATCTCCGCGCAGGCCGGCATCGGCTACCTCACGATGAACGCGCGCGAGTTCCTCCAGACCGACATCGTGCTCGTCGGCATCCTGCTTTACGCCGCGCTGGGCAAGCTGGCCGACGTGTTCGCCCGCAGCCTGGAGCGCTACTGGCTGCGCTGGCACCCCGGCTACCAGGCCTGAAACCCCTCCACCCCCACCCACTTTCAGAACCCATGGCAAGCGAGAACCCCTCCGGCTCCGGCCTGCGCATCCAGCTGCGCGCCCTCTCCAAGCGCTACGGCGCGCGCGAGGTGCTGCGCAACAACCAGCTCACCATCGAACCCGGCGAATTCGTCGCCATCGTGGGCCGCAGCGGCTGCGGCAAGAGCACCCTGCTGCGCCTCATCGCCGGCCTTGAACCCGCCAGCAGCGGCGACTTGCTGCTCGACGGCCGGCAGGTCCAGGGCCTGCACGGCGACACCCGCATCATGTTCCAGGACGCGCGCCTGCTGCCCTGGAAGCGCGTGGTCGACAACGTGGCCCTGGGCCTGTCCAAAGACCGCCAGGCCGACGCCGAAGCCGTGCTTGGCCAGGTGGGCCTGGGCGACCGCCTCAACGACTGGCCGGCCAAGCTCTCGGGCGGCCAGCGCCAGCGCGTCTCGCTGGCCCGCGCGCTGGTGCACCAGCCACAGCTGCTGCTGCTCGACGAGCCCCTGGGCGCACTCGACGCGCTCACCCGCATCGAGATGCACGAACTCATTGAAGGCCTGTGGAAGCGCCACGGCTTCACCGCCCTGCTCGTCACGCACGACGTGCAGGAAGCCGTGGCACTGGCCGACCGGGTCATCCTGATCGAAGACGGCTCCATCGCGCTCGACGAGCGCGTGCCGCTGGCCCGCCCGCGCTCGCGCGGCGACGCCACCTTCGCCGCGATCGAAAAACGCATCCTCGACCGCGTGCTGCAGGTGCCCGACAGCGCTCCACCCTCCATCGACCCCGCCTGGCCCGGCACCCCCGCGCATGGCCTGCGCTGGGCCGTCTAGATGAATACCCACCGCGTCGCCCACAGCGCGACCCCGCAAGGGGCAACGCCAGCGGCCCGGCAAAGCCGGCTGCCAGGCATGTCTTGACCGAGCCACCTCTTTCTCCACCGCCTCTTTTCACCACCAAGGAAAACACCATGTCCATCCAAGCCATCAACGTGCGCAACCAGTTCAAGGGCAAAGTCAAGGAAATCATCAAGGGCGACGTCGTCTCCGAGGTCGACGTCGAAACGCCCTGGGGCATCGTCACCTCCGTCATCACCACCCGCTCGGTGAACGACCTGGACCTCAAGGTCGGCTCCGAAGTCGTGGCCCTGGTGAAGTCGACCGAAGTCTCGATCGCGAAGTTGTGACGTGATCGTTCTCGACGACATCCACCAGACCTACCGCGGCCCGAAAGGGCCGGTTCACGCCCTGCGCGGCGTGAACCTGCACATCCGCGCCGGCGAGGTCTTCGGCGTGATCGGGCGCAGCGGCGCGGGCAAGAGCTCGCTCGTGCGCACCATCAACCTGCTCAACAGGCCCAGCCAGGGCACGGTGACGGTCGCCGGCCGCTCTCTCACCACGCTGGACGCCGCCGGCCTGCGCCAGGCCCGGCGCGACATCGGCATGGTCTTCCAACACTTCAACCTGCTCACTTCACGCACCGTGTTCGACAACGTGGCGCTGCCGCTTGAACTCGCCGGCCTCTCGCGCCCCCAGATCAGGGCGCGCGTGAACCCACTGCTCGAACTCGTGGGCCTGGGCGCACTGGCCGACCGCTACCCCGCACAGATCAGCGGCGGGCAAAAGCAGCGCGTGGGCATCGCCCGGGCCCTGGCCAGCCAACCCAAAGTGCTGCTCTCGGACGAAGCCACCTCCGCACTCGACCCCGAGACCACCCGCTCCATCCTCGCGCTGCTGCGGCAGATCAACCGCGAGCTGGGCCTGACCATCGTGCTCATCACGCACCAGATGCAAGTCATCAAACAGGTCGCTGACCGCCTCGCGGTGATGGAGGCCGGCCAGATCGTCGAGCAGGGCGAGGCCCTTCACGTCTTCAGCCACCCCGCCCACGAAGTCACGCGCAGCCTGCTCGACGACGTCGTGCCGCGCGAGCTGCCGGCCAACGTGCTGGAGCGCGTGCGCGCCCTGCTCGGCGTGCCGGGCCAGCCTCCTGCCAGCCTGCTGCGGCTGGTCTTCGCCGGCGTCGAATCCGACCAGCCCCTGCTGTCCGACCTGGTGCGCCGTTTCGGCCTGGACCTGAACATCGTGCACGGCCAGATCGACGAGGTGCAAGGCCACCCCTTCGGCACGCTCGCCGTGCTCGCCAGCGGCGCGCACGATCAGCTCACCGCCGCCGTCGGCCACTTGCGCGGTGCCGGTGTGCAAGTGCAGGAGGTGGCCTGTGCTTGAACGTTTGCAAACCTGGTTCCCGCCGGCCCTGCTCGACCTCTTCGCGCTCTCGTTCTGGGAAACGCTGGTGATGGTGGGCGTCTCCGGTGCCGTGGGCGCGCTCATCGGCGTGCCGCTGGGCGTGCTGCTGCGCCTCACCGACCGCGGCGGCGTGCTGCAGAACGCAGCCTTCAACCGCACCGTGGGCGGCATCGTCAACGCGGTGCGCTCCACGCCCTTCATCATCCTGCTGGTCGCGATCATCCCGTTCACCCGCCTCATCACCGGCTCGTCCATCGGCACGGCCGCCGCCGTGGTGCCGCTGACCATCGCCGCCGCGCCCTTCATCGCGCGCCTGGTGGAAACCTCGCTGCGCGAGGTGGACAGCGGGCTGGTCGAAGCCGCGCAGGCCATGGGCGCCACCACCCCGCAGATCGTCTTCAAGGTGCTGCTCCCCGAAGCCATTCCCGGCATCGTGGCCGGATTCACCATCACCCTCGTCAGCCTCACCGGCTACTCGGCCATGGCCGGCGCCATCGGCGGCGGTGGCCTGGGCGACCTCGGCATCCGCTACGGCTACCAGCGCTTCCTGCCCGAGGTGATGCTGGCCGTGGTGCTGTTGCTCATCGTGTTCGTGCAGGCCGTGCAAAGCCTGGGCGACTGGCTGGTGCGCCGCCTGAGCCACAGATGAATACCCCCTTCGCCGCTGCGCGGCTGGGCCGGCGCAGCCGTCCCCTGATGCCGCTGGATCGAGACACGCGCTCCGGCACGGTCAACACTTTTATCAACCACAAGGAAACCTGAAATGATCAAACGGCAACTGCTGCAATCCACCCTGGCCCTCTCTCTGGCCGCCGCCTTCTCGCTGCCTGCGCTCGCGCAGGACAAGCCGCTCAAGATCGGCGTCACCGCTGGCCCGCACGCGCAGATCTTCGAGCAGGTGAAAAAGATCGCCGAGAAAGACGGCTTGAAGATCCAGATCGTCGAGTTCAGCGACTACGTGCAACCCAACGCCGCGCTCGCCGCCGGCGACCTCGACGCCAACAGCTACCAGCACAAGCCCTACCTGGACAACCAGATCAAGGACCGGGGCTACAAATTCGCCGCCGTCGGCTACACGGTGAACTTCCCCATCGGCATCTACAGCAAAAAGGTCAAGAGCCTGAAAGACCTGCCCGAGGGCGGCAAGGTCGGCATTCCGAACGACCCCACCAACGGCGGGCGCGTGCTGCTGGTGCTGCAGGACCAGGGCCTCATCAAGCTCAAGCCCGAAGCCGGCCTCAAGGCCACGCCGCTGGACGTGGTGAGCAACCCCAAAAAGCTCAAGTTCGTGGAACTCGACGCCGCGCAACTGCCGCGCTCGCTCGACGACCTCGACGCCTCGGCCATCAACACCAACTACGCACTCTCCGCCGGCCTGAACCCGGGCAAGGACGCCATCGCCCAGGAAAACGCCAAGAGCCCCTACGTCAACCTCATCGCCGTGCGCGAAGCCGACAAGGACAAGCCCTGGGTGGCCAAACTGGTGAAGGCCTACCAGTCGGCCGAAGTCAAGGCCTTCATCCAGACCGAGTTCAAGGGCTCCGTCCTGGCGGGATTTTGACCCACCCCTGCCGCGCTTTGCGCGACCCCATCCAGGAGGCGACACCAGCGGCCTGGCAAAGCCAGTTCCGCGGCGTCTCTGGAACCGAAGAACCTCACCGCCTTCATTGAAATGACAACCACTCGCCAGATGCACCTCGGTGCCTTTTTCTTTGGCGCCGGCCACCACCTGGCCGCCTGGCGGCACCCCGACGTGGTGCCCTCGGCGGGCGGGCAGATTGCCGCGCTCACCGAGTGGACCCAGCTGGCCGAGGCGGCGAAGTTCGACGCCATCTTCTTCGCCGACAACGTGGGCCTGCCCGGCCCGCCCGACGAAGCGGTGGCGAAGAACGCCCTCTGGTACCCGCTGGACCCGCTGCTCACCCTCGCCGCCCTCTCTCAAAGCACCACGCACATCGGCCTGGTGGCCACCGTCTCCAGCACCTACCTGCCCCCCTACCACCTGGCCCGCAAATTCGCCACGCTCGATCAGTTGAGCGGCGGCCGCGCGGGCTGGAACCTCGTCACCTCCGGCAGCGACTTCGAGGCCCGCAGCTTCGGGCTGGATCAACAGATCGGTCACGCCCTGCGCTACGAGCGCGCGCGGGAGTACCTCCAGGTCGTCAAGGGCCTGTGGAACACCTGGGAAGACGACGCCTTCATCGAAGACAAGGCCCGCAACCGCTTCTTCGACCCCGCCAAGCTGCACCGCGTGGCGCACGACGGCGCGCACTACAAGGTGCACGGCGGCCTGCAGACCCGCCGCTCGCCGCAGGGTCACCCGGTGCTGGTGCAGGCCGGCTCCTCCGGCGACGGGCAGGACCTCGCCGCCGCCAGCGCCGAGGTGGTGTTCACCGCGCAGCAGACCGCCGACGACGCGCGCAGGTTCTACAACAGCCTCAAGGGCCGGCTGGGCGCACACGGCCGCGCCCCCGATGCCCTGAAGATCCTGCCCGGCATCTCGCCCTTCGTGGGCCGCAGCGAAGCCGAGGCGCGCGAGAAGTTCGACCAGCTGCAGTCCCTTATTGACCCGGTGCTTGGCGTCGGTTTGCTCTCCACCTTCCTGGGCAACGTGGACCTCTCGAAGTACCCCGTGGACGGCCCCTTCCCGCAAGACCTGCCGGTGACCCAAGGCTGGCAAAGCCGCCAGGAACTGTTTGCCGGCCTCGCGCGCCGCGAAGGCCTGACGATCCGCCAGCTCTACGAGCGCGTGGCCGGCGCGCGTGGCCACTGGACGGTGGTGGGCACGCCCGAGTCCATCGCCGACCAGCTCGAACACTGGTTCAACACCGGCGCGGCCGACGGCTTCAACGTGCTCGCGCCCACGCTGCCCCACGGCCTGAAAGACTTTGCCCGGCTCGTCGTGCCCGAGCTGCAGCGGCGCGGCCTCTTCCGCACCGAATACACGGGCCGCACCCTGCGCGACCACCTGGGGCTGCCGCGTCCCACCCACCCCGCCGCCGCGCACGCCACGGGCGAGCCCGCCACCGCCTGAACAAACCACCACCCCAAGGAGAAGACCCTCATGTCCGCAGACTGGAAATTCGAAACCCGCTCGGTACACGCCGGCTACCAACCCGACCCCACCACCAAAGCCGTGGCCGTGCCCATCTACCAGACGGCCGCCTACGCCTTCGACAACGCCCAGCACGGCGCCGACCTGTTCGACCTCAAGGTGCCGGGCAACATCTACACGCGCATCATGAACCCCACGCAGGACGTGCTGGAACAGCGCATCGCCTCGCTCGAAGGCGGCATCGCCGCACTCGCGCTGGCCTCGGGACAGGCGGCCGTGACGTACGCCATCCAGACCATCGCGCAAGCCGGCGACAACATCGTCTCCAGCACGGCGCTCTACGGCGGCACCTACAACCTCTTCGCGCACACGCTGCCGCAGTTCGGCATCACCACGCGCTTTGCCGACCACCGCGACCCGGCCAGCTTCGAGCCGCTGATCGACGCGCGCACCAAAGCCATCTTCGTCGAGTCCATCGGCAACCCGCAGGGCAACATCACCGACATCGCGGCGGTCGCCGCCATCGCCCACCGGCACGGCGTGCCGCTGATCGTGGACAACACCGTCGCCTCGCCCTACCTGCTGCGCCCCATCGAACACGGGGCCGACATCGTCGTGCAGTCGCTCACCAAATACCTCGGCGGCCACGGCACCAGCATCGGCGGCGCCATCATCGACAGCGGCAAGTTCCCCTGGAGCGAGCACAAAGCCCGCTTCAACCTCCTCAACGAACCCGACCCCAGCTACCACGGCGTGGTCTACACCGAGGCCCTGGGCCCGGCGGCCTACATCGGGCGCGCGCGCGTCGTGCCGCTGCGCAACACCGGCGCGGCCATCTCGCCCTTCAACGCCTTCCTGATCCTGCAAGGCATCGAAACCCTCGCGCTGCGCATGGACCGTATCAACGCCAACACCCTGCGTGTGGCCAGGCACCTGGAGCTGCACGCCAAGGTGGGCTGGGTGAACTACGCCGGCCTGCCCAGCCACCCCGACCACGCGCTCGCCCTCAGGTACCTGGGCGGCCACGCCTCGGGCCTGCTCACCTTTGGCGTGAAAGCCACCGCCGGCGAGGGCCGCGCGGCCGGCGCGCGCTTCCTCGACGCGCTGCAACTCTTCACCCGACTGGTGAACATTGGCGACGCCAAATCGCTCGCCACCCACCCCGCCTCCACCACCCACCGCCAGCTCTCGCCCGAAGAACTGGCCAAGTCCGGCGTGCCCGAAGACGCGGTGCGACTGTCCATCGGTATCGAACACATCGACGACCTCCTGGCCGACCTGAACCAGGCCCTGGCCGCCGTCTAAGCCCCCTCACCCCCCGAGACCCCCCATGAAACCCAGCCTCATCGGCATCGCCGCCCTGCTGCTCTGTGGCGCGGCAGCGGCTCAAACCTCTCCCGACCTCCAGGCCCGCGCCTGGGCCGCCTCCTGCGCCGCCTGCCACGGCACCGACGGCAGAAGCCGCAGCGCCATCCCCGCCATCGCCGGGCAGGACAAGGCCGTGCTGCTGCAGAAGCTGCTGGCCTACAAGCAAGGCACGCTGCCCGCCACCGTGATGCACCAGCACGCCAAGGGCTACACCGACGCCGAGCTCGAACGCCTCGCCGCCCATTTCTCGCGCCAAGCCCAATAACAACGAGGAGCACCCACCATGAAGCAACTGCTGCAACGCCGCCACTTCCTTGCCGCCGCCGGCGGCACCGCGGCCGCCCTGGCCCTGCCGGGCTGCGCCTCGGTCTCATCCGCGCCCAAGGCCCGCGTCGTCGTCATCGGCGGCGGCTTTGGCGGCGCCACCGCCGCCAAGTGCATCCGCCAGTGGGCGCCCGAGATCGAGGTGGTGCTGGTCGAACGCGAAGCCGCCTTCGTCTCCTGCCCGCTGAGCAACCTCGTGCTCGGCGGCACCGAGAAGATCGAGAACCTCACCACCGGCTACGGCGCCCTGCAGACCAGGCACGGCGTGCGCGTGGTGCGCGACGAAGCCACCGCCATCGACGCCGCCCGCAAAGAAGTGCGCCTGGCGCGCGGCGACACCCTGAAATACGACCGCCTCATCGTCTCGCCGGGCGTGGACTTCCAGTTCGACCAGGTGCCCGGCCTGCAAAGCGCCCAGGCGCAAAGCCAGGTGCTGCACGCCTGGAAAGCCGGCCCGCAGACCGTGGCCCTGCGCCAGCAGCTCCAAGCCCTGCCCGACGGCGGCGTGTACGCCCTGCACATCCCCAAGGCACCGTACCGCTGCCCGCCCGGCCCCTACGAACGCGCCGCGCAAGTGGCCTTCTATTTCAAGCAACACAAGCCGCGCAGCAAGGTGCTCGTGCTCGACGCCAACCCCGACATCACCTCCAAAAAAGCCCTCTTCCTCAAGGCCTGGAACGAGCTCTACCCCGGCATCGTCGAGTACAAGCCCAACAGCGAGATCGTGCGCGTGGACGCCGCCAGCCGCACGGTGGAACTCCAGTTCGAGACCGTGCGCGCGGGCGTGCTCAACGTCGTGCCGCCGCAGCAGGCCGGGCGCATCGCGCAGACCGCCGGGCTCATCAACGCCAACAACAAATGGTGTGGCGTCAACTTCCAGACCTTCGAGTCCGCCGTGGCCCCCGGCATCCACGTGCTGGGCGACGCCACCCTCTCAGCCCCGGGCATGCCCAAGTCCGGCTTCATGGCCAACAACCACGCCAAGGTCGCGGCCGACGCGGTGATCGCGCTCATCCAGGGCCGGCCGGTGAACCCCGAACCCATCATCGCCAACACCTGCTACAGCTTTGTGAGCGACACCGACGTGGTGCACGTGGCCTCGGTCCACAAATGGAACGCCGAACAGAAAACCCTGGTCGCCGTCAACGGCGCGGGCGGCCTGTCACCGCAGTCCAACGCCCTGGAAGGCACCTACGCCCGATCGTGGGCCCGCAACATCTGGGCCGACGCGCTCCTATGACGCACCCCGCCGCGTCTTGCGCCGCCCCTGGATGGGGCTGCCCCGTTCGCGGCGGGCCGACTGACTACAAGGTCCGGCCATGAACTTCCAGCAACTCCGATCGGTGCGAGAAACAGCGCGCAACGGCTTCAACCTCACCGAAGTGGCCGCCATGCTCTACACCTCGCAACCCGGCGTGAGCCGCCAGATCCGCGAACTCGAAGACGAGCTGGGCGTGACCATCTTCGCCCGCGCGGGCAAGCGCCTCACCGGCCTCACCGTGCCAGGGCAGACGCTGCTGCCCATCGTGGAACGCCTGCTGCAGGAAGCCGACAACCTGCGCTCGGCCGGCAAGGAATTCGTCTCGCGCCTCGAAGGAGGCCTCTCCATTGCGGCCACGCACTCGCAGGCCCGCTATGCCCTGCCTCACGCCGTGCGCGACTTTCGTGCGCTGTTCCCGCAGGTCACGCTCAACCTGCACCAGGGCTCGCCCAAACAGGTGGCCGAGATGCTCATCGCCGGCGAAGCCGACATCGGCATCGCCACCGAAGCCCTGGCCAGCTACCCGCAACTCCTCACACTGCCTTGCTACCGCTGGACGCACAGCATCGTGGTGCCGCACGGCCATCCGCTGCTGCGGGTGGAAAGCCCGCTGTCGCTGCGCGAACTGGCCCAGCACCCCATCATCACCTACGACCAGGGCTACACCGGCCGTTCGCACATCGACGACGCCTTCGACAAGGAAGGCGTGCGCCCCAACGTCGTCATCACCGCCATGGACGCGGACGTCATCAAGACCTACGTCGAGCTGGGCATGGGCGTGGGCATCGTCGCCAGCATCGCGGTGGACCCCGACCGCGACCACCACCTGCACGCGCTGGACGCGAGGCACCTTTTTGAGATCAACGTCACCCGCCTGGCCGTGCGGCGCGGCACCTGGCTGCGCGGCTACGCCTACAGCTTCATCGAGAACTTCGCGCCCAGCCTCACGCGGCAGACCGTGGAGGAGGCGCTGAACGATGAGATCGTGACCGTGTAAGAGGGCACACCGCGCGAGCCGCGCCTCCAACTGCTATATATTGATCGCCGTAACACCGCACTCGAGAGGACCGCATGCGCATCCCATCCCTTCTGAAATCCACCGTGGTGGCACTGACGATCGCCACCGGTGGGTCGCTCTTCGCACAGGGCACACCCATCGACGCCGCAGCGTTCGACGCGCTCGTGGCGCAGGGCCCCGTCGCCAGCGCCTCGACCATCGCCGCCAGCACCTGGGCCACCAAGATCAAACAGGCCGGCACGCTGCGCCTGGGCGGCACGCAAACCTCCAACCTCTTCTCGCTGCTCAACGAGAAAGACGGCAAGATGCGCGGCTTCGACGCCGGGCTGGCCCAGCTCCTGACCCGCTACATCCTGGGCGACGCGGCCAAGATCCAGTTCACGCAAGTGACCTCGTCCACGCGCGAGCAAGTGCTCATCAACGACCAGGTGGACCTGGTGCTCGCCACCTACTCCATCACCCCCGCCCGCGCCGAAAAAATCTCGTTCGCCGGCCCTTACTACACCTCGCAGGCCGGGGTGCTGGTCAAGGCCAACAACAAGACCATCCAGTCGCACAACGACCTGGCCGGCAAGAAGGTCGCCACGCAGGCCGGCTCCACGGGGCCCGCCATCCTGGCGCAGTACGCGCCCAAGGCCGTCGTGCAGGAATTCCAGACGCACCAGGAAGCCCTTGACGCCCTGCGCCAGGGGCGCGTGGACGCCTACGTGACCGACCACACCCTGCTGCTCAACGCCCTGAGCCTGGGCACCGGCGACGCCAAGCTGGCCGGCGCGCCCTTCGGCGCGCAAGATCCCTACGGCATCGGGCTCGCCAAAGGCTCCGATGGCGTGGCCTTCGTCAACGCCTTCCTGAAAAAAGTGCAAGCCGACGGCACCTGGACCAAACTCTGGACCATCTCCATCGGCCAGCGCACCGGCAGCACCACCGCCCCCACGCCGCCCGCCCTTCCCTGAACGATGGGCGAGGTCTCCAGGCTCCTGGCCGACTATGGGCCTGCCTTCGGGCAGGCCCTTTTTCTGACATGGAAGCTCACCCTCCTGTCGTTCGTGCCCGGCTTCCTGCTGGGCATGCTCGTGACCGTGCTCCGGCTCCTGCCACTGCCGCCACTGCGCTTCGTGCTGACCGTCTACGTCGAGATCTTCCGCAACATCCCCAGCGTGGCGCTGCTCATCTTCATCGTCTTCGCGCTGCCCGATCTCAACGTGCTGATCGACTATGAGCCTGCCGTGATCCTGACCTTGACGCTGGTCTGCTCCGCCTTCACGGCCGATTACCTGCGCACCGGCATCAACACCGTGCCGGGCGGCCAGGCCGAGGCCGCGCTCAGCCTGGGCATGCGGCCGACGCGCATCATCACCGCCGTGGTCTTGCCGCAGGCCCTGCGCGCCGTGGTGCAACCCATGACCTCGCTGCTCATCGCGCTCATGCTCTCCACCTCGCTGGCGTCGCAGGTGCCGTTTCCGGGCCGCGAGCTCACCACGCTCGTCTCCAAGATCGCCAACGACTCCGCCGCCGGCATGGCCGCCTTCGCCGTGGCCGCCGCCCTGTACGTGGCAACCGGCCTGCTCATCGCCTGGGCCGGCGCCGCCCTGGAAAAGAAGGTGCGGATACTGCGATGAGCCGACCGCTGGAAGACACCCTCTTTGGCGCGCCAAGCCCCCAGGCCCGAGCCCTCACCCGCCTGATGAGCGCGGTCTCGGCGGCGCTGCTGCTCCTGCTGGCGGCGGGCGTGGTGTACCAGTTCCATACCGCCGGGCAGCTCGAAGCCCGGTTTTGGAGCTTCTTTGCCTGGCCGACGACCTGGGCCTTTCTCGCCAAAGGCCTGCTCGGCACGCTCGCGTCTGCCGCCATGGCCGCCCTCATCGCACTGAGCCTGGGGCTCGTGCTGCTGCTGGGCCGCCAGGCGCGCACGCGCCTCGTGCGCTGGCCGAGCGTGGCGGTCATTGAATTCCTGCGCGGCACGCCAACGCTGCTGCTCATCTACGTGTGCTTCCTGGTGCTGCCCTCGGCCGGGGTGAAGCTCAGCACCTACTGGATGATCACCCTGCCCATCGGCCTGAGCACCGCTGCCGTGGTGGCCGAGGTGTACCGCGCCGGCGTGCTCGCCGTGCCGCGCGGCCAGACCGACGCGGCACGCAGCCTGGGACTGACCGAAGCCCAGGTCTTCTTTTCCGTTGTCTTTCCGCAGGCGCTTCGCTACATCGTCCCGGCGCTCGTGGCGCAACTCGTCATCGTCGTGAAGGACACCACCTTCGGCTACGTCGTCACCTACGGCGAGCTGATGCAGAACGCCAAGGTGCTCATCGCCAACTACCACTCGCTGGTGCCCGTGTACCTTGTGGTGGCGGCGCTTTACTGCCTGGTGAACTACGCGATTTCCGTGGCAAGCAAACGGCTCGGCCGACCGATGCACTGAGCGCCCATGCGGGAAGCGGCCAAGGCCCAGCGCCTCCTCTTCTTCACGCGCACGCCAGAACCCTCCGTCGCGCAAGGAGCGCCTCACGGCGCCCAGCAGGGCCGAGCCTGGAAAGCTTCGCCCCATCGGCACCGGCCAGGCCGCGCTGATCAAGCGGCCGAAGGCTTCTTCTCGATGGGGTTGGCCGTGAGCCCCTCGGCCGGATACGCCCGCATGAATTCGCGCGCTTTCTCCGGCTGGGCCGCGCTCAGCCAGGCGCCATACGAACCCTCGTTCAAGATGGCCAACATGCGCTTTTCGCTGCCCGGTTGCCCGTAACGGTGCATCAGCGCGTGGCTGTTGGCGTTCACCGTGAGCAGGCAGAAACTGACGATCACCTCGCCCTGCGCACCGCTCCAGCGCTCCCAGAGGCCAGCCACGCCCATGGGCTTGCCGTCCACCCGCGCGACACGCGTGGGCACGGCCTTGCCGCTGCGCAAGTCGTCTTCCTGAAACGCCATCATGGGCACGATGCAACGCTGCGCACCCAGCCAGGCGCCGCGAAAATTGTTGGACGTGCTCGCGGTCTCCGACCGTGCGTTGACCAGCTTGGTCGAACGCAGTTTGGCATCGGAAGCGGATTTGACCCATGGCGGGACCAAGCCAAACTGCCCCACGACGAGCTCGCGCTCGACCGCGCCTGGGTGCGGGTGTTCGGCGCCTTCGACCGAAGGCGGTGCCGGTTGGTTGCGGATGAACAGGCCGGGGCGCCGGGGCCAGACCTGGCGCCCCACCGTGATGCCGCTGGGCACGTCGACGTCAAAAATGTCCCGGTACAGGTGGTCGGGGCGCAGGCATTCGTATTGGGAACTCATGGCGAGGATGGTAGGCCCAACCAATGCCTGCAGCGAACGGTTTCGCCGCTCGCTGCGCAGTTTCACGGTTTGGCCCGGGGCTTCATGCGGAAGCTTATGCCCATGCGATTGATGGCATTCATGGCGGCAATCGTGAGTGTCAGATCAACCAAGTCCTTCTCGCCAAACGCGGCCAATGCGGCCGAGTAGGCCTCATCCGAAGCGTGAGTCTCGCTCACCAGCGTCACCTCCTCGCACCACGCCAGCGCAGCGCGCTCCTGCTCAGAGAACAGGTACTCGGCCTCGTGCCAGACAGGAATGAGCACCAACTTTTCCACCGACATCCCTTCGGCAAGCAGATCACGTGTGTGAATGTCGATGCAGTGCGCACAGCCGTTGATCTGCGAAACGCGCAAGAAGACCAGATGAGTCAGCAAGCTCGGCAGGCCCGTGTCTTTGGTGACGAAGTGATGCAGCGTTCCGACAGCCTTGGCGCCTTCGGGAGAGGCTTGAAACCATACAGCGCGATTCATAGATCAGAGTCCTTCCATATCAAATGATGGGCGGAGGCCGAAGCCGGCCTCCTGCTCACAAGACGTTTGACAAGAAGGCGCTGTGACACGAGATGGAGGAAATGGCTGCGATCGTCGGTGTGCAGCAAGCGTTGTGACGGCCTGCAGCGGTGTCGGACGGAAAGCCGCTGGTTGGCCCCCAAGGCGAGGGTATGGCTGTCGTGACGATGAACGAGGCGTTCGGTGATCTACCCGATGCCGTGTGGTTGAGACGCACCCTGCCCGATGCCCGCCTCGCACGGATGTCTGGCTGGGATACCACCGCGACGCCAAAGGATCGTCACGTTGGAAGGCCTTGCTGGACATCAGACTGGCGCGACTGTCTGGGCGGACATGAACGCCCCCCAAGTCAGTGATTTGCCAAGGTGGGGAGGTTGCCGTGGTGAGCGCTTGATGCGGACAAGCGAATGGTCCTTGTGGGCCCGAAACGGGCCCGGAAACGATCTCTAACGCAGACAAACGCCTTTCAGATCACGCGGAAATGCATGTGGACTTTGGCGTACGGGTTCCCGTCCACCACGATGGCACGTGGTTCGGTGCCGAAAGCGGTGAAGCCAGCCTCCCGATAGAGCCGGAGGGCGGATGCATTGCCTTCCGTGACGGTGAGCACCAAGTCGGTCAGTCCGATGGCCGCCGCATGAAGCATCAGCGCGCGCAGCAGATCACGCCCTGTGCCACGGCCTGCCGCTTCCCGTGAGACGTACATCGCGACCACCCTTCCCTTATGCCGCTGCTTGACGCCCGACGCGCACTCAAGGCCGACCATGCCTGTCAGCACACCGCCTTCGTCGAACGCGCCCCAGAATGGCACCCCCACTGACGCCAAGCGTTGCCGCGACTCTTCGGGTGGCCGTGCGCTCGCCTCTTCCCAGTCGGAGGTGAACGCATGGGGATGTTCACGCAGCGCACGCAACCGCAACTCGCGGAAAGCGGGTGCGTCGTCTGGCGTCAGGCGTCGGATGGACATACACGACTGGCAGGGGGGCATGGGTTACAAGCTTCCAATATCTGCTCACTGGCCGATGTGCGTCATGGCGGCTGCGGCAGTGGCGGGCCAAAGGCGGACATCATTCACACCGATTGCCGGGGGGCAGACAAACGGTACACGGAATGTTCACTCAGCCAGTGGTCGTGCGGTACGGATGGATGAGCGAACGTCCTCTCGTCCCGCTTCATGCCGAGTCGTTGCATCACTGCCGCCGACTTGAGATTGTGTATCGATGTGAATGACACCACCTCAGCCAGATTCAGCGTCTGGAAGGCGAAGTTCAGCGAGGCTGTCGCGCCTTCGGTCGCCAGGCCCATTCCCCAGCGAGACCTCAAGAGCCGCCATCCCACCTCCACACAAGGGGAGAACGGTAGTTCTGCTGCAGGCGTGTGCAAACCGATAAAACCGACAAACTCGCCTGTGGCCAATTCTTCCGCGGCCCAGAAACCCCAGCCCCGTTGCGCAATCAAGGCCTTGCACCGGTCGGCCATGTCATCGCTTGCCTCCCGGCTCAACGGCGCAGGGAAGTAGCGCATGACCTCAGGGTCAGCATTGAGTTGGGCGAATGCTTCGAGGTCGCCCGGCCTCCATTGACGAAGCAAGAGCCGGGCTGTGCGCAGTTCTTTCATTCGAGCCACCAAGTTCAAAGTTCAGGCATCGCGAACATCTCCCGCATCCGCCGGTTCCGCGAGGACTTCTCGGTACGCCAACCCGTTCGGGCCGCCGCCCCTCCACGCAGGTGCAGCGCAAGGCGCCTTCAGGGCCGCAGCTCCACGGCGGGATCGACGGCGTCTTGCGGCAGGCGGGTGGCCAGCACCTTGTCGATGGAGCGGCCGTCCATGTCGACGATTTCAAGCCGCCAGCCTTCCCAGGTGACCATGTCGGTCACCTTGGGCAGGCGCCCGGTGAGCAGCATCATCAGGCCGCTGAGGGTATGGTAGCGCCCGCGCTCTTCGTCGGGCACGGCGTTGAGGCCCAGGCGGTCTTTGAGTTCGGGCACGGGGATGTGGCCGTCGAGCAGCCAGCTGCCGTCTTCGCGCTGCACGGCCCAGGAGGTCTCGGGGTCGCGCGGGCTGAACTCGCCGGTGATCGCTTCGATGAGGTCTTGCAGGGTGACGATGCCCTGCACTTCGCCGTATTCGTCGATCACGAAGGCCATCTGCACGCCGGACTGGCGGAAGTTGTCGAGCAGTTCCATGCCGGTGATGGTTTCAGGCACGTACAGCGGCTCTTGCAGGGGCTGGCTGCTGAGTTCGCGCGAGTCGCCGCGCAGGGCCTGGGTGAGCCACTGGCGGGCGTTGACCACGCCCACCACGTTGCTCAGGTTGCCGCGCACCACTGGAAACCGCGCGTGGTCGGAGGTTTCGACGCGGGCCATGTTCACGTCGAAGCCCTGGTCGAGGTCGAGCACCACCACATCGCTGCGGGGGAGCATGAGCGAGCCGATCTGCCGGTCGTCGAGCCGGAAGACGTTGCGCACCATGGTGTGTTCGTGCGATTCGATCACGCCAGCGGTGGTGCCTTCGGCGAGCATGGCGTGGATCTCTTCTTCGGTCACGGCACTGGCGGTGGACTCTTTCACGCCAAGCACGCGCAGCAGCGCGCGGGTGGAGACGGAGAGCAGCAACACGAAGGGTTTGGTGGCGATGGCGAGCCAGTCGATGGGCCGGGCCACGAGGCGGGCGAGGGTTTCGGGGTGCGACTGCCCGATGCGTTTGGGCACGAGTTCGCCCACCACGATGGAGAAGTAGGTGATGAGCACCACCACGAGGCCGGTGGCGGCGTACTGGCTGTAGGGCGCGGGCACGCCCATGGCGCCGAGCCACTGCGCCAGCGGGCCGGCAAGCGCGGCCTCGCCAACGATGCCGTTGAGCACGCCGATGGAGGTGATGCCGATCTGGATGGTGGAGAGGAATCGGGTGGGGTCTTCCCCGAGCTTGACGGCGGCGGCGGCCGATTTGTCGCCCTCGTCGATGAGTTTTTGCAGCCGCACTTTGCGGGCGGAGACCAGCGCCAACTCCGACATGGCGAACAGGCCATTGAGCAGAATCAGCGCGAACAGTAAGACGATTTCCATCAGGTTTTTCTTGAATGTGAAAGGGATGCGCCAGCGATGGCCGGGCCTTCGCGGGGCTGCGATGCGATGAGGAAAACCACGGGCAGCGCGCGGCGGCCCGTGCCTGCGTCAGGCTGTGGCGGCGTCTGGCCTGGGCGGGCGCCTGGGGCCTTCGATGCAGGGGAAGATGAGCTTGACGGCGAGCGGCGGCGCGGGGTGGAGCGTGGCGGCCGCGCTGCTGGCCAGGGCGATGGTCACGGCAAGCACTTCGGGCAGGTCGGCCTGCGCGTCGGTGAGGGCGTGGTCGGGGGCCGCGCCCATGAGGCCGTCGCTTTGCGCGGGGTGGCCGTTGCCGGCGAGCTGGGCGATGGTGGCGGCGCTGTCGGCCTGGTCGGCACCGTGGGTGTCCATTTTCCCGATCGCGAAGAGGCCCACATTCAGGAAGAAGTGGATGGCAAAAATTGCGATCAGCCAGCGGCGCATTGTTGGTTGATTCTATCGGAGGGGCCGCCACCTACAATCCAGCCGCCATGTCGATGAACCGTGCGCTCACCGCCGCGCTGCTGTCTTTGCTGGTTCTCCTGGGTGTTGCCCTGGGGAACCCGGCGGCGCGCCTGAACGGGCACGCACCCCATGCCCAGGCCCACACGCAGGGTGAAGGCACGCCGCTGCGCCAGGCGGTGATGACGGCAGCGGGTCAATCGGCGATGGCGGCCTTGCGCCCTGCGCTCAAGAAGATGGGGCCCAAGGGGACGGCTGGCGCGTTGCCGCTGGCGGGTGTGGTGTTCACCACGCTCGACACACCCGGGGGCCTGGCCCCCGAGCGCCGCAGCCCGAGGTGGCCTGAGCCCGCGCCCCACGGCTACCTGGCCCGCGCACCGCCTGCCCAGGCGTGACGCCCGGCGCACGCGCTGCGCCACCCCTCCTCTGACGACACCGCTTCAGCGATGCCTGGCCGCACCGCTGCGCGGTGCCGTCCCCATGCCTTCTATCGGACCCATCTTCATGACTTCGTATCACTACGCCTTGACCATTGGCGCTTTCGCCGCTCTTTTGCTGTGGCTGGCCTGGAACGAGCGCAAGGCGGACAACGCGCGCGATGCCGGGCTGTTGCTCGTCCTGGGCGGCTTCGCCGGTGTGGCAGCCGGCGTGGTGGCGCTGCTGGCGCCGGCTTGAGCGGCAAGGGTTTCAGCGCTCCGCGGGGACTTCGGCCTCGCGCAGCACCGCCAGCAGGTTCTCGCTCGCGGCCACGCCCATCTTGACGTAGGCGTCGGCCGTGACGCCGCCAATGTGCGGGCTGAGGATGATGCGGTCTTCGTCGCGGAAGGGATGGTCGCTCACCATGGGTTCCATGGCGAAGCTGTCCAGGCCGGCCGAGGCCACGTGGCCGGCGCGCACGGCCTGCAGCAGCGCGGCCTCGTCGATGAGGCCGCCGCGCGCGGTGTTGACGACGATGACCCCAGGCTTGCAGCGCGCCAGCGTGTCGCGGTTGAGCAGGCCGCGGTTGTCGTCGGTGAGCGGGCAGTGCAGCGAGATGGCATCGGACTCCCGCCAGAGCGTCTCGAGGTCCACCACCTCGATGTCGCCTGGCACCTTGCTCGCATAGGGGTCGAAGCCGATGACGCGCATGTCCAGCGCCTTGGCCATGCGGGCAAAGCGCTGGCCGATGGCGCCCAGGCCGATGAGGCCGATGGTGCGGCCGGCCAGTTCCACGCTCTTGTGCGTGGCCTTGTCCCAGTGGCCCGAGTGCATGCGGGCGTTGAGTGCCGGCACGGACTTGGCGCAGGCCAGCAGCAGCGCCATGGCCTGCTCGGCCACGGCGGCCGCATTGGCGCCCACGGCGGCGCGCACTTCCACGTGGCGGGCCTGGGCGGCCACCTTGTCGATGGTGTCGGTGCCGCTGCCGTGCTTGGAGATCACGCGCAGCGAGGGCGCGGCGTGGATCGCGTCGGCGCTGACCTTGCCGTAGCGCACGATGATGGCGACGGGGTCGTGCTGTCGGCACAGCGCCACGATGTCCTGCTCGCTGGGCGTCTTGCCGGCGTAGACGATGTCGAAATCGGTCAGCAGCGTGAGCGCCTGCGGGGCGAGGTCGGCGGCGGTGACGAGGATGGCGGGCTTGCCCGTGCTCACAGCCGCTCTCCCTCTTTGAGCACGCCGGCGGCGCGCAGCGCGGCGTCGAGCCACTTGGCGGCGGTGTCGCCCTGCTGGATGGCGGCGATGCGGGCGGCTTCGTCCTTCACCTTCTTCTCGGCCAGGGGCAGCAGCGATTCGATCTTGTGGCGCTCGACGATGACCACGCCGTCGGCATCGCCGAGCACCAGGTCGCCGGGGTTCACGGTGACGCCGCCGATGCAGATGGGATGGCCAATGCGACCGGGCACGAGTTTGGTGGGCCCGTTGGGGTTGGTGCCCACGCTGAACACGGGGAAGCCCATCTCCTCCAGTTCGAGCGAGTCGCGCACGGCGCCATCGATCACCACGCCGGCGATGCCGAGCTTCTGGCAGGCCGTCATCATGATGGTGCCCATGAGCGCGGCGGTCTGGTCGCCCTTGCCATCCACGACCAGCACATCACCCGGCCTGGCGAGCGACATGGCGGCGTGGATCATGAGGTTGTCGCCCGGGCGCACCTCGACGGTGAAGGCGGTGCCCACCACTTTCATGCTGGGGCGCAGGGCGGTGATGCGGCCGTGCAGGGCGCCGCGCCGGCCGGCCACGTCGGCCAGGATGGCCGCCTGGTAGGCGCCGGCCTGCTGCACGATGTGCGGGGGAACGCGCTCGAAGTCGCGAAGGATGTCGGGAGTGGTCACGATGGGGTCCTGGAGGAGATGAATCAGTCGAGCTTGGCGCCAGAGTCCTTGACGACCTTGCCCCAGCGCACGATGTCCTCGCTGATGAGCTTGGCAAAGGCTTCGGGCGTGCTGCCGGCCACGTCGGCGCCCTGGTCGTTGAGCTGTTTCTGCAGGGCGGGCAGTTGCAGGGCCTTGTTGATCTCGGTGTTGAGGCGGGCCGTGACGTCTTTGGGCAGGTTGGCCGGGCCGAGGATGCCGAACCAGGTGACCGCCTCGAAGCCCTTGTAGCCGGACTCCGCGATGGTGGGCGTCTGCGGCAGGTCGTCCACGCGCTTGAGCGAGGTGACGGCCAGGGCGCGCATCTTGCCGTTCTTGATGTGGCCGATGAGCGTGGGGATGGAGGAGACGTAGACCTCCACGCGCTCGCTGATCACGTCGTTGATGCCCTGTGCCGCGCCCTTGTAGGGCACATGCATGAGCTTGACGCCGGCTTCCTTCTGGAACATCTCCATGGCCAGGTGGGCCACGGTGCCGTTGCCCGAGGTGGCGAAGTTGAGCGCGCCGGGCTTGGCCTTGGCCGCCGCGACGAGGTCGTTGAAGCTGCGGTAGGGCGAGGTGGCCGAAACCACGAGGGCCAGCGGCGCGCTGGCCACCATGGAGATGGGCGTGAGGTCCTTGACCGGGTCGTAGGGCAGCTTGCTGTACAGGCTGGGGTTGATGGCGAGGTTGCTGGTCTGGCCCAGCACCAGGCTGTAGCCATCGGCGGGCGACTTGGCCACGTTGTCGATGCCGATGTTGCCGCCCGAGCCGGGCTTGTTGTCGATGATGAAGGACCACTTGGTGGCCTCGCTGATCTTCTGCGTGACTTCGCGCCCGATCAGGTCGGTGCCGCCACCGGCGGGAAAGGGCACGACCAGGCGCACGGGCTTGTTGGGCCACGCCTGGGCATGGGCGGTGGCCACGACGGCGGATGCGAGCGCGAGGCCAGCGAGGATGCGACGGGAAATGATCACGGTGCTTGTCTCCAGTTATTCGGCCAACCACGCAGGCCGTGGGAGCAGACTGTAGGGAGGAGTTGCATTCAGTACAATGCCGTTTCACGGTACGCAACGAGGTGCATGGTGCGCAATCCTTCCAAAGACGATGATGAGCCGGCTGCCGGCGGTGTCAATGCGGTCACGCGGGCGCTCGCGCTGATGGAGACTTTTCAGGCTGGCGAGGCCACGCTGTCGCTCGCCGAGATGAGCCGGCGCGCGGGCATGCACAAGACCACGGCGCTTCGGCTGGCGCGCACGCTGGCGCTTTCCAACTACATGGTGCAAGCCGAGGACGGCCAGTGGCGCCTGGGGCCGGCCACGGGCTGGCTGGGCGCGCGCTACCAGCGCGGCTTCGATGTGAACTTCGCGGTGGAGCCGGTGCTGCGCGAGCTGGTGCAGCTCACCGGCGAGAGCGCGACGTTCTACGTGCGCGAGGGCAACATCCGCGCCTGCATCGCCCGCGTGGAAGGCGCGCAGGCGGTGCGCCACCATGTGCGCATCGGCGAGCGCCTGCCGCTGGACAAGGGTTCGCCGGGCCGCGTGATCCTCGCCTTCAGCGGGCAGCGGGGAGAGCCTTACGAAGAGATCCGCAAGCGCGGCTACCACCTCTCGCTGGGCGAGCGCGAGCCGGAGGTGTCGAGCGTGTCGGCGCCGGTGTTCGGGCTGAACTGGCGGCTGCTGGGTTCCATGTGCATCTCGGGGCCGGGTTCGCGGCTCACCAAGCCCAGGCTGGAGAAGTACGCCAAGCATGTGATCCGCGCGGCCAACGAGCTGTCGTACGCGTTGGCGGGCGGCCGCTCCGCGAACACGCCGCCGGTGGTGTCAAACTGGCACCCATGACGCACACCGAAGTTGCCACGAACAACCGATTCGACCGCATGGAGTGGGCCGGCGCCTTTGGCGACCTGGGCACCCTCATTCCGTTTCTGGCGGCCTACATCGGCGTGCTCAAGATGGACCCGACGGGCGTGCTCTTCGCCTTCGGCGTGGCAATGCTGGTCTGCGGCCTGCACTACCGCACGCCGTTCCCGGTGCAGCCCATGAAGGCCATCGGCGCGGTGGCGGTGGCGCAGGCAGCGCAGACCGCGGTGATCACGCCCGGTGCCGTGGTGGCCGCGGCGCTGGTGACGGGCGTGGTCTGGCTCGTGCTCGGGCTCACTGGCGCGGCCCGCTACCTCGCGCGCCTGGTGCCGCCCACCGTGGTGGCGGGCATCGTGCTCGGGCTGGGCCTGGGCTTCATGCTCGAAGGGGTGCGGATGATGCAGACGGCCTGGGCGCTGGCGGCGGTTGCGGGCGCCGTCACCCTGGCGCTGATGTGCACCCGGGCGGTGCCTGCGATGTTCGTGCTGCTCGCCCTGGGCGCGGTGGTGGGCCTGTACCAGAACCCGGCCCTGGGCCCGGCGCTGGCGAATGCGAACGTGCAACTCACC
>NZ_JAHCKK010000033.1 GCF_026125825.1 Hydrogenophaga sp. | reverse complement strand
GCGGACATGTCCACCAAGCAAAAAATCCGCATCCGCCTCAAGGCCTTCGACTACAAGCTGATCGACAGCTCGGCCGCCGAGATCGTTGACACCGCCAAGCGCACCGGCGCGATCGTCAAGGGTCCCGTGCCCCTGCCGACCCGCATGAAGCGTTTCGACATCCTGCGCTCGCCGCACGTCAACAAGACCAGCCGCGACCAGCTCGAAATCCGCACCCACCAGCGCCTGATGGACATCGTGGACCCGACCGACAAGACGGTCGATGCCCTGATGAAGCTCGACCTGCCAGCTGGCGTGGACGTCGAAATCAAGCTGCAGTAAGGTTTCTCGCCAAGGCACCGCAGGGCATTCGCCCGGCGGTGCTTGCAGAGAAAAAGCCCGCCGGTTATACTGGCGGGCTTTCCGGCTTCTGGCCGGAGATTTCGTGGTGCCGTTTGATCCTGAATCATCGGCCCTTAGCGCGGAACCCCGGTTTCGCACCATCAGCCCCGGCCAATTGAAGTCGGGAACGGAGAAAACAATGAGTCTTAGCAACTCCCTCGGGTTGTTGGGTCGCAAGGTGGGCATGATGCGTCTGTTCACCGATGACGGGGACGCAGTGCCTGTCACGGTGGTCGATGTGTCCAACAACCGTGTGACGCAGGTCAAAACCCTGGCCCATGACGGCTACGATGCGCTGCAGGTCACCTTTGGTGCCCGCCGTGCCTCCCGCGTGACCAAGCCCGAAGCGGGCCACTTGGCCAAGGCCGGTGTTGAAGCCGGTGAAATCATCCAGGAATTCCGCGTCGCCTCCGACGTCGCTGCCCAGTACCAGCCCGGTGCCGTGGTGGCCCCCAATGCGATCTTCGCAGCGGGTCAAAAGGTGGACGTGCAAGGCACCTCGATCGGTAAAGGCTTCGCCGGCACGATCAAACGCCACAACTTCAGCTCGCAGCGCGCGTCGCACGGCAACAGCCGTTCGCACAACGTGCCGGGCTCCATCTCCATGGCCCAGGATCCGGGCCGCGTGTTTCCGGGCAAGAAGATGACCGGGCACATGGGCGATGTGACCAAGACCATCCAGAACCTCGACATCGTGCGCGTGGACGAAGCCCGTCAGCTGCTCATGATCCGCGGCGCCGTTCCCGGCTCCAACGGCGGTTTCGTGACCGTGCGTCCCGCCATCAAGGCCAAATCCGGCAAGGGAGCAAACTGATGCAAGTTGAACTCCTGAACGACCAGGGTCAAGCCTCGTCCAACGTGGACGTGCCCGAGACCGTGTTTGGTCGCGACTACAACGAAGCCCTGATTCACCAACTCGTGGTGGCCTATCAGGCGAACGCCCGTCAAGGTACGCGTGCGCAAAAAGACCGCCAGATGGTCAAGCACTCGACCAAGAAGCCGTTCAAGCAGAAGGGCACCGGCCGCGCTCGCGCCGGTATGACGTCTTCCCCGCTGTGGCGCGGAGGCGGTCGCATCTTCCCGAACAGCCCCGACGAGAACTTCACCCAGAAGCTCAACAAGAAGATGTACCGCGCCGGCATGGCGTCCATCTTCTCGCAGCTGGTGCGTGAAGGCCGTCTGGCCGTGGTCGACTCCCTGAAAGTGGACTCGCCCAAGACCAAGCAGCTGGCCGACAAATTCAAAGCCATGAACCTGCAGTCGGTGCTGGTGATCGCCGAGGAAGTCGACGAGAACCTGTACCTGGCTTCGCGCAACCTGCCCAACGTGCTGGTGGTCGAGCCTCGTTACGCCGATCCGCTGTCGCTGGTGCATTACAAGAAGGTCATCGTCACCAAGGCGGCGATCGACCAGCTCAAGGAGATGTTCGCATGAGCGTCACGAAATACGACGAAGGTCGCCTGATGCAGGTCCTCGTGGCACCGATCGTGTCCGAGAAGGCCACCCAGGTCGCCGAGCAAACCAACGCCGTGATGTTCAAGGTGTTGCGCGATGCCTCCAAGCCCGAGATCAAGGCGGCCGTTGAACTGATGTTCAAGGTCCAGGTCAAGGGCGTTTCCGTGCTCAACCAAAAGGGCAAGTCCAAGCGCTTTGGCAAGACCGTCGGTCGTCGCGACCACGTTCGCAAGGCCTATGTGACGCTGATGCCGGGTCAAGAGCTGAACTTCGGCGGAGAGGGCGTTTAATCATGGCAGTCATCAAGATGAAACCGACTTCGCCAGGCCGTCGCGGCATGGTGAAGGTCACGCGTGACCAGTTGCACAAGGGTGCAGGTTTTGCGCCGCTGCTGGAACCCCAGTTCCAGAAGGCCGGCCGCAACAACAATGGTCACATCACCACCCGTCACAAGGGCGGTGGACACAAGCACCACTATCGCGTGGTCGATTTCCGCCGCAACAAGGACGGCATCCCGGCCAAGGTCGAGCGCATCGAGTACGACCCGAACCGCACGGCGCACATTGCGCTGCTGTGCTACGCCGACGGCGAGCGCCGCTACATCATCGCCCCCCGCGGTGTTGAAGTGGGCGCGACACTGCTGTCCGGCTCGGAGTCGCCCATCCGCGTGGGCAACACCTTGCCGATCCGCAACATCCCGGTCGGTTCGACCATCCATTGCATCGAGCTGCAGGTTGGCAAGGGCGCGCAAATCGCCCGCTCCGCCGGCGCCTCGGCCGTGCTGCTGGCCCGCGAAGGCATCTACGCCCAGGTGCGGATGCGCTCGGGTGAAGTGCGCAAGGTCCACGTGGATTGCCGCGCCACCATCGGCGAAGTGTCCAACCAGGAACACAGCCTGCGCCAATTGGGCAAGGCCGGTGTGAAGCGTCACATGGGCATCCGCCCGACCGTTCGCGGTACCGCGATGAACCCGATCGACCACCCGCACGGTGGTGGTGAAGGCAAGACCGGCGAAGGCCGCGCTCCGGTGGATCCGTGGGGCAACCTGACCAAGGGCTATCGCACCCGCAACAACCGCCGCACGCAGTCGATGATCGTCTCGCGTCGCAAGAAGTAAAGGGTTGACAACATGACTCGCTCACTCAAAAAAGGTCCGTTTGTCGACCACCACCTGCTGGCCAAGGTTGAAAAAGCCCAAGCCACCAAGGACAAAAAGCCCGTCAAGACCTGGTCGCGCCGCTCGATGATCCTGCCCGATTTCATCGGCCTGACCATCGCCGTGCACAACGGCAAGCAGCACGTGCCCGTGTACATCACCGATCAGATGGTGGGACACAAGCTCGGCGAGTTTTCGCTGACGCGCACGTTCAAGGGCCACCCGGCCGACAAAAAAGCGAAGAAGTAAGGACTAACCATGGAAACCCGTTCAATCGTTCGAGGCGTTCGCCTCTCGGTCGACAAAGGCCGACTGGTTGCCGACCTGATTCGTGGCAAGAAGGTCGATCAGGCCCTCAACATCCTGACGTTCACGCAGAAGAAGGCCGCTGGCATCGTCAAGAAGGCTCTTGAGTCCGCCATCGCCAACGCCGAACACAACGACGGCGCCGACATTGACGAACTGAAGGTCAAGACCATCTACGTCGAGCAAGGCACCACGCTCAAGCGCTTCTCGGCCCGCGCCAAAGGCCGCGGCAACCGCATCAGCAAACCCACGTGTCACATCTACGTGACGGTTGGCAACTGAAGAGGTCACAGGAATATGGGACAGAAAATCAACCCCACCGGGTTCCGCCTCGCAGTTTCCCGCAACTGGGCCAGCCGCTGGTACGCAAGCAACCGTGACTTCGCCGGCATGCTGGCCGAAGACATCAAGGTGCGTGAGTACCTCAAGGGCAAGCTGAAGAACGCCGCCGTTTCGCGCGTCGTGATCGAGCGCCCCGCCAAGAACGCCCGCATCACCATCTACTCGGCACGTCCGGGCGTGGTGATCGGCAAGAAGGGTGAGGACATCGAGAAGCTGAAGAAGGAACTGGCCGCCAAGCTGGGCGTGCCGGTGGCTGTCAACATCGAAGAAGTGCGCAAGCCGGAAATCGATGCCAAACTGATCGCCGACAGCATCACGCAGCAGCTCGAAAAGCGCATCATGTTCCGCCGCGCCATGAAGCGCGCAATGCAGAACGCCATGCGCCTGGGCGCACAGGGCATCAAGATCATGTCGTCGGGTCGTCTCAACGGCATTGAAATTGCCCGTTGCGAGTGGTACCGCGAAGGTCGCGTGCCGCTTCACACCCTGCGCGCCGACATCGACTACGGCACGTCCGAAGCCAAGACCACCTACGGCATCATCGGTGTCAAGGTCTGGGTCTACAAAGGCGATACCCTGGGTCGCAACGATGCGCCTGTGGTGGCCGAACCGCGTGTCGAAGAAGAGCGTCGCCCGCGTGGTCCGCGCCGCGAGCGTCCGGCAGGCCCGCCTGCCCGCGCCGCAGTCCGCCGCCCTGGCGCCAATGCCGCTCCGGCCGACGGCAGCGACAAGCCTGCTGAAGCCACTGGCACCGAAACCAAACCCGCCGTTAAGCGCGTTCGCAAAGACGCCGCGCCCGCATCTGCAGCTGCGGACGGCAAAGGAGAATAAACATGTTGCAACCTGCTCGCCGCAAGTTCCGTAAAGAACAAAAAGGCCGCAATACCGGCGTCGCCACCAGTGGCGCCACCGTCGCGTTCGGCGACTTCGGCCTGAAGTCGACCGACCGCGGTCGCCTGACGGCTCGCCAGATCGAGGCCGCACGCCGTGCGATCTCCCGTCACGTCAAGCGTGGCGGCCGCATCTGGATCCGCGTGTTTCCGGACAAGCCGATCTCCCAGAAGCCTGCTGAAGTCCGTATGGGCAACGGCAAGGGTTCGGTGGAGTACTACGTGGCCGAGATCCAGCCTGGCAAGGTGCTCTACGAGATCGTGGGCGTGCCCGAACAGCTGGCCCGCGAGGCATTCACGTTGGCTGCCGCCAAGCTTCCGCTGCGCACCACGTTCGTGACGCGCATGTTGGGTCAGTGATTCAGGAGAACACAAGATGAAAACTGCTGAACTGCGCCAAAAGGATGTGGCCGGCCTCGAAGCCGAAGTGAAGGCACTGCAAAAGGCCCATTTCGGTCTGCGCATGCAAAAAGCCACGCAACAACTCAACAACAACGCCACGCTGGGTGACACCCGCCGTGCGATCGCTCGCGCCAAGACCATCCTGGCCGAGAAGCAGCGCGCCGCCGCCGCTGCCAAATAAGGAGTGACCATGACGGAAGCTAAAACATCCCTCAAGCGCACCTTGGTTGGCAAGGTGGTCAGCGACAAGCGTGCCAAGACCGTGACGGTGTTGGTGGAGCGCCGTGTGAAGCACGAGCTCTACGACAAGATCGTGGCCAAGTCCAGCAAGTACCATGCTCACGACGAGAAGAGCGAGTACAAAATGGGCGACGTGATCGAGATCACCGAAAGCCGTCCGCTGTCCAAGACCAAGAACTGGGTGGCCACGCGCCTGGTGCAAAAGGCCGCGCTGGTCTAAGCCCCATTGCGTTCTTCGCAGCGCAAATCGACAAAGCGACCGACAATTCGGTCGCTTTTTCTTTTTCCGGGCCCGGCATGATCGGGCCCTCCAGCCACGGCCTGCGGGCCACACAACGAGGAGCACGACATGATCAAGGTGGGTGACAAGATTCCGGCGGCCACGCTGATGGAATACAGCGAAGTTGAAGGCAATGGCTGCAGCATCGGCCCGAACCCGGTGGACGTGCAGAAAGCTTCGGCTGGCAAGACGATCGCCGTGTTCGCGCTGCCTGGCGCGTTCACGCCAACCTGTTCCGCCAAGCACGTGCCGGGTTTCGTGCAGCGCGCCGCCGACTTCAAGGCTGCCGGCGTGGACGAGATCTGGTGCTTGAGCGTGAACGACGCTTTCGTGATGGGCGCTTGGGCGCGCGACCAGAAGACGGGCGATAAGGTGCGCATGCTGGCCGATGGCAGCGCCGACTTTGCCAAGGCCACAGGCCTGACCCTCGACCTGACCGGCCGCGGCATGGGTCTGCGCAGCAACCGGTATTCGATGTTGGTCAAGGATGGCGTGGTGAAATCGCTGAACGTCGAAGGCCCTGGCAAGTTCGAGGTGAGCGACGCCGATACCTTGCTCGCCCAGGCCAAAGCTGGCGCCTGATTCTCGATTCAAGCAAAAAGCCGCCGGTGTCGCCACCTGGCGGCTTTTTTCTGGCCGCTTGCCGGCTTAGAGATCGACCTTGAGGTAATGCGCACCTGGAATCGGGTTGTGGTAGTACGGCGCCACCTCGACAAAACCCATCTCCTGGTAGAGCGCTCGTGCCGTCTCCATGTCGCTCAAGGTGTCCAGCAGCATGGTGGTGTAGCCGGACAGTTGACCGTCCGACAGGATGCGCTCCACCAGCAGACGGCCCAGGCCGAAGCCGCGAAAGGCCGGTCGCACGAAGAGGCGCTTCATCTCGCAGGCGTTGAGGTGATCCGTGTTGTAGAGCGGGCGCATGGCGCAGCACCCTGCGGCCTCGCCGTCCACGCATGCCAGCAGCAGCGTGCCGTCGGGCGGTGCGTAGGCGCCAGGCAGCTCGGCGAGCTCGGCATCAAAGCCCTGGAAACACAGGTCGATTCCCAGCCCAGCCTGGTACTCCAGGAAGAGTTGGCGAACGGTCTGCAGGTCGTCGGGAAACTGGGCCGGTCTCAGCGAGATCTCGGCGGTTCCGGTGTCGGTCATGGCAGCGGGGGAGCGGACGCGAAGCCCGGTGGGTGGCGTGGCTGCCACTATACGACAGCGACCGGCCGCATGCTCAAAATGCATTGCCCAGGCTGACCAGCCAGCCGACTGCCGCCGCGCACAGGCCCAGCACCGTCAGGGCCAGCAGGCGCGTGGTGGCTGTGTCGCGGGTGGCAGGGACGGGGATCGGCACCTGCTTGTCGCCGACCACCATGGGACGGACAAGGCCTTGCTTCCTTGCCCACTTGTAGTACGCGATCGCCAGCAAATGCAGGCCGACCAGAAAGAGGACGATGAGTTTGCCGACTTCCTTGTGGTATCCGGTGGCGAGAGACACCGTGTCGCCCGAGACGAATCGCACGAGCGGGCCGAAGAAGGCGATCTCATCGTCGCTCATGAGACCGGTCCCGACCTGCGCGGCGAGAATCAGGAGCAACGCGAAAACAGACAAGGCACCCAACGGGCTGTGGCCGACCGAATGCTCGGGGCGGCCCTCTCCGCGGAGGTAGGCGAGCAACGACGAAGGTGCGTAGATGAAGTGGGTGAAGCGCGACCAGCGGCCGCCGATGAAGCCCCAGACCAGGCGGAACAGCAGCAGCGTCAACACCGCATAGCCCAGGCGAAGGTGCCAATTCATCCAGTTGCCGCCCATGCTGCCGGTGACGATCAGCCCGATGACGCAGGCGGCCAGGAGCCAGTGGAACAGACGGGTGGGCAGGTCCCAGACGCGGATGGTGTGCATGGTGAGGTTGGATGGGTGAGTTTGGAATCGAGGAATAGAGAAGGTATATCGAAAAACGTTCAGATGGAACTTCGGCCAACTCCCTACACTCCTGATCGGGTGGCTCCCCGAGCCACGCCGCAACGCCCCACAACCTCCTCAGGAGTTTTCATGAAAATAATCGCTCCCCTCGCCGTGGCCCTGGCCTTCGGCACCCTGTCGGCATCCGCCTTCGCGCAATTCCAGAAGCCCGAAGACGCGGTGAAATACCGCAAGGGCGCCCTGACTGTGATGGCCAATCACTTCGGCCGCATCGGCGCGATGGCCAATGGCCGCGCACCGTTCGATGCCAAGGTGGCTGCCGAGAGCGCCGCGATTGTGGAAACCATGAGCAAGCTGCCGTGGGAGGGGTTTGTGCCGGGCACCGACAAAGGCGACACGGCCGCCTTGCCCGTGATCTGGACCGAACAGGCCAAGTTCAAGGAAAGCGCGGACAAGCTCCAGACTGCCACCGCGCAACTGGCGGCGGCGGCCAAGACGGGCAATCTCGACAGCGTGAAGACCGCATTCGGCGCCACGGCCCAGACCTGCAAGGCCTGCCACGACGCTTTCCGCAAATAAGTCTGGATTCCGCCAATTGAAAAAGGCCGGGATCGCTCCCGGCCTTTTTCGTGGACACGCGCCCGGTCAGGCTCAAGCCTGCTGAGCCAGCAGCTCTTCGATCAGCTTGTGCAGCGCGGGAAAGTCGGGCTCACCGACATAACGTTTGACGATCCGGCCTTGCTTATCCACCAGGTAGGTGGTGGGCGTGAGCTTGACGTCCCCCCATTGCTTGGCGATGTCGCCGGTGTTGTCCAGCGCGACCTTGAAGGGCAACTGGCGCGATTGCGCAAAATTGAGCACCCAGGCTGGCGGGTCATATTCCATGGCCACGGCCAGCGTCTCGAAGCCCTGCCCCTGGTACTTCTGGTACGTGGCAATGATGGAGGGCATCTCCTTCACGCAGGTCACGCACGTGGTGGCCCAGAAATTCACGAGCGTGACCTTGCCCTTGAGGTCGGCGGTGGTGGCCTTGCTGCCATCGAGCAGCACGAAGGTGGACTCGGGCGCCGGGTCGCGGCCGGAGCATCCTGCCAGGCCAAAGGCGCCAAGGGCACCCAGCGCGGCGGCTGCTTGGAGGGTGCGCCGACGATGCTGGCCGCGGGGGCTGAGATCGGTCATTGTCTTTTCACTTCCTGGGGGCTACATTGCCCCACGTCTTTCATTGAACAGCCTGTTTCCCGGAGGAACCGCCATGCAGCGCCGCCAGTTTACCCAGTCCACCACCGCGATGATCGGCCTCCTGGTCCTCGCGGCCCATCGGCAAGCCTGGGCCTTGTCGCTGGGAGACCTCACCGAAGGCGATGCCAGCCAAGGCATCAAGCTGGCGCTGGAAAAGGGCGCATTGGCCGCAGTGGCATTGCTGGGCAAGGCAGATGGATTCCTGGGCAACCCAAAAGTTCGGATTCCGTTGCCTGGATTTCTGGAAGATGCGTCCAAGTTGCTCAAGATGACCGGCCAGGGCAAGCGCGTGGACGAGTTGGTCACGAGCATGAACCGAGCCGCCGAAGCCGCCGTGCCCATGGGGCGGGACATCTTGGTGGGCGCGGTGAAGTCCATGAGCGTGACCGACGCCAAGAACATCCTGGGCGGTGGCGAGAACTCAGTGACGCAGTTCTTTGCCGAGAAAACGCGCAGCCCGCTGGGCGAGAAGTTCCTGCCCATCGTGACCAGGGCCACCGAGAAAGTGGGGCTGGCCAATCAGTACAACAAAGTGGCCGGCAAGGTGGCTGGCCTGGGGTTGGTCCGTTCGGAAGACGCCAACATCCAGCGCTATGTGACCGGGAAGTCGCTCGACGGGCTTTACACCATCATCGGCGAAGAAGAGCGCAAGATCCGCCAGGATCCGGTGGGCACTGGCAGCGCGCTCCTGAAGAAGGTCTTCGGTGCATTGAAGTGAGCGCATTCTTGCGCAAGATCCCCAGAAATCACTTGATCTTTTGCCGGGCCTCGGCCAGGCGGGCCTCCAGGTACTCGCCATAGAAGTCGGGCACTGCGATGCCCACGAGGCGCTCGGCAAGTTCTCGCCCATCGGGCCCGAAGAACAAGACCGTTGGCGTGAAGCGGGCTTTCCAGGCCCGAGCTTGTTCGGCCGGTGTGCTCATCTGGCCGTCAAAGCCCTGCAGATTGCCGGTGCGATCCATCACATCGATCTGCACCGCATGGATCTTGCCCTCGCGCCGCATGGGCAGGAGGTAGTGGTTGCGCACGATGGCGCAATAGGGACAACCCGTCAACGTGGTCATCACCACCAGCGGCTCGCCGCGGGCGGCAGCGGCTTGCGCGGCGCCGCGCAGCGAAGTGGGGGTGGGCAGGGCCTGCACGGCGGCGGGGGAGGGCGTGGCAGTGTCGCTCATGAGGTGTACCGGTGGGCGTCGTGGTTCAGACCGCGCCGCAGCGTTGGAGTTCGGCCAGGCGCTCGGGCGGGCAGGCCAGCCAGTCGCTCAGCACCTCGGCCGTGTGCTGGCCCAGCAGCGGTGGTGGCAGGTCGTTGCGCACAGGCGTGGCGCCAAGCTTGAGGGGGCTGGCAACCAGATCGACGGCATCGGCCAGGGGATGCGACCAGGTGTGCACCATGCCGCGCGAGCGCACATGCGGGTCGGCGAACACCTCGGCCAGGTTGTTGATGGGCCCACAAGGCACCTTGGCGGCCTCCAGCGCATTCAGCCAGTCGGCTTTGCCGCGCGTCTTGAGCAGCTCGGCCAACAGGGGTATCAGCACCTCGCGATTCCGCACGCGGTTCTGGTTTTGCGCGAAGCGCGGGTCGCTCGCGAGCTCAGGCCGTCCGGCCACCGCGCAGAACTTGGCGAACTGGCCGTCGTTGCCCACGGCAAGGATGATGTACTGCGCCTGGCCTTGGGCATCCGGTGCGACCTCGAACGCCTGGTAGGGGACGATGTTGGCGTGGGCATTGCCTGCCCGGCCCGGCACCTTGCCTTCACCACGGCCGCGGACAAGGTAGTTGGCGCCCAGGTTGGCGAGCATGGCCACCTGGGTGTCCAGCAGCGCCATGTCGATGTGCTGTCCTTCTCCGGTGCGCTCGGCGTGGCGCAGCGCGGCCTGGATGGCGATGGTCGCGTACAGGCCGGTGAACAGGTCCGCCACCGCCACGCCCACCTTCTGCGGACCGCCGCCGGGCAAGGCGTCCCGTTCGCCGGTCACGCTCATGAGGCCGCCCATGGCCTGGATGGCGAAATCGTAGCCTGCGCGGTTCTTGTAGGGCCCGGTCTGACCGAAGCCGGTGATGGAGCAGTAGACAAGCCGGGGGTTGATCGCGCGCAGCGCCGCGTAGTCCAGCCCGTAGCGCGCCATGTCGCCGACCTTGTAGTTCTCGACGAACACGTCGGCCTTGGCGGCGAGCTCGCGGATCAGGGCCTGCCCCTGCGGGGTGGCGATGTCGCAGGTGATAGATCGCTTGTTGCGGTTCGCGCCCAGGTAGTAGGCCGCCTCGGCGGTGTCCTGGCCGTCGCGCCCTTGCAGGAAGGGTGGGCCCCAGCCGCGGGTGTCGTCGCCGCCGGGGTGGTCAGCGCCCGCAGGGCGCTCCACTTTCACCACATCGGCGCCCAGATCGGCCAGGGTCTGCGTGCACCATGGCCCGGCGAGCACGCGCGAGAGATCGAGTATGCGGATACCATCCAGAGCATTCATGTTGCCATTGTGCGCGACCCCGCCTTCGCTGTGGTGTCCCGGCGGTGGCCCCTCTGGCTGGAATCCCATGTCTGTCCCCCTTCCCGGCGGTGTGCCGCGCCGCCGCTTGCGCCCGCTGGGGCTCGCGCTGTCCGCCGGACTGATTCTGGGGGCGTGCAACCCCACTTTCAACTGGCGCGAACTGCGTTCCGAGGGCACGCCGCTGCTGGCACTCATGCCCTGCAAACCCGAGTCCGCCGCTCGGCCGGTGCCGCTCGATGGCGGAGCGCCGGCCGAGTTGCACATGCACAGCTGCGACACGGGTGGCCTGACCTTCGCTGTCGCATGGGCCGACCTGGGCGACGCCGCCCGCGTGCCTGCCGCGCTGGCCGGCTGGCGCAGGGCTTCGCTGGGGGCCGTGCGCATCGACCCCGCGCGCGCCGACGACCCTGTCACACGCTGGCCCGCTTCCGTGCCGGGCGCCTCCCAGGCCCTGGGCCTGGCCGCGCGGGGCAGTGACCACCAGGGACAGCCGGTGCAAGTGCGCGCGGTGCATTTCGCACGTGGCACGCAGGTCTATCAGGCCGCGGTCTACGGCCCCACGGTGCGTGATGACGTGGCCACCACCTTCTTTGACGGACTCAAGCTGCCATGAACCCGACTGTCCGACCCGGCCCTGTGCGTCACGACGGCGAGGTGGCGCCGCACCTCCCGCCAAGCGAGTTGCTGGGGCCTCGCGCGGTGGTCATCGTGTTTCTGACCTTTGCGCTGCCGTACTTCCTGTCGGCGCTGTTGAGGGCCATCACGGCCACGCTCTCGCCCACCCTGAGTGCCGAGATGTCGCTCAACGCAGGCGATCTTGGCCTGCTGGCCGGGGGCTACTTCTTCGGCTTCGCGCTGACGCAACTGCCACTGGGCAACTGGCTCGACCGCCATGGTCCGCGCACCGTGATCCTGTGGTTCCTGGGCGTGGCGGTCGCCGGCTGTGCCGCTTTCGCGCTGGCCACCAGCTTCAGCTGGCTGCTGATTGCGCGCGTGCTCATCGGCATGGGCGTGAGCGCCTGCCTGATGGCGCCCCTTACCGGGTACCGGCGCTGGCTCACGCCTTTGGCTCAGATGCGCGCCAACTCCTGGATGCTCATGACCGGCTCCTTCGGCATGGTGGCGGCCACCCTGCCGGTGCAGTGGCTGATGCCGCTGACCGGCTGGCGTGGCTTGTTCTGGTTGCTGGGCGGGCTGATCCTGCTGTCGATGGTGGGTATCGTGTGGATGGTGCCGCGCTGGCGCCAGACCGAGCCGGTGGAGGCCGCCCCGGTTGCCGAGGCGGGCTATGGCATGGTCTGGCGCCATCCGTATTTCCGCCAGATGGTGCCGATCGGCTTCGTCAACTATGGCGGCATGATCGCCGTGCAGACCCTGTGGGCCGGGCCCTGGATGGTGAAGGTCGCGGGCTATACGCCGGAGCAGGCGGCCGGCGGCCTGTTCGGCATCAACCTCTGCATGCTGTGCACTTTCTGGCTCTGGGGCATGTTCAATCCGCGGCTGGCACGCCAGGGCTGGTTGCCCGAACGCCTGATCGCCTGGGGCCTGCCGCTGAGTTTCGTCGTGCTGGCCGCCATCGTGCTGCTGGGCGAGCGTGCCGGCTGGCCGCTCTGGGCCCTCTACTGTGTCAGCTGCACCGTGGGCTCGCTGTCCCAACCCGCAGTGGCCCTGGCCCTGCCGGCCGAGGCTGCCGGGCGGGCGCTCTCGGGCTACAACCTGGTCATTTTCGGGGGCGTATTCGTCGTGCAGTGGGGCATCGGGTTGCTGATCGATGCCCTTGGGCTGTTCGTGGGCAACGAGATCGCCCGCTACCGAGGTGCCATTGCGCTCTTTGGCCTCTGTGGCGTTCTTGCCTACGCTGTGTTCCTGCACGCCCACCTTCGTCGCGCAGCCGGCCGCGCGGGCTAAACTGGCGCCATGAACGGCATCCTCATCATGGCGCACGCGCCGCTGGCCACCGCCCTGCGCCAGTGCGTGCTGCACGTGTTTCCCGACAGCGCCGACGCGGTGTCGGCCCTGGATGTGCAACCCAACGTGCCGCCGGAGGAGTCGCTGGCGCAGGCCCGCGCCCTCATGCGCCAGATGCACCTGCCACAGACGCTGGTCGTGACCGACGTGTTTGGCGCCACGCCTTGCAACGTGGCGCAGAAACTCATCGACGGCATCAATTCCAAACTCATCACCGGCGTGAACCTGCCCATGCTGCTGCGCACCGTGTCGTACCGCCATGAATCGTTGGACGCGCTGATCTCGCGCGCCATGATCGGTGCCACACAAGGTGTCATCCAGGTGGCGGTGACCGCACCTCAGAACCAGGCCAGAAGAGCCACGCATGATCAAGACCACCGTGACCATCAGCAATAAGCTCGGGCTGCACGCGCGCGCCTCGGCCAAACTCACCAAACTCGCCGGCGGCTTTGCCTGCGACGTGTGGATGTCGCGCGGCGAGCGGCGCGTCAATGCCAAGAGCATCATGGGCGTCATGATGCTGGCCGCGGGCATCGGCAGCGTGGTCGAGATCGAGACCGACGGCAAGGACGAGCAGCCCGCCATGGACGCGCTGGTGGCGCTGGTCAACGACAAGTTCGGCGAGGGCGAATGAAGCCTCCACGCTCCACCGTTGCGCGAGTCGCTGCCACCCAAGGGGGCTGGACCGCCCAGGGAGCGACCTGGCGGTGGCCTGACCCACTTCTTGGCGGCAACGCCCAGGAGCGGGCATGACAATTTCAATTCACGGCCTGGCGGTCTCCCGGGGCATTGCCATCGGACGGGCCGTGATCGTGGCGTCAAGCCGCGTGGATGTGGCGCACTACTTTGTGCAGGCCGACCAGGTCGAGGGTGAGATCGAGCGCCTGCGTCAGGCGCGCAACGCGGTGGCCGAGGAGATCGTGAAGGTGCAGCAAAGCCTGCACGATCTCGGTCCGAACGATGCTCACCCCGAACTCACCGCGCTGCTGGATGTGCACCTGATGCTGTTGCAGGACGAGCAACTCACCGGCGGCGTGAAGCACTGGATCGTGGACCGGCATTACAACGCCGAATGGGCGCTGACCACCCAACTCGAGGTGATCGCGCGCCAGTTTGACGAAATGGAAGATCCTTACCTGCGCGAGCGCAAGGCCGACCTGGAGCAGGTGGTCGAGCGCATGCTGCGCTTCATGCGCGGTGTGGCTTCGCCGGTGGCCCCTGGAGGCGATGCCAAGGGGGTACACGACAGCACCATCGAAGTGCCTCTGGTGCTGATCGCGCACGACCTGTCCCCCGCCGACATGCTGCAGTTCAAGCAGAGCGTCTTCGCTGGCTTCGTCACCGACGTGGGCGGCAAGACCAGCCACACCGCCATCGTCGCGCGCAGCATGGACATTCCCGCGGTGGTGGGCGCGCGCTCGTCCAGCCAGCTCATCCAGCAGGACGACTGGGTCATCATCGATGGAGACGCTGGCGTGGTGCTGGTCGATCCCTCGCCCATCCTGCTGGCCGAGTATGGCTTCAAGCAACGCCAGGGCGAGGTCGAGCGTGAACGCCTCTCTCGCCTGAAGAACACGCCTGCCGTCACCCTCGATGGGCAGAAGATCGAGCTGCTCGCCAACATCGAACAGCCCGAGGATGCCGTGGCCGCGCTCCGGGCCGGTGCCGTGGGAGTGGGGCTGTTCCGCAGCGAGTTCCTGTTCATGGGGCGTGCCGGCAAGCTGCCCGACGAGGAAGAGCAATACCACGCCTACCGGCGCGCGGTCGAGGGCATGCAGGGACTGCCCGTCACCATCCGCACCGTCGACGTGGGCGCGGACAAGCCGCTGGACCGGGGCGCCTCGCGCGCGGGCGAGGACCACCTCAATCCGGCGCTGGGGCTGCGAGCCATCCGCTGGAGTCTGGCCGAGCCAGCCATGTTCCTGGTGCAGTTGCGTGCCATCCTGCGCTCCGCGGCGCATGGCCCGGTGCACCTGCTCATTCCCATGCTGGCGCATGCCAGCGAGATCCGCCAGACCCTGGCCCTGGTCAACCGCGCCCGTGAACAGCTGGACAGTGCCGGCATCGCGCATGGCCACGTCAAGCTCGGCGCGATGATCGAAGTGCCGGCTGCGGCACTGACCATCCCGCTGTTCCTTCGCTATTTCGATTTCCTGTCCGTCGGCACCAACGACTTGATCCAGTACACGCTGGCGATCGACCGTGCCGACGAAGCCGTGTCGCACCTCTATGACCCGGTGCACCCGGCGGTGCTGCACCTGCTGGCCAGCACCATCGAGCAGTGCCGGGCCAAAGGCAAGGGCGTGAGCGTGTGCGGCGAGATGGCTGGCGATGTGAGCCTCACGCGACTGCTGCTGGGGCTGGGCCTGCGCAGTTTCTCCATGCACCCCTCGCAGATCCTGGCGGTCAAGCAGCAGATCCTTCGTTGCGATACCACGCGCCTGCAGACCTGGGCGCAGAGCGTGCTTGCCGCAGAAGACCCCGCGGCCCTGATGACCGACTAGTTCCCGTGCTCCGGCGCCCGCGTCTGGTGCGCTGAGATACCCGCCAGCACGCTGGCGCTCACGAGCACCATGGCCAGGGCCTCCAGTGCCGTAGGCCAGCGAGCTTCCCAAAGGAAACCGTAGAGCAGGGCGAACAGGGTCTCGAACAGGATCATCTGGCCGATCATGGTCAGCGGCAACAGGCGGCTGGCCCGGTTCCAGAATGCGTTGCCCAGGATCGAGGCCATGATCGCCATGCCGGCGGCAACGCCGACGAAACGTCCCCATTGCGCGCCAGTGTGGTCGCTAAGGTTGCTGCCGATAAAGGCGGGCACCGCCAGAAGCAGGGCCAGCCCGCCCGTCACCAGGCCGGTGAGCAAGCTCCAGTCGTGCGAGGAGACGTGGTCCAGGCGAAGCAGCCAGCGGCTGTTGCTCACCGCGTAGGCGGTCCAGGCCGCCAGCGCACCGAGCGCGCAGAGAAAACCCGTGAAGCGGATGGCCACAGGCGCCTCGGACGGCACGCCCAGCGCCTGCCAGGCCACGCAGGCAATCCCCGCGATGCCCAGTGCCAGAGTGAGCGCCAGTCGGCGCAACGGCACCGCACCTTGGCCGCGACTGCCGATGAGCGTGACCGCCACCGGCAGAAATCCGATGACCAGCGAAGTCATGGCCATGCCACCCAGTTGCACCGCCGACGCCAGCAGCACGTAGTACAGGATATTGCCCAGCAGGCTCAGCCGCAGCAGGGCCCACCACTCCGGCCGACCGAGCCTGGGGGCCAAAGCATGCCAGCGCGGCGCGATCAGAGCCAGGGCCACCAGGCCATAGGCCAGATAGCGGGCGGCGGACAGCTGCAAGGGTGAGAAGTCGCGAGCGAGCTCGGGTGCCAGGAACACAAAACCCCAGGCGGCGCCAGCGGCGGCGCCAAAGCCGATGCCCAGCGGGAGGGAGTGGCGATGACGGCTCATTGGTGACCAGGCAAGAGGATGAGACCCATGCCGCAAGCTTAGCCCGGGCCCTCGTCGCGATCCGACGGTTTGTCGTTGCGCGGCGCCGGTCTTGAAGGGGGTGGTCAATCGCGCGGCAAGTCGCGGCGCAGCGCGGCCGTCAGTGCCGAGGGCGAGCGGTAGCCGATGCGGCGGGCCGTGTCGGCCACGCTCAGCCCGCCTGCGCGCCAGGCGCGGGCCTGGGCCAGGCGTTGCCGGCGCAGCCATTGCATGGGGCTGTCGCCTTGCTCGGCCTGGCAGCGCACGGTGAACTGTGACGGGCTCAGGTGCACCTGCGAAGCCAGGTCGGCCACGGTGAGAGGTGTTTGCCAGCGCGCCTGCAGCCACTGGCCCAGTGCGGCCCAATCGATGGGGCGGCGATGCCGTTCCAGGGGCGGGGGTGCCGTGTGATGGTGTGGCAACCAGGCCTCGAGCAGCAGGCCTGCGCCGGCCTGGCGCGCGCGCGGCAGACCGGCCGTGATGGCGGCGGCCAGGTAACGTGCCAGGACGTGCACGCCAGGCGGGGCTGCTGCGACAGCCCGGGCCCAGGCAGGGTCGTGCGAGTCCAGCACCAGGCAACGCGTGGCGCCGCGCCCTTCGAAGTCATGGTGCTCGCCCGGTGGCACCACGCATCCGTCGCCGGCCGCAATGCGTTGCCCGCGACCGGCGACCTCCAGTTCGAGCACACCCTCCAGACCCACGAGGATCTGGAAGTGCTCGTGATCGTGGCTGCCGTGCGAGGCGCCGTAGTCGCGCACGCTCAAGTGGTCGTGCGCGCCGGGCATGTCACTTCACTTCGGGATTGAGCACGCCATGGGCCTGTTGGTCGGCGTGGTACGAGCTGCGCACCATGGCGCCCACGGCAGCGTGCGTGAAGCCCATTTCGTAGGCCTTGTCCTCGAACATCTTGAAGGTGTCCGGGTGCACGTAGCGGCGCACGGGCAGGTGATGGCCGCTGGGGGCGAGGTATTGTCCGATGGTCAACATGTCGATGTGGTGCGCGCGCATGTCCCGCATCACATCGAGAATTTCCTCGTCGGTTTCGCCCAGACCCACCATGAGGCCGCTCTTGGTCGGCACGTGCGGAAACAGTGCCTTGAACTTCTTGAGCAGGTTCAGGCTGAACTGGTAGTCCGAACCGGGGCGCGCTTCCTTGTACAGGCGCGGCACTGTCTCCAGGTTGTGGTTCATCACATCCGGCGGTGCGGCCTTGAGAATGTCAAGCGCGCGGTCGTCGCGGCCCCGGAAGTCGGGCACCAGCACCTCGATCTGCGTCTGCGGCGACAAAGCGCGCGTCTTCTCGATACAGGCCACGAAGTGGCCTGCGCCGCCGTCGCGCAGATCGTCGCGGTCCACGCTGGTGATCACCACGTATTTCAGGTTCAGCTGCGCAATCGTCTTGGCCAGGTTGTCGGGCTCGTTCACGTCCAGCGGATCGGGGCGGCCGTGGCCTACGTCGCAAAACGGGCAGCGGCGCGTGCACTTGTCGCCCATGATCATGAAGGTGGCCGTGCCTTTGCCGAAGCACTCGCCGATGTTGGGGCAACTGGCTTCTTCGCACACCGTCACCAGCTTGTTGGTGCGCAGGATGTCCTTGATCTCGTAGAAGCGCGTGGTCGGGCTGCCGGCCTTGACGCGGATCCATTCGGGTTTCTTCAGCACCTCGGCAGGCACGACCTTGATCGGGATGCGCGCGGTCTTGGCCTGGCTTTTCTGCTTGGCCGTGGCGTCATAGCTGGCAGCGGGCTGGGCGTCGCGAACGGTGCTGCTGGCGGGAGCCGAGGGGGTGTCAAGGCGGGTCATGGCGTGGGCGCGGGTGGCGCGGTTGGGTTCAGGGGCTCAGGGTGGTGACGAGCTTCTGGCTCAGCACCGCTGCGGCGTCGTCCCAGGAGGCCGCGACCCCGATTGTAGAAAGGTCGACCGTGGGCAGGCCCGCGTAGCCGCAAGGGTTGATGCGATCGAAGGGTTGAAGGTCCATCGCCACGTTCAGCGCCACACCGTGGTAGGTGCAGTGGCGGCTGACTTTGATGCCGAGCGCCGCGATCTTGCCCAGCCCGGTGAAGTCAGGTGGGGGCAGGGGCTCGTCGGGGCTCCGCTTCTGCGGCCGCTGCGGCAGCAGGGCGTGGCTCCCCGGGTCGTCCAGCCGCACGTAGATGCCGGGCGCCCCGGCCACGCGATGGCCGGTCACGCCGAAGGTGTCCAGGGTGCGGATCACTGCTTCTTCCACCCGGTAGACATATTCCTTGACGAAGTAGCCCGCGCGTTGCAGGTTCACCAAGGGGTAGGCCACCACCTGGCCGGGCCCGTGGTAGGTCACCTGGCCGCCGCGGTTGGTCTGCACCACCGGGATGTCACCTGGGGCCAGCAAGTGGTCTTCACGGCCCGCCAGCCCCTGGGTAAAGACGGGGGCATGCTCGCAGATCCACAGCTCGTCTGGCGTGTCGGCCGAGCGCGCTGCGGTGAAGGCCTGCATGGCCTCATAGGTGGGGGCGTGATCCACCCGGCCCAGCGCGCGAACGATCAAGGTCCGTCCCATGGGCGCGAGGCCGCAAAGTGGGGCCAGCCGCCCGGGGGCCGCCGGACCGCGAAGCGCTGGAGCGGGGAGCGTGTCACAACACCACCTTGACCATCGGGTGGGTGGTCAGCGTGCGGTACAGCTCGTCGAGTTGCTCGCGGCTCGTCACGTGCACCGTGAGCGTGAGGCCCAGGTAGTTGCCGGCCTTGCTCGGGCGCCGCTCGATGGTGTTTTCGTCAAAGCCAGGGTCGAAGGCGCGCGCGACATGGGTCATGGCGGTGGCAAAGCCATCGACATTGGCGCCCATCACCTTGATGGGAAAGTCGCTCGGATAGGTGATGAGCGACTGCTCGGGGGGGATGTCGGGCGGGAGTTCCATCGGTCCGGTGTCCAGTTCTTCAAATCGATTGCGCGGCCACCGCGCGCTGGTAACCCGCGTACAGGCTGGCGTATACGGGGCCCGGCTGGCCGCGTTGGGTGCCGTGGCCCACCGGCGCGCCGTCCAGCGTGGTGATGGGCAGTATTTCCTTGGTGGCCGAGGACAGCAGCAACTCGTCGGCCGACAGCACCTCCGCGCGCGGGATGCGGCGAAGCTCATGCTGCAAACCTTGTTGCCGGCAGAGTTCCTCGACAAGCCCGAAGCGGATGCCTTCGAGCACCAGATTGTCCTTAGGCGGGCCCATGACCACGCCATCCTTGACCACCCACACGTTGCTGGAAGCGCCTTCGCTCAGAAAGCCGTCGCGGAACATCACGACCTCCACAGCGCCTGCATCGGCGGCGATCTGGCGTGCCATCACCGAGCCCAGGAGGCTGGTGGTCTTGATATGAGCCTTGCGCCAGCGGAAGTCATCGGCAGTGACGCAGGCCACGCCGTGAGCACGCTGCTCCCGGGTGGCCAGCTTCATCGGGTTGGCCATGGCGAACACCGTGGGCTTGAGGCCCGGCGGCATGACGTGGTCACGCGGTGCCACGCCGCGCGTGACCTGCAGGTAGATGAGCTGGTCCTGCGCACCCCGAGCCTGCTGGTCGGCGATCAGCCGCCGAGCAATGCCCAACCATTCGTCGGGCGAAAAGGGATTGGGTATGCGCATTTCGCGCAGCGAGCGCTCCAGCCGCGCCATGTGCTCGGCGAAGCGGAACACGCGCCCGCCATAGGCTGGCAGCACCTCGTAGATGGCATCGCCAAAGATAAAGCCTCGGTCCAGCACACTGACGCGGGCTTCCCGCAGCGGACCGTAGGCCCCGTCCAGGAAGCACAGGGAGTCGGGCAAGTCGGTCATGGCGGGATTATCGGACGCCCCCTTGAGGCGTGTGGCGAGCACGGTTATCACGTCCGCTGAATATTGACGGAGGGCTGGGGTTTCTACGTATAATGAGCGGCTTTGCAACCCAGGCGCTTTGACGTCTGTTTGTCACGCGCGAGGTCGAACATGACGCAAGGACATTCGATCCCGCCCGGTTGGGCAGACCAGGAAGATGGGGGGCAGGACACCGAATTCAAGCCATTGACGCGCGAAGAGGCGCAGCAGTGGCGGGTTGGCCAGCCAGTGCTATCGCTCTGGCGGCTGGTGATGGTGCAGTGGCTGGTGGGGCTGGTGGCGAGCATCGTGGGCGGATTGCTGTGGCAGTCGTCTTCGGTGGCGTGGTCGGTTCTGTATGGCGCGGCGGCGGTGGCGATTCCCTCGGCTCTGATGGCCTACGGATTGACCTCCAGTGCAATGTCCCGTGTGTGGGCGGCGCACGCCAATGCGGCATTTGCCGGTTTCCTGCTGTGGGAGGGCGTCAAGATCCTGTTGGCGGTGGTCATGTTGGCCGCGGCCCCCTGGGTGGTCTCTCCCCTGAATTGGTTCGGCCTTCTGGTCGGGCTTGTGTTGGTTCTCAAGGTCTATTGGTTTGGATGCCTCATCCAGGCCAGGCGATCAAATGCAAACAGTTGACTCTCCGGCTCATCGGACACACGAACATGGCTGCTGAAGGCACTTTGACCCCGGGCGAATACATTCGCCACCACCTCGTCCACCTGACGAACCACAAGCAGGAATCCATCGTTGATTTCTCCGTGATCAACATCGACTCCGTCGTGGTGAGCGCGCTTCTGGGTCTGCTCACGGTGTTCGTGCTCTGGCGCGCCGCGCGCGTGGCCACGGCTGGTGTGCCGGGGCGCTTCCAGGCGGCTGTCGAGATGCTGGTGGAAATGGTCGATTCGCAGGCCAAGTCCGTCATTCACAACGCACAGAGCCGCAAGCTCGTCGCGCCGCTGGCGTTGACGGTGTTCGTCTGGATCTTCATGATGAACTTCATGGACATGATCCCGGTGGACCTGATTCCCCAGATCTGGCACAGCGCCGGCCCGGCCATGGGCTTCAAGGATTACTTGCGCGTCGTGCCCACCGCCGACCTGTCGACCACCCTGGGTCTGTCGGTGTCGGTGCTGCTGATGTGCCTGTTCTACAACATCAAGATCAAGGGCCTGGGTGGCTGGGCTCACGAGCTCGTGAGCGCGCCCTTCGGCACCAGCAAGAACCCCCTTTGGGCCGTGCTGCTGGGCATTGTCAACTTCCTGATGCAGATGATCGAGTTCGTCGCCAAGACGGTGTCGCACGGCATGCGGTTGTTCGGCAACATGTTTGCTGGCGAGCTGGTGTTCATGCTGATCGCCCTGCTGGGTGCCTACGCCACCCTGTCGCTGGGCGGCTCGCTCTTCTTCATTGGTCACCTGATCGCTGGCACGGTGTGGACGCTGTTTCACATCTTGGTCATCACCTTGCAAGCGTTCATCTTCATGATGCTGGCCCTGATCTATCTGGGGCAGGCGCATGACGCGCACTGACGCGGCTCTCTAGGCTGCATTCGGTTTCTCTCGTTTCTTTCCTTTCTCAACAAACTTCCACTTCATAGGAGTCATCATGGAAAACGTTCTGGGTCTTGTCGCACTGGCTTGCGGTCTCATCGTCGGTCTGGGCGCCATCGGCGCATCCATCGGTATTGCGCTGATGGGCGGCAAATTCCTCGAATCGTCGGCCCGTCAGCCCGAGCTGATGAACGACCTGCAGACCAAGATGTTCATTCTGGCCGGTCTGATCGACGCTGCCTTCCTGATCGGCGTGGCCATCGCCCTGCTGTTCGCTTTCGCGAACCCGTTCACGCTGTAATCCGGCTCGCTGCCCTGCGCGGGCTGGTGTTGCGGTGACGGCTTCCATCCCGTCGCTCTCATGCCACCCGTGTCGGCAGTCGGTGCGTCACTCCTCTTGTCAACACACAGAAAGGCGTTGCGATGAACATCAATGCAACCCTCTTTGCGCAGGCCATCGTCTTCGCGATTCTGGTGTGGTTCACGATGAAATTCGTGTGGCCACCCATCGCCAAGGCGCTCGATGAGCGTGCGTTGAAGATTTCCGAAGGTCTGGCTGCTTCCGAAAAAGCAAAGACCGAATTGGCCGTGGCCAACAAGCGGGTGGAAGAAGAGTTGAGCAAATCGCGCAACGAATCCGCCACCCGTCTGGCCGACGCCGAGCGACGTGCTCAGACCGTGATCGAAGAAGCCAAGGCCCGTGCCACTGAAGAGGCTTCGAAGATCGTGGCGGCCGCCCGCCAGGAAGCCGAGCAGCAGGTCGTCAAGGCCCGCGAAGCCCTGCGCGAGCAAGTGGCTGCCCTGGCCGTCAAGGGCGCCGAGCAGATTCTCAAGCGCGAAATCAATGCCGGCGTTCACGCCGAATTGCTGGGCCGCCTGAAGACCGAGCTCTGATCAGAGCCTGACGCCACCGACCGGCATTCAAAGGACCACCATGGCAGAAATCGCCACCATTGCCCGCCCCTATGCGGAAGCGCTGTTCAAGGCCGCAGGCTCTGACGCGGCTGGCGCCGCGGCCTGGCTCGACGAGCTGGCTGTCCTGGCCGCCAATGAACAGCTGCGTCAGTTCGCCGACAGCCCCAAGACCGAACCGGATCAGGTGCTTTCGCTGATGACGGGCCTGCTCAAGAGCAGCCTGCCCACCATCGGCCAGAACTTCCTGCGCACCGTGATCGAAAACGGCCGCATCGAGGCCTTGCCTGAGATCGCCGCCCAGTTCCGCGCGCTGAAGAACGCGCAGCTGGGGTCTTTCGACGCGGTGGTTCACAGCGCCTTCGAGGTGGACAGCGCCACGCTGGCCGAGCTCTCCGGGGTGCTTGAAAAGCGCTTTGGACGCAAGCTCAACCTCCAGGTGGAACTGCAGCCCGATCTGATCGGCGGCATTCGCGTGGTGGTGGGTGACGAGGTGCTCGACACTTCGGTCAAAGCCCGCCTGGAACAAATGAAGATTGCCCTGACGGCCTGACGGCTGTTACTCCGGGCGCGCCTGCACACCATTTAACGAAAGAAGGAAAGAGTCATGCAACTCAATCCCGCCGAAATCTCCGAACTGATCAAGTCCCGTATCGAGGGTCTGGGCGCATCCAGCGATGTGCGCAACCAGGGCACGGTGGTTTCCGTGACCGACGGCATCTGCCGCGTGCACGGCCTGGCCGACGCCATGCAGGGTGAAATGCTGGAATTCCCCGGCGACACCTTCGGCCTGGCGTTGAACCTTGAACGCGATTCCGTCGGCGCGGTGATTCTCGGCGCCTACGAGCACATCTCCGAAGGCGACACCGTCAAATGCACGGGCCGCATTCTCGAAGTGCCCGTCGGCCCCGAAATGCTCGGCCGCGTCGTGAACGCGCTGGGCCAGCCCATCGACGGCAAGGGCCCCATCGCCGCCAAGCTCTCCGAGCCGATCGAAAAGATCGCCCCGGGCGTGATCTGGCGCAAGTCCGTGTCGCAGCCGGTGCAAACCGGCCTCAAGTCCATCGACTCCATGGTGCCTGTCGGCCGTGGCCAGCGCGAGCTGATCATTGGCGACCGCCAGACCGGCAAGACCGCGGTGGCCGTCGACGCCATCATCAACCAGAAGGGCAAGGATCTGTTCTGCGTCTACGTCGCCATCGGCCAGAAGGCCTCGACGGTGAAGAACGTGATCCGCAAGCTGGAGGAAACCGGCGCGATGGAATACACCATCGTCGTCGTCGCCACCGCTTCCGAATCCGCCGCGATGCAGTACATCGCCCCGTACTCCGGCTGCACCATGGGCGAGTACTTCCGCGACCGCGGCCAGGACGCCCTGATCATTTATGACGACTTGACCAAGCAGGCCTGGGCCTATCGCCAGATCTCGCTGCTGCTGCGCCGCCCGCCCGGCCGCGAAGCCTACCCCGGCGACGTGTTCTACCTGCACTCGCGCCTGCTCGAGCGTGCCGCCCGCGTCAGCGAGGACTACGTCGAGAAGTTCACCAACGGTGAAGTCAAGGGCAAGACCGGTTCGCTCACCGCGCTGCCCGTCATCGAGACGCAGGCCGGCGACGTCACCGCCTTCGTGCCGACCAACGTCATCTCCATTACCGACGGCCAGATCTTCCTCGAGACCGACCTCTTCAACGCCGGCATCCGTCCCGCCATCAACGCCGGTATCTCGGTGTCCCGCGTCGGTGGTGCAGCCCAGACGGACCTGATCAAGAAGCAATCCGGCGGTATCCGTACCGACCTCGCCCAGTACCGCGAACTGGCTGCGTTCGCGCAGTTCGCTTCCGACCTGGACGAAGCCACCCGCAAGCAGCTCGAGCGCGGCGCTCGCGTGACCGAACTGCTGAAGCAGGCTCAGTACGCGCCGCTGTCCATCAGCCTGATGGCCGCCTCGCTGTTCGCCGTGAACAAGGGCTACCTGGACGACATCGACGTCAAGAAGGTGCTCCCCTTTGAAGCTGGCCTGCACGCTTTCCTCAAGGACAAGCACGCAGCCCTGCTGCAAAAGATGGAAGGCGGCAAGGCACTGGACAAGGACAAAGAAGCCGAGGCCCAGCTCGCCGCCGCAGTTGCCGATTTCAAGAAGACCGGCACCTACTGAACCGCCCCATTGACCAGCTAAGGAGCCCCGATGGCAGCAGGTAAGGAAATACGCGGCAAGATCAAATCGGTGGAAAACACCAAGAAGATCACCAAAGCCATGGAAATGGTCGCCGCCTCCAAGATGCGCAAGGCGCAGGAGCGCATGCGCTCCGCGCGTCCCTACGCCGAGAAGGTGCGTCAGATCGCTGGCAACCTGAGCCGGGCCAACCCGGAGTACACGCACCCTTTCATGCAGACCAACGACGCCAAGACCGCCGGTTTTGTCGTGGTCACGACCGACAAGGGTCTGTGTGGGGGTCTCAACACCAACGTGTTGCGCGCGGTGACGACCCAGCTCAAGGAGCTGCAAGCACAGGGCGTGAGCGCTGAGGCCGTCGCCATTGGCAACAAGGGCCTTGGCTTCCTCAACCGCATCGGCGCCAAGGTGGTGTCCAGCGTGACCGGGCTGGGCGATACGCCTCACCTGGAAAAGCTGATCGGCCCTGTCAAGGTGCTGCTCGATGCGTACACCGAAGGCCGCATCAACGCGGTCTACCTCTCGTACACCAAGTTCATCAATACGATGAAGCAGGAGTCGGTGATCGAGCAATTGCTGCCGCTCAACGCAGGCACCTTGCAAGACAACGCCGGCGGCCGCGACTGGGACTACATCTACGAACCCGATGCAGCCACCGTCATCGACGAGCTGCTGCTGCGCTACGTGGAAGCCCAGGTGTACCAGGCGGTCGCCGAGAACATGGCGTCCGAGCAATCCGCCCGCATGGTGGCCATGAAGGCCGCCACCGACAACGCCGGCAGCGTCATCGGTGAACTCAAGCTGGTCTACAACAAGACCCGTCAGGCCGCGATCACGAAAGAACTTTCGGAAATCGTCGCCGGTGCCGCCGCGGTCTGAAGCAGCCGCCCAACCGAATCCAGAGAAAACAGAAGGTATCCATCATGTCTCAAGTACAAGGCAAGATCGTCCAGTGCATCGGCGCCGTCGTGGACGTGGAATTTCCGCGCAACCAGATGCCGCGCGTTTACGACGCGCTGAAAATGGAAGGCTCCACCCTGACGCTGGAAGTCCAGCAGCAGCTGGGCGACGGCGTGGTGCGCACCATTGCGCTGGGCTCGTCCGACGGCCTGCGCCGCGGCATGGTGGTGTCCAACACCGCCAACCCGATCATGGTCCCGGTCGGCAAGGCCACCCTGGGCCGCATCATGGACGTGCTTGGCGCGCCCATCGACGAGCGCGGTCCGGTTGACCAGGCCCTCACGGCCTCGATCCACCGCAAGGCCCCTGCCTACGATGAACTCTCCCCTTCGCAGGAACTGCTGGAAACCGGCATCAAGGTGATCGACCTGGTCTGCCCGTTCGCCAAAGGCGGCAAGGTGGGTCTGTTCGGTGGCGCCGGTGTGGGCAAGACCGTGAACATGATGGAACTCATCAACAACATCGCCAAGGCCCACAGCGGTCTGTCGGTGTTTGCTGGTGTGGGTGAGCGCACCCGTGAAGGCAACGACTTCTACCACGAGATGGCCGACTCCGGCGTCGTGAACCTCGAGAAGCTCGAGGACTCGAAAGTGGCCATGGTCTACGGCCAGATGAACGAGCCCCCGGGCAACCGTCTGCGCGTCGCCCTGACCGGGCTGACCATCGCCGAGTCGTTCCGCGATGAAGGCCGTGACGTGCTGTTCTTCGTGGACAACATCTACCGCTACACCCTGGCCGGTACCGAAGTGTCCGCCCTGCTGGGCCGGATGCCTTCCGCCGTGGGCTACCAGCCGACGCTGGCCGAAGAGATGGGCCGTCTGCAGGAGCGCATCACTTCCACCAAGGTCGGCTCGATCACTTCCATCCAGGCCGTGTACGTGCCTGCCGATGACTTGACCGATCCTTCGCCTGCCACCACCTTCGCCCACCTGGATTCCACCGTGGTGCTGAGCCGTGACATCGCCGCGCTGGGTATCTACCCCGCCGTGGACCCGCTGGACTCCACCAGCCGTCAGCTCGATCCACTGGTGGTGGGTCAGGACCACTACGAAACCGCCCGCGCCGTGCAGGGCACGCTGCAGCGCTACAAGGAACTGCGCGACATCATCGCCATTCTCGGCATGGACGAACTGGCGCCGGAAGACAAGCTCGTCGTCGGTCGCGCCCGCAAGATCCAGCGCTTCCTCTCGCAGCCCTTCTTCGTTGCCGAAGTGTTCACCGGTTCCCCCGGCAAGTACGTGCCGCTCAAGGAAACCATCCGCGGCTTCAAGATGATCGTGAATGGCGAGTGCGATGCCCTGCCCGAGCAGGCCTTCTACATGGTCGGCACCATCGACGAGGCCTTCGAGAAGGCCAAAAAGGTGGCGTAAAGCGGCGCCCCGGGGCGTCTGGCTTCGTTGCCGTGCTCGCCGTACCTTGGTACGGCTCCGCGCGGCGCCTGGCCAGCCACCTCGCTGCTTGCTTTCCACTCACCTTTTTTATTGGAGTAACTATGAGCACCATCCGCGTCGATGTGGTCAGCGCCGAAGAATCCATCTTCTCCGGCGAGGCCAAGTTCGTGGCGCTGCCGGGCGAGGCCGGTGAGCTGGGTATCCTGCCCGGCCACATTCCGCTGATCACCCGCATCAAGCCTGGCGCCGTGCGCATCGAGAAGGCCGATGGCGGTGAGGAATTCGTGTTTGTGGCCGGCGGCATTCTGGAAGTTCAGCCGCACCATATCACCGTGTTGTCCGACACAGCGATCCGTGGCCACGACCTTGATGAAGCCAAGGCGACCGAAGCGCGCCGGCAGGCCGAAGAGGCCGTGAAGAATGCCAAAAGCGATCTCGACCTGGCCAAGGCCACCTCGGAACTCGCGGTCATGGCCGCACAGATTGCCGCCTTGCGCAAGTACCGTCAAAAGAAATAAACAACGACTTCGTGTCGTTTGTCAAAGAAGGACCGGCCTCGTGCCGGTCTTTTTTTGTTGGCTTCTGCGGTGCGCGGTGTGACAGTCCGCATACCATCTCGGACAAGACAAGAACACGTTGGGAGCATCGCCGATGTCATCCATTTTTGAGAGCCCCGACATGGCCCCGGAAGAGGTGGCAGCCCGTCTGCTGGTCACCTCCTCGGCGTTGGCTGATCTCACCCTGAGCGATGCGCTCAAGGTGGTGGGCTACATGCGGCCCAAGCTCATCAAGGCTGGCGCCGTCATCATCCAGGAGGGGGAAGTCAAGCAGACCGACTACATGCTGCTGGTGCTCGAGGGCGATATCGCGGTCGAGAACGAGTTGCCTGGCCTGCACGAGAGCATGGTGGTGAACATCATGGGTCCTGGCCACCTGATCGGTGAAATGGGCGTGCTCGATGGCGCGCCGCGCTCGGCCACCTGCACCGCCAACACCGACATTGCGGCGGCCGTGCTGTCGCGCACGGCTTTGATGCGCCTGCTCAAGGACGATCCGAGGTTGGGGGCCCGCCTGTTGCTGGCGATTTCCAAGCGCATGGCCGATCGCCTGCGCGAGACCACGCGCAAGCTCAAAACCTTTGCCCAGATGAACAAGGCGCTGCAGCAGGAATTGAACGTGGCGCTCAACAATGGCCGCTCCGTGCCGGAGAAGCGCCGCGGCTGAGCCAGTCGGCGCTGTCAGCGCCTCACCACCCCATTGGCCAGTTCGTTGTGTCGGGTGGCTCCGGGCTCGGCGGGGAAGTGCTGCACCAGCAGGGCCGACACCTCCTCCAGTGCCTGCGTGAGCCCGTCTTCAAACGCCCCCTCGCGCAGGCGTGTGCTCAGCCGGTCCACGACGGCCTGCCATTCGGCTGGCGCCACCCGCTGCGCCAGCGCGCGGTCGGCCACGAACTCAATGGCATGTTCGGCCAGCAACAGGTAGATCAAGACGCCGTTATTGTGCTCGGTGTCCCAGATGCGCAAGCGGCCGAACCAGGTCAGGGCGCGTTCACGTACCACGGTGGACAAAGGGGTGTTGGCGGTGATGCGCCAAAGGTAGCTCAGTGGCAGGGCGGCTTCCACGCACAGCCGCACTTCGCCGGTGTGACGGCTTTCGCTGGCGGCCACGCGACGTGCCAGGCGCTCGGCCATGTCGTCGGGCACGGCACGCTGGGTGTCCGACGCGTCGAGCCAGCGGTGCTTCAGGATGCGGATCAGTTTGTTCACGGCTTGCTCACCCTACCAGCCACCGGAAGCGCCGCCGCCTCCAAAATTGCCGCCGCCACCCGAGCTGAAGCCGCCGCCGCCAAAACCGCCGCTGCGTCCTCCGCCTCCTCCCCAGCCACCGCCTCGCCCGCCGCGGCCCGAACCTCCAGAAGTGGGCGCGGGCAGGAATTGCAGGAACAGGGCGGCGAGCATGCCCAGCAGGCCGGCGCCGATGGCCACCCAGACCACGGTCGTGAGCACCCAGGCCAGGCCACCGGCGCCTACCCCGGTCAGGAGGACGCCCAGTTTGTTACCGAAGATGCCGCGCAGCACCGCTGAGAAGATGGGCACGGCAAAGACCAGGAACACCAGCAATTCCATGCCGTCAAAGTCGCCGAGGCCCGTGCCTCGATCAAGCGCAGCTTGTTCGGCAGGCAGGGGCAGGTTTTCGCCCCGGATGCGCGCCAGAATCTGATCGACCCCTGCGTCGATGCCGGCCGCATAGTTGCCGACGCGGAAGGCAGGTGCCACTGCGCCGTCAATGATGCGCTTGGCAATCAGGTCGGGAATGGCGCCCTCGAGTGCCTTCGCGGTGGCGATGCGCAGGCGCCGGTCATCCTTGGCAATGACGAACAGCACGCCATCGCCCACGTCGCGGCGCCCGATTTTCCAGGCGTCGCCCAGGCGTTGCGTGTAATCGCTGATGTCTTCGGGTGCGGTGGAGGCCACCATGACCACGACGACTTGCGAGCCATTCGACTTCTCAAAGGCAGCGAGCTTGGCCTCGATGGAGGCGAGGCTCGCGCTGTCGAGCGTGCCCGTCTCGTCGATCACCCGCGCGCGCAACTCAGGGATGGGTTGCAGGCCTTGGGCGAGCACCCATGCAGGGACAAGCCACAGGCCCAGCATGGCCAGCAGCCACCGGGCCAGGCGCAGCGTCATGGCTTCTTGAAGTCCACCGTCGGAGGCGTTGAGATCGCGGCCTCGTTGGCGACCTGGAAGTTGGCCTTGGGGCTGTAGCCGAAAACCATTGCGGTGAGGTTGGTGGGGAAGCTGCGCGCGAGCACGTTGTACTCCTGCACGGTCTGGATGTAGCGGTTGCGCGCCACCGTGATGCGGTTCTCTGTGCCTTCGAGCTGCACGCGAAGGTCGCTGAAGCCCTGGTTGGCTTTGAGGTTGGGGTATTGCTCCACCACCACCATCAAGCGGCTGAGGGCGCTACCGAGTTCACCTTGCGCCGCTTGGAACTGCTGCATCGCGGCAGGGTTGTTCAAGGTTTCTGGCGTGACCTGGATCGAGGTCGCCTTGGCCCGCGCCTCAATCACGCGGGTCAGCGTTTCCTGTTCAAAGTTGGCCTCGCCTTTGACGGTGGCAACGATGTTGGGAATCAGGTCGGCGCGGCGCTGGTACTGGTTGAGCACCTCCGACCAGGCCGACTGGCTCTGCTCGTCCAGGCGTTGAAAGTCGTTGTAACCGCAACCCGTGAGGCTGGCGGCGAGCAGCAGGGCGGCCGTCCAAGTGGACAGGCGTCGAATGGATGTGCGCATAAAAACCTCCGCTGGATGAGATCGAGTCGATCAGCGGGAATATACCCGGGGGGCGCCCGGCCGGCAGGGCGCAGGCGGCAAAATAGCCGCATGCGAAAACCCAAACTGCCCCTCGGTTCGGCGGACGACACGGAGGCGGCCTTCTACGACGCCTTGCAGCACGCCGACATCGAGCGCCTCATGGCCTGCTGGGCAGATGAGGACGACATCGTGTGCGTGCACCCGGGCGGCCCTCGGCTCGTGGGCCATGCGGCGGTGCGCGCCGCCTTCGAGGCGATGTTCGCCAACGGCAGCGTACAAGCCCAGCCCGAGAAGGTGCGCCGGCTCGACGCCGGTGGTTGCAGTGTGCACAGCGTGGTCGAGCGCGTGGCCGTCATGACAGACGATGGCATGCAGCATGCCTGGGTGGTGGCCACCAACGTGTATGCCAAGACGCCGCAGGGCTGGCGCATGGTCGCTCACCACGCCAGCCCCGGTTCGCGCACCGAACCCCTCGACGCCTTCACGTCCCAGCCGGTGCTGCATTGAAGTCCGACCGCTTTTTCTACCGCGCGCCCTGGTGGTTGCCGGGTGGCAATCCGCAGACGGTGTGGGCGGCGCTGGCCAGCCAGCGTCATTTCGGGCCGCCGCCGCGCTGGAAGCGCAACCGATGGAAGACGCCTGATGGCGACTTCATTGACGTGGACTTGGCCTTGCACAGCAGTGCGCCAGAGGCGCCGCTGCTGGTGTTGTTCCATGGGCTGGAGGGTTCGTCTGCAAGCCAGTACGCGGTGGCCTTCGCCGATTTCGCCGCCGCCCACGGCGTGGCCTACGCGGTGCCCCACTTCAGGGGATGCTCGGGGGAGCTCAACCAAGCGCCACGCGCCTACCACTCGGGCGACTTCCAGGAAATCGACTGGATCCTGCGCCGATTTGCCGAGGAGCACCCGGGCCGGCCGCTGATCGCCGTGGGCGTTTCGCTGGGAGGCAATGCCCTGATGCGCTGGGCCGGCGAAATGGGGGCGGAGGCGGCCTCCTGCGTGCGCGCTGTCGCGTCCGTCTGCTCGCCACTGGACCTTGCCGCCGGTGGTCACGCCATCGGGCGTGGCTTCAACCGCTTGGTCTACACGCGCATGTTCATGCGCTCCATGGTGCCCAAGGCGCTTGGCAAGCTGGAGCAGCATCCCGGCCTGTTCGACCGGCAGAAACTGCTGGCCGCGCGCGACCTCTACGAGTTCGACAACCTTTTCACCGCGCCTTTGCACGGGTTCAAGGACACCACCGACTATTGGACACGGGCTTCGGCCAAGCCGGTGCTTCACCGCATCCGCGTGCCTGCACTCGCGCTCAACGCGCTCAACGATCCCTTCGTGCCCGCCGCGTCCCTTCCGACGCAGCAAGACGCGGGGCACCACGTCACGCTGTGGCAGCCCGAGCAGGGTGGCCATGTGGGGTTCCCGGTTTCGCATGGACCCCTGGGCTTGCCAGGGCATGTGCGCGCCATGCCGGAGGCCGTGGGAAACTGGCTGCTTGCCCACCTTTGAGGAACTCCGCCATGGACGACATCGTCAAGGCCGCGATGGCCAAGTGGCCCAACGTGCCGAACTGCTACGGCTGGCTGGGCCTGGATGCGCGCGGCAATTGGTACATGCGCGACGACCGCACGCAGGCCCAAGGGCCGTTCCCCGCCAGCAAAGGCTCACTGCTCAAGCACGACAAGCTCATTGAGTTCATCCACCGCAACTACGCGGCAGACGCGCAGGGCCAGTGGTTCTTCCAGAATGGGCCACAACGCGTGTACGTCGAACTGGAAGCAACGCCGTGGGTCTGGCGCCTGCAGCCCGACGGGGGCGTGCTGTCGCACACCGGCCTGCCGGTTCAGGTGCAAGAGAGCCTGCTGGATGAGGTGGGAAGGCTGTACCTGCTGACCGACCTCGGCATCGGGCTGGTGCACAGCGCCGACATGAACCTCGCTGCCGACAAGGTGGAGACCAACCGCTGGCGTCCAGGCGAGGTGCACGCCGATGCGCTGCCGGCGCGCTTCGGCTTTGTGCCGCATCCGCAGGCGGCTCATATGGCCTGAAGGCGGTCGCGGGCGGGAACGAAAAAGCCGGCACGGAGCCGGCTTGATCAATCGGGTGCTGGGCGACGTTTACTTCACGGCGTTCAGCATGTACTGCACGGCGGCCTTGATGTCGGCATCCGGCGCGGCCGATCCGCCCTTGGGGGGCATTGCGCCCTTCCCCTTGATGACGCTGGCGGTCAGCGCATCCACGCCGGCACCCACTCGGGGAGCCCATGCAGCCTTGTCACCGAACTTCGGCGCACCTGCCACGCCCGCCACGTGGCAAACGGCGCAAGCCTGCTTGTACAAAGCTTCGCCGGCGCCAGCGGCCACCGTTGCGGAGGCGGGTGCAGGGGCAGCAGCGGCCGGGGCCGGCGCGGCTGCCACAGCAGGTGCGGCTGCCGGTGCGGCTGCAGCAGGTGCGGTGGAAGCGGCTGCAGCAGCCACGGGTGCCGGCGCCTGGGGCTCGGGGAACTTGCCGCCGGCGGCGTTGGCCAGGTGGACCACAGCGCGGCCGATCTCTGCATCGCGGAACGCGCCGCCGCCTTGCGCGCCCATGGCGCCCTTGCCCTTGAGGGCCGAATTCAGCAGGGCTTCGTAGCCGGTGGCGATGCGAGGGCCCCAGGCGGCGGCATCACCGAACTTGGGTGCGCCGGCCAGGCCAGCGGCGTGGCAGGCTGCACATTGGGCGGTGTAGACCGACTCACCCGAAGCGAGAGGGCGATTGGCGTCGCGCAGCTCGACCGTGCCCACCCGCTGGATGCGCTGGGCGACGGCTTGCTCCATGTCCACCGCGCCGGCGGCCGGCTTGTTGGCCGACACCACGTAATACACCAAGCCGATGATGATGAAGATCGGCGCGACGAAAGCAAAGAAGGCCGTCCACATCAACTGGGTTGGCGTCTTGATGGGGCCGGTATGGTGTTCTTCGTGCGCGTGGTCGCTCATGATGTCCTCAGGGGTGGCGAAGCAAGGCCTGTTTGGGTGTGGGGCGTGCCCGTGTCAGGCCGGGCAAACAGCCTCAGATTATAGCCACCCCCCCTGCGCACCAGCCGAGCGCCGCCGCCTCGACTGATAGAATCGCTGGGTTGCGGCTGTAGCTCAGTGGATAGAGTATTGGCCTCCGAAGCCAAGGGTCGTGGGTTCGATCCCCGCCAGCCGCACCAGACACGTTCAAGCCCTCGAGTTGCCTCGAGGGCTTTGTCGTTTCTGGACATCCCTTTCTGGTCTGGTCTCTGCAATTGCTCACAGCGACTGTGCCCAAGGGTGTGGACAACCCCTGGGACAACTCCCGCAGGCCACGGCCCGCCTCGCTTCGCGCGACGTGCTTAAAAATCGGGCACCCATCGCACCCATCGCGCGCAATGGCGCTCGTCGGATCAACCGCGGGGCAGTGGGCGGGCTTTCGATGCAGGCAGTGGCTGGAGGCGGCGTTCAGGCTTGAGCCGCGATGGGATTGCGCAGCGTTCCGATGCCTTCGATTTCCACCTCACAGACATCCCCTGGCCGCAGCCAGACCGGAGGTTGGCGCACAAAGCCCACCCCGGCCGGTGTGCCCGTGAAGATCATGTCGCCCGGCTGCAATGAGATGCCCTCGGAGCAGGCAGACACCAGCGCGGCCACGTCGAAGATCATGTCGCGGGTGTTGCCGTCCTGCAGCACTTGGCCGTTGAGGCGGCACTGCACATTCAAGCCTTGGGCGCCGGGTGGCAGTTCGTCGGCCGAGACGAACTCTGGACCGAAGCCGCCGCTGGCGTCGAAGTTCTTGCCCCACAGCCATTGGTGAGATCGCGCCTGGTAGTCGCGCACGGTGCCGTCATTGAAGATGGAGTAGCCCGCGACGTGCTCGAGCGCGCGCTCCCGTGGAATGTCGCGGCCGGCCTTGCCGATCACCGCCACCAGTTCCGCCTCATAGTCGAACTGGGTGGAGAGTCGCGGCTGGATCATCGCCTGTCCGTGTGCGACCCAGGAGGAGGGAAAGCGCTGGAAGATCACGGGGTACGGCGGTGGGGTGGCGCCGATTTCCCGGGCGTGGTCGCTGTAGTTCAGGCCGATGCCGAAAGCCTTCGACGGGTTGAGCAGCGGGGGAAGCCAGACGATCTGGTCAAGCGGGACGCGCCGCACAGACTTGCCCGCGATCGTGGCCCGCACCCGGTCCAGGCCGTCCTCCCCGAGATGCAGCAAGGCCTCGAGCGTGGCCGGGTGTCCCTCGGCCGTCAGGTGGATGACCGAGTTGCCGTCCCGTGCGCCCAGGGTGGGGCGGCCGTTGTCGTCCAGAAAAGCCAGAAGTCGCATCGGGAAGGTCCTTGGCGGAGTGGTTCAGGTCTTTGCGACGCTGGCCAGAGACTGGATGTAGGCGGTGCCCGTTTTGAGGACGTGTCGGAAAAGGATTTCGCCAGCGAAGCGCGCGTCGCGCAACTCCATGGCCGACATCACGAGCTCGTGCTCCTTGACCGACTCCTCCCAGCGCCCGTCCGTGGTGATGGCGACGAAGCGCGGGCGTCGGGCTCGCGTCATCAGATCCGCGTGGGTGCGGGTGAGCTGCGGGTTGTCCGCCATCGCAATGATGGTTTCGTGGATGCGGTGGTTGAGTTCGAAGTAGCGGTCGCGATCCTCTTCGGCGTAGCGCTGCAGCATCTCGTCGTGCAGCGCGCGCAACTCGGCCAGCGCTGGCACCGAGGCCTGAAGCGTGACGGTTTCCACCGCCAGGCGTTCCAGCGCGGCGATCACGGCGAAGAGGTGGACGATCTCGTCGGTGGACGGTGTGGTCACGCGCGACCCGCGGTTGGGCAGCAGTTCGACCAACCCCTCGGCGGCCAGCACTTTCAAGGCTTCTCGAATGGGCGTGCGCGAGACGCCCAGGACCTCGCAAAGCTCCATTTCATTGATGCGCTCGCCCGAGCCCAGATCGCCGTGGACGATCATGTCCCGGATGCGGTCGCAGGTGTCGGCATGCACACCGTGTCGCCGTCGTCGGTCTTCGGCGCCCGATGGCTCTTCCATGCCTGAAACCGGCAGCTTGTCTTCGGACTGCCCTGTCACTGCTTTGTGCATCGCGCCCCCATTTGCATGCAAATTCGACCGATCTGAATCATTTTTGCATTATACAAGTGCATATTTCGCCGCAATACCTCTATAAATGCACCAATAAAGTGCATAAAATGAGTTGTTGACAGCGGTTTCCGAAAAAAGATAATTCACTTTAGCGTTCTTTGCATTACCAGTGCGTTCGCATCCGTGAATTCCATCCGCCTGCCCATCTTAGGAGTTGCCATGAAGTTTCGCCGATCCCTTCTTCTCTCGGCTGCCGCCGCCCTGGTCCTTGTGGGCCTTCATGCCCCTTCGATGGCCCAGCAGCGGCTTCGCGTGGCCGGGAACTTCCCGGCAGATCACACGGCGACCAAGGTGATGGAGATCTTCAAGAAAGAGGTCGAGGCGCGCACGCAAGGCGAACTCCAGATCGACCTGTTCCCGAACATGCAGCTCGGCGGTGCGTCGGAGAACGTCGACCAGGTGCGCTCGGGCACCGTTTTCGCGATCGTCACCTCCATTGCCTACTTCACCCGAATCGTGCCGGAGTACGAGGCCGTCAGCCTGCCGTTCCTGTTCAGCTCGCGCGAGGCGGCCTTTCGCGTCATGGATGGGCCGGTCGGCAAGCTGTTCGATGAGCGCATGGCTCAGAAAGGTTTCGTGAGTCTGGGCTATGGCGAACTGGGCTTTCGCCATGTGACCAACAACGTGCGACCTATCACCATGGCAGCCGACTTCAAGGGCCTGAAGATCCGTTTGCAGCCCAACGAGGTGCACCTCGATACCTTCCGCGCGCTGGGCGCCAACCCCGTCGCCATGGATGTGAAAGAGGTTTACTCGGCCATGCAGCAGGGCGTGCTGGACGGGCACGAGAACCCTTACAACATCATCGCCAGCCGCCGGTTCAACGAGGTGCAGAAGCACCTCTCCGACACGGGCCACTTTTATGACTTCATCAACGCGGCCGCCAACAAGCGACTGTTCGATCGACTGAAGAAGCCGCACCAGGAGGCCGTGATGGCTGGCATGAAGGAGGCCATGGCCTGGCAGCGCGTGGAAGCGGCCAAGCAAGATGAAGGCTGGCGCCAGCAGCTGGTGAAGGCCGGCATGACGTTCACGCCCATCACCGCGCAGGGCCGCGCCGACTTCCGTCGCAGCACCGCCAGCGTGGTGGAGTCGCTCAAGAAGCGCATCGATCCGAAGCTGATCGACGCTGTCGTGAGCGAGGCCTCAAAGTGACCGAGGCGTTCAACCCGGCGGAGGTTTCACCGCCGTCCGACGCGCAACTGCCCCCGATCTGGCCCGCCATCCGGCGCTGGGTCGAGGCGCTCGACAAAGTGTCGATGGTGGTGATCGTGGTGGCGATGGCCGCGATGACGCTGATGGTGACCTTGCAGGTGTTCTGGCGCTACGTGTTGAGCTCCTCCATCGATTCGGCCGACGAGGTCTCGCGCCTGTTCTTCGTCTGGGTCATCTTCCTGGCGATTCCGCACGGCATCAAGTACGCCGTGCATGTCGGCATCGATCTGCTGGTCATGAACCTGTCGCCCCGGAACAAGGATCGGTTGTTCCGGGTCGTGAGCGTGGCCAGCGCCGTGCTGATGGCCGCGATCTTCTACGCCGCCTGGGTGGCCACCATGGACAAGTGGCAGGAACTCATGCCGACCCTGCCCATCTCCGCCGGCATCTACTACGTCGCCGTGCTGATCTGCGCAGCCCACTCTTTTGTTCATCTCGTGCTGCACGCCTGGCTGGGTTCGCGCATCTGGGAAGGAAGGTTGTCATGACGCTGCTCGTGATCTGTGTCTTCTGCCTGCTCGCGTTTGCCGGCATGCCTTTGGCGTTCGCACTGGGCTTTGCCTCGCTGGCCGCCCTCTATGTCGCCGACTTTGAACTGGTGATGTTGTCCCAGCGCATGCTGCATGCGGTAGACAACTTTCCCCTGATGGCCATTCCCCTGTTCATGCTGGCGGGCGAGCTGATGGTCAAGGCCGGCATGATGGAGCGTCTGGTGACCTTCGCCAACAGCCTGGTGGGCCGGGTGCATGGTGGGCTGGCGCACGTGACCATCATCGCCGGCACCATCCTCGCCTCGGTCAGTGGCGCAGCGGTCGCTTCCGCCAGTGCGCTGGGCAGCGCGCTGGTGCCGTCACTGCGCAAGCACTACCCGGACAGCTTCAACTGCGCGGTGATCGCTTCGGCGGCCAACCTCGGTCCGGTGATCCCTCCGTCCAACGCGATGATCGTCTACGCCCTGATGGCCGGTTCGTCCGTGTCGGTCGGCGGGCTGTTCATGGCTGGCATCGTGCCGGGGGTGCTGCTCGCGCTGGGTTTCATCGGCATCGCCAGCTTCATCTCCTGGAAGCGCAAGTACCCGCCGACGGGCGAAGCCTTCAACGCCCGCAACGCATGGGTGCAGTTCCGCAAGGCGCACATCATCCTGTTCATGCCCATCATCGTGGTCGGCGGCATCATCGGTGGGGTGTTCACGGCCACCGAAGGCGCGGCCATCGCGGTGGTCTACTCGGCCGTGGTCGGGCTGCTGGTCACCCGCAAGCTGCGCTTCACGGACCTTCCGGGCTGCCTGTTCCGCGCGGCGGTCACCGCGTCGATGGTGGGTGCATTGATCGCACTGGCGGCCACGGTGACCTTCCTGCTCACCATCGACATGGTGCCGCAGCAGATGGCCGACTTCGTCAAGGCCATGACCTCGGACCCGATGGTCTTCGTCCTGCTGACGATGCTGCTGCTGGTCGTGGTCGGCATGTTCCTGGAGTCGAACGCGGCCTACATCATGTTGGTCCCGTTGTTCGTGCCGATCGCCGATGCCTTCGGTCTGGACCCTTTGTGGTTCGGCTTCCTGTTCATGTTCAATCTGGTGATCGGCATGATGACGCCGCCCGTGGGCGTGCTGTTCTTCGTGATGAGCGGTATTACCCGAGTGCCCATGGGCGCGATCATTCGCGAGTCCATGCCGTTCGTGATCTTCCAGTTCGCGATGCTGTTGCTGTGCGTGGCCTTCCCGTCCATCGTCACGGCCCTGCCGCGCGCGCTCGGCTTCTAAGAAGTGGCCATGACACAAGAGCCACGCCCCCCGGCGCCACCGGGCCCCCTCGATCTGCTGATTACCGGTGCCACCGTTGTGCACACCCGGCCGCAGCTGGAGGTGATCGACGACGCGGTGATCGGCATCGCCGGTGCCCGCATCGCCTTCGTGGCGCGCGCAGCCGAAGCGCCCCGTGCCAGCGCGCGGCGCACCATCGATCTGCGCGGTCACCTGGTGCTGCCCGGGTTCATCAATGTGCACACGCACACCATCCTGACCATGGTCCGAGGCGTGGCCGAAGACATGGGCTTCGCGCCGGCTTACACGCCGGGGGTGCCGCACGGCCATGAAGTCACCCCGGACGAGGCCGTTGCCCTGGCCCGCCTGGGCGCGCTGGAGGCGCTGATGTTCGGCTCCACGGTCATCAACGACAGCTACGTGCACGCCGACCTCACGCTGCCGGCGATGGCCGACGTGGGGCTGCGTGCCTATGCCTGCGGCCGCATCCACGACGTGGACTTTTCCCGCGTGCACCTGGGGGAATGGCGCCATGACGATGCGATCGGCGAGAGCACGTTCGCGCAGGCGGTGGCGCTGCACGAACGCTGGCATGGCGGTCCCGACGGTCGGACCGGCGTGCACCTCACGCCCCACGCGCCAGACACCTGTTCGCGGGCGCTGCTGCGCAGGGTGGCCGACCACCGCGAGCGCCATGGGGGCGTGGTGACCACCCATCTCTCGCAAAGCCGCATGGAAAACCAGCGCGTGCAGGAGCGCGACGGGTGCTCGCCCTGCGAGCTGCTGGACCAGACCGGTCTGCTCGGGCCCGGGCTGATTGCCGCGCACGGCATGTACATGAGCGAAGCCGACATGCGGCGCGCGGGCGCAGCGGGCATGAACCTCGCGCACGTGCCCAAGGGCAATGCGACCGGCGGTCGCATTGCGCCCACGCGTGCCATGCAGGACGCCGGCATCCGGCTGGCGCTGGCCACGGACAACATGCACGCAGACATGATCGAGGTCATGCGCTGGGCGTTGAACCTCGGCCGCATCCAGACCGGCGGCATCGACGATGGCTGGCAGCCGGCGGACATGTTGCGCATGGCGACCTACAACGGCGCGCAGGCCATGGGCCTGGGGGAGCACCTGGGTTCGCTGGAGGCCGGCAAGCTGGCCGACATGGTCTGTGTGGACATGCGCCGGCCTCACCTCGTGCCGTGCATCAATCCCCTGGGCAACCTGGTGCACACAGGCCAGGGCCGCGATGTGGCCATGGTGCTGGTGCACGGCGAGGTTGTGGTGGAAGGCGGTCGCGCCCTGCGCGTCGACCAGGACAGCATCTTGGCCGACGCGCAGCAGGCGGCGGCCGCATTGTGGCAGCGTGCTCGCGCACAAGTCGAGCCGCGGAGAACCGATTGAAAATCCTAGTCATCAACCCCAACATTTCCCTCAGCGTGACCGAGCTGATCCGCAATGAGGCGCAGCGCGCCGCCCTGCCCGACACGCAGATCACCATGGCCACCGCGCCCTTCGGCGTGGCCTACATCGAAACGCCGGGGGAAGCCGCGGTGGGCGCCTATGCGTCGCTGCAACTCCTGGCGCAACAGCAGGCTGAACACGATGTGGCCGTGATCGCCGCCTTCGGCGACCCTGGCGTGGCGGCCGCCAAGGAGTTGCTGGACATTCCGGTGGTCGGCCTGACCGAATCCGCGGTGGCCGCGGCCTTCCTACTCGGGGGCCGATTCGCCATCGTGGGCATCTCGCAGCGCATTGGCGCCTGGTACGTGCAGACCGTGGATCAACTGGGCATGTCCTCGCGCATGATCGGCTACCGCGGGCTCAAGCAGGGCTTTGCCAATGTGGGCACGGTTCAGCACGAGGCGCGCGAGGTGTTGCGCGAAATGTGCATGGCCTGCGTGGAGCAGGACGGGGCGGACAGCATCATTCTCGCGGGCGCGCCTCTGGCCGGCCTGGCGCGAGAGATCGCCGACGAGGTCCCGGTGCCCTTGATCGATGGCGTGGGCAGCGCCATCCGCATGGCCGAGGCCTTGGGCCGCGGCGCCTACGCACCCCGGCGCGGTGGGGCGCTCTCGCCGCCGCCGGCCAAAGCGCACCAAGGCCTGGAGGGCGGGCTGTCCTTGCTGATCGGGCGGCAGCCATGAGCGCCGCCTTCGACCTTGTGATCCGAAACGCCCGTGTGGCGACCGCGGCGGATTGCTTTGAGAGTGACATTGGCATTCGCGATGGTGTGATCCAGCAACTTGGCCTGCAACTCGCCAAAGGAGACCGCGAGATCGATGCGGCAGGGCGGGTGGTCACACCGGGCGGGGTGGACGCCCACTGCCATCTCGATCAACCGATGGCGCCGCCCGTGCGCATGGCCGACGACTTCGAGACAGGCACGCGCGCAGCCGCGTGCGGTGGCACCACCACCGTGATCCCTTTCGCCGCGCAGGTCAAAGGGCAATCCTTGCGTGCCGCGGTGGACGACTACCACGCGCGCGCTCGGGGGAAGTCGCACCTGGACCATGCCTTCCATCTGATCGTGAGCGATCCCACGCCCGATGTGCTGGAGCGGGAACTGCCTGCGCTGATCCGCGAGGGCTACACGTCGTTCAAGATCTACATGACGTACGACGACCTCAAGCTCAACGACGGCCAGATCCTGGACGTGCTCGAAGTCGCGCGACGACACGATGCGATGGCGATGATCCATGCGGAAAACGCCGATTGCATCGCCTGGCTGACCCGCCGCCTGGAGGCCGCGGGTCGCACCGCGCCCCGCTTTCATGCGCACGCGCGGCCCATGCTGGTGGAGCGAGAGGCCACGCACCGCGCCATTGCCCTGGCTGAGTTGATCGATGTGCCGATCCTGGTGGTTCATGTGTCGGGGCGCGAGGCGGTGGAGCAGATCCGCTGGGCCCGATCGCAAGGCTTGAAAGTCTTTGCGGAGACTTGTCCGCAGTACCTGTTCCTCACGGCAGAGGACCTGGGCATCGACGACAGCTACAAGGGAGCGCGCTGCGTGTGCAGCCCGCCGCCGCGCGACAAGCAGAACCAGGACGTGATCTGGGACGGACTGAACGACGGCCTGTTCACCGTGTTCAGCTCCGACCATGCGCCCTTCAGGTTCGACGCGCCCGAAGGCAAGAAGCCCGGCGGCGAGGAGGTGGCGTTCCGCCACATCCCGAACGGCATCCCGGGAATCGAGACGCGCCTGCCGCTGCTCTACAGCGAGGGTGTGCTGGCCGGCCGCATGACGCTGAACCGCTTCGTCGAGCTGACCTCCACGGGCCCGGCCAAGGCCTACGGCCTGCATCCGCGCAAGGGCACGATCGCGGTGGGCAGCGATGCCGACCTGGTGGTGTGGGACGAGCGCGAGTTCGTGCTCTCCAACGACATGCTGCACCACGCGGTCGACTACACGCCCTATGCCGGGCAGACGCTGCGCGCCTGGCCGGGCCTGACGATCGCGCGCGGCGAGGTCGTCTGGGACGGGCGCGACTTCCATCCGCGTGCCGGCCGGGGCCGCCTCCTGCGCTGCGACGCCCCGTCGCTGCTGCCGAGGCGCTGACACCATGGGCACCGATACCCGCCTCGCGAGCGCCGACGCGTGCACGCTCGCCCGCTGGATCCGCCAGGGCGAGACCAGCGCGGTCGAGGCCTTCGACGCCGTCGCGGCGCGCATCGAGGCGCTGAACCCGGCGCTGAACGCGCTGATCCGCTTCGACCCGGACACCGGCCGCGCCCAGGCCCGCGAGGCCGACCGTCGCCTGCGTGCAGGCGACCCCGCCGCGCTGCTCGGCGTGCCGTTCACGGTGAAGGACAACCTGTGGGTCGCCGGCCAGCGCGTCAGCCAGGGCTCGCGGCGCTTCGCCGACTTCGTGGCCCCGCAGGATGCGTTCGCGGTGGCGCGGCTGCGCGACGCCGGCGCGGTGTTCGCCGGCATCACCAACTGCTCCGAGTTCGCCTGCAAGGGCGTCACCGTCAACCGGCTGTTCGGCGCGACGAAGAACCCGTACGACCTGGCGCTGACACCCGGCGGTTCGTCCGGCGGCGCAGCCGCGGCGGTGGCCGCCGGCCTGGGGCCGCT
>NZ_JAHCKK010000032.1 GCF_026125825.1 Hydrogenophaga sp. | reverse complement strand
GGAAGCAGTAGCCCCCCAGGAAGTCCGGCGCCGCCTGGTGGCCGGGCGGGCGCGTGAGCGCGAAGGCGCTGCGTTCGCCGCCGGCCACGGTCTGCGCCGCAGCCAGCGCGCAGGCCGCGCCGCCGCGCGCGGCCGCCCAGGTGCCGGCGGTCAGGGGCGAGCCCGAGTCAAACGAGAACAGGCCCAGGCGCGCCGCGAAGTTGTGCGGCAGCACGTCGTGGCGAAAGCCGTGGCGGTTGGCCAGGGGCCACACCGAGGGCAGGGCGTCGCGCTGCGAATTCGCCGGGTCCATGGCCACCCAGTCGTCCCAGGCGGTGGCCAGGAAGGCCAGGTAGCGCGCGCCGTGCACGCGCGCGATGGCCGCGTCCAGCGCGGCGGCGTCCACCGCCGGCGGGGCCAGGGGCCCCAGCGGGCGGCGCTGCAGTTCGGCGAGCACGAAGTCCAGCCGCGCGGGCACTTCGTGGCAGGCCACCATGCGGCCGCGGAACATTTCCTGCTGGCCGACATGGCCGGCGTGATGGGGGTTGTGAAAGGTTTTCATGGGAACGCGAACGGGAGGGGAGGCCCATCGTAGCGGCAGCGGCCGCCTCAGGCCGCCAGCGCGAGCGCCACCGGCCGGGGTTCGGCGGCCCGGTGCAGCAGGCCGAACAAGTCCTTCGGGTCGGCCAGCGCGGGGATCAGCGGCAGCGCCTGGCCCAGGCCGAGTTCGCCTGCGGCCTCGCGCAGGAAGCGCAGGGCCGAATAGTCTTCCAGCGCGAAGCCCACCGAGTCGAACAGCGTGACCTGCGCCGCGTCGGTGCGACCCGGGGTGTGGCCGGCGAGCACGTGCCAGAGTTCGGTCACGGCGAAGTCGGCGGGCAGGTGCTGCAGGTCGCCTTCGACGCGGGTCTGCGGTTCGTACTCGACGAACACGGCGGCCATGCGCAGCACATCGGGGTGCAGCTCGGTCTTGCCCGGGCAGTCGCCGCCCACGCCGTTGATGTGCATGCCGGGCTCGACCATTTCCGGCGTGAGGATGGTGGCGTTGGTCTTGTCGGCGGTGACGGTGGTCACAATGTCGGCGCCGCGCACCGCCTGGGCGATGCTGTCGCACGCGATCAGCCGGAGGCCGGGCTGGCCCGCGAGGTTGCCGATCAGCTTTCGCGTGGCGGCGGAATCGGTGTCGTACAGCCGGATCTCGTCAATGCCCATGAGGTGATGGAAAGCCAGGGCCTGGAATTCGCTCTGCGCGCCGTTGCCGATCAGCGCCATGCGCCGGCTCTCTGGGCGGGCCAGGGCGCGCGCGGCCACCACCGACATGGCGGCGGTTCGCAGCGCGGTGGTGAGTGTGAGTTCGCTCAACAGCACGGGCACGCCAGTGGCCACGTCGGCCAGCACGCCGAAGGCCATCACCGTGGGCAGGCCGCTGCGGGTGTTCTTGGGGTGGCCGTTGACGTACTTGAAGGCGTAGGTGGCGTCGTCGGCGATGGGCATCAACTCGATCACGCCGTCGGTGGAGTGGTTGGCCACGCGGGCCGACTTGTCGAACGACGGCCAGCGCAGGTAGTCGGCGTGCAGGGTGCCGGCCAGGCGGTCCAGCGTCGCGGGCAGGCCCAGGCGGTGGACCAGGGTGGCCACATCCTGCGCGCTGAGGAACAGGGTGGGCAGGGCGGGGAAGGCAGCGGGTTTCATGGGGAATCCTTGGGTGATGTCTTCAGTGTCGCCAAGGGCCTGTTCAATGTAAATCGGCAACTTTGCTTGAATTTCGTCAGAAGATTGCCAAAAAGACAGCATCGAATCGCATAATGCCTCGATGGACGCCCTGGACCAGCAATTGATCGGCCTGTTGCGCAAGGACGCGCGCACCAACGTGGCCGCGCTGGCCAAGAAGCTGGGCGTGTCGCGCGGCACGGTCACCAACCGCATCGCTCGGCTCGAAGACAGCGGGGTCATCGTCGGCTACACCGTGCGCCTGCGGCCCGATGCCAAGCCCGATGAGATCAGCGCCTGGATGAGCGTGGCGGTGGAAGGCAACCAGACCCGTGCGGTGATCGCCAGCCTGCTGGGCGAGCCTGGCGTGGCGGAGCTGCACGACACCAATGGGCGCTGGGACCTGCTTGCCGAACTGCGCGCGAGCAGCCTCACGGAGCTGTCCCAGGTGCTCGAACGCATCCGCCTCATCCGGGGCATCAGCAGCACCGAGACCAGCCTGCACCTGGCGACGTACCGCCTGTCCTGACCACTCCACGGGAGCACTCATGAAAACCGCCTTGCTCATCATCGACATGCAACAGGGCCTGTGCGAAGGCGAGGGGCGCGCCTACGCGAGCGACGAGGTGATCGCGCGCATCAACCGCGTGGCGGCCCGGCAGCGGGCGGCGGACGCGCCGGTGATCTTCATCCAGCACGAGTCCGCCACCGGTTACCTGGAGCACGGCACCCGCGAATGGCAACTGGCCGATGGCCTGGAACTGCAACCCGGCGACCTGAGGGTGCGCAAGAAGACGCCCGATGCTTTCCTGAACACCGACCTCGAAGCGCTGCTCAGGAGCCGCGAAGTCAAGGAGCTCATCGTCTGCGGCATGCACACCGAGTTTTGCGTGGACACCACCACACGCCGCGCGCTCGCGCTGGGCTATCCCGTGGTGTTGGTGGCCGATGCCCACACCTCGGCCGGCAACGCGGTGCTGACCGCGCCGCAGGTGATCGCGCACCACAACGCGACACTGACCAACATCGCCAGCTTCGGCCCGCGCGTGCGCACGGTCCGGAGCGCGGACCTGTCGTGACCCGCGCCGCGCGGATCAGCCCAGGGCCTTGAACGACTGCAGTCCGGCCAGCGCCGTGAACTGGCCCGCGCGCTTGTCTTTCATGGCACTGATCGCCTCACGGACGTGGGCGTTGCTCCACACCGTGCCCTGCAGCCAGCCCATCTGGCGCAGGCTGTCTTCCACCGAGTGGTCGCGCGCATAGGTCACCGCCTGCTTGGTCCCCCAGATCGCCACCGGGGGCTTGGCGGCGATTTCTTTCGCGCACTGCAGCGCGGCAGCCACGGTGGCTTCGTGCGTGTCGAACACCTCGTTCACCAGGCCATAGCCGAGCGCCTTGCTCGCCGGCAGGCGGCGCCCGGTGTAGGCGAGTTCCTTGACCACGCCGAAGGGGATGAGCTTGGGCAGGCGCTGCAACGTGCCCACGTCGGCCACCATGCCGATGTTGATCTCCTGGATGCAGAAGAACGCGTCGGCGCTCGCATAGCGGATGCAGGCGGCGGTGACCATGTCGACCGCGCCGCCGATGCACCCGCCCTGGATCGCGCAGATCACCGGCATGCGCAGGTTCTCGAGCCGCGTGAAGGTGGCCTGCATGTCGGTGAGCAAGTCGAAGATGGCGGCACGGCCCTCGGGGCTCTGGTCGTCCATCTGGATCGCGCCGCCAAAGGTCTCCAGCGCCATGCCGGCACTGAAGTGCTTGCCCGTGCTGCTGATCACGAGGGCGCGCGCCTGGCCCTCGTGGTGCAGCTGCGCGAGCAGCGCGTCGAGCTCCCGCCAGAAGGCCGGGTGCATGGTGTTGAGTTCGGCCGGCCGGTTGAGCACCAGGTGCGCAACGTGGTCGGCCGTGGTGAGGGTGAAGCAGGTCGGTGCGGTCATGGCGGGCGGGTCTCGGTGGTGGGCAACGGCCCACTGTAGCCCGCACCGGCCCGGCGGACTGTCCCGACCCGGACGGCCCAGGCCGCTCAGTTCGGCGGCCCCAGCCAGTCGCAGCGCAGGCGATGCGAGCGGTGTACCTTGCGGCGCCAGCCGACGTACAGCCCGGGCGCCCAGATGCCCATCACGCAGAAGGGCAGCAGCCACAGGGCGTCCGAGAAGAAGGCAGGCACGCAACCCACCCAGCCCATCACCCAGGCCGTGAGCATGCCGTCCCACAGCTGGTATTCCAGCGGGTGGTCGCGGCGGTGCACCACGTGCCAGCGTTTGATGCGCTCCAACTCGTCAAGCCTGAGACAGAGATTCATGGCAGACCTCACGGGAATGCGGCTGACATCCAGTCGCTTCCACTGTAAGTTTCGCGTCAGCTTGCGTCAATGGCCGCCGCGCGGCCTCAGAACAATTGGGCCGGCTCCGGGGGGCGTTCGGGCTCGGGAGGCACCTCGCCGAGCTTGGCCAGGGAGCCCACGCGCACGCCCAGCAGGCGGATGCGGCGCGTGAGATCCACCCGCTTGAGGCACAGCCCGGCATGGCGGCGGATGCTGGCCGCGTCGCTGGTGAAATGGGCGATGGTGCTGTCGCGGGTGACGATCTGAAAATTGTCGTAGCGCAGCTTCACGCCGATGGTCTTGCCCACGTAGCCTTTGCGCTGAAGGTCCTCGGCCACCTGCTCGCACAGGCGGGTGAAGATGGCGCCGAGTTCGGCGCGGTCGCGCACGGCGTGCAGGTCGCGGTCGAAGGTGGTCTCGCGGCTCATGCTCACGGGCTCGCTCTCGGTCTGCACCGCGCGCTCGTCGCGGCCCCAGGACACCTCGTGCAGCCAGGCGCCATAGCTCTTGCCGAAGTGCGCCACCAGCCATGGCCGCTCGCGCTGCGCCAGCTCGCCGATGGTGTGGATGCCGTGGCCCTGCAGCTTGGCGTCGGCCTTGGGGCCCACGCCGTTGATCTTGCGGCAGGGCAGGGGCCAGATCAGCGTCTGCAGGTCTTCCATGTGCACGATGCTGATGCCATTGGGCTTGTGGAATTCACTGGCCATCTTGGCGATCAGCTTGTTGGGTGCCACGCCGATCGAGCAGGTCAGGCCCGTGGCCTGGAAGATGCTCTTCTGGATCAGGCGCGCCAGCACGCGCCCCCCTTCGCGCTGGCCGCCGGGCACGTCGGTGAAGTCGATGTAGACCTCGTCCACGCCCCGGTCTTCCACCGTCGGCGCGATCTCCCGGATGGTGTGCTTGAACAGGCGCGAGATGCGGCGCACCTCGTCGAAGTCCACCGGCAGCAGGATGGCCTGGGGGCAGAGCTTGGCCGCCTTCATGAGCCCCATGGCCGAGCCCACGCCGAACTGGCGCGCGGCGTAGGTGGCGGTGGTGGCCACGCCACGGCCCACGTAGGTCTCCAGGCGGGGAAAGAATTCGACCGGGATGTGGGCCAGGTCCTCACCGGTCCATTCGCGCTCGGGGTAGGTCTCGCGCAGCCGCGCGAGCATGTCGTCCTCGCGCCGCCGCCCACCGCCGATCACCACGGGCAGGCCCTTGAGCTGTGGGTAGCGCAGCAGCTCGACCGACGCGAAAAAGGCGTCCATGTCGAGGTGCGCAATGCGCCGGATGCGGGCCGTGGGAGTGGTCACGGCGGTGAGCATAGCGGCGATGCCGCAGGGTGGGTTGTCTACCGCGGATATGTACCGGGCAGCAGGATGCCTTTGTCGACCTTCTCGATCTGCGTGTGGCCGCAGAAGGCCATGGTGAGGTCGAGTTCCTTGTGCAGGATCTCCAGGCACTTGCTCACGCCGGCTTCGCCCATCGCGCCCAGGCCGTAGAGCATGGGCCGCCCGATGTAGACGCCGCGGGCGCCGAGCGCGCGGGCCTTGAGCACGTCCTGCCCGCTGCGGATGCCGCCATCCATGTGCACCTCGATCTGGCCGCCCACCGCATCCACGATGGCCGGCAGGGCCTCGATGCTGCTCTGCGCGCCATCGAGCTGGCGGCCGCCGTGGTTGCTCACGATCAGCGCGTCCGCGCCCGAGGCCACGCAGAGCTTGGCGTCTTCCACGTCCTGGATCCCCTTGAGGATGAGCTTGCCGCCCCAGCGCTTCTTGATCCATTCCACGTCGCCCCAGTTGAGCGAGGGGTCGAATTGCCGGGCGGTCCACTCGCTCAGGCTGCCCATGTTCTCCACGCCGCTCACATGCCCGACGATGTTGCCGAACTGCTTGCGCTTGGTGCCCAGCATGCCCAGCGCCCAGCGCGGCTTGCTGGCGATATCGAGGATGTTGGCCAGCGTCATCTTGGGTGGCGCGGTCAGGCCGTTTTTCAGGTCCTTGTGGCGCTGGCCGATGATCTGCAGGTCCAGCGTGAGCACCAGCGCGCCGCACCGGGCGGCCTTGGCGCGGTCGATCAGGCGCTCGATGAAAGCGCGGTCGCGCATCACGTACAGCTGGAACCAGAATCCCTCGCCCGCGTGCTGCGCCACGTCTTCGATCGAGCAGATGCTCATGGTGGAGAGCGTGAACGGGATGCCGAACTTGCGCGCGGCGCGCGCGGCCAGGATCTCGCCGTCGGCGTGTTGCATGCCGGTCAGGCCGGTGGGCGCGATCGCCACCGGCATCGCCACCTCCTGGCCGACCATGGTGCTGCGCGTGCTGCGGTTTTCCATGTTCACCGCCACGCGCTGGCGCAGCTTGATTTTCTGGAAGTCCTCGTGGTTGGCGCGGTAGGTGCCTTCGGTCCACGAGCCGCTGTCGGCATAGTCGTAGAACATGCGCGGCACGCGCCGCTGGGCCAGGACGCGCAGGTCCTCCACATTGGTGATGACGGTCATCTCGGGAAGTCTCCGTTGTTTTGGGTGACGTGGCATGTTAGCCGCGCGCCCTGCAATTGGCTTGTGAAAGCGGGGCGGACCCCTTTGAAATTTTTGCTGCAGTGCAGCGGCCTCAGGCAGACGAACGGCGGAACCGCCCCGGTGCCGGCGGAGTCGCACCGCCATGAAGCTGCACACCCTCGCTCTCGCGCTGGCCCTGTCAGTGCCCGGCGCGCTGCTGGCGGCCGACGTCTACCGCTGGGTCGACGAACGTGGCCAGTGGGTCTATGGCACCCATGTCCCGCCGCAACACCGGGCCCGGGCCGTGCCGGCCGATGCGCCGCTGCCGCCGGGCACCAGCGCCTGCGAGGCCCGCTGGCACCGCTACATGGCCAGTGCAGCCTGCTTCGACCAGTACCGCGTGGTCGGCGGCGGACTCAAGCCCGAGGCCTACCAGCGCTGCACCGAAGTGCCCCAGCCCGACCCCTGCACCTGAGCCTGGGCCGGTCCTGGCCCCGAGGGCTCACTGCGCGGTGATCTTCTGCTCGCGGATGACCTTGCCCCATTCGGCCGACTCGCGCACGATGTCGGCGGCCAGCGGCCCGGCCGGCATGTAGGCCGGCACGGCGCCCTGTTGCGCGGCGATCTGCGCGATGTCCGGGGCTTCCATCACGGTGCGCAGGGTGTCGCTCAGGCGCTCGACGATGGCCGCCGGCGTGCCGGCCGGTGCCAGCACATACAGGCGCGGCACCGCCGAGAACCCGGGCAGTGCGTCCGACAGCGGCATGATGTCCTCGGCGCCGGCGAGCTTCACCGGGTTCATCACGGCCACGGCGCGCAGCTTGCCCGCCTTGGCCTGGGCGATGGCCGAGGTCGCGCTCACCACGCCAAAGGGCACCTGGCCGCTCATCACGTCGGGCACGATCTGCGACGCCCCCCGGTAAGGAATGTGCACAACGAAGCTGCGCGCCTGGCCCTTGAGCATTTCGAAACCCAGGTGGTGCACCGTGCCCACGCCCGAGGTGGCATAGGAGTACCGGCCGGGGTTGTCCTTGAGCAGCTTCACGAACTCGGCCGGCGTCTTGGCGGGCACTTCGTTGTTGGCCACGATCACCAGGGGCAGGGTGAACACGCCGGCCACGGGCGAGAAGGCCTTGATGGGATCGAAGCTCATGCGCGGCTGCAGGTGCTGGGCGATCAGCAGCGAGCTGTCGCCCAGCATGAGCGTGTAGCCATCGGGTGCGGCGCGCGCCACCGCGTCGCCCGCGATCAGGCCGGCCGCGCCGGTGCGGTTGTCCACCACCACCTGCTGGCCCAGCAGGTTGGACATGCGCGGTGCGATCAGCCGCGCCATGGCATCGACGCCGCCGCCTGCCGAGTAACCGACCAGCAGGCGCACCGGCTTGCTGGGCCAGGCCTGCGCCCAGGCGCTGCTGCCGAGGGTGGCGGCCAGGGCGAGGGCCAGCGCGGCGCGCCGGCCGATCGAAAAGCGGTTGTTGAGGTGCTGCATGTCTTGTCTCCGTTGTTTTCGTGGGGAATCGGTGTCAGGCCTTGCCGGCGCCGCGCGAGCCGGGTCGTTTGGCAAGCTCCGCCAGCCGCTCGGGGTTGGGCCTGAAGCCCAGGCCCGGTGTCTCTGGCAGGCGCAGCACGCCGCGCTCGGGCTTGGGCAGGTCGTCGAACACCAGCTCGCAGCATTGCACGGCGACCGAGTGGTATTCCACCAGCGAGCCGTTGGCCAGGCCGGCGTGCAGGTGCATGTTGTGGTGGGGCCAGGCGCCGCCATTGGCAAAGCGGGTGTTGAAGGCGGCGGCCATGCCCGCGATGCGGCTGCACTGCGTGAAGCCGCCGCTGATGCAGGCGTTGGGCTGCACCACGTCGACCGCCTGCGCGACCAGCATGTCGCGAAAGCGCGAGGCCAGGCCTTCGTTCTGTCCTGCGGCCAGCGGGATCGAAGTCTTGGCGCGCAAACGCGCGAGGTTGGGAATGTCGTTCTGCGACACCGGCTCTTCGAAGAAGCTGATGTCGTAGGGCTCCACCTTCCTGGCCAGCGACAGCGCGTGGAAGTAATCTAGGCTGCAGTTGGCGTCGATGTAGATCTGCACGTCCGGCCCGACCGCCTCGCGCACCGCACGGATGCGCTGCACGTCCTCGGCGATCACCTGGTCCAGCGGCCGGGGCTCGTCGCGGCGTTGCAGCGCGTGGTGGCCCACCGTCATCTTCAGGCGCGAGAAACCGCGGCCCACCCACTCGCGCGCGGCGGCGGCGAGTTCGTCGCGGTCGAAGAAGTTGAAACCAAAGGTGGCGTACACCGGCACCTCGGCGCGCGCGCCACCGAGCAGGCGCCAGCAGGGCTCGCCCAGCGCCTGGCCCTTGATGTCCCACAGCGCGAGGTCGATCGCGGCGATGGCGTGGCTGGCGTAGCCCGACTGGCCGCGCGGCGTGAGCAGCCAGTAGAGGCGCTCCCAGACCTGCTCGTGGCGCATCGGGTCCATGCCCACCAGGTGGTGCGCGGCGATGTCGTTGACGATGCTGCCGATCACCTCTTCCTCGGTGATGGCGGTCATGCCGGTGCCGACGAGGCCGGTGTCGGTTTCGATCGTGACCAGGCAGACCGAGAGGCTGGTGGTCTGGCTGCGGCTGGGGGATTGCACGGTGACGGGCAGGTTCAGCGGCGTGGCGCTGACGCGGGCGATTTTCATGAAGTCTCCGGCGCGGCCTGGGTGGCGGCGCTTGATGTTGTGGGGGGCTGGGCGCCAGTGTAGGAACGGCCCCGTGTGGGCCGCAATGGTGTGTGGCAAAGGCGGCTTTCGCGTTTCGCGAAAGCCCGATCAGCCGGCGGTGAGCGCGCGGATCAGTGTGAGCGCAGCCGGTGCCGGCGGCGCGTCGGTGCGGGTGGCGATGTGGTGGGTGCGCCGTGCCCAGGGGTCGGACAGCGGCACCGCCGCCAGCGGCAGGTGCGCCAGCTGGGGTGCGATCGCCTCCAGCGGCAGCACGCCCACCCCCAGGCCGGCGGCCACCATGCGGCACACGGCGTCGAAGCCGCGCATGCGCATGCGCACGTGCAGCGGCTTGCCTGCGTCGGCTGCCGAGGCCAGCAGGCGGTTCGACAGGGCCGTGCCGTCCGTGAGCGTGATGAAGGCCTCGTCCAGCGCATCGGCCAGCCGCAGCCGGCGCCGGGTCGCCAGGCGGTGCGAGCGCGGCGTGAGCAGCACCAGGGTGTCGCTGAAGAAGGGCGCGAAAGCCAGGCCCGCCGGCGGCACGGGCAAATCCACCACGCCGAAGTCGGCCCGGCCTTCGATCAGCGCCAGCGGAATCTCCGGGCTGCCGCGCTCCTCCAGGTCGATGCGGATCAGCGGGTGCGCTTTCATGAACTGCTCCAGCCGCTGAGGCAGCACTTCCAGCAGCGCCGAGGTGTTGGCCAGCACGCGCACATGGCCCTGCAGGCCTTCGCTGTAGCCGCGCAGGTGCTGGGCCAGCCGGTCGGCATCGGTCAGCAGCGCGCGGCTGCGCTGCACCAGCATCTGGCCCGCTGGCGTGAGCTGCACGCCGCGCGAGGAGCGCTCGAACACCCGGAAGCCGAGCGATTCCTCCAGCGCCGTGATGCGCGAGCTGGCCGCGGCCACGGCCAGTTGCAGGCGTTCGCTGGCGGCGCTGATGGAGCCGAGGTCGGCCGCCGCCACCACGACGCGCAAGGTGCTCAGGTCAATGGTTTCTTGCATGGGTTTCTCTCACACCGGCGCCGCGCACTTCGAAGCGCACCTCGTCCAGCACCGTGCCGCGCGCATCGGTGAGCTGCATCACATGCCGGCCCGGCCACGGCAGCCACTGCAGCCGGGTTCCCTGGCCCAGGGGCTTGCCGTCCAGGCGCCAGCGGCCACCGGGGCCGCTGGCCACGAAACCCAGGCGCTGGCGGTTGGGGGGAATGTCCGGGTCCAGGGCGACGATGGTGCCGGGGGCCGGGCTGCGGATGCGCAGCACGCTGCCGGAGGCCCGCGCCGGGGCGGGCGTGTCCATGGCAAAACGGGTCTGCTCGGTGCCGGCGAGGAACCACTCGCTGCGCGCCGCCTCCAGCGGCCGCGTGCCCTGCGCGCCCTCAAACGAGGTGCGCGCCTGCACCAGTCCGGCCGGCGGGCGCGGTGCGCGGCTGGGGGTGTGGGTGTGCAAGTGCTGCATGACGCTGGCCCAGACGGGCGCGGCGCCGCTGGTGCCGCTGACGTCCCACATCGGCGCGCCATCGGCGTTGCCCACCCACACGCCGACCGTGAAGCGCTCGGACCAGCCCACCGCCCAGTTGTCGCGCATGTCCTTGCTGGTGCCGGTCTTCACGGCGGACCAGAAGCGGGTGGCCAGGATGCTGTCCGTGCCGAAAGTGCGCGCGCGCGCGTTGCTGTCGCTCAGGATGTCGCCCACGATGAAGGCGGCGCGCGGGTCGATGGCCGGTGCCGCTTGCGGGGGCTCGCCGACAGGGCCGTAGCGCCCGCCGTTGGCCAGCGTGCGGAAGGCGTTGGTCAGCGAGAGCAGCGGCACCTCGGCGCTGCCCAGGGCCAGGCTGTAGCCGTAGTAACCGGCGGGCTCGCGCAGGGGCAGGCCAAGCGCGCCGAGCTGGTGGTGGAACGCGTCGGGCGAGACCATGACCAGCGTGCGCACCGCCGGCACGTTGAGCGACGCCGCCAGCGCCGTGCGTGCGGAGACCCAGCCTTTGAACCGGCGGTCGTAGTTCTGCGGGATGTAGAGGCCGCTGGTGGTGGGAATCGCGGCCGGCGAATCCTCCAGCAGGGACGCGGCCGTCATGCGCCGCTCGGCGATCGCCTGGGCATAGAGGAAGGGCTTGAGCGTGGAGCCCGGCTGGCGCAGCGCGGTCACACCGTCCACCTCCGACGCGGCGCTCAGCTCGCCCGACGAGCCCACCCAGGCCAGCACGTCGCCGCTGGCGTTGTCGAGCACGACCAGCGCGCCGTCCTGCACATGGCGGCCCTGGAGTTCGCGCAGGTGGCGCTGCAGCGTTTGGAGCGCGAAGCGCTGCAGCGGGGCGGACACGGTGGATCGCACCGACTGCGCCGGCCCGGCCGCCAGCAAGCGCCGCGCGTGGTGGGGCGCGATGCCCTCGCTGGCGGCGAATTCGCGGCCTTGCAGCGCGATGGTGGTCAGGATGCGCAACTCGCCGCAATCCACCGGCGTGCCGGCCTGCATGAGCTTGAGCACGCCGCAGGCGCGCTGCGCGACCTGGGCGGGTCTGGCGTTGGGTGCGCGCACCAGCGCGGCGGACACGGCGGCCTCGCGCTCGTCCAGGCCATGGGAGGCCTTGCCGAACAGCGTGCGCGAAAGCGCGTCGATGCCCACGAGCTCGCCCCGGAACGGCACGAGGTTGAGGTAGGCCTCCAGAATCTGGTCCTTGCGCCAGCGGCGCTCCAGTTGCTGGGCCGCCACCGCCTGGCCGAGCTTCTGCGTCAGCCGGCGGCCGCCCGCACCGCGCTGCAGCTCGCCGTCGGGCTCGTCGAGCAGCGCGGCCAGCTGCATGGTGATGGTGGAGGCGCCGCGTGTGCGGCTGTTCCACAGGTTGCCCCAGGCCGCGGCCGAGACCGCTCGCCAGTCCACGCCACTGTGCTGGTAGAAGCGCTGGTCTTCGCTCAGCAGCAAGGCCGTGCGCAGCGCGGGCGACACGTCGGCCAGCGCGATCCATTCGCCCCGTCGCGCATGGTGGTCGATGCGCACGCGCTGCAGCAGCTCACCCTGGCGGTCGAGCACGCGCGCGTCGGACGAGCGCCAGCCCGCGCGCACCTCGGCAAAGCCGGGCAGGGCCTGCGCGGGCAGCGCCAGGCCCAGGCCGAGCGCCAGCGCCGCGAGCGCGTGGCGCCCATTCACCGCACGGCCTCCACCTTCACGCGGGCATTGGGCATCTCGCCGAACATCTCGGGTGCGTACATCGCCTCCACGCGGCTGGGCGGCAGCGAGAACTCGCCGACGTTGTTCAGTCGCACCGTGTATTCCATCCTGAAGACGCCCTTGGGCACGTACTCGTGGTAGCTGCGGTAGGCCTCGAAGCTGCGCTCCTCGAAGGCCGGCCAGGCGTTGCCGGTCGGGCTTCTCTGGCCCGCGGTGGCGATCTGCGAATCGCGGCCCAGCCCGCCGCCAAGGATGGTCGCGCCGCCCGGGATCGGGTCGGTGACCACCACCCAGGTCATGTCGGCGGCGGCGTTGACTTCCAGCGCCACGCGCCAGACGTCGCCACGCGTGTGCGTGCCGCCGACGGCCTGCTCGACCGGGGTGATGGTCTTGCGGATGGTGTAGCCGGCGCTCAACGGCGCCTTGAGCGGCACGGCGGCGATGGACTGCAGCGTGAGCCAGGGCTTGCCGCTGCCCTGGTGCGTCACGCCCAGCGTGCCCTTGCCGCCATCGGCCTGCCACGGCAGGAAGCCGGTGTTGTTCTTCAGGTTGCCCGGGCCGGTGGGGGCGCCGAACCAGGTCGTCCGGTTGGGCGCGCCGAGCGCATCGGTGGTCTTGACCCGATCGACCTTGGCCCAGTCGATGGCGGCGGCTCCCGTGCCCAGGGTGGCGCGCGTCGTCCCTGAGACCGGTGTGGCTTCGAATTGGGCGGAGAACTTCTCCAGCGCCAGGCCGCCCCAGAGGTTGGCGGTGGTCGTGTGCCAGGCGCCGCCCTGCTGGCGGCCGATGAAGCCGCTGGCCAGCCGCCCCATGTCGTCCCGCCAGGCCGGGTCGTCCATCACCGCGAGCATCAGGCGCGCGGTGTTCACGTCGCCGTTGGCCATGAGCCACCACCAGTAGTCGTCCTGCTCGGTGCTGAAGACCAGCCTGGTGCCCTGGAAACTCAGGCGCGCGCGCAGCACCTGCAGGGCTTCGGTCAGGCGCTGATCGCGCTGCGGCACGTCGCTCACGCGCCGCAGGATGTTGACCCAGTCGATCACCGCGCTGGTGGGCCACTGGTTGGGCGCGAGGGTGATGCTGCCCAGCATGCGGGCCCGCGCCTTGCCGTAGCGCGAGAGCGCTTCGATGGCGGCGAGCTTGCGCACGTCCAGGTCCTTGCGCGGGCTCCAGAACTCGCGCGAGATGCGGCCTTCCACAAACGCGATCAGGCCGCGCTCCATGGGCGCGCGCGCCTCGTCGGGCAAGCCGAAGGCCGGGTCGATGGCCGAGGCCTCGTGCGTGGCCGCCAGCAGGTAGGCCGTGAGCGTGTCGCTGCCCCGGTTGGCGTCGCCTTCGCGCGGCGGGAAGTAGCTGGCCAGGCCGTCGGCGTCGAGGTAGGTGGGCAGTTGCGCGACCACGCCCTGCCAGAGCTTCGCATCGCGCAGGCCCACGGCCTTGCTGGCCTTTTGCTCCAGGCAGACGAACGGGTAGTTGGCGAACCAGTCGCGCACGCCGGGCAGGCCCTCGGCCAACGTCGGCTGCAGCGCGAGCTTCAGGCCGCCCCGGCCCGGCAGCGCGCCAGCGGGCGGCGCCACGTCGAGCTGGAACGCGCCATCCACCTGCACCAGCGTGGCCTGCTGCACCGCCAGCGGCACGGCGGGCACGATGCGCTGCCGGGCCTTGAGCGCGTCCTTCGCGCCGCCCAGCACATCCCTGGCTTCGATGTCCCACAGGATGGCTTCGGCGCGCGTCTGGGCCAGCTGTGCCGGCGCCGTGACTGTCCAGGCCACTTCGCGCGACTCGCCGGCCGGGATGTCCACCGTCTGCGGCGCGAGCTCGAGCAGCGTGGCGCGCGGCGAGACGGCCACCTTCATCGCCTTCTGGGTGGTGTTGCGCAGCGTGAGCTGCGCGCGGAACTGGTCGTCCTCGCGCACCAGCGGCGGCAGGCCGCTGATGATCTGCAGGTCCTGCGTGGCGCGCACGCTGGTCTGCCCGGTGCCGAAGAGGCCGGTGCCCAGGTCGGCCACGGCGACGATCTGGAAGGTGGTGAGCGCGTCGTTGAGCGGCACGGTCACGACCGCCTGCCCTTTGGCGTCCAGCACCACGTTGGGGTTCCACAGCAGCAGGGTGTCGAGCAGTTCGCGCGCACCGCTCTTGCCGCCGCCGCCCCCGGCGGGCACCGCCTTGCGGCCGTAGTGGCGCCGGCCGATGATTTCCATCTGCGCGGTGGACGTCTCCACGCCCCAGGCGCGCTGTTGCAGCATCGCGTCGAGCAGGTTCCAGCTGCGGTTGGGCATGAGCTCCAGCAGGGCCTGATCCACCGCCGCGAGCGCCACTTCCGCGTTCGCCGCCGGCTGGCCGTTGGGCAGCTTCGCGGTGATGGTCACCCGGGCCTGACCGCGCACCGGGTAGCTTTCCTGGTCGGCCTTGACGCTCACGTCGAGCTGGTGGGCGCGCGTGCCGACGCGGATCTCGGCCAGGCCCAGGCGGAACGCTGGCTTGCTCAGGTCCACCAGCGCGGTCGGCGCGACGTACTCGCGGCCCTCGTACCAGAACGAGGTCCACCACTCGCGCGGCGCCTTGTAGCCCCAGGTGAAGAACGAGTACCACGGCACCTCGCGCAACCGGCCCCGCAGGGCCAGCACGCTGACGTACACATTCGGCCCCCAGCCTTCCTGGACCTTCAGTTGCACCGTCGGGTCCTGTCCATTGAGCTGCACCACCTGCGTCTCGAGGATGCCTTCGCGCTCCACCGTCAGCAGCGCGGTGGCGAAGCGGAACGGCATGCGCACCTGGAACTTCGCGGTCTCGCCGGGCTGGTAGGTCTTCTTCTCGGGCAGCAGGTCGATGCGGTCGTGGTTCTCGCCGCCGAACCAGAGCTCGCCCTGGCGCGTGACCCACACCGAGCTGGCCGCCTGGATGCTCAGGCCCGCCGCGTCCTGGGCGGTCACGATGAGTTCCACCTCACCCGGTTCGCCCAGTCTGGCCTCGCACAGCAGCAGGCCGCGCGCATCGCTCTGGCCGCTGCAGACCGTGCCCAGGTCTTTGGTCTGGGTCTGGTTGTCGTAGGTGTAGAAGCCGCCCACCATGCGCTTGCGGCTGGTGGTGGTGATGCGGGCCACCGCCTTCACGCTCAGCGCGACCTTGGCCGCGGGCTTGCCCGCCAGATCCAGCGCCAGCGCCTGGAACTGGATCTTCTGGCTGGCCGACACCCAGCCTTCGGTCTTGATGCCCGCGATCACGTTCGCTGGCCACACGGTGGAGACGCTGCGCAGCGTCTGCACCTCGCCGTTCGGATCGGCGTAGCTCGCCTCCAGCAGCAGTTCCTGCGGCTGAGGGGCGGTGGGCACCTGCTCGATGGTCAGCGCGCCCGCGCCGTTGCGGTCCAGCGTGATGGGCAATTTGTCGGCGATGACGCGCTGGTCCTGCGAGGCCGCGGCTTCCTCTTCGCCTTCTTCGTTCCCCGGCGCGCCGTCCGCTCGGGGCGGCTGGAAGCTGAAGCCGTCGAAGTCGCGGAAGCTGAGGAACTTGTCGCGCACCGAGGCCGACACGCGCACCGGCAGGTTGGCCGCGCCGCCGCCCGAGACGTAGCTGACCTGCAGCTGGGTGGGCACGCTCTTCACGTTGACCAGTGCCTGGCCTGCCTGCGGCGCGATGCGACCTTCGAGCACCGGCAGGCGGAACTCCTCCACCCGGAACTCGCCGCTGCTGTATTGGCGCTGGCGCTCGTCGGCGCTTTTGAGCGTGACCTCGTAGTTGCCCAGCTTGGCGCTGGCGGGCACGGCAAAGCTGTTTTCAGCGCTCTGGCCGCCGGTGGCCGTCTTGCGCCAGGCCACGGGCTGCGTGAACTGCTGGCCGCTGCCGGTGTGCGTGATCACCAGGGTGTCGGGCAGGGTTTCCGGCAGGCTGAAGCCCTGGCTGGTTTCGGTGCGGATCAGGTGCTTCATCGACACCGTCTCGCCCGCGCGCAGCAGCGTGCGGTCGAACACGGTGTGGGCGCGCGCGTCCGGGCGCGGATCGCGGCTGGTCGGCACGTTGAAGCGCCAGGGTTCGATGCCCCGGTACCAGTCGCTCCAGGTGAAGGCCATGTCTTCGGTGGCGCCGTCCTGGAGCCGCGCGCTGACGAAATAGGCTTGCGTGCTTTCACCGTCCCCGCTGCTGCAGCGGGGTGCTTGCGGCGGCACGTCCTTGAATTCGACCACGCCTTGGGCGTTGGTGGTGCCGGTGGCGACTTCCTTGCCCGCGCAGTCGGAGACGCGCACCCGGGCGCCGGCGGCCGGCTTGCCCTTGTCCAGCGTGGTCACCCAGGCCAGCGCGTTTTCGCGCCCCAGCTTGAAATGCACGCCCAGGTTGGTCACCAGCGCGGAGGTGCGCACGTACATCGTGCGCGAGCCACCGTAGCGCGCGTCCAGCAGGGCACCGCCCAGCGCGGGGGATGCGATCTCCACCACATGGAAGCCCGGCGTGAGCGGAATGCCGACCACCTCGAAGGGGCGCGGGTCGTTGGTGGCGGGCCGGGGCAGTTCCATCGCTTTCACCCCGGCCTGGCCCTTGAGCAGCGACACCGCGCGCGATTCGACCCAGCGCTTGTCCCGGTCTTCCAGCACCTTGGGCAGCGGGCCCACCGTGTCGGCCTGCGCCAGCTTGCGCGAGACGTTGAACTGGTCGTAGCGCTGCAGCTTGCGGAACCAGGCAATGATCTCCGCGTCGGTTTTGGGCTGCAGTTCGTTCACCTGACCGGGGCTGAGGCCCTGCACCTGAAGCGCGGCCTCCACGTTGCGCAAGGTCACGGGCAGCAGCGGGGTGCCGCCCGGTTCGGCGAAACGCTCGACGATGCCAAAGGGCGAAGCGGCGAATTTGGCCAAGGGGGGCATCGCGCCCGTGGCCACCGCCAGCGGAAAACCCTGGGCATTGGCCGGCGCGCGGCCCGCGTCGTCCTTGAAGTTCTTCGGCAGCTCGACGGTGAACGCGGCCTGTTCCGCGAAGGGGGGCTTGAACGACAACTCGGTGACCACGCTGTCGCCGTCGGCGTGGCTGTCCGCGTCGAACACCGGTGGGTGCGTCTGCTGGGCCGATTTCAGGCGGATGCCCTCGGCCAACTTGCGCGGCACGGGTGCGCTGAAGTTGAGCGTCATCGGGCGGATCGGCAGGCAGGCGGCCTGGGCGTTCTCGCGCTCGCAGCTGAAGCCCACGGTAAAGGCCTCGCGGACCTGGAAGTCGAAGCGCTTCTCCACGCTGTTCGCGATGCCCGAGGGCGTGACCACGCCTTTGCCGTACACGAGGGAGACCTTGGTGTCTGGCGTGAAGCGGCGGTTGCAGGCCAGCGTCGCGTAGCGCTGCGGCTCCTTGTCCGCCAGCTTGTCCCAGCCATTGGCTTTGAGCAGATCGGCGCGGTCCCTGCCTTCGATGAGCCGGACCGGCACGCGCTCGCCCAGGCCTTCGATCGCGCACCACACCTGCGATTGCAGACTGGCGGTGGTGGCCGCGCCGTTGAGCCGCAGAACGAAGTGCTGTTCCTCGTCGATGCGCGACGAGGGCCCCGGGCGCACCTGCTGCACGAACGGGCCACCGGTGTGGAAGCTGCTGCGGCTCACGGCCAGTTCCGTGCCCTTGGGCGACTTGAAGCCGCTTTTCACCTGCACCGAGCAATTCACGCCGGGCGGCAGATCGTTCTCGAAATCGAAAACCCATTCGCGGTCGCTGGTCCAGCGGCCGTTGCCCCGGGTGGCCTGGGCGTCGCTGCAGCTCAGCGAGACCGGTGCGGGCGCCTGGGCGTCGCCGAAGTTGACGGCACTCTCATTGAACTTGACGACCACCTGGCGCACCCGGGCCACTTCGCCCTGGGGCGAGACGCTGGTGATCTGAAGCGCGGAGGCGGGCAGGGCAACGGCCAGCCACGCGGTGGCGACCCAACGGAGCGGGATGTTGTTCTTCAAGGCTTCCTCCATGGCAGACGCCAAGGGTAGCTCAAAGCCCGCTGCCGATCCGATGCCCCTGCACGGGGCGCGCAAGCTTAGCCGAGGCGCTTGCGGTGGCGCGCGATCTGCGCCAGCACCTGGGCCGGCGCGGTGCCCCCCAGGGTGTTGCGCGCGTTGAGGCTGCCGCGCAGGCTCAGGCACTCGTACACGTCTTTCTCGATCGAGGCATTGAAGCCCTGCAGCACGGTCAGCGGCAACTCCGAGAGGTCGCAGTTGTGCGACACGGCAGCCTTGACCGCGTGGGCCACGGTCTCGTGCGCGTCGCGAAAGGGCAGGCCCTTCTTCACCAGGTAGTCGGCCAGGTCGGTCGCCGTGGCATAGCCCTTCTTGGCGGCTTCTTCCATCGCCACGGCATTGACCGTGATGCCGCCCTCCTTGGTGCCGGTGGCCGGGTTCAGCTGGCCGCCCACCATCTCGCCGAAGATGCGCAGCGTGTCCTTGAGCGTGTCCACGGTGTCGAACAGCGGCTCCTTGTCTTCCTGGTTGTCCTTGTTGTAGGCCAGGGGCTGGCCCTTCATGAGCGTGATCAGGCCCATGAGGTGGCCGACCACGCGGCCGGTCTTGCCGCGCGCGAGCTCGGGCACGTCGGGGTTTTTCTTCTGCGGCATGATGGAACTGCCGGTGGTGAAGCGGTCGGCGATCTTCACGAAGCCGAAGTTCTGGCTCATCCAGAGAATGAGTTCCTCGCTGAAGCGGCTGATGTGCACCATGCACAGGCTGGCCGCCGCGGTGAACTCGATCGCGAAATCGCGGTCGCTCACGCCATCCAGGCTGTTCTGGCACACCTGGGGCTCGCCGTGCTCGTCCACCATGCCCAGGGTGCGCGCCACGCGCTCGCGGTCCAGCGGGTAGGTGGTGCCGGCCAGCGCGGCGCTGCCCAGAGGCAGGCGGTTGGTGCGGCGGCGCACGTCGGCGAAGCGCTCGGCGTCGCGCGAGAACATCTCCACATAGGCCAGCAGGTGGTGCGCGAAGCTCACCGGCTGCGCCACCTGCAGGTGGGTGAAGCCGGGCAGGATCACGTCCACGTTCTTCTCGGCCACCGCCACCAGCGCGCGCTGCAGCTCGTTGAGCAAGGGGACGATGAGGTCGATCTCGCCGCGCAGCCACAGGCGCACGTCGGTGGCGACCTGGTCGTTGCGGCTGCGGCCGGTGTGCAGGCGCTTGCCGGCGTCGCCCACGAGCTGGGTCAGGCGCGCCTCGATGTTCAGGTGCACGTCTTCGAGGTCGAGCTTCCACTCGAACTCGCCGGACTCGATCTCTGCCGTGATCTGGGCCATGCCGCGCTGGATGGCCTCGAGGTCGGCGGCGCCGATGATGGCCTGGTGCGCCAGCATCTCGGCGTGGGCGAGGCTGCCGGTGATGTCGGCTTGCCACAGGCGCTTGTCAAAGAAGACGCTGGCGGTGTAGCGCTTGACCAACTCGCTCATGGGCTCCGAGAATAGGGCGGACCAGGCTTCGGATTTTTTGTCGAGTTGGTTGGTGGACATGGTGTACCAGCGGCTGGATGGAAGAAGGATGGAGCGCGAGTGCGCCTGGGATGGGGCTTGGGGCAGTGGGCCCCGGCCGGTTGTCGGCGCGGCAGACCCCTGTAGAGGCCCTCACGGGGCCGACCCGAAGACGGATCAGTGCTTCCCATGAAAGATTCCAGAATTTTATCGAGCTTCCAGGAACTGGCGCATGCCGCAGGTGCGCGCCCGCTCGCGGACATGCCCGAGGACCTGCGCGTGAGGGTGCAGGTGTTTGACACCTGCCAGGTCGGCACGGTGCTGCGCGCGGTGCTGTTCGTGCAGGCCATCGTGGCCGTGGCCGCCCTGTTCGGCGCCCAGACCTTCGTGGCCTGGGTCACGCAGCTGGCCATCTACACCGGTGCCGCCCTGCCTGCCGTGCTGGCCTGGCTGCTGACGGTGTGCGGCCTCAAGCGCCAGCTGGGCCTGTTGCCGATGCCGGGCCAGTGGGGGGCGGCGATCGGATTTGGCGCGCTCTCGGGGCTCTACGGCTGCGGCCTGCTGGTCTGGATGGGCCTGGCCGAGCCCTCGCCCTGGCTGGCCAGCGCCGCCTCGGGCGCGCTCGTGTCCGGGGTCCTGGTGGCCGCGCTGATGTGGCGCTCCAAGGCGCGCGGCCCCGCTGGCGCCACCGCCCGCCTGGCCGAGCTTCAGGCCCGCATCCGCCCGCATTTCCTGTTCAATACCCTCAACAGCGCGATCGCGCTGGTGCGCGAGGAGCCGGCCAAGGCCGAAAACTTGCTTGAGGACCTGAGCGAGCTGTTTCGCCACGCGCTGGCCGATGCCAAGGAGGCGGTGCCCCTGTGGCAGGAGCTGGAGCTGGCCGAGCACTACCTGGCGATCGAGCAGGTGCGGTTCGGCGATCGGCTGAAGGTGGAGTGGAGCGTGGACGAGACGGCGTCCAAGGCCAAATTGCCTCCCCTCATCCTGCAGCCGCTGGTGGAGAATGCGGTCAAGCACGGGGTGGAGCCCAGTGCGAGCGGGGCGGTGGTGCGCATCAGCACCCAGCGCCGTGGCAGTGTGGTGGTGATCAAGGTCACCAACACCGTGCCGGCGGGCAGCGGACGGCGGGGCAACGGCCTGGCGTTGGACAATGTGCGCCAGCGCCTGACGCTGTTGCATGATGTACAAGGGCGCTTTCAGAGCGCCTTGGTGAATGGCGTGTTTCAGGTAAGACTGGAAATACCGGTATAAGCGGGGTTTGAATGAACCACCGAACCGGATCTGGCAACGGAGCGTGACATGGCACTGAAGGTACTGATCGTTGACGATGAAGCGCTGGCGCGGTCCCGGCTGCGCACGCTCTTGGGCGAATGCACCGAGCCACGGGCGGATGTGGTGGGCGAGGCGTCGAACGCGGTGCAGGCGATGGAGCAGATCCAGCGCACGGGCTGTGACCTGGTGATGCTGGACATCCACATGCCGGGCGTGGACGGCATGGCGCTGGCGAGCACCTTGCGCCAGATGGCGGCGCCGCCGGCGATCGTGTTCGTGACGGCGTATGCCGAGCACGCGGTGCACGCTTTCGAGCTGGAGGCGGTGGACTACCTGACCAAACCGGTGCGGCGCGAGCGGCTGCAGCAGGCCTTGCAGAAGGTGGTGAAGCTGCGCAGCGCGGGCGAGGGCGCGCAGGACGCGGGTCTGCCCGAGAGCCTGATCATCCAGGAGCGGGGCCGCAGCGAGCGGGTGGCGCTGGCCGATGTGATCTACCTCAAGGCCGAATTGAAGTACATCACGGTGCGCACGGCGGACAAGGAACACATCTTCGATGGCGCCCTGAGCGATCTGGAGCAGCGCTATGCCCACCTGTTCGTGCGGGTGCACCGCAACGCGCTGGTGTCGCGCCGGGCGGTCCGCGCCGTTGAGAAGCACAACGACCCGGTCGAGGGCGAGGGCTGGATGGTGCGGCTCGACGGGGTGGAGGAACGCCTGGCTGTTTCTCGCCGTCAACTGGCTGCGGTTCGTGAAGCCTTGATGAGCTGATTGTTTTCGTTGGCGGGGCTCCGGTCGCCGGCGGCTGGGGTGATCGCCTCCGCTCATGTCCCCCGAACCGGCTTCGCCGGTTCTACTCCTTTACTTCGCTGCGGCGATCACCCCAACCACCGTCGACCTCCAAGGCAGACGGCGCATTGCATGGGTGCGCTTGCCTGTCACAGGCGCGAGGTGCAACGAACAAAGGGAAGTTCAGACCTCCGCCGCCTCCACCAGAAACCGAACCCGCCGCTGCCCCTGCCACTCATCCGCATCCAGCCGGAAAGCGATCTTCACCCGCGCCGGCAATGGTTCCGTGTGGCCGAACCAGATGCCGTCCACCGGCTCGCCCTGGTGCTTGAGCTTCAGCGCCAGGTGCTTCTCGCCCACGAGGCGCTGCGACACCACCACCACCTCCTCGCAGAACACCGGCGGAGCAAAACCCTGGCCCCACACCTCCTGGTGCAGCGTGTCCACCAGATCCGCGCGCCGGTACTTCGTGTCGAGCGGGCCGTCCGCCTCCATTCGGCGCTGCAGCGTCGCGGCATCCAGCCACTCGTGCGCCACCTGCTGCAGGGCCGCTTCAAAGGTCTCCAGTTGCTCCTCGTCGATGGTGCAGCCCGCCGCCATGGCATGGCCGCCGAACCGCAACAACACGCCGGGGTGGCGTTTGGCCACCAGGTCGAGTGCGTCGCGCAGGTGAAAGCCCGCGATCGAGCGGCCCGAGCCCTTGAGCTCGTGCTCCTTGCCCTCGGCGCCGCTGGCGGCGAACACAAAGGTGGGGCGGTGCAGCTTGTCTTTCAGGCGCGAGGCCACGATGCCCACCACGCCTTCATGGAAGTCGGGGTCGAACACCACCAGCGCAGGCGGTGGCTCTTCCGATTCGTCGAACATCTCCTCGGCCATCTGCAGGGCCTGCTCGCGCATGTCGCCCTCGATGGCTTTGCGCTCGCGGTTGATCCCGTCCAGCGTGCGCGCGAGCTCGTCGGCGCGCAGCGCATCGTCGGTGGTCAGGCATTCGATGCCCAGCGTCATGTCGGCCAGCCGGCCCGCCGCGTTCAGGCGCGGGCCCAGGGCGAACCCGAAGTCGAAGCCGGTGGCGGCGGCCGGCTTGCGCGCGGCCGCGTTGAAGAGGGCCGTCATGCCCGCGGGCATCGCACCGGCGCGCACCCGCCTGAGGCCTTGCGCCACCAGGCGGCGGTTGTTGGCGTCGAGCTTGACCACGTCGGCCACGGTTCCCAGCGCCACCAGGGGCAGCAGGGTGTCGATCTTGGGCTGGTTCTGCGCCGTGAACACACCGCGCTCGCGCAATTCGGCCCGCAGCGCGAGCAACACGTAGAACATCACGCCCACACCGGCGATCGACTTGCTCTCGAAGGTGCAGCCCGGCTGGTTGGGGTTGACGATGATGCAGTCGGCGGGCAGGGCGATCTCCCCGCCCTTGAGCGCGGGCAGGTGGTGGTCGGTCACGATCACGTCCAGGCCCAGTTCGCGCGCGGCGCGCACGCCGTCCACGCTGGCGATGCCGTTGTCCACCGTCACCAGCACGTCGGCGCCCTGGGCCTTCACGCGCTTCGCGATCGAGGGGGTCAGGCCGTAGCCGTCGGTGACGCGATCGGGCACCAGGTAGTTCACCCGGTCAAAACCCATCGGCGCGCCCAGCAGGCGCAGGCCGCGCAGTCCGACCGCGCAGGCCGTGGCGCCGTCGCAGTCGTAGTCGGCCACGATGCAGATGGACTTGCCGGCGGCCATCGCGTCGGCCAGGGCGCGCGCGGCGTCCTGGGCGCCCAGCATGGAGGAGGGGGGCAACAGGCGCGCGAGCGCGTCGTCGAGCTCGTCCTTGCTGGTGATGCCGCGCGCGGCAAACAGGCGCGCCAGCAGGGGGTGCAGGCCGCTTTGCTCCAGCGCCCAGGCAGCACGGGGCGGGACGTCGCGGGTGATGATCTTCATAGGGTGTCCAGCGTCTTCCAGGCCGGGGCGGGGCCCAGCAGGTTCTTGATGAGGCGGCCGATGCGCGCGCCAGCGCCTCGGGGGGCGTTCGTGAAACGCTGTGCGGCGCGTTCGCCGCACAGGGTGAGGGTGAGCGGTTCGCCGCGCTGCGCGCGTGCGCGCCACTGCGCGATGGGGCCGGCGTCCAGCGCGGCCCAGGCCTGCCGCCACGCGGTCCAGTCGGCCTGCAGCGCGGCGCGGCGCAGGTCTTCAGGCTGGGTGGGCGGGGCTGCCGGCTTGACGGCACGGTCCAGCGCGCCAGCCCCGCTGACCCAGAAGCCGTTGACCGGGTGCAAACGCGCGGCCTCGCGCGCATCGTGCACGGCGTGGGTGTAGAACAGCATCTGCGCCTCGCTCTGCAGGCGCTTGAGCAACTGGCCACCGGCCGGGTTGGCCGTGCTCTCGGCCATCCAGGCTTCGACCGAGCGGCCGCTCACGCGGTCCAGGCTGGCGCAGGCGATGCCGCGCAGCGGTTCGCCGCGGGCGTGCCAGCGCGTGGCCGACTGGTAGGTGAGGGCGATGCCGTCCTCGGCGCAATAGGGCGCCAGGGCGTCGAACAGCGCGCGCGAGTGCTCGTCCGTCAGGCCCAGCTGATCGCCGGGCAGCAGCGTCACCTGTTCCATGCCGACCTGGAAATGGCAGGGCGTGAACCAGGCCTGGGGCGTGTCGGGCTGTGCGTCTTCCATGGCAGCCCAGGGAATCAGGCCATCGCCGAACGGGCAGCCGTCGGCGCGCACCAGGCCCAGCGCCTGCGCCAGCGCGCGCTCGTGCGGCGGGCTCAGGCTGTGGTCATCGCCTCCATCGGTGTAGACGGGCACCAGTTCGGCCAGCAGGGCGGTGAGCTCTGGCAAGGGCAGACCCGGCAGCGCGGCGCGGCAGGCGGGGTCGCTCGCGCTGGCGAAAGGAACCAGCAGGTGCGAGGAAGGCTCAGAAGCCGGGCGGGGGGTGGGCATGCCGTGATTGTCGGGGATGCCACAATGCCCGCTGCATCCCACCTCCTATTGCATGCAAACCCCTTACGAACTCATCCTGGGCTGGCGCTACACCCGCGCTGGCCGCGCCACCCGTCGCAACGGCTTCATCTCCTTCATCTCGGGCGTGTCCATGCTGGGCATCGCGCTGGGCGTGGCCGCGCTCATCATCGTGCTCTCGGTGATGAACGGCTTCCAGAAGGAGGTGCGCGATCGCATGCTCGGGGTGCTCTCGCACATCGAGGTGTTCGAGCCCAGCGGCCAGGCGATCCCCAACCTGGCCGACACGCTGGCCCGCATCGAGCGCCATCCCGAGGTGGTGGGCGCGGCGCCGTTCGTGGGGGCGCAGGCGCTGATCGCGCGCGGCGAGGACATAAAAGGCGCGCTGGTGCGCGGCATCGACCCCGCGCTCGAACCGAAGGTGACCGATCTGGCGGCGGAGCTGGCCGACACCATGCTGCCGCGCCTCGTGCCCGGCGAGTTCGGCGTGATCCTCGGCGGCGAGCTGGCGCGCAGCCTGGGCGTGATCGCGGGCGACAGCGTGACGCTGATCGCGCCCAATGGGCAGGTCACGCCAGCCGGCGTGGTGCCGCGCATCCGCCAGATGACGGTGGTGGGCACCTTCGATTCGGGCCACTTCGAGTACGACTCGGCCCTGGCCCTGCTGCACCAGGACGACGCCGCGCGCATCTTCCGCGTGGAAGGCCCCACGGGTGTGCGCGTGAAGATCAAGAACCTGCACCAGGCGCGCGAGGTGGCCCTGTCCATCGCCTCCGACCTCGACCCCGGCCTGCTGGTGCGCGACTGGACGCGCCAGAACCGCACCTGGTTCGCGGCCGTGCAGCTCGAGAAACGCATGATGTTCATCATCCTCACGCTGATCGTGGCCGTGGCCGCGTTCAACCTCGTGTCCACGCTGGTGATGACGGTGACCGACAAGCGCGCCGACATCGCCATCCTGCGCACGCTGGGTGCAAGCCCTCAGAGCATCATGGGGGTGTTCATGGTGCAGGGTGCCATGGTGGGCATCATCGGCACCGGCGCGGGCCTGCTGCTGGGCCTGGGCGTGGCTTTCAACATCGACACCCTGGTGCCCGCGCTTGAGCGCCTGCTGGGCGCGAGCTTCCTGCCGCAGGACATCTACCTCATCAGCCGCATGCCCAGCGACCCGCAGCAGACCGACATCCTGCCGGTCGCGCTGATCTCGCTGGTGCTGGCCTTCCTTGCCACCATCTACCCAAGCTGGCGCGCCAGCCGCGTGAACCCTGCCGAGGCCTTGCGCTATGAGTGACATCGTTCTCCAGGCCCAGGGCCTGACCAAGCGCTTCCAGGAAGGCCGGCTCGACGTGACCGTGCTCACGGGCGTCGATCTCACGGTGCGCGCGGGCGAGACCGTCGCCATCGTGGGCGCATCGGGTTCGGGCAAGAGCACCTTGCTGCACCTGCTGGGTGGGCTGGACGCGCCCACCAGCGGCAGCGTGGAACTGATGGGGCAGCGGCTCTCGGGCCTGAGCGCCACGCAGCAAGGCGCGCTGCGCAACGAGCACCTGGGCTTTGTCTACCAGTTCCACCACCTGTTGCCCGAGTTCAGCGCGCGCGACAACGTGGCGATGCCGCTGTGGATCCGCCGCCTGCCGCGCGCCGAGGCGGCGCAACGCGCCGAGCAGATGCTCGCGCGCGTGGGCCTGGGTGAGCGCCTGCACCACCGGCCGGCCGAGCTCTCCGGCGGCGAGCGCCAGCGCGTGGCGATCGCGCGCGCGCTGGTGACGCAACCGGCTTGTGTGCTGGCCGACGAACCCACCGGCAACCTGGACCGAAGCACCGCCGAAGGCGTGTTCCAGCTCATGCTGGCGCTGGCCCGCGACCAGGGCACGGCGTTCATCGTCGTCACGCACGACGAGGCCCTGGCCGCGCGTTGCGCCCGCGTGCTGCGGCTCACCGCGGGCGTGCTGACCTGAGGCGACCCGCTGCCGGCCGCGACCCGCGCGGCGGCGCGGCGTGCGGGCTCAGGGCTTCGTGCGGGTGAAGCGCAGCGGCTTGTCCAGCCCCTGCACGTGCATCAGCATCGTCCGGCCCTGCACTTCCAGTCGCTGCGCCTTCTGGAGCGCGTCGAGATAGCGCATTTCCTGGTCGTTCACGGCTTCGGGGCAGGCCATGCGCGTGCCGCCCAGCTGGCCGAAGGCCACGCGGTCCTGCATCAGGGTGTATGAGCCGAAGAAGCGGTTGCACGAGCTGTTGCCGGCCACGCGGCCGGCCTCAGGGAAGGCGAGCGTGGCCTGCACGCGGTCCAGCACGCCGCGCCCGCCCAGGTCTTCCAGTTGCCATTCGCTGCCCACCAGCGGCGCCGGCGCAGGCGCGCCGGGCAGGGCGCAGGCGCTGAGGACCAGCAGCGTGGGAACGGCGAGCCAGCCGAGGCGCGTGGTGTGTGACATGGTGATTTCCTTTCTTGCTTGCATTCTTGTGAGCGGGCCGGTGCACGGGCGCTTGCCGGCACAATGGCCGTTATACCGCCATGTGGATCGACACACACTGCCATCTGGATGCGCCCGAGTTCGGCGCCGACCACGCCCTCGCTTTGAGCCTGCGCGCACTCGCGGCCGAGCGCGGCGTGGGCCGCTGCGTCATTCCCGCCGTGGCGCGCTTCAATTTCGACACCGTGCGCCTGCTCGCGCACCGGTTGGGCGACGCCTATGCGCTGGGCATTCATCCGCTGTGCGTGCCCCAGGCGTCGGAGGACGACCTCACGGCGCTGGACGCCGCGCTCACCGAACACCGCGACGATCCCCGCCTGGTGGCGGTGGGCGAGATCGGTCTGGACTTTTTCGTGCCCGAACTCTGCACCCCCGAGATGCGCGAGCGGCAGGCCGTCTTCTACCGCGCGCAACTGCGGCTGGCGCGAAAGCACGGCCTGCCGGTGATCGTGCACGTGCGGCGCAGTGCCGATGGCTTGCTCAAGCACCTGCGCGAGTTGCCGGTGGCCGGCATCGCCCATGCCTTCAACGGCAGCGAGCAGCAGGCGCAAGCCTTCATCGACCTGGGTTTCAAGCTGGGTTTCGGCGGTGCGTGCACCTTCGAGCCCGCGCGCCAACTGCGACGGCTCGCGACGGAACTGCCTCTATCGGCCCTGGTAATGGAAACCGATGCGCCGGACATTCCGCCGCAGTGGCTGTATGTAACGGCCGCCGAGCGCGAGGCGGGTCGTGCGCAGGGCATCAACAGTCCGGCGGAGCTGCCACGCATCGGGACGGTGGTGGCGGATTTGCGTGGTGTGTCGGTGGACGCGCTCAGGCAGGCCAGCACCGCGAACGCGCTGGTGGCCTTGCCGCGTCTGGGTGCCTTGCCATGAGCCGGCTGGAGGGTTTGGCGCCGATCCTGAGCCCGGACACGCGGGTGCTGGTGCTGGGCAGTTTCCCTGGTGTGGCGTCCTTGCGGGCGCAGCAGTATTACGGCCATCCGCAGAACCATTTCTGGAAGATTCTGGGGGCTTTGTGGGCGCTGCCCTTGCCCGCGATGCCGTATGGGGAACGGGTGGTGGCGTTGCGCGAGCACGGGCTGGGGGTGTGGGATGTGTACGGGGCCTGCGAGCGCGAGGGCAGTCTGGACGCCGATATCCTGAATGCGGAGCTGAACGATTTTTCGATGGTGCTTCGTGAGTGTCCGCTGCTGGAGGCGATTGCTCACAACGGAGGAGAGAGTTTCCGGCACGCGCGGCAAACGCAGAAGCTGGGGGTGCCGGTGTACCGGCTGCCTTCCACGAGCCCGGCGAATGCCAGCTGGAGTTTTGATCGCAAGCTGGCGGCCTGGGCCGAGGTGCTGCGTCGGCATGGGGTGGGTGGTTGATTTCTCTCGGATGACCTCACGGGCCCGGGGCGAACCGCAGGGAGCCGCCGGAGAAAAACGCATCCCGACACTGTGTTCATAATCGTCCTCCCAAGGCCAGATACCCAGATGCAGCACTCCCCCCACCCCTCCGAACATTTCCCGCGTGACAGCGAGGGCAAGGCATGAAGGCCGGCGCCAACGCCGCCGCGCGCGCAAGGCGCGCCGCACAGACCCTGCCGGACGTGACCATCTCCGAAGACAGCGAAGTCCGCTTCCTGCACCTGGGCACCGAATGGATCCAGGGCTCGATGCTGCTGGAGTCGCCGTTCGACATTGAACTCGACTACGTGCAGCGCATGATGGCCTGGCTGCTGTTCGTCGAGCCGGACTCGGTGTCCAAACGCCGCGCACTGCAGCTGGGCCTGGGCTCGGCCGCGCTCACCAAGTTCTGCTTCAAGAAGCTGCGCATGGACACCACGGCCATCGAAATCAACCCCCAGGTGGTCGCGGTGTGCCGGCAGTGGTTCAAGCTGCCCGCCGACGGGCCGCGCCTGCGCGTGCTGCTGGCCGACGCCGGCGAAGAGATCCGCCGTGCCGACCACGTGGGCGCCTACGACGCCTTGCAGGTGGACCTCTACGACCACGAAGCCGCCGCACCCGTGCTCGACAGCCCCGACTTCTACGCCGACTGCCGCGCGGCGTTGACCGATGACGGCTGCCTCACCGTCAACCTCTTCGGCCGCGACGCCAGTTACGAGCGCTCGCTGCAAAGCCTCTGCGCCGCCTTCGGTGCCGATGCGGTGTGGGCCTTCAAGCCCACGCGCGAGGGCAACACCGTGGTGCTGGCCCAGCGCACCGCCGAGCGGCCCACCCGCATGGCCCTGCTGGCCCGCGCCGAGGCGGTGCAGGCGCGCTGGGGTTTACCCGCTGTGAAGTGGCTGCGGCTGTTCAAACCGGTATCCTGAGCGACGCATGAAGACCTCGCCGACGTCACCGCCGCAGAAGACCATGGCATTCGATGGCCCGCTTGACTGGCGCAGCCTGGTCGGCTGGTTGCGCGAGGACGGCGTGATCTCCGCCGAGGAGGCCGAGCGCACCATCACGCGCTGCGCCTCGGCCCACAGTTCGCAGCACCCGCTGCAGAGGCTGGCGGTGGTGGGCATGGCGCGCATGGCCGACCAGCACGTGCTCGACGTCGAGATGCTTGCACAGTGGCTCGCCAAGCGAAGCGGCCTGGAGTACATGCGCATTGACCCGCTCAAGGTCGATGTGGGCAAGGTGGCCGACGTGATGAGCGCGGCCTATGCCGAGCGCCACAAGGTGCTGCCGGTGCTGGTGAGCCCGACCGAGGTGGTGGTGGCCACGGCCGAGCCTTATATCCGCGACTGGGTGCCCGAGGTGGAGCGCCAGACGCGGCGCAGCGTGCGCCTGGTGCTCTCCAGCCCGCAGTCCATCAAGAGCTTCACCGGCGAGTTTTTCGCGCTGGCCAAGTCGGTGCGCGCGGCGAGCAAGAGCGGCGCGCCAGGCGGCTTCGGCAGCTTCGAGCAACTGGTGGAGCTGGGCAAGGCCAACAAGCAGCTCGATGCCAACGACCAGGGCGTGGTGCAGGTGGTGGACTGGCTCTGGCAGTACGCCTTCGACCAGCGCGCCAGCGACATCCACCTCGAACCGCGGCGCGAGCAGGGCGTGATCCGCTTCCGCATCGATGGCGTGCTGCATCCCGTCTACCAGATGCCCATTGGCGTGATGAACGCCATGACCGCGCGCATCAAGCTGCTGGGCCGCATGGACGTGGTCGAGCGCCGCCGCCCCCAGGATGGCCGCATCAAGACCCTGCGCCCGGGCGTGGGCGGCGCGCGCGGTGACGAGGTGGAGATGCGGCTGTCCACGCTGCCCACGGCGTTCGGCGAAAAGCTGGTCATGCGCATCTTCGACCCCGAGTCGACGGTGAAGGACCTCGGCGCGCTGGGCTTCGCCGCGCACGACGCGCAGCGCTGGGAGAGCCTGACGCGGCAGCCACACGGCATCGTGCTGGTGACCGGGCCCACGGGTTCGGGCAAGACCACCACGCTGTACGCCACGCTCAAGCGCCTGGCCACGGAAGAGGTCAACGTAAGCACGGTGGAAGACCCGATCGAGATGATCGAACCGGCCTTCAACCAGACCCAGGTGCAACCGCACCTCGATCTCGATTTCGCGCAGGGTCTGCGCTCGCTGATGCGGCAGGACCCGGACATCATCATGGTCGGCGAGGTGCGCGACCTGGCCACCGCCGAAATGGCGGTGCAGGCGGCGCTCACCGGCCATCTGGTGTTCACCACGCTGCACACCAACGACGCGCCTTCGGCCATCATGCGGCTGATGGAGCTGGGCATCCCGCCCTACCTCATCAATGCCACCGTGCTGGGCGTGCTCGCGCAGCGCCTGGTGCGCACGCTGTGCCCGGCCTGCCGCAGGCCGCAGGACCAGGACGAAACCGCGGCCTCGCGGGCGAGCCTGACCGAGCTGGTCAAGCCCTGGCAGGTCAGCGGCAGCTACCGCCCCTACCAGCCGGTGGGCTGCGTGGACTGCCGCATGACCGGCTTTCGCGGCCGCATGGGCCTGTACGAGTTGCTGGTGGTCACCGAGGCCTTCAAGGACAAGGTCAGCCGCGAGCCCGTGCTCGATGCGCTGCGCCGCCAGGCCGTGCAGGATGGCATGCGGCCGCTGCGCCTGGCGGGCGCGGCGCGCGTGGCCGAGGGCCTGACCACCATGGACGAAGTGCTGGCCTGCACGCCGCCCGTGCAGTAAGCCGCCGGCGCGACCGCAGCGACGCATGATCAAGAACCTGCAGGACTTTCTGGCCGGGTTGCTGTTCCTGGCCCTGGGCGTTGGCTTCGGCTGGGCCGCCTCGCGCCATGCGCTGGGCTCCGCGGCCGACATGGGCCCGGGTTTCGTGCCGCTGCTGCTCGGCCTCGTGCTGGCGCTGCTGGGGCTGCTCATCCTGTTCAAGGCGCTGACCTTCGAGGCCCTGGGCGGCGGGCGCGTGAGGCACTGGGGCTGGCGGCCCTTGCTGCGCCTGCTCGGTGGTCTGCTGTGGCTGGCCTTTTGCAGCGGGCCAGAGCAGTGGCCGTGGGTCGGCACCTGGTTCACCGGCTGGCCCACGCTGGGCCTGGCGGCGGGCGCAGCGGGCCTGGTGCTGGCGGTCGTGCCGGGCGAGCCTGAGGGCGCCAGCGGGCGCGTGTGGCTGTGGGCCATCGCGCTGTCGGCGGCGGTGTGCGCGCTGTGGGTGGGCCCCCTGGGGCTGGATCTGCCGGTGTGGCCCACGCGCGCCATGCACTGAGCACGACACGGGATCGCACGGCATGGTGGACTTTTCCTGGTGGGATTCGCTGGCGCAGGGCCTGGCCGCGGTGTGGGGCTGGCAGGCGCTGGGCCTGATTGCGCTTGGCGTGGTGGTGGGCAGCGTGTTCGGCGTGCTGCCGGGCCTGGGGCCGGTGGCTGCCATCGCGCTGTTGCTGCCGGCCACGCTGGGCCTGCCCTCGCTGCCCGCGCTGCTGGTGCTCGCCGGGGTCTATTACGGCGCGCAATACGGCGGCTCGCTGCCGGCCATCGTGCTCGACCAGCCCGGGGAGGCTTCTTCGGTGATGACCAGCCACGACGGGCATCCGATGGCCTTGCAGGGCCGCGCTGGCGTGGCGCTGGCCACGGCGACCATCAGCTCGTTTGCCGCTGGCTGCCTTGCCGTCACCCTGGTGGCGCTGCTCGCGCCGGCGGTGGTGTCGCTGGGCCTGCAGTTCGGCGCGGCCGAGCGCTTCCTGCTGCTGGTGGTGGGGCTGGTGGGCGCGACGGTGCTGGCCTCAGGCTCGTTCCTCAAGGCGCTGGCCATGACGGTGCTGGGCCTGCTGCTCGGCCTGATGGGCTGGGACGCGCACACCGGCACCGCGCGCTTCGTGCCCGAAGCACTGGAGCCCTGGATGGGGCGCCAGCATGGCCTGACCGAAGGCGTGGGCTTCATTGCGCTGGCGCTGGGATTCTTCGTGGTCGCGCCGGTGGCGGCCGAGCTGGCAGGCCTCTCCGCCCTGGCCCCTGCCGCGCCAGCGCGCGACACGCCCTCGGCCGCACCGGTGGTCTCGGGCCTGTCGACGCGGCCCACGCGCGAGGAACTCGCGGACGCGCTGCCGGCCTTGCTGCGCGGCACGGCCCTGGGTGCGGTGCTCGGTGTGGTGCCGGGGGGTGGCGCGCTGCTGTCTTCGCTGGCGGCGTACCGGCTGGAGGTGGTGGTCTCGCGCCAGCGCACGCCGCCGCTGGGCCAGGGCAACCTGCGCGGCGTGGCCGCGCCGGAGGCCGCCAACAACGCGGGCGCTCAGACCGCCTACCTGCCCATGCTCGCCCTGGGTCTGCCGCCCAATGCCGTGATGGCGCTGCTGCTGGGCGCGCTCGGGTTGCACGCCATCGAGCCCGGTCCCTCGGTCATGGGCGTGCAGCCCGCGCTGTTCTGGGGCTTGCTGGTGTCGATGTGGGTGGGCAACCTGCTGCTGCTGTTGCTCAACCTGCCGCTGGCCCGCTGGTGGGCACCCGCGCTGCTGGGCGTGCTGCGGGTGCCGCGCCGCGCGTTGCTGGCCGGCCTGCTGGTGGCCGCGGGCCTGGGCGCGCTGGCGCTCGGGCCGCACGGCTGGGGCGTGTGGCTGGTCATGGGGCTGGGCCTGCTGGGTTTCTTGCTCCAGCGCCTGGGCTGCGAGGGCGTGGCGCTGTTGCTGGGCTTTGTGCTCGCCCCAGGCCTCGAAGAGCAGCTGCGCCGCACGCTGAGACTCTCTCGCGGCGACTGGTTCGTGTTCCTGGAGCGGCCGGTGTCGGCCCTGCTCCTGATGGTGGCCATTTTGCTGCTGCTGGTCGTGGTGCTGCAGCCGCGCCGCCGCGCGCCGGACTGAGGCACGCGGCCTGCCATCGCCAAAGACGAAGCCCCGCGTGCCGCCGGCCCTTCGCGGCGCCGGGATAATCGGCCGGATGCCCGCCGTGCCTTCCACTTCCCATCCCTCGCCCCACCTGGCCACCGGCCTGCTGCTGGCCAGCGCGGGCTCCATCGCCTTCAGCGGAAAGGCCATCATCGTCAAGCTGGCCTACCGCCATGGGGTCGATGCGGTCACGCTCATCATGTACCGCATGCTGTTCGCACTGCCCCTGTTCCTGGCGCTGGCCTGGTGGGCCAGCCACCGGCCTGGCGGCGCGAAGCCGGCGCCGCTGACGCGGCGCGACTGGGTGGGCGTGGCCGGCCTGGGCTTCACCGGGTACTACCTCGCGAGCTTTCTGGACTTCTGGGGCCTGCAGTACGTCAGCGCGAGCCTGGAGCGCCTGATCCTGTACCTCAACCCCACGCTGGTGCTGGTGCTGGGCTGGGTGCTCTACCAGCGGCGCATCACCGGCCTGCAGGCCATGGCCATGGCCGTGAGCTATGCGGGCGTGTTGCTCGTGTTCGGCCACGAGGCTGGCTTCCAGGGGCCCGACGCGTGGCTGGGCGCGGCGCTGGTGTTCGCCAGCGCCGTGAGCTACGCGATCTACCTCGTGTACAGCGGCGAGCTTGTGAAGCGGCTGGGCTCCATGCGGCTGGTCGGCCTGGCCACCAGCGTGGCCTGCGTGCTGTGCCTGTTGCAGTTCGCGCTGCTCAGGCCCATGAGCGCGGCGGCCGTGGCGCCCGAGGTCATCTGGCTCTCGCTGCTCAATGCCACGCTGTGCACCTTCGCTCCCGTGATGATGGTGATGATGGCGATCGAGCGCATCGGCGCCGGGCTGTCGGCACAGACCGGGATGATCGGTCCCATGTCCACCATCGTGATGGGCGTGGTGATTCTGGACGAACCCTTCAACCGCTGGATCGTCGCGGGCACGGTGCTCGTGCTCGGCGGCGTGTTCCTGGTGACGCGCTTTGGCTCGGCACCGAAAAGATAACTTCTGGAGAACTCACATGGATCTGGGCATCAAGGGCAAATGGGCGCTGGTATGCGGCGCGAGCAAGGGGCTGGGCCTGGGCTGCGCGCAGGCGCTCGCGGCCGAAGGCGTCAACGTGGTGCTGGTGGCGCGCGGCGCGGCCACGCTCGACGCGGCGGTGAGCGCGTTGCGGGCGGCGGCACCCGGTGTGAGCGTGCTGGGGGTGGCCGCCGACATCACCGCAGCCGAAGGCCGCGCGGCCGCGCTGTCGGTGGCGGGTGGGCCGGGCAAGGCTTTCGACATCCTGATCAACAACGCAGGTGGTCCGCCGCCGGGCGATTTCCGCTCCTGGGATCGCGACGACTGGATCCAGGCGCTGGATGCCAACATGCTCACGCCGATCGAACTCATCAAGGCGTTGGTGGACGGCATGGCGCAGCGCGGTTTCGGCCGCATCATCAACATCACCTCGGGCGCGGTGAAGGCGCCCATTGGCATCCTGGGCCTGTCCAACGGCGCCCGCAGCGGTCTCACGGGCTTCGTGGCGGGCACCGCGCGCAGCCCGCTGGCCGCGCAGGGCGTGACCATCAACAACCTGTTGCCTGGCGCGTTCGAGACGGACCGCCTCAAGACCACCTTGGCCGGCGCCGCGAGCAAGTCCGGCCAGCCCTTGGAGGCCGTGATGGAATCGCGCCGCAGCACCATCCCTGCCAAGCGCTTTGGCCAGCCGCAGGAGTTCGGTGCGATCTGCGCTTTCCTGTGCAGCGTGCACGCGGGCTACATGACGGGCCAGAACGTGTTGGCCGACGGCGGCGCCTACCCAGGCACCTTCTGAGGCCTCGCGGCGCCGTCGCACCAGGCTTGTGCGAGGGCGTGCCGGGGCGGTGAAAACGCACCACCGACGCGCATTTTCCGCACCGTTTCCATGCGGTTTGGCGGGATGAGCATCGCCGTGGACAAGGCGTGCGCGAATGCCTCAACTTGTGGGGAGGGCCGTCGATAGTGGGACCACGTTCAACCCCTCTTTCGATCGGCCCGCATGTCTTCCCTGGTTCGAAATCTGCGCCTGGCCCACAAGCTCCTTCTGCTCGGCCTCATGGCCGCGCTGCTGGTGGCTGTGCCCTTGACGGCTTATGTGCGCGACGCGCTGGGTGGGCTTGCCGCCATCGACGCCGAGCGCCAGGGCCTGGCGCCCTCGCGCTCGCTGCTGGAGGTGGTGCGCCTGGCGCAGATCCACCGGGGCATGACGGCCACCGTGCTCGGTGGCAAGGCCGATGCAGAGCCCCAGCGCCAGGCGCGCGCGGCCGAGGTGCTGCAGGCGGTGCAGCGCTTCGAGGCGCTGCTGGCCAGCGGGGTGGATGACGCGCGCATCCGCCGCGACTGGCGCGCGGTGGCCGAGCAATGGCAGTCGCTGTCGCAGGCCGTGGCCGCGCGCGGCGTCTCCGGCCCGGAGAGCTTCGCGCGCCACACCGCGATGATCTCGGGCCTGATCGAACTCAACGACCGCGTGTCGGACCACTTCGGGCTGACCGCCGACCCGGACAAGTCCACCTACTTCCTGGTCATCGGCACGCTGCAGCAGATGCCGCGCCTGACCGAGATGCTGGGCCAGGCGCGTGCGCGCGGCTCCGCGCTGCTGGTGCGCCAGTCGGCCACGCCGGAGGAGAAGGCGCAGATCGCCAGCCTGGTCGAGCGCGCGCGGGTGGGGGCGCGCGAGCTCGACGTCAGCCTGGAGAAGGCCTTCGAGCACGACGCCAGCCTCCAGGCCCGCCTGGCGGCTTCGCACGCGCAGGCGCGCGGGGAATTCGAAGCGGCGCTCAGGCTGGCGCGCGAGCAGATCATCGAAGCGCCCGTGCTGCAGTACGCATCGGCCGACTACTTCAAGGCCACCACCACCGCGATCGACGGCATGTACGGCCTGAGCGAGCGCGCGACAAAGGAACTGGGCGTGGAGATCGATCGCCGCTACACCGAGCAGCGGGGCGAGCTGGGCTGGGTGCTGGGCAGCATCGCGGCGCTGCTGGGCGCAGGGGTGGCCTTCGCCCTCGCGATCGGCCGCTCGATCACGCGTGCGGCGGCGCTGGCGCGCACGGTGGCAGCCCGGGTGGCGGCTGGCGACCTGAGCCAGGCCGTGCCCCAAGGCGGCGGCGACGAGATGGGCCAGCTGTTGCAAGCCATGTCGGCCATGCAGGCCGAACTCACGCGGGTGGTGGGCAGCGTGCGCGGCAGCGCGCAGGGCGTGGCCACGGCCAGTTCGCAGATGGCGCAGGGCAACCACGACCTGTCCGCGCGCACCGAGCAGCAGGCGTCGGCGCTGGAGGAAACCGCCGCGTCCATGGAAGAGTTGAGCGCCACCGTGAAGCTCAATGCCGAGAACGCGCAGCAGGCCAACCAGCTGGCGATCGGCGCCTCTGAAGTGGCGGTGCAGGGCGGCGAGGCCGTGGCGCGGGTGGTCGACATGATGAAGGGCATCAACGACAGCAGCCGCCAGATCGCCGACATCATCAGTGTGATCGACGGCATCGCCTTCCAGACCAACATCCTGGCCCTGAATGCGGCGGTGGAGGCCGCGCGCGCAGGCGATCAGGGCCGGGGCTTTGCCGTGGTGGCGGCCGAGGTGCGCGGCCTGGCGCAGCGCAGCGCCGCCGCAGCCAAGGAGATCAAGGGCCTGATCGGTGTGAGCGTGGACCGGGTGGAGCAGGGCACGGCGCTGGTGGACCGCGCGGGCAGCACCATGGGCGAGGTGGTGAGTTCGATCCGCCGTGTGACCGACATCGTGGGCGAGATCAGCGCGGCCAGCCGGGAGCAGAGCGAGGGCGTATCGCAGGTGGGTGAGGCCGTGACGCAGATGGACCAGGCCACGCAGCAGAACGCCGCGCTGGTGGAGGAAAGCGCCGCTGCGGCGCAGAGCCTGAAGTCGCAGGCCGAGCAGCTGGTGCAGGCCGTGGCGGCGTTCAGGCTGGCCTAGAGATCACCTGCGCGACGACACCAGGATGCCGCCGACGATCAGCACGAAACCGAGCGCATGGTAGAGCCGGGGCGGCTCCCCCAGCAGGGTGGCCGAGAGCAGGGCGGCGAACAGCGGCGTGAGGTTGTTGAAGAACGAGGCCATGGCCGGTCCCACGCGCGCCACGCCCGCACCCCAGCAGCGGTAGGCCACGAGCGAGGGGCCCACGGCCACGTACACCAGCGCGGCGGCCAGCGGCCAGCCCCACTGGATGTGGCCTTGCCCTTCGGCCAGCGCGGGCAGCGTGAGCCACTCGCCGGCGGCGAACAGGCCGGACCACATCACTCCCATGACGATCTGTGCAAGCAGGAAGGCGGCCCAGTCGGCCTTGATGTGCGCGGGCTCGGTGCCGGGCCTGGGGCGCACCAGCAGCCAGCTGTACCAGGCCCAGAGCAGCGAGGCCAGCAGCATCCAGCCATCGCCCGGCACCAGCTTGACGGCCAGCAGGTGGTCGAGCTCGCCGTGCGAGAGCACCACCGCCACACCGCAGAGCGAGAGCAGGGCGCCCAGCGCCGCGCGCCGGGAGACGGCCACGCCGTAGAAGACGCGGCCCAGCAGCAGCATCCACACCGGCATGCTGGCCGCGACCAGCGTGACGTTCATGGGGGTGGAGGTCTTCAGGGCCACGTACTGGAAGGCGTTGTAGCAGCCCACGCCCAGCAGACCCAGCAAGGCGAAGCGCCGCCAATGCGGCCACAGGCCCTGGGGGCCCGGGCGCAGCACCTGGCCGGCGAACGGCAGCAGCAGCATAAAGGCCAGGGTCCAGCGCAGGAAGTTCAGCGTGACCGGGGGCACCACACCCTGCATCATGCGGCCCACCACCGCGTTGCCCGCCCACATCAAGGGCGGAACGACAAGCAGCAGGAGGGTGGTGGGGCTGAGGCGGGCACTGGCGTTCTGGGGCATGGCCCGCACTGTAACCGTGCACCCATGCCCGGCGATGGCCTGGGGGTGATGCGAAGCGGCTCCCGCGCCGCGGGCGTTTCGTGGCAGCATGGCCGTTTCAGAAACCCGAGGAGAACCGAGATGAGCGAGCAGACCAGCCGCGCCGTGCGCATCCACGCCGTGGGCGGCCCAGAACAACTGGTGATCGATACCGTGAGCGTGGGCGAACCCGGGCCGGGCCAGGTCCGCATCCGGCACCACGCCATCGGCCTGAATTTCATCGACGTGTACCAGCGCACCGGTCTGTACCCCTTCCCCATGCCCCTGTCACTGGGCATGGAGGGCGCGGGCGTGATCGAGGCGGTGGGCGAAGGCGTGACCCACCTCAAGGCGGGTGACCGCACGGCCTACGCGGCCAACCCGCCCGGCAGCTATTGCGATGTACGGGTGATGCCGGCGATGAACGTCTGCCGCTTGCCCGATGCCATCGATTTCGAGACCGGCGCGGCCATGATGCTCAAAGGCCTGACCGCCCAGTACCTGCTCAAGCGCTGCCGCCCCGTCGAGGGGCTGGAGGCGGGTGATTTCGTGTTGTTCCACGCGGCGGCCGGTGGCGTGGGCCTGATCGCCTGCCAGTGGGCCAAGTCGCTCGGTCTGCAGCTGATCGGCACTGCAGGCTCCGACGAGAAGTGCGCGCTGGCGCTGGAACACGGCGCGGCGCATGCCATCAACTACCGCACCGAGGACTTCGCCGCCCGGGTCAAGGACATCACCAACGGCCAGGGCGTGAAGGTGGTCTACGACTCGGTGGGCAAGGACACCTTCGACAAGTCGCTGGACTGCCTGCGCCCCTTCGGGCTGATGGCCAGCTTCGGCAATGCCTCGGGCCCCGTGCCGCCGTTTGCCCCTGGCATCCTGGCGACCAAGGGCTCGCTCTATGTGACGCGCCAGACCCTGTTCGCCCACATCACCAGCCGCGAGCGCACCCAGGCCATGGCCGATGACCTGTTCGCGGTGGTCGAGGGCGGCAAGGTGAAGGTGCGCATCGATCAGCGCTTTGCCCTCACCGATGTGCAGGCCGCGCACAAGAGCCTGGAGGCGCGCGCCACCACCGGCTGCACGGTGCTGTTGCCGTAAAAAAAGCGGCCGAGGCCGCTGGGTTTCAGGCGGGCTGGGCCACCCTTGGGGCCACCTCCGCCAGGGCCCGCTCCAGATGCCGCAGCGTGGCCGGCACGTCGTGCCACTTGTCCAGGCCGAACAGCCCGATGCGGAAGGTCTTGAAGTCCGGGCCTTCGTCGCACTGCAACGGCACGCCGGCGGCGGTCTGAAGGCCTTGCGCGAGGAATTTCTTGCTCGACTGGATGTCCGGGTCGGTGGTGTGACTCACCACCACGCCTGGCGCTTGGAAGCCGCTGGCGGCCACGCTGGGAAAGCCGTGGCGCACGAGCAGGGCGCGCACCTGCGCGCCCAACGCGATCTGTTCCTGCCGAACGCGCTCGAAGCCGTAGGCCTCGGTTTCCTTCATGGTCTCGCGCAGGCGCGTCAGCGCATCGGTGGGCAGGGTGGTGTGGTACGCGTGGCCGCCGCCTTCGTAGGTCTCCATGATCTGCAGCCACTTCTTGAGGTCCATGGCGAAGGTGGTGCTCTGGGTGGCGTCGATGGCGCCGCGGGCGCGTTCGCTGAGCATCACCATGGCGCAGCAGGGCGAGCTGCTCCAGCCCTTCTGCGGGGCCGAGATGAGGATGTCGACACCGGTGGTTTTCATGTCCACCCACATCGCGCCGGAGGCGATGCAGTCAAGCACGAACAGCCCACCCACGGCGTGCACCGCATCGGCCACGGCCTTGAGGTAGTCGTCGGGCAGGATCATGCCGGCGGCGGTCTCCACGTGCGGTGCGAACACCAGGGCCGGCTTTTCGCGCGCGATGGTGGCCACCACCTCTTCGATCGGCGCGGGCGCCCATGGGGCCTGGGCGCCTTCGCCCGTTGGGCGGGCCTTGAGCACGGTGTGGCTGGCGGGGATGCCGCCCATGTCGAAGATCTGCGTCCAGCGGTAGCTGAACCAGCCATTGCGGATGACCAGCACGTGTCGGCCGTGCGCAAACTGGCGCGCCACCGATTCCATGCCGAAGGTGCCGCTGCCCGGCACCAGCACGGCGGCGTGGGCGCCATAGACGCGCTTGAGCATGGCCGAAATGTCGGTCATCACGCCCTGGAAGCGTTTGGACATGTGGTTGAGCGCGCGATCGGTGTAGACGACCGAGAACTCGAGCAGACCGTCGGGGTCGATGTGGGGCAGCAGTCCGGGCATGTTGTCTCCTGTGTCGGGCGCAAAAACGGAGGGCCAGCGTAGCACAGCCCTCCCGGGCTTGCAGCCGTGCGGTCGCTCAGAGCCGGCTGGCGTGCGACGGCGGGGTCGCCTCGCGCAGGCGGCTCGGTGCCAGCACGCCCGCGCTGTCGAGAATGGGGTAGGCGATCGAGCAGATGTGCGAGTTGATGCGCTTCAAGTCGCTGATGAGGTCCAGGTGCAGCGAGCTCGTGTCCATGCTCTGCGGGGTCATGCCCGAGAGCCGGTCCAGGTGGGTGGCGGCGTACTCGCGCTCCATGTCGCGAAATCGCACTTTCTCTTCGACCAGCTTCTGGGCATCGCGCACGTTGCCGTTGAGGAACACGCTCATGCCCAGGCGCAGGTTGTCGAGCAGGCGCGCGTGCAGTTCGGTGATCTCGGCCATGCCGGCTTCGGAGAAGCTGCGGCCCTTGCGGATCTTTTTGTCCTCGATGTCCAGCAGCACGCGCTCGACCGTGTCGCCGATCTGCTCCATGTTGATGGTGAAGCTGATGATGTCGGTCCAGCGCCGGCTTTCCGCCTCGCTGAGTTGCTGGCGCGAGATCTTGGTGAGGTAGTACTTGATCGACGAGTAGAGGTTGTCGACGGTGTCGTCGAGCTTGCGCAGGTCCTGCGAGAGCTTGGCGTCGTTGTTGCGGATCACGGTGACCACGCCGCGCAGCATGGTCTCCACCACATCGGCCTGGTGCATGGCCTCGCGCGCGGCGCAGGAAATGGCCAGCGAGGGCGTGGCCAGGGCCGAGGGGTCGAGGTGGTTGGGCCGGTCCAGCGGGCTCTTGTCCTTCTTCAGCGGCAGCAGGCGGTTGACCAGGCGGGCCACCGGCTTGGTCAGGCCGATGAAGACCGCGCCCACCATGAGGTTGAAGCTCAGGTGGAACAGCACGGTGAGCGTGGCCGGGTCCTGCACCAGCGGCTGCATGACCTGCAGCCACAGGGGAATGAGCCAGATCGCGATGGCCACGCCCAGCACTTTGAACAGCAGGTTGCCCAGCGGCACCTGGCGGGTGCTGATGCCGGACTTGGCCGTGGTGATCACGGCCAGAATCCCGCTGCCCAGGTTGGCGCCGAGCACGATGCCCAGGGCCACGTCCAGCCCGACCACCTGCAGTGCGAGCGAGGACGCCAGCAGCACCACCGCGAGGCTGGAGTAAGCCACCACGGCCAGCGCGGCGCCCAGAAGGATCTCCAGCAGCAGGTCGCTGGTGAGCGAGGCCAGCATCAATTGCACGGCGGGGTTCTGCGTCAGCACGCTGGTGGCGGCCGAGATCAGCCGCAGGGCCAGCAGCATCAGGCCCAGGCCGATCAGCACGCGGCCGAAGTCGCCCACGGGGGTGCCCTGGCGCGAGATGAACAGCGTCACGCCCAGGAAGATGAAGAGCGGCGAGAGCCAGGACAGGTCGAAGGAGAACACCACCGCCATCAGGCTGGTGCCGACGTCGGCCCCCAGCATCACCGCCAGGGCGGCGGGCAGCGCGATCAGGCCGCGGCCGACGAAGGAGGCGGTGATGAGCGCGGTGGCTGTGCTGGACTGCACCACGGCCGTCACGCCCAGGCCGGAGAGGGCGGCGGTGAAGCGGTTGCCCATGCTCGCGGCGAGGAACTGCCGCAGGTTGCTGCCAAAGACGCGCAGCACGCCGGCTCGCACGAGGTGGGTGCCCCAAACCAGCAGGGCGATGGCCGCCAGAAGGTCCAACAGATGTTTCATGAACCTCAAAACTATACGCCCCGGGGCGAAGCCCCGTCGGCGGTGCGGACTCGCGGGGCCGCGCGGTGCCTCAGCGGCGGCGGCGCACGCGCAGGATCTCGTCCAGGATCAGGGTGGCGGCACCGACCGAAATCGCGATGTCCGCCAGGTTGAACGAGGGAAAGTGCCCGCCGGGGAACAGGCCGGCCAGGAAGGACCAGTGGAAGTCGAGGAAGTCCACCACGTAGCCATGCCACAGCCGGTCGATCACGTTGCCCAGGGCGCCGCCCAGGATGCACGACAGCGCGAACGCGAACAGCTTCTGGCCCGGGTGCGAGCGCAGCATCCAGACGATGAAGACGGCAGCGCCCACGCCCACGGCGGTGAAGAACCAGCGCTGCCAGCCCCCCGCGCCCGCCAGGAACGAGAATGCCGCGCCCGTGTTGTGCACGCGCACGAGGTTGAAGAAGCTGGTGACGGGCGTGCTGTCACCCAGCTGGTACACCGCGAGGATCCACTGCTTGGTGAGCTGGTCGGCCACCAGCAGGGCGGCCGCCAGGCCCAGCCAGGGCCAGAGGTGGCTGTTGGGGGTTTTGCTCGACATCAGGCCACCGTGCGCGCTTCGCCCGCGCCGAACAGGTTGCTGGTGCAACGCCCGCACAGCGTGGGGTGGGCGGTGTCCGTCCCCACATCGTCCCGGTAGTGCCAGCAGCGCTCGCACTTGGTGGCGCCAGAGGGCACCACCTGCACCGACAGTTCGTCGCCGGCCACGAGGTCCACGGCCGAGACGATCAGCGCGAACTTCAGGTCTTCACCGAGCGAGGCCAGCAGGGCGTGGTCGTCGGCCGGTGCCGTGAGGCGCACGTTGGCTTGCAGCGAGGCACCCACCTGACCGGCCGCGCGCAAGGTCTCGATCTCCTTGTTGACCAGGTTGCGCACCTCGCACAGGCGCGCCCACTTGGCCAGCAGCGCCTCATCGGCGCTGGGCAGCTGGGCGTAGGTCTCGAAGAAGATCGAGCCCCGGCTCTGGGCACCGGCCAGCACCGGCCAGGCTTCTTCGGCGGTGAAGCTCATGAACGGCGCCATCCAGCGCAGCATGGCGTGGGTGATCGGGTGCAG
>NZ_JAHCKK010000031.1 GCF_026125825.1 Hydrogenophaga sp. | reverse complement strand
AAGCGTGAAGGTGAAGACCCAACAAGAATGTTTGCAGGTGAAGGTGGCCCCGAAAGAACCAACAGGCGTTTTCACTATGTAAGCGTGGGGCAACCTGCAAAGCGCCTCAGCACTGCATTTGACAGTGTTACCTTATATGGCGAAGATCCCGGTCACAGGCCCGATATTTATGGCAAAGTAGGAAACAGCGGCGTAAGCATTGCCACCGTTGATGATGCAAAAAAACTATACAGTGGTTTTGATTTGTGCGATGCTAAAACATCTGTAAGCATGACCATCAACGGCCCTGCACCCATACTGCTGGCATTTTTTATGAACGCCGCCATTGACCAACAGTGCGAAAAATATATTATTGAGCATAATTTAAAAGAAGAAGTAAACAGTAAAATTGAATCTTTATATGCTGTAGAAACACTTCCCAAATATGTAGGTACCGATGGTAAAGAAGTTATACCTGTAAAAGGAAATTTGCAAGGCTCTTTGCCCGAAGGTAATGATGGACTTGGATTACGACTGCTTGGCTTAAGCGGCAAAGATGTTTTGCCGGCCGATGTGTATGAAACAATAAAAGCAAAAGCCCTTGCAACCGTACGTGGTACAGTGCAGGCCGATATTTTAAAAGAAGACCAGGCGCAGAATACTTGTATTTTTTCGACCGAGTTTGCGCTTAAGCTGATGGGTGATGTGCAGGAATATTTTATAAATAACACCGTACAAAATTTTTACAGTGTAAGCATCAGCGGTTATCATATTGCAGAAGCCGGCGCCAACCCTATTACACAATTAGCTTTCACTCTATCAAACGGTTTCACTTATGTAGAATATTATTTAAGCCGGGGCATGAAGATTGATGATTTTGCACCCAACCTATCTTTTTTCTTCAGCAATGGTATGGACCCCGAGTACAGTGTGATAGGCCGTGTTGCCCGTCGTATATGGGCCAAAGCCATGAAAAATAAATACAAGGCCAACAGCCGTTCGCAAAAATTAAAATACCATATCCAAACATCGGGCCGCAGCCTGCATGCACAGGAAATAGATTTTAACGACATACGCACCACCTTGCAGGCGCTGATCGCGATCTACGACAACTGCAACAGCCTGCACACCAACGCCTTCGACGAGGCCATCACCACGCCGACGGAAGACTCGGTGCGCCGCGCGATGGCGATCCAGCTCATCATCAACCGCGAGTGGGGCCTGGCCAAGAACGAGAACCCCAACCAGGGCGCCTTCATCATCGACGAGCTCACCGAGCTGGTCGAGGAAGCCGTGCTGCAGGAGTTCGAGAAGATCGCCGAACGCGGCGGCGTGCTCGGTGCGATGGAGACGGGCTACCAGCGCGGCAAGATCCAGGACGAGTCCATGCACTACGAAATGCTCAAGCACACGGGCGAGTACCCGATCGTGGGCGTGAACACCTTCCGCAACCCGCATGGCGACCTCACGCCCGAGACGCTGGAGCTCGCGCGCTCGACCGACGACGAGAAGCAGAGCCAGCTGCAGCGGCTGGCCGACTTCCACGCGCGCCACGCCCACGAATCACCCGCCATGCTGCAGCGCCTGCGCCAGGCGGTGATCGAGAACGGCAACGTGTTCGAGGTGCTGATGGACGCGGTGCGCGTGTGCTCGCTCGGTCAGATCACGAACGCGCTGTTCGAGGTGGGCGGGCAGTACCGCCGCAACATGTGAGGCCCGGCCCGGGCCTCACACCGGCTGCGGCAGGGGCAAGTTGAGCAACAGGTTCTGTGGCTTGAGCTTGAGCAGGCCGTCGGCCGCCATCGCCAGGCCCAGGTAGACCGGCTTGCCACGCACGTCGGCGCGCATGTCCATGGGATCGGTGAACGTCAACCGGAACAGGCTGATCAGGCGGCGCTGCCGTTCGGGATCCACCTCGTTGCCCAGGTAGAGGTCGTTGAGCAGCGCGGTCGACGCCACATCCAGCCCCACATGCCAGCGCCACGACGGGTCCTCCACCCGCGCCTCGGGCTGGATCTTCACGGCCACGCCATGGAAATGGCGCACCCACTTCTCCAGCACCGACGCCAACGCCTTGAGGCCCGAGCGGGAGCGCGCCATGGTGAGCGTGAGGCCGTGCGGCAATTCGTTCTGGATCTCGTGCGTGAGGTCGAGCACGAAGTTGAAACGACCTGGCCCCACGCGGCTGTGCAGGTAACGCGGCGCGTTGTCGTCGCCCAGCACCTCGATCTGCGTGGCCGGCAAGGCCGCACCACCCTGCACGAGCAGGCGCCCCAATTCGCCCAGCCCGCCGGTTTCATTGAGCAGGTCCAGCACCTCGCTGTCGCCGCTGAGCACGCGGCCGTCCTGCACGCTTACGCGCTGGCGGCGAAACAGCATCTCGGCCGCGCGCCAGACCCAGGCATCGGTCTCGTCTTCCAGCAGGCGGCACACCAGGGCCTGCACCATCAGGTCGAGGAACAGCGGCGGGATCTGAATGGCACCAGCCTGGAAGAAACCGGCGTAGGCGGCCTCGAGCGAGCCGGCGGCGATCACCGCGTCCCGGAAACCCAGGAACAGCCGGTGGTTGGCGCGGGCGTCCTCGTCCTCGATGGCATCGAGCTCGGCCGGCGCGACGGGGCGCGTGGGCACGGCCATCAACGCGCCGTGCAGCGCCTGTTCGGCGGCACAGGACGCTTCCACCAGCGCCAGTTCCGGGCGCTGCAGCCAGAGCCGCCAGTAAGCGTCAGAGGGGGTCAGCCAGCCGCGCGCAGTGCGCGCGAGCAATTCATGGCCGCAGGACGACCAGATAGGAAGGGAAGAGGCGTCGGACATGAAGAAAACCCGCTGTGCGCCACAAGCGCATCGCGGGTTGGAAGTCGCAGGGTGAACGCATTGTCGTTCACCTGCGGTGGCGCTGCTGCCCGCCGGGGTCAGGGCGCGGCTTGCAGGGCACCGGCCTTGCGGCTGCCGGAGATCACCCGCGACGCGTAGGGCGCGGGCGCATCGCGCGTGTAGGTCGCGTCGGGCACGCCCGCCAGGCCGATCAGGGCCTGCAGCGTCGCGTTGGGCCAGAAGTTCGGGCTACCGATGCTGCTGGCGCCGGGAATATTGGCGGCCACCGAACTCACGTTGTTGGACTGCGTGACACCGCCGGCGTAGCCGGTGATCGCCGTCTGGTTGCCCGTGCCCGCGAACAGGTTGGCCGTGAGCGTGACCGACGAGGTGCCGCTGGCGATGGCCAGGAAGGCACCCCCCGAGCGGGTGACGGCCACGGTGTTGTGCACCGCCTCGAAGGTGTTGGTCGGGTTCGACAGGCCTTCTGCTCCATAGGAGATCGCGTTGGGGTTGCTCGCCTGCGGGCCCTTGTGGAACAGGTTGCCCCTCAGGTACACGCGGCCGCCGTTGGGAAAATCGGCCAGGTAGCTCGACGTGCCCGTGGGCCCGTCCATGAAGTAGCTGTTCTGGATGATGGACTCGCGCGCCCGGCTCTTGAGGTTGTGGCCGACCTTGGCCTCGTGGAAGTAGCTCGAATTCACCGTCAGCCGATCGATCTGGTTGACGTAAATGTTGTGCGTGTAGCCATCGCCCAGGCCGTTGCGCGCGAACTCCGAGCTCTCGATCGTGATCGTGGCCGAGCCGGCGTTGGCCAGGATGCCGTTCTGGTTGTCGTAGAAGCCGCTGTTGAGGATGCGAAGGTCGCCCGTGTGCTCGGCGCGGATGCCGGCGCCGTTCTGGTCAGGCACGGTCGTGTCGCGGAACTCGATGTTGTCGATGGTGATGTTCGCGCCCGACACCACCCACAGGCCCTTGCCCCGGGCGTTGTTGCCGTTGGCGAAGAGGCGCGCCTTGCCGCCCACGCCGCAGATGGTCAGGTTGTTGACCGTCCAGGAAGCCACGTCGCCCCGGTAGTCGCCGCCATCGATCTTGATCACATCGCCCGCCTGCGCCACCGCCGCCGCCGCGCTGGGCACGGCATAAGTCCGGCCGGGGCCCACCTGGAGCACGCGGCCCGGCGCGCTGTTGCACGCGGCACCGGCCGACTGGGGCGGCGCTGGCGAGGGCGTGGGGCTGCCTCCCGACGAGCCTCCCCCGCCCGACGACCCGCCTCCACCATCCCCACCGCCGCCGCCGCAGGCGCTCAAGGCCGTGGCCAGCAACAGCGTCAGGCCGAAAACCACGAGAGAAGAAGATGGGCGAGCGGCAGCTGCGGCGCTCTGGGTCGGAGTGGAAAGATGGTTCAAGATAGGCAACGGCATGGGACAACGGACGCCGGCCAGCTTGGCCATTCGACCGCGTTCGGAGGAAGGGGGCCGGATCCATCGAAGACAAAGGTGCGGGGTGGAGTATCGCCGCTCGGCGCCCCTGCCCCGCGCATGGACCGGGAGAACGGTCGCCAGTGTGGCCGCTGACGCCGCGTCGCCTGCCACAGAACGTGTCTTTCTGTAACCCGACGCCGACCTCTTCCCTCGGGCGCCCCTCAGGACGGCGATTCGCCCGTAACAGCTCATACGCTTTGATGCATGAAAAAGGCCCGCGCGAGGCGGGCCTGGGTCACGGGACGGACGGGGCTCAGGGTGCGGACTGCAGTGCACCGACCTTGCGGCTGCCCGAGATCGCACGCAGGACGTACGGTGCGGGCGCATCGCGGGTGTAGCTCGCATCAGGCACCACCGACAGGGCAATCAGGGACTGCAGCGTCGCGTTGGGCCAGAAGTTCGGCGTGGTGACGTTGGACGCGCCCGGGATGTTGCTGGCCACCGAGGTCACATTGTTCGCCTGCACCGCGCTGGCGGCGGCGTACCCGCCGGTGATCAGCGCCGGGCTGCCCGTGCCGGCGAACAGGTTGGCCGTGAGCTTGACCGAGCTGGTGCCGCTGGCGATCGCCAGGAAGGCCCCGCCCGAGCGGGTGATAACCACCGTGTTGTGCACCGCTTCGAAAGTGTTGCTCGGGTTGGACAAGCCTTCGGCGCCGTAGGAGATGGCGTTGGGGTTGTCCGCGTTCGGGCCCTTGTGGAACATATTGCCCTTGAGGACCACCTTGCCGCCGTTGGGGAAATCGGCCAGGTAGCTCGACGTGCCGGTCGTGCCGTCCATGAAGTAGCTGTTCTCGATCACCGACTCCTTCGCGCGGCTCTTGAAGTTGTGGCCGATCTTGGCTTCGTGGAAGAAGCTGGACGTCACCGCAATGCGGTTGATCTGGTTCACGTAGATGTTGTGCGTGTAGCCGTCGCCCCGACCATTGCGCCCGAACTCCGAGCGGTCGATGGTGATGGTGGTCGCGCCGGCCGCCGCGAGGATGCCGTTCTCGTTGTCAAAGAAGCCGCTGTTGCGCACCGTCAGGTTGACGCCGGGCTCCACGCGGATGCCGGCGCCATTCTGGTCGGGCACGGTCGCGTTGCGGAACTCGATGCTGTCGATCGTGATATTGGGGCTGGAGACCACCCACAGGCCCTTGCCTTGCACGTTGCTTCCATCGGCAAACAGGCGGGCCTTGCCACCCACGCCGCAGATGGTGAGGTTGCTGGCCCTCCAGGTGGCCGCATCACCACGGTAGTCGCCCGCAGCGATCTTGATCACGTCACCGGCCTGCGCCACGGCGGCTGCGGCACTCGGCACGCTGTAGGTCTTGCCTGGCCCCACCTGCAGCACGCGGCCGGTGGCGGTGTCGCACGCCGTGCCCGAGGGTGCGGGTGCGGGTGCTGGTGCGGGTGCTGGTGCTGGTGCTGGTGCTGGTGCTGGTGCTGGTGCTGGTGCCGGTGCCGGTGCTGGTGCTGGTGCTGGTGCCGGTGCCGGTGCCGGTGCCGGTGCTGGTGCTGGTGCTGGTGCCGGTGCCGGTGCCGGTGCTGGTGCTGGTGCGGCAGCGGCCATCACCTGACAGGTCTTGGCCGCGCCCTTGGCCGGGTCGGAGCCGAAGTAGTAGCTGGTGCACAGGCCGCCCGTGCGGACCGTCTTGTAGGCCCAGCGCGTGCCGGTGCCAAAGCGCACGTTCTTCGTGCCGGAGACCCGGAAGATCTGGCCTTCGTTGGCGACCTTGGTCCAGGTCGCCGAGGTGCTCTGGGCCTGCGCCGGGGCGGCGGCCACCATGGAGAACATGACCGCGCAGGCGGCCAGCACACCGGCGTGCGACGCCGGACGGGAGAAGGAATCGATATGGGACATGAGATGAATCACCTGAGAGCGGAAGGAAGAAGGGCTGCCACCTGAGCACGGGGCCTCCGTGCTCGCCTGCCTGGCGGCCCGGTGGATTAGGGGGAGGCCTGCAATGCACCCACCTTGCGGCTGCCGGAGATCGCCCGCGACGCGTAGGGCGTGGGCGCATCGCGCGTGTAGGTCGCGTCGGGTACGCCCGCCAGGCCGATCAGGGCCTGCAGCGTCGCGTTGGGCCAGAAGTTCGGGCTGCCGATGCTGCTGGCGCCGGGGATGTTGGCGGCCACGGAGGTCACGTTGTTCGACTGCGCCGCGTTGCCCGCGGCGTAGCCCCCCGTGATCAGGGTCTGGTTGCCCGTGCCCGCGAACAGGTTGGCCGTGAGCGTGACCGACGAGGTGCCGCTGGCGATGGCCAGGAAAGCACCGCCCGAGCGGGTGACGGCCACGGTGTTGTGCACCGCCTCGAAGGTGTTGGTCGGGTTCGACAGGCCTTCTGCCCCGTAGGAGATCGCGTTGGGGTTGCTCGCCTGCGGGCCCTTGTGGAACAGGTTGCCCCTCAGGTACACGCGGCCGCCGTTGGGAAAATCGGCCAGGTAGCTTGACGTGCCCGTGGGCCCGTCCATGAAGTAGCTGTTCTGGATGATGGACTCGCGCGCCCGGCTCTTGAGGTTGTGGCCGACCTTGGCCTCGTGGAAGTAGCTCGAATTCACCGTCAGCCGATCGATCTGGTTGACGTAAATGTTGTGCGTGTAGCCATCGCCCAGGCCGTTGCGCGCGAACTCCGAGCTCTCGATCGTGATCGTGGCCGAGCCGGCGTTGGCCAGGATGCCGTTCTGGTTGTCGTAGAAGCCGCTGTTGAGGATGCGCAGGTCGCCCGTGTGCTCGGCGCGGATGCCGGCGCCGTTCTGGTCAGGCACGGTCGTGTCGCGGAACTCGATGTTGTCGATGGTGATGTTCGCGCCCGACACCACCCACAGGCCCTTGCCCCGGGCGTTGTTGCCGTTGGCGAAGAGGCGCGCCTTGCCGCCCACGCCGCAGATGGTCAGGTTGTTGACCGTCCAGGAAGCCACGTCGCCCCGGTAGTCGCCTGCGGCGATCTTGATCACGTCGCCCGCCTGCGCCGCCGCCGCCGCCGCGCTCGGCACGCTGTAGGTCTTGCCCGGACCGACCTGCAGCACGCGGCCGGTGGCGGCGTCGCACGCCGTGGCCGCCGGTGCAGGTGCAGGTGCAGGTGCAGGCGCCGGGGCCGGAGCGGGGCTCGGTGCTGGCGAAGGCGCTGGCGACGGCGAGGGCCTGGGTGCTGGCGAAGGCGCCGGGCTGGGCGCCGGCACGCCCGCGACCGGCTCGCTGGCCGTGCCGCCGCCGGCCGCCGTGCTTCCACCGCCACCACCACCACCGCAGGCGGTGAGCGTGGCCGCGAACAGCACGGCCAGCGCGGGCAGCGACTTGCGGGCCGCAAGGCCATCCATCCAGGGTGTCGGGGTCGGAATCGGAGTCGGGTTCATTTCAGCGGCACAAAACAGCTTGACGCTCGCTCGAGGGCGGCGGCAGGGGCGATCGGAAAAGGGTTCCAGGTCACACTGCGTTGCAGTGTCGAACAGGCGAGGAACGTGAGATAAATCACCACGATGGGCGGAGACCCGCTCAGCGCGAACGGAGTATCAGCTTCCCAACGGCCGCGAGTCCGGCACGAAAGGTGTGGGTTGGTAACAAAATTCCGCTGCCCCGACCGGGGTGCCCGGTGCGCGATGGGCACCCCAAGTCCGCTGCGTGGCAGGCGGCTGGTAACACGGCATACGTTTTGAAACCGGGCCGGGGACGGTCACACTCGGTATCCCCTCCCTCAAAATACCGCCATGCAAAAAGACATCAGCCTCATCGGGGTGCCGACCGACATCGGCGCCGGCGCTCGCGGTGCCTCCATGGGCCCCGAGGCCTTGCGTGTCGCGGGCCTGGCCACGGTGCTCATGGGCCAGGGCCTGAGCGTGGCCGATCGCGGCAACGTGGGCGGTCCCGCCAACCCCTGGCTCCCACCCACCGACGGTTACCGGCACCTCGGCGAGGTGGTGGCCTGGAACCAGGCGCTGCACGAGGCCGTGCACGCCGAGCTCGCGCTGGGCCGGCTGCCCATCGTGCTCGGTGGCGACCATTGCCTGGGCCTGGGCTCGATCAGCGCGGTGGCACGCCACTGCCGCGAGCAGCGCAAGAAGCTGCGCGTGCTCTGGCTCGACGCCCACGCGGACTTCAACACCGCCGCCCTCACGCCCAGCGGCAACATCCACGGCATGCCCGTGGCCCTGCTCTGCGGCATGGGGCCGCCCGAACTCACCGGCATCGGAGGCACCACGCCGGCCATCGACGCCAGCATGGTGCGGCAGATCGGCATCCGCAGCGTGGACGCGGGCGAGAAGCGCCTGGTGCACCAGGCCGGCCTGGAGGTCTTCGACATGCGCTACATCGACGAGATGGGCATGCGCCACACGATGGAACAGGCGCTGATGGGCGTGGACGAGCAGACCCACCTGCATGTCAGCTTCGACGTGGACTTCCTCGACCCGGAGATCGCGCCCGGGGTGGGCACCACCGTGCTCGGCGGCCCGACCTACCGCGAGGCGCAGCTGTGCATGGAGATGATTGCGGACACCGGCCGACTGGCTTCGCTCGACGTGATGGAACTCAACCCCGCGCTCGATGTGCGCAACCGCACCGCCGAGCTGGCGGTGGACCTGATCGAAAGCCTGTTCGGCAAGTCCACGCTGATGCGGAAAAACTAAAGTTGTAATCGAGTTACAACCAAAGGCTGCCCCACGCGGGCAGCGAACGCTCAGCTCTTGCCGACCAGTTCCAGGTGCTCGACCACGGGCGGCTGGGCGAAGAATGGCCCGACGATGGCGCGCCACTGGGCAAAGGCATCGGAGCCCCGGAAGGCCACGGTGTGGTCTTCCAGCGTTTCCCAGTAAATCATCAGCAGGTAACGCCCCGGCGTCTCGATGCTGCGGTTGACCTTGTAGCCCTTGAAGCCCTTGGCGTGGGCAATGACGGTGGCCACGCCACGAAGAATGGCTTCTTCAAAGGCGGAGCTCTTCTGGGGGTCGATGCGGATGTCTGCGTGCTCGAGAATCATCTTGATGGTCCTGGTGGGGAGAGGTGAGGGATCGGTCGTGACGGATCATATCGACCGCTTTCTCCGCCATCATGATCACCGGGGCATTGGTGTTGCCGCCGACCACGCTGGGCATCACCGACGCGTCCACCACGCGCAGGCCGGCCACGCCGTGCACGCGCAACCTCGCGTCCACCACGTCCCGCCCGCCCGGGGCGCCATGCGGTCCCATGCGGCAGGTGCCGACGGGGTGGTAAATGGTGTCGGCGTGGTTCCGGATGAACTGCTCGATCTGCGCATCGCTCTGCGCCTGGGCCGACGAAGCCGACTCCGTGCCGCCATGGCGCGTGAGCGCGGGTTGCTGCAGCAACGCCCTCATGCGCTTGAAGCCCAGCACCAGCCGGGCGGTGTCGTCCGCGTCCTGCAGGAACGCCGGATCGATCAGCGGTGCGGCCTGCGGATCGGCGCTGGCCAGCCGCAGGCTGCCCCGGCTGCGGGGGCGCAGCAGGCACACATGGCACGAGTAGCCGTGGCCGAACACCGTCTTGCGGCCATGGTCCACCAACTTGCCGACCACGAAGTGCAGCTGCAGGTCGGGAATCGGCTCCTCGGGCGAACTCTTGATGAAGCCCCCCGCTTCCGCGAAGTTGGTGGTCAGCATCCCGCTGCGCTGGCCACGCCATTCGAAGATGCCGCGCACCACCCGCGCCACGCCGGTGAGCGAAAGGCCGAACAGGTCCTTGACCTTTGGCGCGTTGACCACCATCACCACGTCCACGTGGTCGTGCAGGTTCTGGCCCACGCCCGGCAGATCGTGCACCGGGGTGATGCCGTGTTCGCGCAGGTGCGCGGCCTCGCCGATGCCCGAGAGCATGAGCAACTGTGGCGAGCCGAAGGCGCCCGCGCTCAGCACCACCTCGCCGCCCTCCTTCAGCCGCAGGATCTGCAGCGGGCCGCGTCCACCGTTGCCCCGGTATTCCACGCCCGCGGCGCGCACCGTGCCGTCGTGCTCGGTGTCGGTCACCACGCGGGTGGTGAGCGCGTTCGTGATCACCTGCAGGTTGGGCCGCCCCAGGTGCGGCGTGAGGTAGGCCTTGGCCGCGCTGTGGCGCTCGCCGTTCTTGTGCGTCACCTGGTAGACGCCAACGCCCTCCTGCTCCGGGCCGTTGAAGTCGGTGTTGATCGGGTAACCCGCCTGCGCGCCAGCCTGGACGAACGCGGGCAGGAAGGCGTTGGGGCTGCGCAGGTCCATCACGTTGAGCGGGCCGCCCTGGCCGTGCCACGCGTCGGCGCCGCGCTCGTTGTGCTCGGCGCGCTTGAAGTACGGCAGCACCTCGTTGAACGACCAGCCCGGGTTGCCCTGCGCGGCCCAGCCGTCGTAGTCGCTGGCGTGGCCGCGCGCGTAGATCATGGCGTTGACCGAACTCGATCCGCCCAGCACCTTGCCGCGCGGCTGGTAACCCCGCCGGCCGTTCAACCCGGGCTGGGGCACGGTCTGCAGGCCCCAGTTGGCCTGGCCGTTCTTGGCCAGCAGGGCCAGGCCCGCGGGGCAATGGATCAGCACGCTGCTGTCGGCTGGGCCGGCCTCGAGCAGGGCCACCCGCGTGTGGGGGTCTTCGCTGAGGCGGGAGGCCAGCACGCAGCCGGCCGATCCGCCGCCAACGATGATGTAGTCGAACATGGTGTCTCCGGGGTGGTCAGCGCTGTGCAAGGCGTGCGCGACAATCAACGGTCAAGGTAGCACAGGGCCTCGCGCCCGGTTAGGCAGCACCGCCTAGGAAAGACACGCCGGCGACGCCGGGTTTTCACGGATTTTTGAACAGGAGCAGCGTCTTCATGAACAGCATCAACACCGTCGGCATCATCGGCTCGGGCACCATGGGCAACGGCATTGCACAGGCCTGCGCCACGCGCGGCATCCGAGTGGTGATGGTCGACATCGCTCAGGCCGCGGTCGACAAGGGCCTGGCCACGGTCGCGGGCAGCCTGGACCGGCTGATCAAGAAAGAGAAGATCACCGCCGCGGACAAAGACCAGGCGCTCGCCCTGATCAAGGGCTCGACGAACTACGAAGACCTCAAGGGCGCGCAGCTCGTGATCGAAGCCGCCACCGAGAACGAAGGCCTGAAGATCAAGATCCTGCAGCAGCTCGACGGCCTGCTCGCGCCCGAGGTGATCGTGGCCACCAACACCAGCTCCATCAGCATCACCAAGCTGGCCGCCGCCACCCAGCGGCCCGACCGCTTCATCGGCATGCATTTCTTCAACCCCGTGCCCATGATGGCGCTGGTGGAGATCATCCGCGGCCTGCAGACCAGCGACGCCACGCACGACGCGGTGAAGGCGCTGGCCGAGGCCCTGGGCAAGTCGCCCATCACGGTGAAGAACGCACCGGGCTTCGTCGTCAACCGCATTCTCGTGCCCATGATCAACGAGGCCTTCTTCGTGCTGGCCGAAGGCATCGCGACGGCCGAAGACATCGACGCCGGCATGAAGCTCGGCACCAACCAGCCCATCGGCCCGCTGGCCCTGGCCGACATGATCGGCCTGGACGTGTGCCTGGCCGTGATGAACGTCTACATGGCCGAATTCAACGACAGCAAGTACCGCCCTGCGCCGCTGCTCAAGGAAATGGTGGCCGCCGGCTACCTGGGCCGCAAGACCGGTCGCGGCGTCTACACCTACTGAGCATCACCCGGGGGTTGCCCAGCGCAGCGGCAGGGCGCCCTGCACCCGCCGCGCGTGGGTCACCTGCATGCGCAGCAGGCGCACGCTGCCGTCCCACACCACCTGGGCCTGCACCGCGAGGTACAGCAGGTCGCCCCGGTCGAAGTCCACGAACAGCAGACCGGCCTTGGGGTGCAGGGCGATGTTGCCCAGCGTGTTGAAGAAGTGGTTGCCCATGTAGTCGGGCACGGTCAGCACCTCGCCATCGACCTTCACGAACCCCGGCGGGCCGCCCCGGTGCGACACGTCCACCCCATGGCTGCGCTCACCCCCCGCGACGGCCTGGGGATGGGCGGTGGCAATGAAGAAGGTGTCGGCGGCGCGGACCATGGCGCGCGCATCCTCGTCCAGGCCAGGCCCCTCGAAAGCGAGCCGCCCCGCCGGCGCCTGCGGCACCCACGCCGCTTCGCGCGGCTGAATGTACTTCGGGCAATTGCCAAAGCTCTGGCCCACCTCCACCGTGAAACCATCGCCCTGCAGCGATGCGGTGCCGTTCATGCGGTTGCGCCGGCGCGTGTGCGGCTCGATGCCCAGCAGGCCCAGCGGCGCGCCCTCGCGCAGCGTCGCATTCAGCGGGTCGTGCGGCAGGGGCCGGGCGCGGATGTGCAGGTGCCTGGCATCGGGCGATTGCAGGAAACCTGGGGCGCCCGCCAGCACGCTGGCCCAGGGCTGGCCCTGCGCGTCCACGCTGCCCACCAGCAAGAAGGGGAGCAGGGCAAAGAACTCGCGGTGCTGGTCGGGCATGTGGTCGCGCAACACGCGCGGGCCGATCTGCGCCATCTGCGCCTGCACACCGGCACGCACCTGCATCGCCTGCTCGCCCGCATGGAAGGAAGGGGTCATGGGTCGCTCCTGAAGAGGAAAGACGCCATCTTCTTTCTTGCAACCACATTCACAAATACCCCTGCACGCACAAGACTGCTCCATAAATCGGTTTAATGCCGCATGGACAAGTTCCGCGCCATGACCACCTTCGTGCAGATCGCCGACGCCGGCAGTCTCACGGCGGCGGCCTGGGCGCTGGGCACCTCGCTGCCGGCCGTGGTGCGCTCGCTCGCCGCCTACGAGGCCGACCTGGGTGTGCGCCTGTTCAACCGCACCACGCGCCGCATCTCGCTCACCGAGGAGGGCCGGCGCCACCTCGAGAGCTGCCGCCAGTTGCTGGCGGCGGTGGACGACGCCGAGGCCGCGCTCAAGAACGATGCGGGCGAACCCGCCGGCCAGCTCACCATCACCGCCCCGGTGCTGTTCGGCCAGATGCACGTGGCCCCCGTCGTCACGCGCTTCGTGCAGCGCCACCCCCAGGTGCACTGCCGCGTGATGCTCATGGACCGGGTGGTGAACCTGCTGGAAGAAGGTGTCGACGTGGGCATCCGCATCGCGCACCTGGAAGACTCCAGCCTGGTCGCGCTGCCGCTGGGCGAGATCCGCCGCGTGATCGTGGCCAGCCCGGCCTTCCTGCGAGAACACGGCCTGCCACGGCACCCCAACGACCTGCTCAAGGCCAACTGCGTGCGGCTGGTGGGGCACGCGCCCCACTGGGGGCGCTTCCAGGACGGCCACAAGACCTTCAAACTCACCGTCGGTGGCAACCTGGAGTTCAATCACATTGCCCCGGCGGTGCAGGCCTGCGCGGACGGCGCGGGTTTCGGCCAGTTCCTCTCGTACCAGGTGGCCCCGCTGCTGCAATCGGGCGCGCTGCAGACCGTGCTGGACGATTTTGTGGACGCGCCGCGCCCGATCCACGTCGTGTATCCCCACGCCCGCCTGCTGCCCGCGCGCACGCGCGCTTTCATCGATTTCATTCGCCAGGAACTCAAGGGCTTCGAGCCCGGACAACACGCACCATGAGCACATCCACTTTCGACTTTGACCTTTTCGTGATCGGCGGCGGCAGCGGCGGCGTGCGCGCCGCCCGCATGGCCGCGCAGCGCGGCGCGCGCGTGGCGCTGGCCGAAATGCTGGGCACCGACGGCCTGGGCGGCACCTGCGTGAACGTGGGCTGCATCCCGAAGAAGCTCTACAGCTACGCGGCGCATTACGGGGAGGCTTTCGAGGAGTCGCACGGCTTTGGCTGGGAGCTGGAAGAACAACCCCGTTTCAACTGGGCCACGCTCAAGGCCCGGCGCGCCAGGGAGATCAGCCGGCTCAATGGCATCTACGGCAACCTGCTGACCGGCTCGGGCGTGACCGTGTTCGACGCCTTCGCGCGCATCGACGGCCCGCAGGCCGTGGCACTCAAGCCCAACGGCGAGGCCGGCGAGAAGCGCTTCACGGCGAAACACATCCTCATCGCCACCGGCGGGCGGCCCAGCGTGCCCGAGATCGAGGGCCGCGAGCACGTCATCGACTCCAACGCCATCTTCGACCTCGAGCCCTTCCCCCAGCGCCTGCTCATCGTGGGCGGCGGCTACATCGCCAGCGAGTTCGCATCCATCTTCAACGGCCTGGGTTCGAAAGTGACGCAGCTGTACCGGGGCGAGCAGATCCTGCGCGGCTTCGACGACGAGATCCGCCACTTCGTCGCCAACGAGATGACCAAGGCCGGCGTGGACCTGCGGCTCGGCGCCGACGTGGCCACCATCGCCAAGACCGACGACGGCCTGCGGGTGGCGCTCAAGGGCGGCGGCGAGGTGATGGCCGATGCCGTGCTGTACGCCACCGGCCGCGTGCCCACGGTGGGCGGACTGGGCCTGGAGGCGGTGGGCGTGGCCCAGGGCAAGAACGGCGAGGTGATCGTCGACGAGCACTACCGGACCAGCGTGCCCTCCATCTTGGCCGTCGGCGACGTCACCAACCGCATCCAGCTCACGCCCGTGGCCCTGGGTGAGGCCATGGTGGTGGTGGACCAGCTCTTCGGACCGGCCGCCGGCAAGCCGCCGCGCAGCATGGCCTACGACTTCATTCCCACCGCCGTCTTCACCCACCCCAGCATCGGCACCGTGGGCCTGAGCGAGGCCGATGCGCGCAAGCAGCATGGCGAGGTGACCATCTTCCGCAGCGAGTTCAAGGCGCTCAAGCACACGCTCTCGGGCAGCACCGAGCGCACGCTGATGAAGCTGGTGGTGGACACGAAGAGCGACCGCGTGGTGGGTCTGCACATGGTGGGCGCCGAGGCGGGCGAGATCGTGCAGGGCTTCGCGGTGGCGCTCAAGGCCGGCGCGACCAAGGCGGTGTTCGACAGCACCATCGGCATCCACCCCACGGCGGCGGAAGAGTTCGTGACCATGCGCGAACCGGTCAAACCAGCCTGAGCGGGCTCAGCGCAGCGCGACCAGCAGCGCCATGCACACGGCGGTGTGCGCCAGCAACCCGGGCACCAGCCACGTGGCGTAGCGAACCCCGCCGCTCAAGGCGGCGGTGACGCTCTTGCTCAAGGCGTGCACCCCCAGCGCCAGCATCACCGCCCAGGGCACGCCGCCCGCAGGCGGCCCGCTGGAGGCGAAGACCGCCGCCAACGCCGAGTGCAGGTCCAGCAGCGCCGCAAGCAGGGTGCCGGCCAGCATGCCGGCCTCGCCCAGCCAGAGGTCCAGCGCATGCACCAGAACCTGGATGCCGGCCAGCAAGGCCGCAATGGCCGTGGCACCCCACAGGCTGAACATCCGGTCGCCTTGCGCCGCCCCCGGCCCCTCGGTATGGGGTGACGAGCCCATCGTGCTGCCCAGCGCCACGGGCGCCCCGCGCACCAGCCACGCCCCCCACACCACGGCCAGCAGCGCCGCGCCCAGCGTCGGCAACCACAAGATGGAGAGCCAGGCCGGACGGACCGCCGCGGCCACCATCAGCATCTGCAGCAAGGTCGCCACGCACGACAGCAAACCGCCCCCGGCCATCAGGCGCGCCTCTTCACCCGATTGGCGCGCGCTCATGCCCAGCGTGGCGATGGTCGCCGTGCTCGACACGAAGCCCGAGGCGAAAGCCGAAAACGCCACCGCATGCCGCGCCTGCAACAGCCGCCGGCACAGATGGGCCAGCGACTGCACCGCCAGCAGCAGCGCCAGCAGTTGCACAAGCGTGGCCGGGTTGAGCACCGGCCCCCACAAAGGCCGGTCCGGCATCAGCGGCAGCGCCACCAGCACCAGCGCGGCCAGCGCAATGCCGTCGCGGATCTCCGCCGGGCGCAGCCATTCATTCACGAAACGGTGCAGCCGCTCTCGCGCGGCCAGCAGCGCCGTCAGGCCCGCGGCCAGGGCGGCCGCCAGCGGCAGCTGCCAGACACACACCACGCCGATCACGTAGGTCAGCAACAGCGCCACCTCGGTGGTCACGCCGGGGTCATCGGAGCGGTCGCGCGCGTACGCCACCACCCCCAGCGCCGCCACGAACGCCGCGCCAATCGGCACCAGCCCGGGCTGCGGCAGCAGCGCGGCCGCCGCCCCGCTCACGCACACCAGCGCGAAGGTGCGCAAGCCGGCGAACGCCCGCTTGGGGCCCTGACCCTTGCGGCGCTCGCGCTCGACACCAATCAGCAACCCGCAGCCCAGCGCGGCGGCCAGGGCGGCGGCGGCGTGGGTCCAATCGGGCGGGGCGAGGGGCAGCATGGGTTTTCCTTTCAGTTTCCGCATTCCTGCGGTGCCAGGCAACGGCGCGCCACAATAACGCATGCAAAAAACACCCGCCTACACCGCACCACTCGTCTTCAAGGACCCCGCCGAGGCGCTGGCCCAGGTGCAGCGCATCTACCACGACAGCGTCGAGTTCCTGCGCCAGGCCATGCGCGACTTCGTCGCCGGCGGCGATTTCAGCCACACCCATGTGCGCGCCTGCTATCCCTACGTGCGGCTGCACACCCACAGCGTGCTGCGCCAGAACGTGGTCAACCAGCCGCCGAGCCACCTGAGCTACGGCTTCGTGGCCGGCCCCGGGCGCTACGAAACCACCCTCACCCGCCCCGACCTCTACAGCGACTACTACCTGGAGCAGTTCCGACTGCTGCTGGCCAACCACGGCGGTGAGCTGGAGGTGGGCACCAGCACGCAGCCCATTCCCATCCACTTCTCGTTCGCCGAACACGACCACGTGGAAGGCAGCATGGACGTGATGCGCCGCGCGCTCATGCGCGACGTGTTCGACCTGCCCGACCTCACTGCCATGGACGACGGCATCGCCAACGGCACGCACGAACCCCGCGCGGGCGAGGCGCACCCGCTCTCGCTGTTCACCGCACCCCGGGTGGACTACTCGCTGCAGCGCCTGCGCCACTACACCGGCACCGCGCCCGAGTGGTTCCAGAACTTCGTGCTGTTCACCAACTACCAGTTCTACATCGACGAATTCATCAAACTCGGCCACGCCGAGATGGCCGACCCCGACAGCGAGTACGTGGCCTTCGTCGAACCCGGCAACGTGGTGATGCGCCGCACCGGCCTGGCCGCCGAGGACGGCGACGAACTCGGCCACGCCCCGCCGCGCCTGCCACAAATGCCCGGCTACCACCTGCTGCGCGAAGACCGCAGCGGCATCACCATGGTCAACATCGGTGTGGGCCCGGCCAACGCCAAGACCATCACCGACCACATCGCCGTGCTGCGCCCGCACGCCTGGCTCATGCTCGGCCACTGCGCCGGCCTGCGCACCAGCCAGCAGCTGGGCGACTACGTGCTGGCCCACGCCTACGTGCGCGAAGACCACGTGCTGGACGAAGAACTCCCGCTGTGGGTGCCCATTCCTGCGCTGGCGGAAATCCAGCTCGCGCTCGAAGCCGCCGTGGCCGACGTGACCGGCGTGCCCCCTGCGGAGCTCAAGCGCATCATGCGCACCGGCACCGTGGCCAGCACCGACAACCGCAACTGGGAACTGCTGCCCGACAACATGCCCCAGCGCCGCTTCTCGCAATCGCGCGCGGTGGCGCTGGACATGGAGTCCGCCACCATCGCCGCCAATGGCTTTCGCTTCCGCGTGCCCTACGGCACCCTGCTGTGCGTGAGCGACAAACCCCTGCACGGCGAGATCAAGCTGCCCGGCATGGCCAACCACTTCTACCGCGAGCGCGTGGACCAGCACCTGCGCATCGGCATCCGCGCCATCGACATCCTGCGCGAAGGCGGCACCGAGCAGCTGCACAGCCGCAAGCTGCGCAGCTTCGCGGAAGTCGCGTTCCAGTAAAGCAGGGCCGCTCAGCCCCGGCCCGCGCGCACCAGCTCCAGGGTTTCCCGGCGGCTGGTGCTGCCCAGCCGCTCCAGCGTGAAGCGAACGACGCGCATCAGGTCCGGCGAGTACCACACCGTTCCCTGGTAGCGGATGGTCGCGACCGCGACGCGGTGGTCCGGCAGGCGGGAGGTCCACCCGCGCACATCGATGCGCACCGCGTTGTATTCGCTCTCGCCCAGGCGGATCGCCTGAGGGGGAGACGCCACCGCCGTGACGTCGAACGTCGTGGTGCCGCCCCCCTTCGTGGTCGAGAACTGGAAGGACTGCACCCCGCTGAGCACCTTCCCGCCCGGCGCCCAGCCGCCCGGTGGTGTCACCAGATCGAGCTCCAGCAGCGCGGCCGACGACGAATCCAGCACAAGGCCGGTTTCGTCCTCCACCCGGCTGCCGCCGTTGAAAACGACCCGGCTGCCGTCCACGCGATCCACCTTCAGGCTGACCGTGCTCTTGAGCTGTGTCTGCGAGTCCGTCACGACATAGTCGAACCAGTCGCCCGCCCGCCGCTGGGACGTCGGCGGCACGGCCGCGGAAGACCCGGCCACAGGCGCGGGCGGCAACCGGGCGGTGTGGGCGGCGGCACGCTGCTCCAGCAATTCGCGCCCCCGCCCGGGCAGCTCGGTGACGCGGTGCGCCGGCACGGCCAGGTTGATGTTCTGCGCCTCGCGCCGCATCAGCGTGGTGATGCCGATCAACCGCCCTTCGGCATCGAACAGGCCCCCTCCGCTGGAGCCGGGCGAAATGGGCGCGGTGGTCTGGATGAACAGCAGTTCACCCTGGTCGTCGCGGCGCAGGCCGGAGATCAGGCCGTCGCTCAACGTGGCCTCCAGGCCCTGGGGGGTGCCGATGGCATAGACACGCGCACCCACCCGCAAGGCATCTCGCGGCGCCAGCTCGACCGCCGGCGCCTGGAAGTTGTCCACCTGGATCTGGCAGAGATCGTGTTCCGGGTCGGGAAACTCCAGCCTGCCGCCAAAGCTGACGTTGCTCTTGACCACCTGGAAGCGCGTCATGCGCGCCAGCACATGGCAGTTGGTGACCAGGCGACCCGGCCCGATCACCACCGCACTGCCCTGGGACTGGTTGCGCGCCTGCGCATCGGTGGCCACCACCGTCCAGACGCTGGGCGCCAGCTTGGCGAACAGGGCGTCGGGCTCCAACGCCGATGCGCAAGCGCTTGCGGCGACCCCCGCCACCAGGACAACGGCGCGCCAGCTCATCGTGCGGCTCCAGCAGACGGGGGTGGCAGCAAGGCCTCCAGGTCGGCCATCGTCACGCGCGCCCGGGCCTTGGGGCTGGCCGCCGCCGGTGGGGAGGCGCCTGCGGCTGGCGCGGGCGCCAGGCCGGGCGAGCCGGCCGGCAACGACCCGACGCCGGTGTACCGAAGGGGCGAGAGCTCCGACAAGGCCAGCGCTTCGGGCTGCAAGTTCAGCTGGATACGGCCGACCAGCACACCGAACGTGATGCTGGACGCGACATACATCGTCTGGCCAGGTTCGATGTCGAATTCCAGGCGCGCCTCGTTCTCGGTCTGTGAGGTCGCCAGATGGCGGCCCGGGTGCGTGTCCACGTAGAAAAAGCCGCCAGGCTGGGACTTGCCCACGCGCTGGCCGTCCAGCAGGATCTCGGGCTGCATGGCCGCACCGAACATCGAATCGGTGCGGTAGAAGAAAACCCGGCAGGCCTTGTCCGTCAAAGGCGGCAGCGCGCTGGACACCGCCCCATAGCTGTGGCCGCTCGCGGCACACCCCGACAACAGCGCTGCGGCCAACAAGGCCAGTGCGACCGCCCAGCCACGAACTCCACCCATCGTTGCCCCCATTGCATCAATGGAGCAATGCTAACCGTTTGTAACAAAGCGAATCCTGGGGCTTTCACCAGCCCAGGGGGTCCCGGTGGTGCGTGCGGGGTGGGCCGATTCCGGATTAAGCTGCGCCGACGCCCTTCAGGACACCCCATGGCCACCACCCGACGCAAATTCATCCTCGGCACCCTCGCCGCCAGCGGCGCACTGGTGCTGGGCTGGTCCGTGCTGCCGCCGCGCCAGCGGCTCACCACCGCCCAGCCGCTGCCCGTGGGGGCGAACGAGGCCGCTCTGAATGGCTGGGTGAAGATTGATGCGGATGGCAGCGTCACCGTGATGCTGGCCAAGAGCGAGATGGGCCAGGGTGTGGCCACCTCGCTGTGCATGCTGCTGGCCGACGAGCTGGACGCCGACTGGTCGCGCGTGCGCTTCGAGGCCTCGCCCATCGACAAGATTTACAACAACATCGCCACCGTGGTGGACGGCCTGCCGGTGCACCCGGACAGCGAGAGCCGGGTGCTGGACGCGGCGCGCTGGATGGCGGCCAAGGCCATGCGTGAGATCGGCGTGATGATGACCGGCGGCTCTTCGAGCGTGAAAGACCTGTGGCTGCCGATGCGCGAGGCCGGGGCATCGGCGCGCGAGATGCTGGTGAACGCGGCAGCCCGGCAGTGGAACACCGATCCCGCCCATTGCCGCACCGGGAACGGCGAGGTGCTCGGCCCGGCCGGGCAGCGCGCGGGCTACGGCAGCCTGGCCGGCGCGGCCGCGCAGCAGCGCCTGCCGCGCTCGCCCACGCTCAAGACGCCCGCACAGTTCAATCTGATTGGCCGCCCGACGAACCGCATCGAGGCCGCGAGCAAGGCCGATGGCAGTGCGCGCTTCGGCATCGACGCCCGGCCCGAGGGCCTGCTGCACGCAAGCGTGCAGATGTGCCGCACCCTGCGCGGGCGCGCCGTCCGGTTCGACGCGGCCGCCGCCCAGGCCATGCCGGGCGTGCGCACCGTGGTTTCGTTCGAGCCCAGCCACGGCGGCACCGGCGGCGTGGCCGTGATTGCCGACCACCCCTGGCGCGCCAAGCAGGCGGCCGAGGCCCTGAAGATCGAATGGGACGCGGGCGAGCTCGCGGACTTCCACAGCGCCGCCGCCATCGAGCAACTGGCCCGCACACTGGACACCGAGAAGGGTTTCGCCTTCTTCACCGAAGGCGACGTGGACGCGGCCCTGGCCGGCGCGGTGCGCACCATCGAGGCGGAGTACCGCGCGCCCTACCTCGCGCACGCCACCATGGAGCCGATGAACTGCACGGTGCGCTTCGACGGCGACCGCGCCACGGTCTGGGTGTCGACCCAGGTGCCGGGCCTGGCGCGCAAGGCCGCGGCCGACGCGCTGGGCCTGCCCGCCGAGGCGGTGACGGTTCACGTGCTGCTGCTCGGCGGCGGTTTCGGCCGGCGGCTGGAGGTGGACTTCATCGCCCAGGCCGCCACCATCGCCAAGGCCGTGCCTGGCGCGCCGGTGCAGACGATGTGGTCGCGCGAGCAGGACCTGCGCCACGACATCTACCGCCCGGCTTGCGTCTCGCGCTTCAAGGCCGGCTTCGATGCCCAGGGGCAACTGGTGGCCTGGCAGAACACCAGCGCGGGCCAGGCCATCGTGCCGCAGGCGCTGGGCCGCCTGTTCGGCCTGCCCGGCGGCGGGCCGGACAAGACCACGTCCGAGGGCGCGTTCGACCAGCCCTACGAATGGCCGGCCGCGCGCATCGCACACGCCGCCGTCGCCCTGCCCTTGCAGGTGGGTTTCTGGCGCTCGGTGGGCCATTCGCACCAGGCCTTCTTCAAGGAGAGCTTCATCGACGAGGCCGCGCACGCCGTCGGCACCGACCCGCTGGCGTTTCGCGAACGCCTGCTGCAGCGCCACCCCCGGCACCTCGCGGTGCTGCAGGCAGCGGCCAAGGCCGGCGGCTGGGGCACGGCCTCGGCGCCCGCACCCGATGGCGCAAAGACCGCGCGCGGCCTCGCGTTGCACGAGTCCTTTGGCAGCATCGTGGCGCAGGTGGCCGAGGTGTCCGTGGGCGCCGACAAGTCGATCCGGGTGCACCGCGTGTGGTGCGCGATCGACTGCGGCACGGCGGTCAACCCGGCCGGCATCGTGCAGCAGATGGAGAGCGCCATCGTCTACGGGCTCTCGGCGGCTTTGTATGGCGAGGTGAACATCGTCAACGGCCAGGTGCAGGCCAGCAACTTCCACGACCAGCCGGTGCTGCGCTTTCCCGAGATGCCGATGGTCGAGGTGCTGGTCTTGCCCAGCAGCGCGCCGCCCGAAGGGGTGGGCGAGCCGGGCCTGCCGCCGATCGCGCCCGCGGTGGCCAACGCCCTGTTCGCGCTCACGGGCCAGCGCCCGCGCAGCCTGCCGCTCAGGTCAGCTTGACCGCGCGCCCGATGTAGAGGATCGGCCCGGTCGGGCGGCCGGTGGGCGAGCCGTTGTAGGGCTCCAGCGTGATCTCGAACAGCTGGTTGGGCACCAGCGGCGGCAGCTGGTCGAGCTTGACTTCCAGCGGCTGGCCCGGCTGCACCAGGCCCAGCGAGACCGGGGCGTTCCAGTCGTCGGCCTTGGTCCAGAACTGCAGCGAGCGCTGCTCGGGCACGGCCGTGGTGCCCAGCGGCACCAGGCGCAAGCTGCCGCTCCCGCTGGTCTGCACCACCCAGCCCGGGGCCGTGCCATTGGGTGCGACCAGCACCACCATGTAGCGGGGCGCGGCGGGGGCGAACAGGCCGGTGGCGGGCAGCAGCGCGACCACCGAGGCCGCCACGAAACCGGTGGCGGCCACCGCGCGCCAGAAGCCCAGGCTGCTCCACCAGGTCTGCCACGCACTGGCCCGGGCCGGTGCGCGCGGGGGAGCAATGGCGCGTTCGATCCGCGTCCACAGCGCCGGGGAAGGCTCTACCGCCTCGACCAGCGCGGTCAGCGGCAGCAGGCGGCCCTCCCACCCATCGACGGCGTCGCGCAAGGCGGCATCGTTGGGCAAGCGGGCCTGCACCTCGCGCCGCTGAGCGGCCGAGAGCGTGCCCAGCACGTAGGCCGCGGCCAGTTCGTCGATGGGGTCGTGTGCCGTCATGCCAGGCACTCCCGCAACGAGGCCAGCCCCCGGCGGATCCAGGCTTTGACCGAGCCCAGCGGCGCGCCGAGGCGCTCGGCGATCTCGCCGTGGCTGCAGCCGTCGAGGTAGGCGTAGAGCACACAGTTGCGCTTGGGCGTGTCCAGGCGCGCCAGGCAGTCGTCGAGCCGGCCAAGGTCGGCGCGCAGCGCGAAGGCCTCGGCCATGTCGGGCGCGGCGGGCGGGTCTTCGGCCTGCAGCGCGTCCATTTGCGACTCGTCGGCCGAGACGGTGCGCGCGCCCGCGCGCACGGCATCCAGCGCGCGGTGGCGCACGATGCCGTACATCCACCCCCGGCCCGCACCGCGGCGGGCATCGAAGGTGGCGGCGCGGGTCCAGATGTTCATGAATGCGTCGTGCAAGACGTCCTCGGCGGTGGCGCGGTCGCGCACGATGCGCAGCGCCACCCCCATCAGGTAACGGCCTTCGTGCTCGTACAGGCGGCGCAGGGCCGCACGATCGCCCCGCGCACAGGCGGCCAGGGCGGCATCGTGGTCGAAAGCGTCGGGGTCGGATGGAGGCAAGGGCGGTCGGGCTCGGAAGGCGCAAGAGCCTCGGCGCGGGCGCGCGCCGGGGGGACTGCCGGCCATCCTAGCCGATCGGCGAGGCCGGCGGGGCCGCAAGGCCCCCGCCGGCCTCGCACCATCAGGACGCTTTGTAGAAGATGTAGTCGGCCTGGTACTGCACGACCTGCTTGGCGCCCACATTGGCGGCACCGCAGGCGGAGGACGGCGCCACGCCGCCCTTGGTGGCCACGCGCTGGGTGTAGGTCACGCCGCTCATGGCACCCATGCCCATGGCCGGGTTGGCCTTCACGAGCTGCAGCGGGATGTTGCCGTCGCCGTTGGGCGCCACGGCCAGCTGCGTGGCGGTGAACTTGGAACCGTCCATGGCTTCCCAGGTGGCGGGCGGGCCGTAGTACTTGCCGACCTGCTTGCCGCTGCGGTCCAGCAGCTTGGCGTCGGGGCCGCCGAACACCCATTCGAACTGGCCGGCCATGTTGGCCTTGGGCTTGCATTCGTAGGTGATCTGGCCGACGCCCACGGTTTCCATGGCGACCTTGTGGCCGGCAGGCACCTTCACGGCATCGGGCAGGCTGGCCTGCGAATACATCATGGCGGGCGCGCCCATGTTGGAAGCGCAGGCGGTCATGGCGAGCACGGCGGCCGCGGCCAGGGTGGATTTGAACAGCATGGCAAAACTCCTCGGGGTTGGGTTGTGGGCAGCAGCGCAAAAACGGCGCCACTGCTTCCACTACTCGCCAACCGGCGTTTTGGATGCAGCCGGATGCAAAAAAAATCTTGGCCCGGGCTCAGGCCTGGCGCGGCCGGACCTTCGAGGCCGCCAGCTTGGCCTGGGTGCGGGCGCGCTCCACGTCGGCGTCGTGCGCCAGCGCCACGCCCATGCGGCGCCGGGTGAAGCTCTCGGGCTTGCCAAACAGGCGCAGCTCGGTCTGCGGCACCTGCAGGGCCTCGTCCACACCGTCAAAAGCAATGCCCACGGCCTCCACGCCACCGTAGATGACGGCGCTGGCGCCCGGGCTCTTGAGCGCGGTGGAGACCGGCAGGCCCAGGATGGCGCGGGCGTGCAGCTCGAACTCGTTCTGCCACTGGGTGATCATGGTCACCATGCCGGTGTCGTGCGGGCGCGGGCTGACCTCGCTGAACCACACCTGGTCGCCCTTGACGAACAGTTCCACGCCGAACAGCCCTTGGCCGCCGAGGTCGTCGGTCACGGCCTTGGCGATGCGGCGCGATTCGGCCAGGGCCTTGGGCGTCATCGGGTGCGGCTGCCAGCTCTCCACGTAGTCGCCACTCACCTGCACGTGGCCGATCGGGTCGCAGAAATGCGTCTCGACGTCGCCGCTGGCGCCCTTGGCGCGCACGGTGAGCTGGGTGATCTCGTAGTCGAAGTCGATGAAGCCCTCGACGATCACGCGGCCAGGGCTGACGCGCCCGCCCGACATCGCATAGTCCCAGGCGGCCTTCACGTCGGCCGGGCCATCGATCTTGCTCTGGCCCTTGCCGCTGCTGCTCATCACGGGCTTGACGATGCAGGGGTAACCGATGCCTGCGTCGATGGCGGCTTGCAACTCGTCGAGCGAATCGCAGAACCGGTAAGGACTGGTGGGCAGGCCCAGCGTTTCCGCGGCGAGGCGGCGGATGCCTTCGCGGTCCATGGTCAGGCGCGCGGCGCGCGCGGTGGGGATCACGCGCACCACGCCAGCGGCCTCCAGCTCTTGCAGCATGGGCGTGGCAATGGCCTCGATCTCGGGCACCACCAGGTGCGGGCGCTCGGCCTCGATCAGCGCCTTGAGCTGCGCCGGGTCGCTCATGGTGATGGTGCGCGCGTGGTGCGCCACCTGCTGGCCCGGGGCGTTCTCGTAACGGTCCACCGCGATGGTCTCCACGCCCAGGCGCTGCAGCGCGATCAGCACTTCCTTGCCAAGCTCGCCCGAGCCAAGCAGCATGACCCGGGTGGCCGAAGGAGACAGAGGGGTGCCGAGCGTGGTCATGAGAACTCCAGAAAAAAGAAACCGTCAGAGGGCCTGGCCCATGGCCTCGCCCAGGCGCACGGCGTTGCCGGGCGCCCATTCGGGGTTGAAGGCGAGGGTGTCGCGCGGCCACAGCAGCACCACGGTGGAGCCGAGCAGGAAGCGGCCCATTTCCTCGCCGCGCTGCAAATGCACCGGGCTGTCGTCGTAAGACCACTCGCGCACCGTGCCCGGGCGCGGCGGGTTCACCACGCCGTGCCAGGTGGTGGCCATGCTGCCCACGATGGTCGCGCCCACCAGCACCTGCACGAAGGGCACGGTGGTCTCACCCACCTGCAGGTCGAACACGCAGACCACACGCTCGTTGCGCGCGAACAGACCGGGCACACCCTGGGCCGTGGCCGGGTTGACCGAGAACAGGTCGCCCGGCACGTGGATCATGCGGCGCAGCGTGGCCGCCGCCGGCATGTGGATGCGGTGGTAGTCGCGCGGGCTGAGGTAGATGGTGGCGAAGGCGCCGTCGTCGAACTGTGCGGCCAGGGCGGCGTCCCCGCCCACCAGCGCGCGCGTGCTGTAGGTGTGGCCCTTGGCCTGGTAGATCTGGTCGCGCGCGATCGCGCCGAACTGGCTGATGGCGCCATCCACCGGGCAGACAAACGCCGCATCGGCCAGCGGGCGGGCGTCGGCGCGCAGCGCGCGCGTGAAAAACTCGTTGAAGCTGGCGTAGGCCTGCGGGTCGGGGTTCGCGGCCTCGGCCATGTTCACGCCGTACTTGCGGATGAAGCGGCGGATGATCCACTGCGTGATGCCGCCCCAGCGGCCATTGGCCACCCAGCCCCCAAACACAGTGAGTGCGCGCTTCGGGAAGACGTATTGCAGGGCAACGGCGAATGACATGGGTGGGCAGGACGGTGACGGGGACAAGACCCTCGCGGGCAGCCCCGCATTGTAGGGGCCGGCCCCCGGCGCCCCGGGGCGAGCGGGCACAATGCCGGCACATGAAAGACGCCCTGTTCGAATGCCGGCACCTGGTCAAACGCTATGGCGAGAGCACCGTGGTGAACGACCTGAGTTTTGCCATCGGCCCGGGCGAATGCCTGGGCGTGATCGGGCCCAACGGCGCTGGCAAGACCACCACCATCCGCATGTGCCTGGGCCTGACCGCGCCCGACGCCGGCACCATCACCGCCTTCGGCCAGGACATGCCGCGCGACGCCCTGGCCATCAAGGCGCAGCTTGGCGTGGTGAGCCAGATGGACACGCTGGACCCGGACTTCGACTGCGCCGAGAACCTGCTGGTGTACGGCCGCTACTTCGGGCTGCCCACGGCCACCATCCGTGAACGCATCCCGAAACTCCTCGAATTCGCCGCGCTCTCGCACAAGGCCCACGCCAAGCCCGGCGAGCTCTCGGGCGGCATGAAGCGGCGCCTCTCGCTGGCGCGCGCGCTGGTCAACGACCCGCGTCTGCTCATGCTGGACGAGCCCACCACCGGCCTGGACCCTCAGGCGCGCCACCTCATGTGGGAGCGCCTGCAGATGCTGTTGCAGCAAGGCAAGAGCATCCTGCTGACCACGCACTTCATGGACGAGGCCGAGCGCCTGTGCTCGCGCCTGCTGGTGCTCGACCATGGCCGCAAGATCGCCGAGGGCCGGCCGCGCGAGCTGATCGCCCAGCACCTGGAGCCCGACGTGGTGGAGGTGTATGGCAACGGCGCACTCGCACTGGCCCACGCCGAAGAACACACCGCCCTGCGCGCGCTCGCCGCGCGCGTGGAAGTGAGCGGCGAGACCGTGTTCTTCTACACCGCGCAGGCCCAGCCGCTGCTGGCCGCGCTGGGCGAGCATCACCACCTGCGCACGCTGCACCGGCCGGCCAACCTGGAAGACCTCTTCCTCAAGCTCACGGGTCGGCAGATCCGCGAGGATGGATAGATACCGCATGACCACCACCCCCACCCCCGACCCGGCCGAAGAAGGCGAAGCGCCCGTCCAGCGCACCCACGGAACCGCCTTTGCCGGGCCGCAGGCTGCGCCCCCCTCCAAGGGGGACGCGCGCCGCGCAGCGGGGCGTTCTCACTTTGCCCCCCCGCGCCTGTCCATGCGCTGGTGGCCGGTTTTCCTGCGCAACCTGCTGGTCTGGCGCAAGCTCGCCATCCCCAGCCTCGTGGGCAACATCGCCGAGCCGCTGATGTGGCTGGTCGCCTTCGGCTACGGCATGGGCGCGCTGGTCGGCCAGGTCAACCTGGGCACGCCGCAGGGCAGCGTGGCCGTGCCGTACATCCTGTTCCTCGCCAGCGGCAGCATCTGCATGAGCGCCATGAACGCGGCCAGTTTCGAGGCGCTGTACTCCGCCTTCTCCCGCATGCACGTGCAGAAGACCTGGGACGGCATCATGAACGCGCCGGTGAGCCTGGACGACGTGGTGCTGGCGGAAATGCTGTGGGCGGGCTTCAAGGCCTTGTTCACGGTGACGGCCATCCTGGGCGTGATGCTCGCGCTGGGCATCAGCCATTCCCCCAAACTGCTGCTGGCCTGGCCCGTGCTGCTGGGGGTGGGCATCACGTTCTCGTGCATTGCGCTGGTGTTCAACGCCCTGGCCAAGGGCTACGACTTCTTCACCTACTACTTCACCCTGTTCCTCACGCCCATGATGTTCCTCTCGGGGGTGTTCTTCCCGCGCGAGCAGCTGCCTGGGGTGGTGCGTCAGATCTCGGACTGGCTGCCGCTGACCAACGCGGTGGAACTGGTGCGGCCGCTGTTCATGGACCAGTGGCCCACGCAGGCCTGGCTGCACGGCGGGGTGCTGCTGGCTTACACCGTGGCAGCGTTCTGGCTGGCCCTCGCGCTCACGCGCAAGAGGTTCGCCAGATAGCCTCTCAGTGAACCGCGCGCAGCGCCGGCTGGGCGTCGCTGTACAGCTCGCTGCCGGTGTCGATGAAGTCCTCGGCTTCGATCACGGCGTCGAACTCGCGCGCAGCCGTGTCGAAAATCTTGGGAATCAGCGGCTTGTCCAGCGGGCGGCAGATGCGGCTGCGGATGCCGCGCAGGGTGGCGCTGGTCTCCATGGCGCTGATGACGGCTTCCGGATCAAGCATCAGGACGAAGGGGTTGAGGCGGGTGGCGGTGGTGGACATGAGGGGCTTCCTGGGAGTCGGTTTGAACGGTGACAAATGGGCTGTCGATGAAACAAACTGTACCGACGCCCCCCTGGAACGTTAAGTCGGCGCCCCGCCATTCGCGCTGTAGGAACTTCGCTGACAGAGCGTGTGTTGTCCCTACACGCCGTTCGTGAACTGCATCACGAACGGGGGCCGCGCAGCGCCTCCACGCTGGCGCGCACCACCGACTGCACGCTGCCGCTTTCCTTGAACTGGTTGCGCAGGAAGGTCGCGTGGTTGCCCACGCGGCCTGCGGTGCGTTCGATCTCGTCGAGCGCGGCCAGTGAGTTGAGCGCCACACCATGGGGGGTGAGGTGGCGCAGCGTGGCGAGAATGTCCTCGCGGATGCTGATCTGCTCGCGCGTCTTGGGGTTGACCATCATGCCGTCCAGGCCGAAGCGGCAGGCCTGGAAACGGTTGTAGGTGTAGACCAGGTAGTCGTCCTCTTCGGGCGGCAGCTCGCGCCGCTCCAGCAGGTGGCGGCACAGCGCCTGCAGGTAGCAAGCCAGCCCCGCGGCACGCTCCACCGTCAAGGGCGTGTCGCAGACCCGCAGTTCGATGGTGCCGTACTCGGGCTTGGGCCGGATGTCCCAGTAGAAGTCCTTCATGGACTTGACCACACCCGTGCTCTCCATCTTGGTGAAATAGACGTTGGCAAACTCCTCCCAGCTCAGCACAAAGGGCGCGCGCCCACTGAGGGGGAAGGCGAACACCGAGTTCAGGCGCGCGGAATCAAACAGCGTGTCCACGCCTTGCGAGAACGGCGATGAGGCCGACAGCGCGATGAAGTGCGGCACGTAGCGGTTGAGCGAGTGCAGCAGGAACAGCGCCTCATCGGCGCTCGCGCAGCCGATGTGCACGTGCTGGCCGAACACGGTGAACTGCTTGGCAAGGTAGCCGTACAGGCCCGAGAGCTGTTCGAAGCGCGGCTTGGAGAAGATGCGCTGCTCGAACCAGCGCTGGAACGGGTGCGTGCCGCCACCGGAGAGCTCGATGTTGAGGCGGTCGCCCGCGCTCACCAGCGTGTCACGGATCTGCTGCAGCTGCGCAAGCAGGGGCCCGTGTTCGCGCTGCACGTCGGTGGCGATCTCGATCATGCTCTGCGTCATCTCGGGCGTGACCACGCCCGGGAACGGCTTGCGCCGCAGCAGCTCCAGCAGGTCGTTGGCGCTGCTGGAGAGATCCATGTCGTAGGTGTTGACCAGCTGCAGTTCGAGCTCGACGCCCATGGTCAGGGAATCGGAGGACTTGAAGGTTTCCAAAGGCATGGCTTATCCCTTCGTCACATGGGTTTCGTGTGCCGCCAGCAGCGCGCGCTGCGTGACCACCGGGCCCAGCAGCTCCTGCAGCAGCATCATGCCGGCCATGACCGAGAGCACCTCCACCGCGGGCGCAAAGCCGTAGAGGCGGCTCTGCTCGATCAGCAGGATGGCGAAGGCCGACATCGGCGTGAGTGCCAGGCCGGTGAGCAGGCCCTTGCGCTCGGTGATGCCCGAGAGCCGCGCGGCCGCGAGGTTGCAGCCGACCTTGGAGGCCGTGCGAACGAGGATGAGCAGCAAGCCCAGCAGCATGCCGGTGCCCACGTCGGCCCAGTCGAGCAGCGAGGCGATGTAGACGAACAGGAAGATCGACAGCAGGTCCCCGGCGGTGCCGAAGTCGCGCTGCGCATTGGTCAGGTGCACCCGACGCTCGCGCGCCACGATGCCGAAAGTGAGCGCGGCCAGGAGCGGCGAGAGCTTGAGGCCGTAGGCCGCGGTGGTGAGCAACAGCACCGACAACGCGAACACCACGGTGACGCCGCGCTCGTGCGTGTTTCGCAGGCGCAGCAGCCAGGGCACGGCCACGCCGAGCAGGCCGCCCACGGCCACCGAGGTGCCGACCTGGTGGATGCTGCCGAAGGCCGCGAGCACGAGGTCGCCCGAGGTACTGAGGTACCAATAGCCCACCACCAGCTTGAGCGCGAGCACCGAGATCATGCAGTTGATGGCGCACAGGTGCAGCACGCGCTCGGTCACCTGGCCGGCGCTGCGCAGCTCGTTGGCCACGCGCAGGATGCCCGCTGGCGAGGCCGAGATCGAGAGGGCCGCGATGATGAGGCGCAGGTCGGTGGCGAGGTCGAACCAGCCACTGACCCAGTACATCACCCCGAAGGTCACGATGGACTCGATCACGCCCAGCACCAGCACCCAGGGGTTGTGGCGGAACCAGCGCAGGTTGATGCGATAACCCAGCTCGAACAGCACCAGCGAAAGCGCCACATTGGCCAGGAAGGGCAGCCCCGGCACGTCGGTCGTCAGGCCGGGCAGATTGACCAGCCCACCGACCAGCCCGACCGCGACGTAGCTGGTGACGCGCGGGATCTGCCAGGCCTCGTGCGCGCGCTCGGCGATGAACCAGGCGAGCAGCAAGACCAGGGGCCAGGCAATGGATTGGAGCAGGAAACTGTAATCGGTGAGCATGGGCAAAAACTCCTCGGCGAGAGTTTGATGGATCCATTCTGCAAAGCGTGTAGGACACTTGCTGAAAACATCAGGCGACCCCACCAGCGACGGGCTGAATGGAGCGCCGCGGTCACGGCAACGGCATGCCGGGATTGAAGAGGGGAGAAACGGTCAGGCGGCGAAACGCTGCGTGAGCTCTTGCAGGTGGCATTCTTCAAGCACCTGCTGCAGGCGTTGCCGGGCACGCTCCTGCGTGCCATGGCGGTCCGGACCCATTCTACGGGCCAGGATCAATTCGTTCTTGAGCGAATGCTCCCACCCCACGAGTTCGGTGACGGTCACGCTGTAGCCGTGGGCTTCGAGCTGCAGGCAGCGCAGCACGTTGGTGATCTGGCTACCGAATTCGCGCGTGTGCAGCGGGTGGCGCCACAGCTCGGCCAACGGTGTGCGCGACAGACTCAGCGCCTTGTGCTTGCGCATCACGCCAGCCACCTCGGCCTGGCAGCAAGGCACCAGCACCATGTGGCTGGCCTGCTTGGCCAGGCCGAACTGGATGGCGTCGTCGGTCGCGGTGTCGCAGGCGTGCAGCGCGGTCACGACGTCGACCGTGGGCGGCAGGCCTGGGTGGGTCAGGGCCTGCTGCACGGTGGTGGCCAGAAAGTCCATGCGGTCAAAACCTAGCCTGCTGGCCAGCGAGCGCGATTTGTCCACCAGCTCCGCGCGGGTTTCCACACCGGTCACGCGCCCCACTGGCTTGTCCTTGAAAAACAAGTCGTACAAGATGAAACCAAGGTAGGACTTGCCTGCACCGTGGTCGGCCAGCGTCACATCGCCGCGCGCGGCCAGGACCTCGGCCAGCAACGGCTCGATGAACTGAACGAGGTGATACACCTGTTTGAGCTTGCGCCGCGTATCCTGGTTGAGCTTGCCCTCGCGCGTTAGGATGTGCAGTTCCTGGAGCAACGCGACCGACTGGCCTGGCCGCAATTCGGGCAGTTGTTCCTGCAGAGTGGGCGCGGGCCGTCCCGCATTCGCCTTGTGTTTCGACATGGCTCGATCATAGGCGCAGCTTTTCGCCGCGGGGCAGCGGCGACAATCTCGCATGGATTCCAACAACGACAGCACCCACCCCTACAGCGCCCTCACCCCCGACCTGGTGCAGGACGCGCTGGCCGACATCGGCCTGTGGGGCGATGGACGCCTCAGTGCGCTCAACAGTTTCGAGAACCGCGTGTACCAGATCCATCTGGAGGCGCCGGTGCAAGGCGTGGATCAGGTGGTGGCCAAGTTCTACCGGCCCGGGCGCTGGAGCGACGCGCAGATTGCCGAGGAGCATGCCTTTGCGGAGGAGCTGGTGGCGGCCGAGATTCCGGCGGTGCCGCCACTGCGTGTGCAGGGCCAGACGCTGCATCACTTCGGCGGCTTCACGTTCGCGGTGAGCCCGCGCCGCGGCGGGCGCAGGCCTGAACTGGACAATTTCGAGGTGCTGGAGTGGATCGGCCGTTTTCTCGCGCGCATCCACACCGTGGGTGCGCTGCGGCCGTTCGTGGTGCGCCCGGCGCTGGATGCCGCGGCCTTCGCCCATGAGCCCCGCGACTGGCTCATGGCGCACGCGGTGATCGCGCCCGAGGTTCGCAGCGCGTGGGCGGCCGCGCTGGAAGAGGCACTGGCCCTGATCGAGGCGCACCCGGTGCTGCGGCCGCAGGCGGTGCTGGAGGAGGATGGCATTCGGCGCATCCGCCTGCACGGGGATTGCCATCCGGGCAACATCCTCTGGACGCCCGAGGGCCAGCCAGGCGCGGGTCCGCATTTCGTGGACCTGGACGATGCGCGCATGGGGCCTGCGGTGCAGGATCTCTGGATGCTGCTCTCGGGCGACCGGCGCCAGCAGATGCAGCAGCTGGGGGCGCTGGTCGATGGCTATGAGCAGTTCCGCCCTTTCGACCGCCGTGAGCTGGCCCTGATCGAACCTCTGCGGACCTTGCGCCTGATCCACTACAGCGCGTGGATCGCGCGGCGTTGGGACGATCCTGCTTTCCCCATCAACTTTCCATGGTTCGGCAGCCGCGACTACTGGCAGGGGCAGGTGGACATGCTGGTGGAGCAGATCGAAGAGATGCAGGGTGAGCCTTTGATGGCTTGAGTTCTTCCCGGTTCTGTTTCTGGCGGAGACCTCGCGTCAGAACGGAAGCGGTGTGCCAGCCTCGCACCCTGTCACCCCGATGAAAACCCCAAGCCCAAAATGGTTGCTCAAAATTAAATTGCACACAATCAAATAAGCACCTACAGTCCATCCTCATGAACAAGCCCAGCCTCTCCAGCGACCAGGCCCTCAAGCTCGACCACCAGTTGTGCTTCGCGCTCTACTCCGCCTCGCTGGCGATGACCAAACTCTACAAGCCCCTGCTGGAAGAGATGGGCCTGACCTACCCCCAATACCTCGCCATGCTCGTGCTGTGGGAAAACGACGGCGTCACCGTCTCCGAGCTCGGTGAGCGCCTGTACCTCGACTCCGGCACCCTCACCCCCTTGCTCAAACGCCTTGAAGCCGCCGACCTCGTCACCCGCCTGCGGGACGTGCAGGACGAACGCCGTGTGCTCATCCGCCTCACCGCCACGGGCCGAAAACTCAAGGCCCGCGCTGCGCGCATCCCGGGCTGCGTGCTGCAGGCCACCCAATGCGACGTGTCTGAAGTGATGGCGCTCACGCAGCAGGTGCAAACCCTGCGCGACCGCCTCACCGCCTGACCCCCTTCCCTTTCACCCCCCCAGCTTCCCACGCGAAGCCCATCAACCTCAGGAGTCCCACCATGCCCACTTCCCTCGACAAAGTTCTCTACACCGCCCGCGCCCACACCACCGGCGGCCGTGAAGGCGCCTCGCGCAGCGACGACGGCCTGCTCGACGTGAAGCTCTCCCCGCCCAAGGCCATGGGCGGCGCAGGCAACGCCACCAACCCCGAACAACTCTTCGCCGCCGGCTACTCCGCCTGCTTCATGGGCGCACTCAAGCACGTCGCCGGCATGAAGAAGGTGGCCGTGCCCGCCGACGCGTCGATCGACGCCGAAGTCGACATCGGCCCCATCCCGGCCGGCTTCGGCATCGCCGCCCGCCTGGCGGTGAGCCTGCCCGGCGTGGACCGCGCCGTGGCCCAGGACCTGGTGGACACCGCCCACAAGGTGTGCCCCTACTCCAACGCCACCCGCGGCAACATCGACGTGACCATCACGCTGAAGTAAGCGCGCAGCCGCCCAGCAAAAAGGCCCACCGGTGTGCACCGGTGGGCCTTTTTTTGGGGGGTCTTTCGCGGATCTCAGTTGCGGTCGTTCGGATCGTGAATCACCGTGCTGGTGCCCACCCCCACGCCCACACTGGCCCCACTGTTGCCGATGCGGGTGCTCGTCCCCACCCCGGCCCCTGCGCTGACCTGGCCGCGCTGGTTCACACCGACACCCACGCCCACCGGCCCGACGCCGGTGCTCACGCCGGCGCTGACACCACCGGTGCCAGCGCCCACGCCGATGGAAAACGGGCCAAGCGGCACACCCACGCCGATGCCCACCCCCGCAGAACCACAGCCGGCCAACAGGGCAGCCCCCGCCAGCAACGCGCCCGCGGCTGCACGGACGACATAGGAATGGGAGCTGGGCGAAGTGGTCATGAGCAGGTTCCTCGAAAGCGGTTCAGATCCCATTGTGAGCGCTGATTCAGACAAAAGTGCCCCCGGTTGTGCAACGTTTCGTCACAAGCCGGCTCAGGCGGGCGCCTGACTCAGGCGCTCGATCGCGTCCGCCAGCCAGTCCGTAGGCAGTGGGGCGGCCTCCACGGGCCGCACCGCGAGGGTCCCGCCCGTGACCACCAGTTCGGCCAACCCACCCTGCCAGAGCAACCAGGCCAGCCAGGCGCACTGGGGCGCCGTCGGCCATTCGCCCACCGGCAGAGACAGCAGGGCGGTGAATACCGAGCCTTCGCTCAGTTGCACGTGGTCCCCTTTGAGCTCGCCGCCCAGGGCCTGCGCCAGCACCGACAACGCGCCCGCGCCATCGCGCCCGGGGCCGAATTCCCGCAACCATTGGCGCAGGTGAGCGGCGATGGCCGCACCTCGCTGGGCCTCGGCCTGCATCAAATCTGCGTGGTCCCAGCGGTTCCAGTCGATGGGCGGCGGCGTGCTGCCCACCCGCATCGCGGCCTGGGCAAAGCGGTGCAGTGCCTGCTCATGGTCTGCGCTGTGCACCGCGGCGCCCACCATCAGCAAGGCCGCCAGGCGATTGGCCATCAACTGGCCCTGCTGGGCGATCAGCCGGTCGCGCATCAGGCTGTCGCGTTCGCTGCGCAACTCGGCCAGTTCAAGCGCATTCTTCAGATCCGCGCGCAGGCTCTCCAATTCCCAGGGCTTGTTGATGTAGCGGTAGATCTCGCCGGTGTTGATGGCCTCGATGGCATCGCCCAGCTCCGAGTACGCGGTGGTGAGCATGCGCACCACACCCGGGTAGTACTGGCGGGCGTGGCGCAGCAACTCGTTGCCGTACTCGCCCGGCATGCGCTGGTCGCACACCAGCACGGCGATCTCGGCGCCGTATTTCGCCAGCATCGAGCGACCTTCTTCCACCGAACTGGCGGTCAGCACAGGCGCCAGCGGGCTCACCAGGCGCTCGAAGTACTTCAGGGCCATGGCCTCGTCGTCAACGTACAAAATTTTCACGGGCTTCACGGATCCTCCTGAATGGTCATTGCGCGAAAGGGAAATAGAGGGACACGCTGGCGCCCTGGCCCGGTTCGGACCGCACGGTGATGGAGCCCCCCAGGGAGGTCATCACTCGGCGGCAGAACACCAGCCCCATGCCGCTGCCACCCGCGCTGGCGCGGGTGGTCAGGGGTTCGAGCGTCAAGCGGCCCAACACCTCGGCCGGGATGCCCGGGCCGTTGTCGCGCACCTGGATGGCAGCCTGCACGCCAAGGCCCGGCGCGGGGACCTCGCGCAAGAGCACGATGTGCACATTGGGCTGGGCCGGGGGATTCGGGCGCAGCGCCAGCAGCGCGTTCTTGACCAGGGTGCAGAGCACGAGGTAGAGCAGATCGCGGCGCCCGGGCAGCACGAAATCGTCCGACAGGTCGCTGGTGAGCCAGTGCGCCTCGTCTTGGTCGAACGGATACTCCTCGCGCACCGCCTGCACCAGGTCGCTGGCGCGCAGGCTGGGGGCGCTGTCGGGCTGGTAGGCGTCGCGCGCCGTCTGCACAAAGGTCGACACCAGCGACTGCGCGTACTCCGCCCGGCGTTGCGCGGCCTCGATCATGAACAGCACGTCGCCCGGTTTCTTTTCCAGGATGTGCGCCACGCCGCTGTCGGCATCCTTGGGATCGAGGTGGCGTTCGCGCATGGCTGAAAGGTAGCCCTGCACCGTGGCCAGCGGCGTGGTGACCTCGTGCGCCAGAAAGCCCAGGGTCTCGCGCAGCGTGGCCGCGCGGCGCTCGAGCAGGGCCCGCTCGCGCGCGCGCTCCTGGCTGGCCTGCAGCGCCTCGCGCAGGGCCTGTCGGGTCAGCACTTCGTCCAGCGGCTTCTCCAGGATCCTTTCCACGTGTCCCAGGTTGACGGCGGACATTGCCATGTCCTTGTCGGCGAAGGCCGAGACCAGCAGGCGCGCCACATGGGGGTATTGCTGGCGGACTTCGCTGAGCAGGGCCACGCCGTCGCGTTGCGGCATGGCGTAGTCGGTGAGCAGCACGGCCACCTCGTGCCCGCGCTCGGCCAGCACGGCCAGGGCTTCGTCCACGTTGCCGGCAGTGAGCACCACGAACTCGTTGCCATACAGGCGGGCAAACCATTTGCAAGCCTGCAGCTCGTCGTCCACCATCAGGATGGCGTGGGCCCCGATCAGGCCGCGCGTCACGGTGGTGTCGCCTGGTTTCATTCGGGCCTCGGCAAGTCAAAGGTGAATTCGGTCCAGCTGCCCAGCTCGCTCTCCACCGCCAGGGTGCCGCCATGCCGTTGCACGATGCCGTAGCTCACGCTCAGACCCAGGCCCAGGCCCGCCCCCACGTCGCGGGTCGTGAAGAAGGGCTCGAACACGCGCGTCAGGTTGGCCGGGTCGATGCCCGAGCCGTTGTCGCGCACCGACACGCCCAGCCGCTGGCCCTTGGGCTCCACGGTCACCGCGATGCGGGGCTGCTCGCGCTTGGCCACCTGCAGGGCAAGCGCGGCATTGCTCAGCAGATTGATCAGCACGCCAATGATGGCCGGCTCGTCGCCCAGCACGTGGCTGTCCTGCGGCAGGGCGATGGCCACGTCGATGCCCTTGAGCTCGTAGCCCGCCAGCCGCACGGCCGAGCGCACCGCGTTCTCCAGCAGGAAGGGGCGCATGCTGTCCTGGCCGGGCTTCTGGTAAGCGAAGGTCTTGAGATCGGTGACGATGTTCTGGATGCGCTGCATGCCTTCGCGCGCATCGACCAGGCTCTCTTTGAGCATCTCGTCGCTCTGGGCGCCCTTGCAGGTCAGGCCCATGTTGATCGCCATCAGGCTGTAGTTCACCGGGTTGTTGAGCTCGTGCAGCAGGCCGGCCGACAGCGTGCCGATGGCAGCCATCTTCTCGCGCTGCAGCAACTGGCCCTTGACCTCGGCCAGCAATCGGTTCTTCTCCAACAGTTCCTCGTTCTTGTCCTGCACCTCCGACTGCAAGCGGTAGGCCCGCAGGCGCCACCTGCCGCTGTAGACCGAGATCACGACAGAGATGAGGCCGTAAAACAGGATGAACATGATCTGCCCCAGAAAGACCATCGTCTCCTGGACACCCGAAGGACGCGCCATGCAGGCGACGACATACATGGCAAGGGTCGAGAGGCTGAACAGCAATGCCTCGATGATGGACAGCGGCAGGAAGAAGCCGATGCCCGAGATCGCGAACGTCAATCCGACGAAGTAGATCGACCGCTCGCCATCGGAATGGAAGATCATCCAGGCAATCATCAGCTGGGGCAAGGCAATCCAGACATACGTGAGCCCCCGGATGTTGCGCTCGCCAAAGGGCGTCCAGTAACTCAGAAGCGTCGCCAGGATGAGCACGGCCACCAGCACCCGGGCAACGGCAAACTCACTGCGGTACTGAGGGTAGAAGGCCGCATCCAGCCCCACACCACTCAGGATCAACACGATGGTCACGATGCAGGTCACGCGGCTGTAAAACCGCAGATGCTGTTTCTGTGCGTCTTCGTAGGTCGCGGGCAGTTGGGGAGACACCATTGCGGGAATTCAGGTCGGCTTGGTGGCTTGTGCGAACAGGTTGATGTTCGTCACATCGGTGAAGGTCGTCACCGCCCCAAGGCTGGATGGGAACAGGCGTTCGATACCGGCCTCATCGCGGTAGATCAGGTGCCATTCCATGAAATGCTCCATCCAGTAGCGCTCAGGGTTGAAGGAGTGGACGTTGGTCACCAGCAAAGACCCGCCCGGCTTGAGCCGGCTGTCGAAGTAGTGGATCAAGCGGGAACAGGCCTTGTCCGCGAGGTAGTCGAACAGGCCTGCGCAGTATATGTAATCAAAAAGTTCGTCAGGAGAAACCGCTTCGTCCCTGGCCGAGCGCTTGAGCAGGTGGTGCACGGATTCGTGCCTGAGCGTGATCTGTGGCGGACGGCGCCCCGCAGACGCCGCGGAAACCTCGATGCGTTGCTGGGCGTATTGCAAGGTTTCTTCGCTGAAATCCATCAGCACCACATCCAGATGGTCCTGATCGGCCTGCCCCGCCACCAGCCTCTGAAGTTCAGCGGCCGGGCCGCAACCCACGTTGAGTATCCGCAGCCGGCGCCCCTCGGCGCGTGCCCGGTCGGACAGCTCCTGCAGGCGGGCATGCAGGATGTCCACACGGTTGCGGTGAGCCTGGGCGACACCGGCCTGAAGAAACATGTAGTTGACCAGCTCAAAGTAGGTGCTGGGCCCCTCACGAGGATCCCCGAGGATCTGGTTCACCATTTCGTAGTCGCCCGCATAGCCCAGCGGCTTGGCAAAAGTGCGGTAGACGAAGGGCGCCCGCAGCACCAGCGGGTGAATGGCGGCCTGGGCAAAGGCGCGGTGCACCGGCTCAAACTCGGGCTCCACGCGGGACGCCTCCGCTTCAAACCGGAGCAGGTATTCCCTGCCCTTTTCCAGCAGCGGACGGCCGATCTCGAAAAAGATGTCGTCCCGCACGCGCCCCTGGGCATCGCGCGGCAAGCCGGCGGTGATGTCCGCCTGATCCAGCCAGCGCGTCACCTCGGAAAAGTAGGCGCGCATCTCATTGACCACCACCTGGTAGGACTCGGATACCTTGTAACGCGACTCCCACTCACGGATGAACTGGCTCACGGCATCGGAGACGGTGCGGACATCGTGGCCGATGCCACCCAGATCGTTCCATTCATCGATCAGGGTCACCGACACCACTGCCATCAGGCCTGTATTGAGCAGGCTCACCACCACCGCCTTGCCCTTGTAGATGCTGCGCTCGCCCGAGCGGATGGTCAGCTCGCTGAGCACCTCGCTCACCTGCACGATGGAGTACGGGTTGTAGATCTCCATCACCAGCGAGCGCCGTTGCAGGCTGGTAAGGGTGCCGCGCGCGCTCTCTCCCTGGCTGTTGCGGAAGGTGACGACGTGATCGAATGGACGCTGTAAGTTCACGTTGAGGCCGGTGGATCGGTTAGAGGGGGCAGGCGCAAGTCGCTGCGCCCCGGTGGGAATGCCGGCCCCGAGTGTAGTCAACCCCCAAGCCGCGCCCGCGGCCGGGGGACCGCCCTCAAACCAGCAAGGCGTTGACGCGTTTGACGTAGGCCGCCGGATCGTCCGGCAAGCCGCCTTCGGCCAGCAGGGCCTGGTCGAACAGGATGTGGGCCAGGTCATCGAAATGCGCGCTGCCTTCGAGCTTTTTCACCAGCGCGTGCTCGGCATTGACCTCCAGGATGGGGCGCACCTCGGGCGCAGGCTGGCCGGCCTGCTTGAGCATGCGGGCCAGCTGCGTGGAGTAGTCGCCGTCCTCCACCACCAGGCAGGCCGGCGAATCCACCAGGCGCGAGGTGACGCGCACGTCCTTGGCCTTGTCCTTGAGGCTCTCCTTGAGCCGCTCCAGCACCGGCTTGAAGGTCTCGGCCGCCGCCTCAGCCGCCTTCTTCTCTTCCTCGTCCTGCAAGGAGCCGAGGTCCACCGCGCCCTTGGCCACGCTTTGCAGCGGCGTGCCGTCGAACTCGTGCAGGAAGGACAGCGCCCACTCGTCCACGCGGTCGGTCATCAGCAGGACTTCGATGCCCTTCTTGCGGAACACCTCCAGCTGCGGGCTGTTCTGGGCGGCCGCGCGGTTGTCGGCGGTGATGTAGTAGATCGCGGCCTGGCCTTCCTTCATGCGCGCCTTGTAGTCGGCCAGCGAGGTCAGCGCCGTGCCGTGCGTGCTGGCAAAGCGCAGCAGTTTGGCGATCTTGTCGCGGTTGGCGAAATCCTCGCCCAGGCCTTCCTTGAGCACCGCTCCAAACTCGGCGTAGAACTTCGTGTATTTGCCCACGTCCTTCTCGGCGGCGGCCTTGTCCTCGGCGCTGACCACGTCGGTCACGCCGTCCGCCCCTTCAGCTGGCGCGGCGACCTGGTCCTTCTTCGCCAGGTCTTCCAGCATGGCCAGCACGCGGCGGGTGTTGCCCTCGCGGATCGCCTTCACGTCGCGGCTCTCCTGCAGCAGCTCGCGGCTGACGTTGAGCGGCAGGTCGGCCGAGTCCACCACGCCCTTGACCCAGCGCAGGTACGAGGGCATCAGGGCCTCGGCCTCGTCCATGATGAACACACGGCGCACGTAGAGCTTGATACCGGCCTTGCGGTCGCGGTTCCAGAGGTCTTGCGGGGCCTTGGCCGGGATGTAGAGCAGCTGCGTGTACTCGGTGCTGCCCTCCACCCGGTTGTGGCTCCAGGCCAGCGGCGCCTCGGTGTCGTAGCTCAGGTTCTTGTAGAACTCGGCGTACTGCTCGTCGCTCACGTCCTTCTTGCTGCGGGCCCACAGCGCGTTGGCCGAGTTCACGGCCTCCCATTCGTCCTTGAGCACCTGCTCGCTCTTCTCGGCGTCCCACTCCTCCTTTTGCATGAGGATGGGCAGGCTGATGTGGTCGGAGTAGCGCCCGATGATGGACTTGAGCTTCCAGCGGTCAAGGTAGTCGCTCGCGTCGTCGCGCAGGTGCAGGATGACGCTGGTGCCGCGCGCGGCGCGTTCGATGGTCTCGACCTCGAAGTCGCCCGTGCCGCCGCTGGTCCAGCGCACACCCTCGGTGGCCGGCAGCCCGGCGCGGCGCGATTCCACGGTGATCTTGTCGGCCACGATGAAGCCGGAATAGAAACCCACCCCGAACTGGCCGATGAGCTGGGCGTCCTGCTTCTGGTCGCCCGAGAGTCGGCTCATGAAGTCCTTGGTGCCGCTCTTGGCGATGGTGCCCAGGTGGTCGATCGCCTCCTGCGCGCTCATGCCGATGCCGTTGTCCGTGATGGTGATGGTGCGAGCCTCGCGGTCGAAACCCACGCGCACTTCCAGGTTGGGCGCGTCTTCGAACAGGGCCGCGTTGTTCAGCGCCTCGAAGCGCAGTTTGTCGCAGGCATCCGACGCGTTGGAGACCAGCTCGCGCAGGAAGATGTCGGGGTTGGAATAGAGCGAGTGCGTGACCAGGTGGAGCAGTTGCGCCACTTCGGCCTGGAAGGACAGGGTTTGTTTGCTCATGGGAATGGGCTGACGTGAAAACGAAGGAACGCGCTCGAGGAGAGCGCAACGCGAGGCGGAATTATGGGCGGGTCGCCGGATTTCAAGCCTCGGCCGATGCCGGCGCCAGCCAGTCGCGCAGTTGCTCGGCCACCACCGGGCTGGACAACAGCTCCAGATGCCCCGTGCGGTGCACCGTGCGCTGGCTCTCGCGCGCAAAGACCAGCCGGCGCCGGGGGTCGTCGTGCTGGCCCAGCGCGCTGCGCAGCGGCACCAGGCCGTCGCCGATCAGGCGCTCGGCCAGCAGGCCGCGCGCGGGCGCCAGCGTGGCGGCCACGGTGAAGCAGGCCACGCCCTCGGGCAACGGCAAAGGTTCGCGGTGGTCGGCGCCGGAGCCAAAGCGCTCGCGGCCCTGCCAGTCGGTGTCGAGCACGTGGCCGTGGCGCAGGTCGGTGATGCCGGCGCTGCGCAGCTGGCCCAGGCGCGTGAAGGGCGCGGTGAAGGGGGTCGAGGCCAGCAGCACGTCCAGCCCGTGGCCGGCGCGCTCCAGCGGCGCGCCATGGTGAGGCGTGCCCAGAAACACCAGCCGCTCCAGCAGTGGGCGCCAGCGGTGGTCGGCCTGCCGGCCCTCCTCGCAGGCAGCGCGCGCCACCAGCCCGCCCATGCTGTGGCCAATGAGGGTGATGGAGGTCAGCGGCACTGGCCACTGCGCCACCAGCCATTCCAGCTGGCGCGCGAATTCGCGGCCGTTGGTGGAGGTGTGCAGGCCGCTGTTGTAGCGCAGGTAGACCGGCGTGGCGCCCAGCGCCTGTGCGAGGAAGGCGCCGTGGTCGTGCCCGTTGCGAAGCCACTGCGTGTCGTTCATGCACAGGCCGTGCAGCAGCACGATCAGGTGCGGCGCGGCCGACCCCAGCCGCTGGCGCAGCAGCGGCCGGTTCTCCAGCGGCAGGCGCTGGCCTGCGTGGCGCAGCTCCATGGCCTGGGCCAGCGGGTTGCCGGTTTCCTGCAGGCGGTCACCCAGCACGCCATTGAGCGCCGCCAGCACCGCCTCGCGACCCGGCGAAGGCTCGGGATGGCGCGCGGGATCGTCCACCATGGGCAGCAAGGTGGCCAGGGCGCTGTCCAGGCCATGGCCCACCAGCTGCGTGACGCCCCGGATGCCCTGGTAGACCTGACCCGTCAGCCCCCCGGTGCGCCCGGGCTCAATCCCGGCGGACAGGCCCAGGCGGCTGCGCACCGCCTGGTGCACGCCCTCGGCCACACCGATCGCGCCCGTCGCGGCCTGCGTGACGAGCTGCACCGCGGCCTTCAGGTCGGTCGGGCGCACGTGGCGCAGCAGCGCATCGCGGGTGGGCTTGAGCGGGGTCATGGGCCATTGTGGCCCCGGAAGCTGCCGCCGTGTGTGACAGGATGCGCGCCGCCCGTTCAGGCGGTGTGCGGATGGCGGGCCGCATCGCAGAGGTCGCGCGCCAGCGCGCGATGGCGCGCCAGCAGGGGTTCGAGCTCCATGCCCACCAGACGGCCGTCGCGCACCCGCACACGGCCGTTGATCACGCTCAACGACACGTCCGCGCTCTGGCAGAACACCAGCGCGGCCACCGGGTCGTGGCCGGCCCCGGCGTGCGCCACGCCGCGCAGATCGAAGGCCACCAGGTCGGCACAGAGCCCGGGCACCAGCGCGCCGATGTCGTCGCGGCCCAGCACGCGCGCCCCACCCAGGGTGGCGATCTCCAGCGCCTCGCGCGCATTGAGCGCCGCCGGTCCGAAGCCCACCCTCTGCAGCAGCATCGCCTGGCGCACCTCGCCCAGCATGTGGGCACCGTCGTTGGAGGCACTGCCGTCCACGCCCAGGCCCACCGGCACGCCTGCGCGCCGCATGGCGCCCACCGGGGCGATGCCCGAGCCCAGGCGCATGTTGGAACAAGGGCAATGCGCGACCCCCGTGCCGGTGCGGCCGAACAGCGCGATGCCCGCCGGGTCCAGCTTGACGCAGTGGGCGTGCCACACGTCGCGGCCGACCCAGCCCAGGTCCTCGGCGTACTCCGCCGGCGTCATGCCGAACTTCTCGCGCGAGTAGGCCACGTCGTTGTCGTTCTCCGCCAGGTGCGTGTGCAGCGAGACGCCATGCGAACGCGCCAGCAAGGCCGACTCGCGCATCAGATCGCGCGACACCGAAAACGGCGAACACGGCGCGAGCACGATGCGCCGCATGCTGTAGCGCGAGGCGTCGTGCCAGCGGCCGATCAGGCGCTCGCTGTCGGCCAGGATCGCGGCCTCGCTCTCCACCACCGAATCGGGCGGCAGGCCGCCCGCACTGCGGCCCACGCTCATGCTGCCGCGCGCGGCGTGAAAGCGCATGCCCATGGCGTCGGCCGCCTCGATGGAATCGTCCAGGCGCGACCCGTTGGGAAACAGGTAGAGGTGGTCGCTCGTCGTGGTACAGCCCGACAGCATGAGCTCGGCCATCGCCGTCTGCGTGGACACGCGCACCATCTCGGGTGTGAGCCGCGCCCACAGCAGATAGAGGTTGCTCAGCCAGCCGAACAGCTCGGCGTCCTGCGCCTCGGGCACCACGCGCGTGAGGCTCTGGTACATGTGGTGATGGGTGTTCACCAGGCCCGGCATCAGCACGTGGCCTTGCAGGTCCATCGCCTCGGCGCTGCCGCTGGCAATCGCCTCGCGCCAGGGCACCGGCAACTCGGCGCTCGGCCCCACCCACTCGATGGCCCGACCGTTCACCACCACCGCCCCGTCGGCGATCTCGCGCCGCTGGGCATCCATGGTGACCACCACATCGGCGTGGCGCAGGATCAGCACGCGATCGGCAGCGCCCATGTCAGAACCGCTCGTCGACACCGAGAAAGCGCCACTGGCCCACCGGCAGATTGCCCAGCACGACCCGCCCGATGCGGATGCGCTTGAGACCCACCACGTGCAGGCCCACCTGCTCGCACATGCGGCGGATCTGGCGCTTCTTGCCCTCGGTCAGCACGAAACGCAACTGCTCGGGGTTCTGCCAGTCCACCTGCGCGGGCTTCAGGGCCTGACCGTCCAGGCTCAGGCCATGGCGCAGCAGCGCAAGCTGCCTGGCCGGAAAAACCGACTGCACGTCCTGCGTCACCACGCCTTCGCCTTGCGGGCCGTTGGGCGCGAAGTGCACGCGCACCAGGTATTCCTTTTCCACGCCGCTGCTCTCGCCGATCAGCGTGCGCGCCACACGGCCGTCCTGCGTGAGCACCAGCAGGCCGGTGGAATCAATGTCGAGCCGGCCGGCCGGGGCCAGGCCGCGCGTGTGCTCGGGCGCGAAACGCCGGCCATCGCCAGGCGTGCGCGCGTCGCCGCGCCACTGGCTGGGCGCGCCGATCAGCGTGGCCGCAGCCTCGTGGCCATCTTCGGGCTGGCCGCTCACATAACCCACCGGCTTGTGCAGCAGGATGGTGACCTGGCCACTCTGCTGGTGGCGCGCCTGCGGCGCCACCTCCACCTGCGCATCGGGCGGCACCGGCTGGCCCATCACGGCCGGCTGGCCATTGACCGTCACCCAGCCGCGCGCGATCCACTCGTCTGCCTCGCGCCGCGAGCACAGGCCAAGATCGGCCATGCGCTTGTTCAGGCGGACTTCACCCCGCACGTTGCCGACCCGCGCCAGGTCGGGCCGATGGGCCGGCGGGCGC
>NZ_JAHCKK010000030.1 GCF_026125825.1 Hydrogenophaga sp. | reverse complement strand
GCCTGGCCACGGCTGGGTCTTGCGTTGGCACGCCGCACAGGCGGCCTTCGTCGTCGCGCGAGGGCAGGAAGCCCGCGCGCGCGGCCACGCGCTGCGTGGCGCTGTCCTGGAGGTTCAGCCGCACGCAGCTGCAGCGCCGGGCGGCGGCTTCGCGCACCGCGTCGTGCAGCAGGCCGATGAGGGTGGCGTCGCTGTCATGGTGCCAGTCGATCACGTGCAGCTCGGGCCGGCCCTTGTCGTCGGTCTCCATCGCCCAGGCAATCAGGCCCACCACCTTGCCCTCCTGGCGCGCCACGCGCATCACCAGCGGGCGCCGCGGGTTGCCCAGCAGCCGCTGCTGCAGGTAGGCGCTGTCGCGCCGCAGGTGCACGCTGTCGGGATCGCGGGCACCGGGCACCACCAGCGCCGGATCGAGGCGGGTGGCGCCCTCCAGCGTGAGGCCGCGCGGCCGGTGGCGGCGCAGCGCGAGCCGGCGCAGGGCCAGGCCGCCGTTGGCCATGCGCATGACCAGGGGCAGGCCGGCCACCGCGGGCCAGCGGCGGCGCACGAAGGGCGCCAGGTCCAGCGGGTGGGTGAAGGTCAGGCGCGAAGGCAGCGGCTCGAACATGCGGCGCACGATGCCGGCCGAATTCTGGTTGGCGCCCACCGCAAGCGTGAAGTCGTACCGCGCGAGCATGGCCTGGTTGAGCCAGATGCCCAGGCCCGACTCCTGCGTCTCGGGCCGCACCAGCAGGTCCATCACCTGCGCGCCTGCGAGCCTCTGGCCATCGTGCTCGATGTGCAGTTCCTCTGTGCCGATGATGGCCAGCAGACGGCCCTTGGCGCGCAGGCACCACAGGTCGCCAAAACCGCCGCTGGCGCGCCCGAGCCGGTAGCGCCAGCGCAGATAGGTCTCGTCGTCCCAGCTGCCGTTGAGGTGCTCGCGGCGCAGCGCGATGACCTCTGGCAGGTCGGCCAGCAGGGCCGGGTTCAGGCCCACCTGCAACGCCGATGCGTCCAGGCCCAGGCTGCGCGCCACCAGCCGGCCCAGCTTCTCGTGCTCGGGCAATCGGGGGGCGGGCGCCACGGAGCGCCGCACGTCAGGCGTTTTCACTCAGTGCCCCGTGCACCTTGAGGAAGGCCAGCACATCGCCGATGCGGGTCATTTCGCGCGAGGCTTCGGCGGTGAGCTCGATGCCGAAGCGCTCGTCGAGTTCGGCCATCAGCATCAGCGCGCCCATGGAATCCCAGTCGTCGATGGCGTCGCGCTGCAGGTCGGCGTGCATGTCTTCCACGGGCAGGTTGAAACACTCGGCGAGCATGGCGAGGGCTTCGCTCATGGACACCTGGGTTTTGGCTTTCTCACTCATCGCAGACACCTTGATTCAATGACAGGCCCTCGCCCTCGTCGTGCAGCAGCACGGTGCGGTCGTCGATCTGGATCATGGCCGCCCCCCATGACAGGCCGACGCCATAGCCCAACAGCATCCAGTGCAGCCGCTGCCCCGGCGCGGGCGGGGCGAGCCTGCGTGTCATGGCCACGGCCACCGAAGGGCCGCCACAGTTGCCGCTGTCCTCGATGGACATCGGGACCCGATCGTCCGGCAGCCCGCTCTTTTTCATCAGGTGTTTCATGATGAAGCGGTTGGACTGGTGGAACACGAAGGCATCCACGTCGGCCACGGTCTTGCCCGCAAAGGCCAGGGTCTCGGCAATCAGCGGCGGCACGCGCTTGATGGTGAAGTTGAAGATGGCCGCACCGTCCATTTCCAGGAAGTGGTGGCGCGGGTTGGCCGGCGCCCGGTCCCGGAAGGCGCCGCCGCGCAGGATCAGTCCGTTGGCGCCGCTGCCATCGGTGTGCAGGACGAACTGGCCGCCCGCCCCGGGGGTCTCGTCGAGTTCCAGCGCCGTGGCCGAGCCCGCGTCGCTGAACAGCAGCACGGTGGCCTGGTCTTCGGGGCTCACGAAGCGGCTGGGCGTTTCGCCGTGCAGCATCAGCACGCGCCGGTGGCCTCCGGCGCGCAACATGGCGGCGGCAATGTACAGGCCGTACGGGTAGCCGGAGCAGCCCAGGCCGACGTCGAACGCGGCGCAGGTGTCGGGCAGGCCCAGGCGCTGTTGCAGCAGGCAACTGGTGGAGGGCAGGAAGTGATCGGGCGTCTGGGTGACGAAGATCAGCGCGCTCACGCTCTCGGGCGCCCACTCCAGGCGCTCCATCAGCCGCGTGGCGGCGCGAAAGCACAGGTCGGCCGAGGTGATGGAGGCGTCCACCACACGGCGCTCGCGCACGCCGGCCATGGCCACCACCTTGCGCACGTCTTCGGGCGGAAAACCCAGGGCCGGGTCGAGGTTGTCCACGGCCATCGGAGGCAGGCACGTGCTGATGCCTGCGATGCGGAAACCGCCGATGTTCGATTGGCTCACTCGACTTCCCTCGTTGATTCGGTGGCGCTCCCGGGCGCTGCGGCGGGGGGCGCTGGTTTTGTACTCCGGCCAGTATACGGAAGGGCTCCTGGCCCAGTCACCACCCGGGCCCGGGGCCGGGCATATGTCACAAAAGGCGGGCCAGCGCGTCTTCCCGCCAGTGGTGCAAAGCCGTGTAGAAGCCTTCCCAGACGCAGCCATTGCAACCCCGCCCGCAGCAGGTGGCGGGCTCGGGTGGCGGCGGGCGCAGGCTGCTGTCCAGGTCCATGCCCCGTTGCTGCGCGCGCCCGCGCAGGTGGGCGATCAGCGCGCGCGCCGTGGGCAGGTCGCCCAGGGCGACCAGGGCCGGGTCGTGCCGGGTGAAGCGGGCCTGCTCGCGCCCTTCGAACACCCCCACCTCCGCGAACATGGCCGCTGGCCGCACCCACAGGCCCCAGCCGCCATACAGCGCCCGGTACAGGGTCATGCCCTGCAGGGTTTCGCTGCAGCGCACGGTGTCCAGCACCTCGTACCAGCCACCTTTGTAGTGGCGGTACAGGCCGGGCGGCGTGGGGTTCAGCGCAGGCAGGTCGTCGTCGGTCATGCCGGGAGTTTAGGCGCCGGCCTTGACCGGGATCGAGGACACGGGCACGTAGAACTCGCCGCCCGCAGCCTTGAACTCGGCCGACTTGCCCGCCATGCCCTGTTCGGCGTAGTCGCGCACGTCCTGCGTGATCTTCATCGAGCAGAACTTCGGCCCGCACATGCTGCAGAAATGGGCTTCCTTGCTGCTGTCCTTGGGCAGGGTCTCGTCGTGGAAGTCGCGCGCGGTGTCCGGGTCCAGGCCGAGGTTGAACTGGTCGTGCCAGCGGAATTCAAAGCGCGCCTTGCTCATCGCGTCGTCGCGCGCGCGCGCGCCCGGGTGGCCCTTGGCGATGTCGGCCGCGTGCGCAGCGATCTTGTAGGCGATCAGGCCCTGCTTCACGTCGTCGCGGTCGGGCAGGCCCAGGTGCTCCTTGGGCGTCACATAGCACAGCATGGCCGTGCCCATCCAGCCGATCATGGCCGCACCGATGGCCGAGGCAATGTGGTCGTAGCCGGGCGCGATGTCGATGGTGAGCGGGCCCAGGGTGTAGAACGGGGCTTCGTGGCAGTGCTTGAGCTGTTCGTCCATGTTGGCCTGAATCAGGTGCATCGGCACATGTCCGGGCCCTTCGATCATGGTCTGCACATCGTGCTTCCACGCGATCTGCGTGAGCTCGCCCAGGGTCCTGAGTTCGGCGAACTGGGCTTCGTCGTTGGCATCGGCCGCGCTGCCGGGGCGCAGGCCGTCGCCGAGGGAGAAGCTCACGTCGTAGGCCTTCATGATCTCGCAGATCTCGTCGAAGTGCGTGTAGAGAAAACTCTCCTGGTGGTGCGTGATGCACCACTTCGCCATGATGGAGCCGCCGCGCGAGACGATGCCGGTGCGCCGGTTGGCCGTGAGGTGGATGAAGGGCAGGCGCACGCCGGCGTGGATGGTGAAGTAGTCCACCCCCTGTTCGGCCTGCTCGATCAGCGTGTCGCGGTAGATCGCCCAGCTCAGGTCTTCGGCCACGCCGCCCACTTTCTCCAGCGCCTGGTAGATCGGCACTGTGCCGATGGGCACGGGCGAGTTGCGCACGATCCAGTCGCGCGTGGTGTGGATGTGGTGCCCGGTGGAGAGGTCCATCACGTTGTCCGCGCCCCAGCGGATCGCCCACACCAGCTTGTCCACCTCCTCCTCGATGCTGGAGGTGACGGCCGAGTTGCCGATGTTGGCATTGACCTTGACCAGGAAGTTGCGCCCGATCGCCATTGGTTCCACCTCGGGGTGGTTGATGTTGGCCGGGATGATGGCGCGGCCGCGTGCCACCTCGTCGCGCACGAATTCGGGCGTGATGATCGCGGGGATGCGCGCACCCATCGGTTGGCCGCGCAGGCGGGCCTCGCGCGCCGCGTCACCGAGGTACTCGGCCATCCATTCGCGCCGGCCGTTCTCGCGCACGGCCACGTATTCCATCTCGGGCGTTACGATGCCGCGGCGCGCGTAGTGCATCTGGGTCACGTTCATGCCGTGGCGCGCGCGGCGCGGCGTGCGCTGCAGGCCGGTGGCAGAGGCGCGCAGGGCGGCGATGCGGTCTGCGTCGCGTGCTTCGTGCTTCACGCCATCGTCCAGCGCCTGGCGGACCCGGCCCGCATAGCTTTCGGTGTCGCCGCGTGCGGCGATCCACGCGCCGCGCACCTCGGGCAAGCCGCGCGTCACGTCGATGGCGGCCGTGGGCTCCGAGTAGGGGCCCGAGGTGTCGTACACCACCACGCGCTCGCCGTTGGTGAGCGCGATCTCGCGCATGGGCACGTTCACGCCGGGCTGCTGGCCGGGCACGTGGATCTTGCGGGAGGCGGGAAAGGGTTCGCGGCTGAGCGCGAGCGAGGCGGTGGGGATCTTGTCGGGGGCGTTCATGGTGGCGGTCTCCGGTTCCGGTGGATGGGGGGATGCTCCGGAGGACCGCCCCAGTGACCGCGTGCGCAGGCACCGCCCCTGCGCCAGGGCAGGGACCACGCCCGCATGCCGCCGTGGGGCATGCGCTCTTCTTTCGCCGGTACTAACCGGATCAAGTTCACGGGTTCGGCGTCAAGCCGTCTCAGCGCCGGACCCTTGCGAGTCCGTGCACCCCGGAGCAGGAGGGAGTGTACGCGGACACGCTTTGTCACAAGAACACGACAGAACAGCGATAGATTGCCCGGCAAGATGGATTCCTCAGAAAGGCAGGATGAGCACATGGACAAATCAATGATGAAGGGACTGGTCGTCGGCGGGCTCGCCACGGTCGTCATCGGCGCCAGCGGCGTCACCGGCTACCAGACGCTGATGAAGCCCAAGGAGGCCGAAGTCGTCGCCGTGAAAGAAGTGATGGAAACCGTGGTCACGCCGCGCGAGCGCTGCGAGGACGTGGCGGTGCAGCGGCAGGCCCCGGTGAAAGACCAGCACCGCATCGCCGGCACGGTGATCGGTGGCGTGGCCGGCGGCCTGCTGGGCAGCACCATTGGCGGCGGCAACGGCAAGACGCTGGCCACTGTGGCCGGTGCCGCGGCCGGCGGCTACGCGGGCAACCAGGTGCAGAAGAACATGCAGCAGAAGGACACCGTTGCTTCGGTGGAGCGGCGCTGCAAGACGGTGAACGAAAAGTCACAGAAGCTCAGTGGCTACCAGGTCACCTACCGGCTGGATGGCAAGGACGGCACGGTGCGCACCTCGTTCAAGCCCGGCGCGACGCTGCCGGTGAAGGACGGCCAGGTCGTGACCACGCCGCCCGACGCGAAGTCGTGAACAAGGCGCGGCGCAGTTGCAAGAAAGTGCAACGGCGCTGTGCCGCCCTCAGATGAGGATGTCGAACAGGTTGGAGAAGGTGTCGGTCCATGGCCGGAAACCCGGCCGGGGCTGCAGCACCTCGGCCCCCTGCAGGCGGGGCGGCAGGTTCGCCGCCTGAGCCGGGTTGACAAACACCACCCAGGAAGAGCGTCGGCAGAACGGATCGCCGTGGCCTGAAGGCAGTTCCAGCCGCAGTGCCACCTTGCCCAGGTGCTCAGCGGCCGAGGCCATCACCGGGCGCAGGTCGAGGTAGGTGTTGGTGATGTGCACCGCCAGCAAGCCGTCCGGGCGCATGTGGCGCTGGTAGGCATCAAAAGCCTCCAGCGTGAGCAGGTGGGTCGGAATGGAGTCGCCGGAAAACGCGTCCATGGCCAGCAGGTCGAAGGCCTGCGGGGCTTCGGCTTCCAGCATCAGACGGCCGTCGCCCAGCACCGGCACAGTGCGCGCCGCGCTGTCGGCGAGGAACGTGAAATGCCGCCGCGCCAGGTCCAGCACCTGGTCGTTGATCTCGTACAGGCGCATCTCGTCGCCGGCCCGGCCGTACACCGCGAGCGTGCCGGCGCCCAGGCCCACCACACCCAGCTTGCGCGGTCGGTCGGTGGGCAGGCTCATCAGCGCGCGGCCGATGCCGGTGCGCTCGCAGTAGTAGGCGGTGGCATGCCGGGGGTGGTTCAGGTATTGCTCGCCGTGCGTGATGCTGCCGTGCACCATCTTGCGCACCGGGCCCAGGCCGTCCGCGTCGGCGCTGTCCTCGATGCGCGTCTGGCTGTAGAAGTTGCGCACCACCTCGGTGTAGCCGCGCACATCGTCCAGCGAGAGGCTGGCCAGGCGCACAGCGTAGAGCAGCAGCGCCAGCAGCATGGCGCCGCGCCAGCGCGTGCGCAGCCCGGGCCAGAGCACCACCACCGTCAGCAGCGCACACAGAAACAGACCCAGGGGCAGCTCGAAATAGGCGTTGAAGACCACCGGCGCCACCAGCCCCACGAACAGACCGCCCAGCGCGCCGCCCACCGAGAGCATCAGGTAGAAGAGCGTGAGGTGGCGCAGCGGCGGGCGCCGCCGCACCAGCTCGCCGTGGCAGACCATGCAGAACACGAACACCGCCGCGCACAGCAGGCCGACCAGCGCCGGCACATCCAGGCCCTGGTTCATCGCGACATCGAGCGCGGCGAAGGCCAGCGGCAGTGCGGCCAGGAAGAGCGGGCGCACGTAGTAGCGCGGTGCGTCGAAGCACAGGATGAAGCTCAACAGGTAGAGCGCCAGCGGCAGCACCCAGAGAAAAGGCACCGGCGCCACGTCCTGCGTGAGGTGGCGCGTGATGGCCAGCAGGAGCATGGAGGCGGTGGCCGCCAGGCCGACCCACAGCAGGCATTCGCGCCAGCCGGGGTGGGGCGCCTCTTCCAGCGGCACCGGGTGGGTGGCGCTGCCGTTCTGCCGCCGCACCGTGTAAGCCGCCGTGGCCACGCAGACCAGCACGAACAGCGCATAGCCGCCCGACCAGGCCCAGGCCTGCGGCTTGACCGCAAGCAAGGGCTCGACCAGCACCGGGTAGGACAGCAGCGCCAGCATGGACGCCAGGTTGGACAGCGCATACAGCCGGTAAGGTTGTGCGCCCCCGGCCGCGAAGGCGCGTGCGCACCAGGCCTGCATCAGCGGGCCGGTGGTGGACAGCAGCAGGTAGGGCACGCCGACGGTGGTCGCCAACACCCCCAGCACGCTCCAGGTCGGCTGAGCCTGGGCGTCGAGTTTCCACGAGGGGTCGGCCACCACCGGCAGCCAGGCCAGGCTGAGCAGCAGCAGCGCCCCGTGCACCCAGGGCTGGCGCCGGGGGCTGAGCTTCTCGTGCACCAGGTGCACATAGGCGTAGCCCAGCAGCAGCTCCACCTGGAAGAACACCATGCACAAGGTCCAGACCGAGGACGACCCGCCGAACCACGGCAGGATCATCTTGGCCACGATGGGCTGGATCTGGAACAGCAGGAAAGCGGACAGGAAAACCGTGGCTGCGAACAGAGGCATGGTAGTGTGATCCTGGTCGGCGGGATGCCGGAGTATGGCCGGGCGGGCGCAAAAGGAGTGACCCCATGAACAGTTTTGGCAGACGGGCGCAGGGCGAGCGCCTGGAGCGCATGCGCGCTTCGCCCCGTTGGGACGACACGGGTTTTCGCAACCTTCACCCGGTGCTGCCCGGTTTGCGAGACCTCACCGTGCCCCGGCCCACGCTCAAGGAATTCCTGAGCGGCGGCGACCGGCGCCTGCCCGGCGCCCCCTTGCCATCGCTCGATCCGCGCGAGCGCTGGAGCCGCCCGGCCCAGAGCGGCCTGCGCGCCACCTGGCTGGGGCATTCCACGGTGCTCATCGAGATCGACGGGCACCGCGTGCTGACCGACCCCGTCTGGGGCACGCGCGCCTCGCCGTTCCGGCTGCTCGGCCCCAAGCGCTTCCAGCCCGTGCCGCTGCGGCTGCGCGAAATGCCCGAGGTGGATGTGGTCGTGGTCTCGCACGACCACTACGACCACCTGGACTACCCCACCATCCGGGCGCTCGCGCGGCACAGCCGTGTGCCCTTCGTCACCTCGCTGGGCGTGGGTGCGCACCTGCAGGCCTGGGGCGTGGCGGCCGAGCGCATCACCGAGCTGGACTGGTGGGAGAGCCATCGCGTGCCCGGCACGGGCCTGACCATCACCGCCGCGCCTTCGCAGCATTTCTCCGGCCGCGGCCTCAAGGACCGCAACGCCACCCTGTGGTCGTCCATGGTGGTCGCCAGCGAGCGGCACCGCGTGTTCTTCAGCGGCGACACCGGCCTGACCACGGAGTACGCCACCATCCGCGAGCGGCTCGGGCCGTTCGACCTGGTGATGTTGGAGGTGGGGGCCTTCCACCCGGCCTGGGGCGACATCCACCTGGGCCCGGCCAATGCATTGAAGGCGCATGCCTTGCTGGGCGGGGGCGCCCTGCTGCCGGTGCACTGGGGCACCTTCAGCCTGGCCATGCATGCCTGGGACGAACCGGTGGAGACCTTGCTCGCGCTGGCGCAGGGGCAGGGCACGCCCTTGCTCATGCCCCGGCTGGGCGAGGCCGTGGAGCCGGCTGCGCTCGAGGGCGTGACGCCCTGGTGGCGCTCGCTGGGCGCCGGCCACGAAGCCGCGAAGCTGCCCGAGGGCCCCCCGGCCCTTCAGCGAGAATTGCCCTGGCCCCTCGATTGAACAAGGCGACCTCATGGATTCGACCGTTGACGGCCCCGATGGCCAACCCCGCTGCCGCTGGTGCGCCGCCGCGCCCGAGTTCTTTGCCTACCACGACCGCGAATGGGGCTTCCCCGTCGACGACGACCGCCGGCTGTTCGAGAAGCTGTGCCTGGAGAGTTTTCAGTCCGGCCTGAGCTGGCGCACCATCCTGGCCAAACGCGAGAACTTCCGGGCCGCCTTCCACGGGTTCGATTTCAACCGGGTTGCCGGTTACACGCCGAAGGACGTGGAGCGCCTGCTGGCCGATGCAGGCATCGTCCGCCACCGAGGCAAGATCGAGGCGGTCATCAACAACGCCAAGCGCGCGCAGGAAATGGTGAAGGCCGAAGGCTCGCTGGCGGCTTTCTTCTGGCGCTACGAGCCCGCCGAGGCCAGCCTGGGCGCGCCCCAGACCGCCTCCACGTCGCAAGCCTCCACGCGCCTCTCGAAAGATCTGAAGAAACTGGGCTGGGCCTTCGTCGGCCCGACCACGGTGTTCGCCTTCATGCAGGCCATGGGCCTGATCAACGACCACGCCACGGCCTGCGTGGTGCGCCCGCAGGCCGCGCAGGCGCGCCTGCGCTTCCAGCGGCCGCGCTAGCGAGGCCTCAGAGCGGATCGGCCAGCAGCTTGGAGAGCGCGGCGATGTTGGCCGCGCTGGGCACCTGCGGCTTCATCTCGTCCTCTTCGGCCGTGGCGTTTTCGTGCGCCTGGATCGCGTTGACCATGGCGTACTGGTTCTCCCACGACAGCGTCTTGCCCTCGGGGCACAGGTCGCGCACGGTGCCGAACCAGTAGTAGCCGTCCTTGCCGCCGAACAGCGCGTCGATGCCACCGGCATCGCCCGGCTTGAGGCCATGCGCGGCCAGGATGAGCTTGAGCTTGTGGTGCGAAACGGAGTACTGCATGAGGTAAGCGCGGGGTGAGGGGTCGGCGATTGTACTGAAGGCCCGCCGCCCGCGCTGCCGTCATGCGATGCCGCAGGCCAGCAGGTAACGCGGTTCGTTTTCCAGCACATGCCCGCGCAGCAGGGCGCAGGCCTTCTCGGCGTCGTGGTCTTCCACCGCATCCACCAGCACCTGGTGGCTGGAAACCGCATTCGCGATGGGCGAGCGGTGGCGCAGCGCGGTGAGCTGGTGGCGCAGCAGCTCGTAGCTGCCGCGCAGGTAGTGGTTGTCGCAGCTCTCGAAGAAGGCCTGGTGGAAGCTCATGTCGATGCGGGCGAGCGCGGGCAGGTCCTTCGCGCGCTCGGCGACCTTCATCTCTTTCACGCACTGCGCCATGCGCTGCAGCAGCTCGCCCGGATGCGACTGCATGGCCTCGCGCAGCGCCTCGGTCTCCACCATCGCGCGGAACTGCAGCAGGTGCGAGAGCTCCTGCGGCGAGAGCGTGAAGACGAAGGTGCCGCGCTGCGGGTGGATCTCCACCAGGCCCTCGTTCTTGAGCCGCAGCAAGGCCTCGCGCACCGGCGTCTTGCTCACGCCCATGCGCTGGGCCAGCTGCGCTTCCGACACCTGTTCGCCGAGTTTGAGGTCGCCCTTGACGATGGCCTCGCGCAGCCGCTCGGCGACCACCTCGGTGAGCAGGCGGGGGCGTTCAAGCTCGAGTTGTCGGGTCATGGTGGTTGAGCAATCGTTGGGTGCAGCAGTGTAAGGGGTTTCCCCACATGCTATATCTGAGATATCAGATACTATGCAGGCAAAACCCGGATACCAACTTGGAGACAAGCCACCCATGGCGTTCAGCGACCCCCCCGTGCGGCCACTTTCATGGACCGCCCGCCTGGAGCACGGATTCGTGCGAGTCAACCAGGCCCTCATCATTCTTCTCATGGCTTCGATGGCGGTCCTCGTGTTCGCCAACGTGGTCATGCGCTATGTGTTCAACCAATCGATCTTCTGGGTCGAGGAATTCACGCAGATCCAGATGATCTGGGTGGCCTACCTGGGCGCTGGCCTGGCGCTGCGTGAAGGCCGCCACGTGGCGGTGGACATGCTGCAGGACGCCTTGCCCGCGCCGATCCGCAGGGCGATCCGCGGGTTCATCGCGCTGGCCACCGCGCTGTTCCTGCTCACCTTGACGGTCTTGGGCGTGCAGATCGCCGAGTTCACCTGGAACCAGGAAACCCCGGCCATGGGCCTGCCCGCCGGTCTTCCCTATCTGGGCATCCCGCTGGGTGCGGCAGCGATGCTGCTGCACCTGCTGCTGTTCTGGCGGCAGTTCATCGCGCGCGAGTTCGTGCAGGTGGACGACATCGGCGGTGACGGCGAGGAGGCCCACGCATGAGTGCCGTGCTCTTCATCGTCTTTGTCGTCAGCCTGGTCATCGGTGTGCCGATCGCGCTGGCCATGGGCGGCGCGGGCCTGCTCGCGCTGGTGGTCGATGGCAACCTCTCCCTCTTGTCGGTGCCACAGCGCTTTTTCGACGGCATCAACAGCTTCCCCTTGATGGCCGTGCCGTTCTTCATCCTGGCCGCCGACCTGATGACGGCCAGTGGCATCACGACCGCGCTGCTGCGCTTCGCGGGCGCCATGGTGGGGCACGTGCGCGGTGGCATGGGCCACGTGAACGTGGTCACCTCGGTCATGTTCGCCGGCATCAGCGGCTCGGCCCTGGCCGACGCGGCGGGCCCTGGCGCGGTCGAGACCCGCATGATGACGCGCAGCGGTTACGACAAGGCCTACGCGGCCGCGCTGTCGGCGGCCACGGCGGTCATCGGCCCGATCATTCCGCCCTCCATCGTGATGGTGATCTATGCGCTCACCGACAACCGCGTCACCGTGGCCGGGCTGTTCCTGGCCGGCGTGGTCCCGGGCCTGCTGATGGGCGTGGCACTGATGGCGATGAACCACTATCTGTCGGTCAGGCGCGGCTACGGCACCGTGGGCAAGGCACCGGGCTGGAAGGTGCGCCTGCTCGCGCTGTGGAAGGCCACCCCGGTGCTGCTGATGCCGGCCATCATCATCGCCGGCATCCTCACCGGCCTGTTCACACCCACCGAGGCATCGGCCGTGGCGGTGTTCTACGCGCTCTTCATCGGCCTGTTCGTCACGCGCACGCTCAACGCCCGCATCATTGCCCGCGTGCTGCTGCAAAGCGGCCTGGTCACCTCGGCGGCGCTCATCATCGTGTCGATGGCCTCGCTGTTCGCCTGGCTGCTCACCCTGCTGCAGATTCCCCAGACCATCGGCGCGGCCATTGGCGGCATGACCACGGACCCCGTGACCATCATGCTGATCGTGATGGTGTTCGTGCTCGTCTGCGGCCTGTTCATCGACACGCTGCCGGCGGTGATCATCCTGGTGCCGGTGCTGGCACCGCTGTCCGACCAGTTCGGCATCCACCCGCTTCACTTTGCCATGGCCATCGTGCTCAACCTCACGATCGGGCTGGCCACGCCCCCGGTCGGCGGGGTGTTGTTCGTCATGAGTTCGGTGGCGCGGCTGCGGCTGGAAGAACTCACACGGGCCATCCTGCCCCTGCTGGCCGCCTTGCTGGTGGTGCTGCTCGCGGTGGTGCTCATCCCGTCCTTGAGCACTTTTGTGCCCAGCCTCTTCGGCTACGCGCGCTGACCGCCGACGTTCCGCTTTTCCCCAACCACAAAGGAGACCTTCGCCATGAAATTCAAGACCCTTGTCGCTGTGATGGGCCTGGCCCTGCTGCTGCCCGCAGCGCACGCGCAGAAAGTGATCAAGTACGCCCACTTCCAGCCGGCCAAGGACGACCAGCCCAAGCACGTGGCCGCGCTGGCTTTCAAGGACCATGTCGAAAAGGCCACCAATGGCTCGCTCAAGGTCGAGATCTTCCCGGCGGGCCAGTTCGGCAAGGACCAGCCCACCATGGAAGCCCTGCGCCTGGGCACGCTGGAGATGGCCGTGGCACACGACGGCGCCATCGGCACCGTGCACAAGCCCATCGGCGTGCTGGGCATTCCTTTCCTGTACGACAACCACGAGCATGCCTGGCGCGTGTACGACTCGTCCTGGCTGCAAGGCTTTTCGGATGACATGATCAAGAAGACGGGCATCCGTGCGCTGGGATTTGCCGACAACGGTGTGCGCCACTTCACCAACAGCCTGCGCCCGATCCAGACGCCGGCCGACATGAAGGGCATGAAGATCCGCATCCAGCCCTCGCCGGTGTTCAAGGCCCTGGTTGAATCGCTGGGCGCCTCGGCCTCCGCCATTCCGTGGGGCGAGCTGCCGACGGCCTTGCAGCAGAAGGTGGTGGACGGTCAGGAAAACGGCGTGACCAACATCCTTGCCGCCAGCCTCTACCAGCACCAGAAGTACGCCACGCTCGACGGGCATGTGTGGTCGGTGCACGGCTACCTTGTCAACGACCGCTTCTACACCCGCCTGAGCGAGGTGGAGAAGAAGGCCGTCAACGAAGGCGTCCAAAAGGCCATGGCCATTCATCGCAAGATGACCGCCGATCAGGACAAGAGCGCCAGGAAGATTCTGGAAGGCGTGGGCATGCAGGTCTATGAACCCACCGCCGCTCAGATCGCCGAGTTCCGCAGGCTGGCCCAGCCGCCCGTGCGTCAATGGGCCGAAGGCGACATCGGCAAGAACTACGTGGACGCGCTGTTCAAGGCCGTGGAGGCGACGCGCAAGTGAGCGACGCGGCGAAGAAAGACCGCCTGGTGGTGGCCCTGGACGACGGCTACGCCGCCTACGACCAGGAAGAGGCCCTGCTGGGCGCCGAAGGCGCGCGCTTCGAGGTGCGCCCCTGCCGCCGCGATGAAAACGCGGCGGCGGCCTCGGTGGCCGACGCCGACGTGGTGCTGGTGCGGGAGTCGCCGGTGTCGCGCCGGGTGATCGACGCCATGACCCGTTGCCGCGCGGTGATCCGCTACGGCATTGGCGTGGACAACATCGACCAGGCCGCCGCGCGCGAGCGCGGCATCAAGGTGGCCAACGTGCCGGACTACGGCACCGACGAGGTCAGCTCGCAGGCCGTGGCGCTGGCGCTGGCCGTTTCGCGCCGCATCGGCCTGCACGACGCCGAGGTGCGCGCGGGCCGCTGGTCCACCGGTGTGCTGCAGCCCATGTTTCGGCTGCGCGGGCGCACGCTGGGCCTGGTGGGCTTTGGCCGCATTGCGCGCATGACGCTGGAGAAGCTCGCTGGCTTCGGTTTTGGCCGCGTGCTGGTGCACGACCCCAAGACCGACATGCCGGCGGGGGTGGAACACACCGACCTCGACACCCTGTTTGCCGAGGCCGACGTGATCTCGCTGCACGCGCCGCTGAACGCGCAGACGAAACACATGGTGGACGCGCGGCGCATCGCGCTCATGCGGCCCACCGCCATCCTGGTGAACACGGCGCGCGGCGGGCTGGTGGACACGCAGGCGCTGTACGAGGCCCTGCGCGAGCGACGCATCCTGGGTGCGGGGCTGGACGTCTTCGAGCAGGAGCCGCCGGGCGCGCACCCGCTGTTCGGGCTGGACAACGTGGTCGTGACCAACCACATGGGCTGGTACAGCGAAGAGGCCATGCGCGAGCTGCAGCTCAAGACGGCGCAGGAGGCGGTGCGCGTCCTGCGCGGAGAAGAACCCTTGCACTGGCTCAACCGCTGGTGACTTTTTTGACAGAACGGAGAAACGATGAACAAGGAATTGCAGGAGCTGGTCGACGGCTTCAACCAAGTGGCCGTGGCCTCGGTGGCCGACGCGGTGGACAAGGTCTGCGGCCAGCGGGGCTACATGGACACGCCGATCAAGCCGCGCATCAACGACAAGCGCCTCTGCGGCCCGGCTGCGACGGTGCTTGAATCGGCGACCGACGAGTTCGTGCCGCCCCAGCACGCGCTGGACCTGATCGACGAGGCCGAACCGGGCAGCGTGATCGTGATCTCCATCGACGGCGGCCAGCCCGACGTGGCGGTGTGGGGCGGCCTCATGACGGCCGGTGCGGTGGCCAACGGCCATGCGGGCGCGGTGCTCGATGGCGGCGTGCGCGACCTCACCGAGATCCGGCGCGACTACGGCTTTCCGGTGTACGCCCGCGACGTGAGTCCCGGCACCACGCTGGGCCGCTTCCGCACGGTGGCCTCGCAGGTGCCGGTGCGCGTGGGCGGCATCCTGGTGCATCCGGGCGACATCATGGTGGGCGATGTGGATGGTGTGGTCGTGGTCCCGCGCGCCATGGCGGCCGAGGTGCTGGCGGCCGCGCGCGAGATCGACGAGCGCGAACTGGAGCAGGCCAGGCTGATCATGGCCGAGAAGTCGCTGCGCAAGGGGCTGGCCAAATATGGCCGCATCTGAGGCGCCAGGCCGCACGGGGGCCGCGCAGATCGTGGCCCTGGGCGAGGCCATGGTGGAGTTCAACCAGACCGGGGAGAACGGGGGGCGCAGCTACCTGCAGGGCTTTGGCGGCGACACCTCCAACTTCGCTATCGCCGCCGCCCGCCAGGGCGCGCGCGTGGCCTACGTGAGCGCGCTGGGCGACGACCCCTATGGCGCCCTGTTGCGCCGCCTGTGGGACGAGGAGGGCGTGGACCACCGCCACGTGCTCACCGACCCGGCGGCCTTCAGCGCCATCTATTTCGTCACCCACGATGAAGGCGGCCACCACTTCAGCTTCTTTCGCAGCGGCTCGGCCGCGAGCCGGCTTGCGCCGGCCACGCTGCCGCGCGCGCCGATCGAAACCGCGAAGGTGCTGCACCTCTCGGGCATTTCGCTGGCGATCTCGCCCAGTGCGTGCGACGCCGGCTACGCCGCCATCGAATGCGCACGCGCGGCCGGGGCCTGGGTGTCGTTCGACACCAACCTGCGGCTCAAGCTGTGGTCGGTGCAGCGGGCGCGCGCGGTCATGACGGACGTCATCGGCCTGAGCGACATCTGCCTGCCCAGCTACGACGATGTGGTCGCCATCACCGGCCTGCGAGACCCCGACGCGCTGGTGGACCACTGCCTTCGCCTGGGCGCGAAGACCGTGGCGCTCAAGATGGGCGAGCAGGGTGCCATCGTGGCCACGGCCAGTGAGCGCCACCGCATCGCGCCCGCGCGCTGCCAGCCGGTGGACGCCACCGGTGCGGGCGATGCCTTCGGCGGTGCCTTCGTGGCGCGGCTGGTAGCGGGCGACGATCTGCCCACCGCCGGGCGCTACGCCGCCACGGTGGCGGCGCTCTCCACCGAGGGCTATGGAGCGGTGGCGCCGATCCCGCACGCTGCGCGCGTGCGCGAAGTGCTCGCGGCCGCGCGGCCCTGAGCGCCGCTCAGTCCAGCAGCGAACGCACCACCGACTCGCGCGTGCGCAGGCGCGTGGTGCGCTGGAAGAACAGGCTGTTGGGCACGCGCAGGTAAGAGGGCTCGGCATCGCCCCCGGTGTCTTCGCGCAGCGTGGTGTAGATCAGGTTGATGTCCATCACCTCGCCTGCCAGGCCGGGCTTGTCGCCGCCTTCGAGCAGCTCGATGCGGTCGCGCAGGCCGAACGGGCGCGACGTGAAGATCAGCACCGCGCAAAAGATGTTGGAGAGCACGCTCCAGGCCGCGAAGAACGCGATGGCACCCACGGCGGCGAAGCCGGTGAAGGCGGTCCAGATCACCATGCCGGAGACGCCCACGCGGTCCAGCACCAGCAGCAGGGCGGCGCCAAACAGCAGGAAAGTCACCACGCGCCGGCCACCGATCACCAGCTCCAGCGGCAGGCGCTTGTCTTCACCCACGCGGGTGATGAGGCGGTGCAGCAGCGAGCGCAGCAGCAGCGCCACGAAGACGATCAGCGCCATTTGCAGCGCGATCACGATGACGTCGATGAAAGGATGGGCGTAGGCGGGGAGAAAGTCTTTCATGGGGCGGTGGCGGCGGGGGCCACCGAGGCGCCCTGGATGCCGTGCTGGTTCAGGGAGGCCGCCACCGAGCCCGACGCCTTCATGTCTTCCACGAAACCATGCAGGTAGCGCGCCGCGTCGGCACCGCGGTCACTGGGCAGGCCCATGGCCTGCTGGATCACCATGAAGCGGCCGGGCAACAGCCGCAGGCCGGGATGGCGTTGCTGGTCGTGCTCCAGCTGCTGACGCACGCCGGCGGCCACCTCCAGCCCCTGGCGCAGGAACTCATCGACCACGGCCTGCGAACTGGCCGCGCGCACGATCTGCGCGTGCCGAAGCTCGCGCGTGAGAAACAGGTCGTAGGCGCTGCCCTTGCCCACGGTGACCCGCGTGCCAGGCCGGTCCACCTCGTCGTTGCCCTGCAGCGGGGACTCGTTGCGCACGAGGTAGCTGCCTTCGATCAACACATACGGCGCGGTGAACGCGATGCCCTCGCCGCGCAGCGGGTCGATCGCGAAGAAGCCGACATCGGCCGCGCCGGTCTTCACGGCCGCCACCGATTGGCCCGCCGTGTCGAACACGACCAGCTCGATCCCGACGCCCAGCCGCTGGGCCAGCTGGTGCGCGAGGTCCACGGAAACGCCGAACGGCTGTCCGGTGGCGGGGTGGCGGTTGGCAAGCAGGGGGTTGCCCAGGTTGATCGAAGCGCGCAGGCGGCCGGTGGGCGCCATCGCGGGTGACAAGGGGTGGGGTGCGGTCATGGCGGTGGCGAAGAGGGGCGGGTGGAGGTCCACGGCGATCGCGCGGCCCGGGGCCGGCGGCGAAAGATGACCATGGTAACGGCCCGCCCGGACCACCGGCGCGGGCTCAGGAGGCTGGCGTGTCGATGTGGCGCCCGGGGTGACGGTCGCGAACGATGGCCTGCACGAAGGCCGTCACGTCGTGGCCGAGGATCAGTCCCGGGTCCGCCTGCCCCGAGGGCAGGGTCAGGGCGACCCCGGCCGCCTCCAGCAGCGCGCCCGACGCGGGCAAGGCCAGGATGGCCTTGCCGCTGCGGTGCAGGTCGCGGATGAAATCCAGCGTGTGGCTGTCGCGCGCCAGGGCCTGCACGCCTTCGCCGCCATCGGGCAGGGCCAGCGCGTCGAACAGAAAGCCGGGTTCGTTCTGCAGCGATGCGTCCGCGTCGATGAACACGCTGTCGACGGTCCTCACCGGACCGATCCGGGGCGCCACGTAACAGGGCTGCGCTCCCAGGGCGAGCAGGGTGGCGTGCAGATCCACGGCGCTTTTGCCGACGATGCCGTGCGCGACCAGCAGCGCCACCTTGCGGGCACGGATCGACGGATCGCCGGCCAGCACGGCGCGTTCGAGGGAGGGTGGGAGCTGAGCCATACCGGCTCCCTGGGGCAAATGGCGTGCCCGGGGAATGCCCCCTCTGGAGCGGCCCTTCTTGTAGAGTTGCAGACGATTTTTCCGCAGGAGACGGCATGGCCAGCAGCAAGAAGGCGCCCTCGGGCGCGATCCGCTCGGGCGTGGGCGGTTGGACCTACGAGCCCTGGCGCGACAACTTCTACCCCAAGGGGCTCGCGCACAGCAAGGAGCTGGCCTACGCCAGCGCGCAGCTGAGCGCGATCGAGGTCAATGGCACCTACTACAGCACCTTCAAGCCGCCCACCTTTGCCAAGTGGCGCGACGAAACGCCCGAGGGCTTCGTGTTCTCGCTCAAGGCCAACCGCTTCACCACCAACCGCCGCGTGCTGGCCGAGGCCGGCGAGTCCATCGAGCGTTTCATTGGCAGCGGTCTGAGCGAACTGGGTCCCAAGCTCGGGCCGCTGGTGTGGCAGTTCGCGCCCACCAAGGTGTTCGATCCGGCGGACTTCGAGGCTTTCCTGAAACTGCTGCCGCGCGAGGTCGATGGCCTGCCGCTGCGCCACGCCCTGGACGTGCGCCACCAGAGCTTCCTGGACCCGGCCTACCTTGCGCTGGCGCGCAAGCACCGCTGCGCCACCGTGTTCACCGATTCCGACGGCTACCCCTCGTTCGCCGATGTGACGGGCGATTTCGTATACGCGCGCCTGATGCGAACCGACCCGAAGGTGAAAACGGGCTATGCCCCCAAGGCGCTGGACCGCTGGGCCCAGGCCGCGAAGACCTGGGCCGCCGGCGGCGAGCCGGCCGACGTGCCGCGTGTCGGCGGCGCCGCCCCGAAAGCCCAGGCGCGGGACGTGTTCATGTACTTCATCAGCGGCGCCAAGGAGCGCGCGCCCGCTGCGGCCATGGCGCTGATCGAACGCCTGGCTTAGCCGTCCTGCCCTTTGGGCAGACCGGGCATGTGGGTGTTCGCTTCGCCACGCCGGGCGCGCGAGAAATCCCGGTGGAGCTCGGAGAAGGCCTCGAAGCAGCCCTTGAGGTGGCCGGCCGGAATGCGGCCCGTGGCGGTCTGCGGAGTCATGCCCCGGCGCAGTTGCCGCACCCTGTAAATGCGTTTCTGGATGCGATCCTGCTTCAGGCTGCTGAAGAAGGACTCGGCAACCGCATTGTCCCAGCAGTTACGCCGCCTGCTCATGCTGGGTTCGAGGTTGTTGGCCGCACAGAAGTGCTTGAAGTCGGCGCGCCCATATGGACTGCCCTGGTCCCGACAAGATCAAATTTCGACCCCAATAGGGCTCAATGGCGGGAAGGGGCCGAACCGATCGCCCGGTGCTGCCACTCAGGGGCCTCGTTGGTGCGCTTCCGCACCTCGGTGCCAACCCAAACCACGCATGATTCCCTCTTTTACACGCGCTCAGCCCCACCAACCCGATTTGACGGCCATCGATTTGGCGGACCGGTTTGACCGAATGTGCGGGCAGCGTTGGCTGCCCGAAGAATGGTCCAATTTGAAGCGGGAAGCTGGTCTTCTTCTTCTCGGCGAGCAACCCGACCTTGACCTGCTGCAGCAACTGCAGCACCACTATCAAGAGGAGCCCGTTTCACTCCGCGGGTACTTCAAGAGCGGTCAGGCGCTGATTCGTCACCTGAACCGCGCGCTGGACGGTCTGGAAAACCTGCACGGCCCGTACGACCCGGTTCTCCTGCGGCGGCAGGTGGACGAGGTGCTGACCATGCTCGGGGAGGGTCCTCAGTATGGCCCTATTTTTCGGGATGCGGCGGCGACCGCCTTTGCGAACTTCCTGGGCTACGTCGCGGGCACCGCCATTCAGACCGCCATGGAGCACGGTTTTTGCAATGAGGGCGGCGACCTTCCCTACGAAAAGCGCGTGGCCGCCGAGTTGACCAACCGGCTGGTGCAACACGGGGTGCGTTTCGCGCTGCGAGACCTCGCCATTCCGGCCGTCAAGCAGTGCCTGGGGCTGAGGACGCTGAAGGCGCCTGCGCGTGTTCACCTGTGGATTCTCATGGTGGCCTTGGTGGTTTGTGCGTTCGACCAGATCGGCCTGGCCGTGGCGAACCAGCTACCCCCCGTTCGCCGCACCGGGTCACGGCAACTGCCCGATGTCGGGGACAGCGCCCTGCAGACCGGGCTGTTCGCGGCCACCGACTTGCTGGCGTGGACCACGATCGGTTACCTCAGCCAGCGCTTGTTCAAGAGCTGGTACCAGCAAGATCCTCTGCCCCTCATCGGCTTGCGCACCAAGGCCATCACGCACGGCATCCAGGCCCTCGGGGAAGGGCTGCTGTTGCCCGCCTGGAAGCACCACATGAACCGTGGCCTGTCGCCCGACAACCTGTGCCAGCGCGGTACGGAGCCCGTGGAGTTCCACAGTTTTGTCGCCCTGTTCGATGGCATCGAGATCGGCACGTTCTGGCTCATGACCCTGGTCCTTGGGTGCATGGACCGGCAAGAGGAGGCGCCCCTCAGTGGGGTCATCGAACACTCCGTGAGCAACCTGTCGGTGTCGCAAGGGCTGCGTGGGAACGGGTCGCAGATACCCATGGAGGGGCAGGGCGATTCGGTCGTGATCAGCGAGGTGCCCCGTTCATGGCAACCACTCGGGGTTCAAGGAGTTCAGAACATCATCGTCGACGACGACCAGCACGAAGCCAGCGATGAGGACCTCGAGGAGCATCGCGGGCTCGGAATTGACGGAGGTGGTGTCAGGTTCCAACATGTCACCCCCCCCAATCTTGAAGTGCTGGACGCCTTCCGGGTGGGGCTGCAGCAACAGCCCTTCGTCTAGGCCTCCACTGCCTTCAGCACTTCTTCCGCCGTGCCCGGCGCGTTCATCGCCCCGGGCCGGCCGCCGGCTTGACCCACCGCATCGCGCAGCGCTTCGAACACGCTGATCGCCAGCATGAACGGCGGCTCGCCCACGGCCTTGCTGCCGTGCACGTTGTCCTCGCGGTTGGCCTCGGGCCAGAGTTCGACCTTGAAATGCGCCGGAATGTCGCCGGTGGCCGGGATCTTGTAGGTGCTGGGCGCGTGGGTCGCCAGATAACCCTTGTCGTTCCACACCAGCTGCTCGGTGGTGAGCCAGCCCATGCCCTGAACGAAACCGCCTTCGATCTGGCCGATGTCAATGGCCGGGTTGATGCTGTGGCCCACGTCGTGCAGGATGTCCACCTTGAGCACGCGGCTCTCGCCGGTGAGCGTGTCGATCGCCACTTCGGTCACCGCCGCGCCGTAGGCGAAGTAGTAGAAGGGCCGGCCGGTGAGGGTGGTCTTGTCGTAGTGGATCTTGGGCGTGCGGTAGAAGCCGTCGCTCCAGAGCTGGATGCGGTTGGCGTAGGCCGCGTGCACCACTTCCTCGAAGGTGCGCGTGCCGGTGGGCGTGATCACCTGGCCGCCTTCAAAGCGCACCGCGCCCGCGCCGCAGCCGTCCAGCCCGGCGACGAAGGCCGCGAGGTTGTCGCGCACGTGGCGGGCGGCGAATTGCGCGGCGCGGCCGTTGAGGTCGGTGCCGCTGGAGGCGGCGGTGGCGCTGGCATTGGGCACCTTGCTGGTGTCGGAAGCGGTGGAGAGCACGCGCTCGAAGGGCACCCCCAGCTCGTCGGCCACGATGGCGGCCACCTTGGTGTTGAGGCCCTGGCCCATCTCGGTGCCGCCGTGGTTCACCTGCACGCTGCCGTCGGTGTACACGTGCACCAGCGCGCCGGCCTGGTTGAACAGGGTGGCGGTGAAGCTGATGCCGAATTTCACCGGCGTGAGCGAGAGGCCTTTCTTGATGACCGGGCTGTTGGCGTTCCAGGCCGCGATCTGGCCGCGCCGCTCGCGGTAGCGGCTGGTCTGCGCCAGGGTGGTCATGAGCGGTTCGAGGATGTTGTCCTCGACCTTCATCTGGTAGTGCGTGACGTTGCGGCTGTCGATGCCGTAGAGGTTGCGCAGGCGCACGTCCAGCGGGTCCATGCCGAGCGCCTGGGCGATGTCGCTCAGGATGCGTTCGATCACGATCACGCCCTGCGGGCCACCGAAGCCGCGGAAGGCCGTGTGGCTCTGGGTGTGGGTCTTGCAGCGGTAGCTGGAGATCGTCACGTCTTCCAGGAAGTAGGCGTTGTCGGCGTGGAAGATCGCGCGGTCGGCCACGGGACCGGAGAGGTCGGCGCTGAAGCCGCAGTTGGCGAGCATCTCCAGGTCCAGCCCGCAGAGCAGGCCGCTGTCGTCGAAGCCGACGCGGTAGTGGTAGGCGAAGGGGTGGCGCTTGCCGGTGATCATGAAATCGTCGTCGCGGTCCAGCCGCAGCTTGACCGGGCGCTGCAGCTTGCGCGAGGCCACGGCGGCCCACACCGCGAGGTGCCCGGCCTGCGTTTCCTTGCCGCCGAAGCCGCCGCCCATACGCCGGCATTCCACGGTCACGGCGTGGTTGTCAATGCCCAGCGCGTGCGACACCCAGTGCTGCACCTCGCCCGGGTGCTGGGTGCTGGAGTAGACCCACCACTGGTTCTGCTCCAGCGGCAACACATAGGCGATCTGGCCTTCCAGGTAGAAATGCTCCTGGCCACCGACCTCGAAGCTGCCCTCGAGCTGGTGGGGCGCGCGGGCCAGGGCAGCGGCTGCGTCGCCGCGCTTCACATGCACCGGCGGCAGCACGTAGCTGGCCTGGGCATGGGCCTGGTGCACCGAGAGCACGGCGGGCAGGGGTTCGATGTCGAGCTTGACCAGGCGCGCGGCGCGGCGCGCGGTCATCACGTCGTCGGCCACGACCACGGCCACCACCTGGCCGGTGAACTGCACCGTCTCGCTGGCGAACACCGGCTCGTCGTGCGCGAAGGCGGCCAGCGTGGGGTCGCCGGGGATGTCGCTGGCGCCGAAGACGCCGCGCACGCCGGGCATCGCCAGGGCGGCCGAGGCGTCCACCCCACGCAACTTGCCGTGGGGCACGTTGGAACAGACCGGGGCTGCGTGCAGCGTGCCGCGCACCTCGGGGATGTCGTCGATGTAGGTGGCGCCGCCGGCCACCTGGGCGCGCGCGCTTTCGTGGAAGCGCGAGACCCCGGCGGCGCGCGCACTCGCCGGCGGCAGGGGTGCCGCAGGGCGGGCTTCGGCCACGTCCTCGGGCGGAGCGACAGCGTCCGCGCGGGACGAGATCACCACCGGCGCGGGGGTGGGGTTGTTGGCGTCGCGTGCGTTCATGCCAGTGCCTCCAGCGTTGCCGCGTTGAGGTTTTCCAGGTTGATGTGCTGCAGGCCCTGGATCTCCAGCCAGAAGCGTTGCAGCAGGTTGCCCAGCACCGCCTGGCGGTAGGCGGCGCTGGCGCGCATGTCGGAGATGGGCTGGAACTCGGCGCGCAGTGCGGCCACGCCGGCTTGCACCGTCTCGGCCGTCCACGGCCGCCCGCGCAGGGCGGCTTCGGTCTGGCGCGCGCGCGCCGGCGTGGCGGCCACGCCACCCGCGCCGATGGAGACCTGCGCCACCACGCCATCGGTCAGCGTCATCTGGATCGCCAGGCAGACGGCGGAGATGTCGTCGTCGAAGCGCTTGCTGATCTTGTAGGCCTTGAAGGTCTCCCCGGCCGTGGGGCGGGGCACCTTGATCCAGGCCAGCAGTTCGTCGGGCCGCATCACGTTGGTGCGGTAGCCGGTGTAGAGGTCTTCGAGCCGCAACTCGCGGTGGGCGATGGCGCCGCGTTTCGCATCCCAGCGCATCAGCACCACGCTGGCGCCCAGGCCGATCAGCAGGGGCATGGAGTCGCCGATGGGCGAGCCATTGGCCACGTTGCCGCCCAGCGTGCCCGAGTTGCGCACCGGCAGGCCGGCGAAGCGCTGGGCGAAGGTCTTGAGCTGGGGGCGGTCTTTCACCAGGGCGGCGTAGGCGTCGGTCAGCGTCACGGCCGCGCCGATGGCGATGTGGTGCGGGTAGTCTTCCACCCGGCGCAGCTCGCGCACGGCGGTCACGTCCAGCACCTGTGCAAAGCGCTTGTGCATTTTGGTGACCCACAGGCCGACGTCGGTGCAGCCGGCGACCACCTGGGCCCGGGGGTGGGCGGCGCGCTGCTGCAGCAGGGTGGCCAGCCGGGTCGGGCGCAGGTAGGCGCTCGGGGTGCCTTGGCGGTTCTTGTCGAGTGCCTGGAGCGCTGCCACCGTGGCGGCTTCGTTCACGCCGCAGCCCTCGGGCAGCGGCAGGCCGCCCATCTGCTGGGCGGCGTCCAGGATGGGCCGGTAGCCGGTGCAGCGGCACAGGTTGCCGGAGAGATCGGCCTGGGCCTGGGCGCGGTCGATGCCTTGTCCCCCCTGGGTGTTCTGGTACATGCCGAACAGGCTCATCACGAAGCCCGGGGTGCAGAAACCGCACTGGCTGCCGTGGCACTGCACCATGGCTTCCTGGGCAGGGTGCAATTCGCCGCTTGCGTTGGCCAGGTCTTCCACGGTCCAGACCGCCAGGCCGTCGACCGAGTGCGCCAGCCGGATGCAGCTGTTGATGGCCTTGTATTCCAGGCGGCCGTCCACCGCCTCGCCCAGCACCACCGTGCAGGCGCCACAGTCGCCTTCGCCGCAGCCCTCCTTGGTGCCGGTGCAGTGCAGGTCTTCGCGCAGCACCTCCAGCAGGGTGCGGTCGGGGGCCACGTGGTGCAGCGTCACGGGCTGGCCGCGGCGCAGAAAGGTCAGGGTTTGTGCGGATATTTCGGTGCTCATGCGTGCCAGCATAGCGCCGCGCCCTTGGCACAACATATGCTCGGCCATATGTCCAAAATGCCCAAAACACCATTCACCCACATAGGACAAGGGTATGAAATACATGTCCATGTTCGACAAGATTGACCTGCACCTGATCCGCGTGCTCCACACCGTGCTCACCGAGCGCAGCGTGTCGCGCGCCGCGCTGCGCCTGGGCATGTACCAGCCGGCGGTGAGTGCGGCGCTCAAACGCCTGCGCGAAATGGCCGGCGACCCGCTTCTGGTGCGCTCGGGCTCGGGCATGGTGCCCACGGTGGCCGGTCTGCGCATGATCGAGCCGGCGGCCGACATCCTGCGCAGCGCCGAGGTGCTGTTCTCCGACGCGCGCAGCTTCGATCCGGCCACCGCGCGCCACAGCTTCAGCATCGCCGCCAGCGACTACCTTGACCCCCTGTTCCTGCCGCAGCTGGTGACGCAGATCAAGAGCCAGGCGCCGAACTGCCCGATCGACATCCACCCGCTCTCGCGCGACTCCGACTACCGCAACCACCTGGCCCAGGGCGATGTGGACGTGGTGATCGGCAACTGGTCGCAGCCGCCCGACGACCTGCACCTGGGCCGCCTGTTCGGCGACGAGGTGGTCTGCCTGGTGTCCAGCCAGCACCCGGCGGCGCGCCGGGGCTGGGACGTGGAGGCCTGGCTGGGCGCCGAGCACATCGCGCCCACGCCCACCCACCCTGGCGCTCGCGGCTTTGTGGACGAGCACCTGGCCACCCTGGGCCTGGTGCGCAACATCACCGCCCGCTGCCCCCATTTCGGGCTGATCCCGGCCATGGTGGCCGGCAGCCTGCTGGTGCTCACCACCGGGCGCCAATACTGCGACCGTTTCACCGGTGTGCTGCCGGTCAAGGTGCTGCCCAGCCCGGTGGAGTTCCCGCGAATGATGTACTACCAGCTCTGGCACGAGCGCACCCACGCCTCCAAGGCAGGGCGCTGGCTGCGCGATCAGGTCAAGGGCGTGGCCGCCTCGCTGAAGCGCCCCGACGCCGAGAGCTGAACCCACAAGACCCAGAAGGAGACCCATGACCACGACACGATTGCAACTCAGCGGCATCACCAAGCGATATCCGGGCGTGGTGGCCAACAGCGGCGTCTCGCTCACCGTGCAGCCCGGCGAAGTGCATGCCGTGCTGGGCGAGAACGGCGCCGGCAAGTCCACCCTGATGAAGATCATCTACGGCTCGGTGAAGCCCGACGAGGGCACGGTGATGTTCAACGGCCGGCCGGTGCACATCCGCAACCCGCAGGAAGCGCGCGCTCTGGGCATCAGCATGGTGTTCCAGCACTTCAGCCTGTTCGACACGCTCACCGTGGCCGAAAACGTCTGGCTCGGGCTGGACAAATCGCTCACCCTGCCGGAGGTGAGCGCCAGCATCACCGCCAAGGCCACGGAGTACGGGCTGGACATCGACCCCTCGCGGCCGGTGCACACGCTCTCGGTGGGCGAGATGCAGCGGGTGGAGATCATCCGCGCGCTGCTGACCAACCCGCAGCTGCTGATCCTGGACGAACCGACCTCGGTGCTCACGCCGCAGGCGGTGGAAAAACTCTTCGTGGTGCTGCGAAAGCTCGCGGCCGAGGGCTGCAGCATCCTCTACATCAGCCACAAATTGCACGAAATCCGCGAGCTGTGCACGGCTTGCACGGTGCTGCGCGGCGGCCAGGTCACGGGCGTGTGCGACCCGCGCCAGGAAAGCAACGCCTCGCTCTCGCGCCTGATGATCGGCGCCGAACCGCCCGCGCTGGAGGTGCGCGAGCTGCATGCCGGCGCGGCGGTGCTGGAAGTCAGCGGCCTCACCCTCAAGAGCGACGATCCCTTCGGCACGCACCTGGCCGACATCGCGCTCACGGTGCGCGCGGGCGAGGTGGTGGGCATCGCCGGGGTCTCGGGCAATGGCCAGAGCGAGCTGCTGTACGCGCTCTCGGGCGAGGACCGCCGCGCACCGGCCGGCAGCATCCGCCTCGGCGGACAGGATGTGTCGCACGCCGGTCCGGGCCGGCGCCGCGCCCAGGGCCAGCACTTCGTGCCCGAGGAGCGCCTGGGCCGGGGCGCCGTGCCAACGCTTTCGCTCTCGCACAACCTGCTGCTCTCGCGCCAGAACGCGCTGGGGGCGGGCGGGTGGATCCGCGTGGGCGCGCTCAAGGCCCAGGCGGCCGACATCATTGCGCGCTACAAGGTCAAGGCCAATGGGCCGGACGCGGCCGCCAAGTCGCTCTCCGGGGGCAATCTGCAGAAGTTCATCGTGGGCCGCGAGATCGAGGCCAAACCCAAGCTGCTGATCGTGAGCCAGCCCACCTGGGGCGTGGATGTGGGCGCGTCGGCCCAGATCCGCGGCGAGATCCTCAAGCTGCGCGACGCGGGTTGCGCGGTGCTGGTGGTGAGCGAGGAGCTCGACGAACTGTTCGAGATCAGCGACCGCCTGCACGTGATCGCCAAGGGGCGCCTGTCGCCCAGCCTGGACCGGGCCGAGGCCACCATCGAGCGCATCGGCGAATGGATGTCCGGGCTGTGGGACACCACCGCCACCCACCACAAGAAAGAGGAGACCGCCCATGCTGCGGCTTGAAGTCCGTCCCCAACCGTCGGCGCGCTGGGGCTACGCCTCGCCGCTGCTGGCCCTGCTGATCACCGTGGTGATCGGCGTCATCCTGTTCGCCGTGCTGGGCAAGGACCCGGTGCGCGGCCTGCAGGTGTTCTTCTGGGAGCCGATCAAGAGCACCTACGCGCTGTCCGAACTCATGGTGAAGGCCACGCCGCTGCTGATCATCGCGCTCGGGCTGGCGGTGTGCTTCCGCTCCAACGTGTGGAACATCGGCGCCGAGGGGCAGTACATCATCGGCGCGATCTTCGCCGCCGGGGTGGCGCTGACCGCCGACAAGAGCACCGGCGCCTGGATCGTGCCCGCGGTGCTCGCCGCCGGTGTGCTGGGCGGCATGTTCTGGGCCGGCATCACCGCGCTGCTGCGCGACCGCTTCAACGCCAACGAGATTCTGGTGAGCCTGATGCTGGTCTATGTGGCGGTGCAGGTGCTCAACTTCCTGGTCTACGGGCCGTGGAAAGACCCGATGGGCTACAACTTCCCGCAGACCAAGACCTTCGAGTCGGTCACGCAGATCCCGCGCCTCATGAGCGGCTCGCGCGTGACCATCGGTCTGCTGATCGCGCTGGCTGGCGTGGCGGCGGTGTGGGTCTTCCTGTTCCGCACCTACGCGGGCTATGCGCAGCTGGTGGGCGGCCTCGCACCGGCGGCGGCGCGTTATGCGGGCTTCTCGTCGCGCAAGGCGCTGTGGATCGCCTTGCTGACCTCGGGCGGTGCGGCCGGCCTGGCCGGTGCGCTGGAGGTGGCGGGCCCCATCGGCCAGCTCACCCCCTACGTGCCGGCAGGCTACGGCTTCGCCGCCATCATCGTCGCCTTCGTGGGGCGGCTGCACCCGGTGGGCATCGTGTTCTCGGCCATCCTCATGAGCATGTTCTACATCGGAGGCGAGCTCGCGCAGTCGCGCCTGGGCCTGCCCAAATCCATCACGGGTGTGTTCCAGGGGCTGCTGCTGTTCGCGCTGCTGGCCTGCGACACCTTGATCGCCTACCGCGTTGTCTGGAAAAAGTGAGCAAGACATGGAATCCATCGCACTCCTGATCGCCGCCTCGCTCAACGCGGGCACCGTGCTGGCCATTGCCTCGCTGGGCCTGCTCATCAACGAAAAAGCCGGCATCGTCAACCTCGGTGCCGAAGGCATGATGCTGTGCGCGGCGCTGGCGGGTTTCGCCACCGTCGTGCACACCGGCAGCACCACGCTGGGCTTCGCGGCCGGCATGGCCGCCGGGGCCCTGCTTGCGGCCATCTTCGGTGGCCTCGTGATCTGGCTCAACACCAACCAGTACGCCACAGGCCTGGCACTCAGCCTGTTCGGCGCGGGCTTCTCGGCCTTCGCCGGCACCAGCTACGTGCAGGAGAAATTGCCCGAGCAGACCCGCCACGCGATCCCGCTGCTGGGCGACATTCCGCTGATTGGCCCGGCGCTGTTTCGCCACCACCCCATGGTCTACCTCTGCGTGGCGCTGGTGATCGGCCTCATCTGGTTCCTCTACCGCACGCGCGCCGGCCTGGTGCTGCGCAGCGTGGGCGAGAGCCCCGAGTCCTCGCATGCGCTGGGCTACCCGGTGCGCCGCATCCGCCTGGTGGCGGTGATGGCCGGCGGTGCGCTCTGCGGGCTGGCCGGTGCCTACGTGTCCACCGTCTACACGCCACTGTGGGTGGAGGGCATGATCGCCGGCAAGGGCTGGATCGCGCTGGCGCTCACCACGTTCGCCACCTGGCGGCCGGCCCGCGTGCTGCTGGGGGCCTACCTTTTTGGTGGCGTGACCATGCTGCAGTTCCACCTGCAGGGCATCGGCGTCAACGTGCCCAGCCAGTTCCTCACCATGATGCCTTACATCGCCACCATCGTCGTGCTGGTGCTGATCTCGCGCAACCCGACTTGGATCCGAATCAACATGCCGTCCTCCATTGGGAAACCCTTTTACCCGGGCGCATAATCTTTTCTGTTTTTTGCATAGTTTCCGCTCCACCCTTTCCCAACAAAGAGGTTATCCATGACAGACCTGAGCAAACGTTCCCTGATGAAGGTTGCCGCGCTGACCGCGCTGACCAGCGCCGTCCTGATCGGCTGCGGCAAGAAGGAAGAGGCCGCCGCGCCTGCTGCCCCGGCCGCCGCGCCCGCCGCCGCCCCGGCGCCCAAGGCCGAGCCGCTGAAGATCGCTTTTGCCTACGTCGGCCCGGTGGGCGACGGCGGCTGGACCTTTGCGCACGACAACGGCCGCAAGGCGCTGGAAAAAGAATTCGGCGACAAGATCGTGACCAGCTTCGTCGAGAACGTGCCCGAGAGCGCTGACGCCGAACGCGTGATCCGCGACCTGGCCGGCCAGGGCAACAAGCTGGTCTTCGGCACCACCTTCGGCTACATGGAGCCCATGCTCAAGATCGCGCCCGACTTCAAGGACGTGAAGTTCGAGCACGCCACCGGCTACAAGACCGCCGAGAACATGCGCACCTACGACAGCCGCACCTACGAAGGCGCGTACATGGCTGGCGTCATCGCCGGCGGCATGACCAAGTCCAACACCCTGGGCGTGGTGGCCTCCATCCCCATTCCCGAGGTGATCCGCAACATCAACAGCTTCACGCTGGGCGCGCAGTCGGTGAACCCCAAGGTCAAGACCAAGGTGGTGTGGGTCAACGGCTGGTTCGACCCACCGAAGGAAACCGAAGCCGCGACCTCGCTGATCAATGGCGGCGCGGACATCCTGTTCCAGAACACCGATTCGTCGGCCGTGCTGCAGACCGCCGAAAAGCTGGGCAAGCGCGCCTTCGGCTGGGATTCCGACATGACCGCCTACGGCCCCAAGGCCCACCTGGGTTCGGCTGTGATCAACTGGGCGCCTTACTACATCAAGGCCACCAAGGACGTGCTGGAAGGCACCTGGTCCACCGGCGGCGTGTGGTGGGGTGTGAAGGAAGGTGCGATCGACATGGTCTCCGTGGCCGAAGACGTGCCGGCCGAACTGAAGGCCAAGGTCGATGCCGTGCGCAACGGCCTCAAGGACGGCAGCTTCTCGATCTGGAAGGGCCCCATTCTCGGTTCGGACGGCAAGGAAGTCCTGGCCAAGGACGCCGTGGCCGATGACAAGTTCCTCGGTGGCATCAAGTTCTACGTGAAGGGCGTCGAAGGCAAGGTCCCGAACTGACCCACCCCTGCCGCGCTTCGCGCGGCCCCTTCGAGGGGGCGGCACGTGCGGGCCGGCAGAGCCCGACCCGCCGTGCCCCCGGGCAAGAAAGCCGCCTGCGGGCGGCTTTCCTGTTGGAGTGACCCACGATGATCGAACCCCAACTCTGGCACCCCGTGATCGCATCGAACCAGGTGCGCGACCAGCCGGTGGCTTGCACGCTGCTCGGGCAGGCACTGGTCCTCTGGCGCGATCAGGCATCCGACGCCTCCCACGTGCACGCCTGGGCCGACCGCTGCCCGCACCGGGGCGCCAGGCTCTCGCTGGGTCGGGTGCTGATCGGCCTGCATGGCACCCGCCTGGAGTGCCCTTACCACGGCTGGCAATACGGCGGCGATGGCGGTTGCCGGCACGTGCCCGCCGCGCCCGACTTCGTGCCGCCTGCCAGCCACGGCGCCACCGTGTTCGAAGCGCGTGAGCAGCACGGCCTGGTGTGGGTGCGGCTGCAGGCACCGTCGCAGCCCCTGGTGGCGTCGCTGGCCGACCCACCCGCGTTCGCGCCGGGCGACGACCCGGCCTGGCGCGCCGTGTTGTGCGGCCCTTACGAACTCAACACCAGCGCGCCGCGCCTGGTGGAGAACTTCCTGGACCTGAGCCATTTCGGCTTCGTGCACGAGGGCTGGCTGGGCGAACGCGGCCACGCGCAGGTGCAGACCGGCGCGGTGGAAGAGGGCGAGGCAGGCCTTGTGGTGCGCGACGCCCTGGCCTGGCAGCCACGCGCCTACGCCAGCGCACAAGCGGGCGCCTGGGTGGCCTACCGCTACGACGTGCCGCACCCGTTCGCCGCCATCCTGCGCAAGGACGCCACCGAGGGCGACCCGGTGAGCAACGCGATCGCGCTCTTCATCCGGCCCGACGGCCACGAACGCTGTACCGCCTGGTTCGTGATGGCCACGCGCGGCGACAGCTCGACCGACCAGGAATTGATCGCCTTCCAGGACGCGGTGTTCGCGCAGGACCGCCCCGTGGTGGAATCGCAGTCACCCCGCGCGCTGCCGGTGGGCCGCACCGCCCCCGTCAGCGAGGTGCACGGCCCGGCCGACCGCGTCTCCAGCGCGTACCGTCGCCATTTGAAACGCCTGGGCATCGAACTGGGCACCTGCTGATGAAGGACATGACATGACCACCACCCCCGCCCAGCTCGCTGCCGCCATCCCCAAGGCCGAATTGCACATGCACATCGAAGGCTCGCTGGAGCCCGAGCTGATCTTCGCGCTCGCCCAGCGCAACGGCCTGAGCCTGCCCTATGCCAGCGTGGATGCGCTGCGCGAGGCCTATGCCTTCACCAACCTGCAGAGCTTCCTCGACATCTACTACGCCGGGGCCAGCGTGCTGCTGCACGAAGCCGACTTCCACGACATGGCCTGGGCCTACTTCCTGCGCGCCAAGGCCGACAACGTGGCGCACGCCGAACTCTTTTTCGATCCACAGACCCACACCGCGCGCGGTGTGCCCATGGCCACCGTGATCCAGGGCCTGGCCAGCGCGTGCGCGCGCGCCCAGGCGGAGCTGGGCGTGAGTGCCGCGCTGATCCTGTGTTTCCTGCGCCACCTGAGCGAAGAAGACGCGTTCCAGACGCTGGAGGCCGCCTTGCCCTACCGCCAGCACTTCATCGGTGTGGGCCTGGATTCGAGCGAGGTGGGCCATCCCCCATCCAAGTTCTCGCGTGTCTTCGCGCGATGCCGCGAGCTGGGTTTCCATGTCGTCGCGCATGCGGGCGAAGAGGGCCCGCCGGCCTACATCTGGGAAGCGCTCGACGACCTGAAGACCGAGCGCATCGACCACGGCGTGCGCTCGCTGGAAGACCCGGCCCTGGTGGCCGAGCTCGCGCGGCGGCGCATTCCGCTCACCGTGTGTCCGCTCTCCAACCTCAAGCTCTGCGTGGTGGGAGACCTCAGGGACCATCCGATGAAGCGCCTGCTCGATGCCGGCCTGTGCGCCACCGTCAACTCCGACGACCCGGCCTACTTCGGCGGGTACATGAACGCCAACTTCGTGCAGACCGTGGAGGCGCTGGAGCTCACGCGCGAGGAGGTCATCACCCTCGCGCGCAACAGCTTCGAGGCCAGTTTCGTCAGCGCCGCGCGGCGCGCCGAGCTCATGGCCCTGCTGCACGACGCCGTGGCTTAAAATAGCGCCCCAGCGAGCCCGGTGCTTCCCCGGCTCGCTTTTTCATTCACGGAAGCCATGTAGAGGAACACCATGTACAAAAACCTCGTGGCCCGGTGCGCGTGCGCGCTGGCGGCCGCCAGCTTTTTATTTCCCTTTTCCACCACCGCCCGGGCCCAGACACCGCCGCTCAAGGCCGCGTTCGTCTATGTGACGCCGCTGACCGAAGCCGGCTGGGTGCGCCAGCACGAGCAGGCCCGGCTGGCCGTGCAGGCCGCGCTGGGTAACAAGGTCGAGACGCGCTATGTCGAGAACGTGGCCGAAGGCGCCGACGCTGAGCGCGTGATCCGCGACCTGGCGCAGCAGGGCCACCGCATCATCTTCACGCCCAGCTTCGGCTACATGGAGCCCACGCTCAAGGTGGCGCGCGAGTTCCCGGACGTGAAGTTCGAGTCCATCACCGGCTACAAAACCGCGCCCAACGTCGCCACCGCCAATGCGCGCTACTACGAGGGCCGCTACCTGGCAGGCGTGGCGGCCGGCCGCATGGCCACGCAGGCGGGCTACATCGCCGGCTTCCCCATCCCCGAGGTGATCCAGGGCGTCAATGCCTTCACCCTGGGCATGCGATCGGTCAACCCGCGCGCCACCGTCAAGGTGGTGTGGCTGGGCGAGTGGTTCAACCCGCCGCGCGAGCGCGACGCGGCCATGACACTGATGAACCAGGGTGCTGAGGTGCTGGCCTTCCACACCGGTTCCACCGCCGTCATGGTCGCCGCACAGGAGCGCGGCAAGCTCGCCGTGGCCTACCACTCCGACATGCGCCGTGTCGCGCCCGACGCGCAGATCGCGGCCGTGACCCACCTCTGGGGCGACTACTACACCCGCCGCGTGCAGGCCGTGCTCGATGGCACCTGGCAGAGCGCCAGCGTGTGGGGCGGGGTGAAGGACGGGATGATCCGCGTCGACGGCTTCGGCAGCAAGGTGCCGGCCAAGGTGCGCGACGAGGTCCAGGCGCGCCAGGCCGACATGGCCGCTGGCAGGCTCGCTGTGTTCTCGGCAGGCAAGGCCGCCGTGCGCGACAACCAGGGCAAGACCGTCATCGAAGCCGGGAAGTCGCTGGACGACGGGCAGATCCTCGGCATGAACTGGCTGGTCGAAGGCGTGCAGGGCTCGGTCGAGCGCTGAGCCTCGGCCCGCGGTATGGGCGTTATCGGGGGCGCGATATGCCCCGAGCCGCCCAAGGCGTTAAGCTGCGCGGCATGAACGCCTACCGTGCCGCCCTTCTGCGATTCGACGACCAGCAACGCCCCGTGTACGACGCCGATGGCCTGCTGGTCATTGGCCCCGATGCCCAGGGCCGGCGCGTGGTGCGCGCCGCGGGTGACCACGCCACCTTGATCGGCAACTACCCAGGCGTGTCGGTGGAAGACCTGAGCGGCCAACTGATCGCACCCGGCTTCATCGACATGCACGTCCACTACCCGCAGACGGACGTGATCGGCGCACCCGCCGCTGGCCTGCTGCCCTGGCTCGAGAACTACACCTTCCCCCACGAGTCGCGCTTTCACGAGCCGGCCCATGCGCGTGAGGTGGCGACCTTCTTCCTCGACGAACTCTCGCGCAACGGCGTGACCACCGCGCTCACCTTCGCGACCTCGCACCCGGCCTCGGTGGACGCGATGTTCGAGGCGGCGCGCTCGCGCGGCCTGCGCTTCATCACCGGCAAGGTGCTGCAAGACCGCCACAGCCCCGATGGCGTGCGCGACCAGACCGAACAAAGCCTGATCGACACCGAGGCGCTGATCCAGCGCTGGCACGGCGTGGACCGCCTGGGCTACGCGATCACGCCGCGCTTCGCGCCCACCAGCACGCCCGAGCAATTGCGTGGCGCGGGTGAACTGGCGGCGAAGTACGGCGATGTGTGGGTCCAGTCGCACGTGGCGGAAAACCGCGACGAGGTGAGCTGGGCGGCCGAACTGTTCCCAAAATCGCGCAGCTACCTGGGCGTGTACGGTGACTTCGGCCTGCTGCGCCAGCGCGCGGTGTACGCCCATTGCATCCACCTCGACCAAGCCGACCGCGAGCTGATGGCCGCCACCGGCACCGCTGCCGCCGTGAGCCCGACCAGCAACCAGTTCCTGGGCAGCGGTTTCTTCGACTACCTCGCCGCCGACGCGGCTGGCATGGGCTACGGCCTGGCGAGCGACGTGGGCGGGGGCACCAGCTTCTCGCCCTTTCGCACCATGCTCGCGGCCTACTGCGTGGGCCGCGAAGGCCAGACCAAACAAGGCCTGAGCCTCACCCCTGGGCAGCTGTGGTGGCAGCACACGGCCGGCGCGGCGCGCGCTCTGGGACTGGAAGGCGTGGTCGGTAACCTGCAGCCCGGCCACGAGGCGGACTTCGTGGTGCTCGATCCGCAGGCCACACCCTTGCTGGCGCGCAAAACCGCGCAGGCCAACAGCCTGGATGAACTGCTGTTTGCGTTGATTGTCCTGGGGGATGACCGGGTGGTCGCGCGAACGGTCATTGCTGGCGGCTGAGAGCCAGCGCACCTTGACCGTGAGGCCGGGACGCCATTTCAGTGGCACGGGTTAGCCCAGCGCGAGCACGCCGCCGCAGCCGAAGGGCCCGCCGATCATGTCCCTGGCGATTTGGGCGAAGGCGACTTCCTCCACCGCGAAATTGGTCGCGCCATAGTTGCCAGGCGCACGGCCCGCTGTGATCCTGATGGACGTGGAGATGCCCGTTCTCGGCGGCATGGCCGCCACCCGGCAACTGCGGGAGATGAGCGATGGGGTGCGGAGCATTCCCGTGATTGCGCTCACAGGTCATTCTTCGGCGCAAGACATGCAAGCCGCGCGGGATGCGGGGATGGACGGTTTCCTTTCCAAGCCCGTGAACGTGGTGGCCTTGCGCAAGGAGTTGGCTCGGCTGATTGGGCAGCGACCGGTGGGCGAGGTGTCTGCCTCCCCCGCATCGCCATCATCCGGGGGAGTGGCTTTCACGGCCGCCGGTTCGCTGCTGGATGCCGAGCGCATCGCACTGCTCAAACGCATGAACATCATGGTGGACCTGCTACCCGACGGCCTGGCTCAGGTCAGGGAGCACGTCGGCCAGTTGGAGGAAGCTGTGCGGCGCAACGACCTGTCCGCTGCCCGCCAGGCTTTGCATTCGCTGGTGGGCCTGAGTGGTGAGTTGGGTGCTCGCGCCATGTTCGAGATCACCAAGCACCACTCTCGTGCGGTGGGGGGCAACGTCTGGCCGTCCGAGCCGAACTGGCTGGAGCAGCTGGTGGCGCTCACACTCGAATCCGAACGGGCGCTTCAGGCGAGTTTCTCGGGGGACGGCGCGGCGCCCTGAGCCCACCTTGATTCTGCTCGCTGAAGAAGAGGGGGCGCGATGACCGCATGGCGGTCGTCGCGACGTGGCGGGTTCAGTTGTACGTCAGCGCCCGCGCCTTGCCCCAGAAGACTCGGTACATGTAGATGGTGTAGATGATGATCACCGGCAGCGTGATGGCCACGCCGATGAAGATGACGGTGAGCGAGCCGGTGGACACGGCGGCCTGCCACACGTTCATGCGTCCGATCACGATGTCCGGAAAGATGCTGTACGCCAGGCCGAAGAATGCCAGCACGAAGATCAGCACGGTGGCCGCAAACACCATCCAGCCGTAGCCTGCTTTCACCACATTGGGGTGCGTGACGACCCAGCGCACCGCGAAGAAGGCGATCGCGCAGCTCAGGGGGATCGGCATCAGGCCGAACACCTCGGGCACGCTGAACCACTTTGCCACCACGCCTGGGTTCACCAGCGGGGTGGCCGCCGAGATGGCCACCAGCGCAATGCCCATGGGCCACAACACGCGGGCCGCCCAGCGCACCGCGTGGGCCTGCAACTCGCCTTCGGTTTTCATGATCAGCCACCCCGCGCCGAGGAGGATGTAGGCCGCCGGCAGCGTGAGCGCAATGCCCAGGCTGAAAGAAAGGCCCAGCCAGCCCTTGTCGAAGCCGGTGATGTAGCTGCCGAGCATCCAGCCCTGCGAGGCGCTGGCCAGCAGCGAGCCGGTGAAGAAGGCACGGTTCCAGAACGGCACGTACTTGGTGGGCGCTTTCACGCGGAAGTCAAACGCCACGCCACGCAGGATCAGGCCGATGAGCATCACGGCCACCGGCAGGTACAGCGCCTGCAGCACGAGGCCGTGCGCCATCGGGAAGGCCACCAGCAGCACGCCCACGCCGAGCACGAGCCAGGTTTCGTTGGCGTCCCAGAACGGGCCGATGCTGGAGATCATGGTGTCCTTTTGCTCCTTGCTTTCGGCCAGGGGCAGCAACAGCCCCACGCCAAGGTCGTAGCCGTCGAGGATCACGTAGGCCAGCAGGGCCAGGCCCATCACGGCCAGAAAGATGAGGGGCAGCACTTCGGCCCAGGTGGTCATGTTCATGGGGTGTTCTCCGTTCGTTCAGACGCCGGCCTTGCCGAGTTCGGCGCCGTGGGGCGCTTCGGGGGCATGCTTGAACGGGTGTTCGGCCATGTACTTGAGCACGCCGACGTAGGTGATGAGCAGCAGGCCGTAGACGATGAGGTAGGCCGTGAGCGTGGCCGCGATCATGGGCGAGGGGGTGCTGGTGACCACCTCGGCGGTGCGCAGGTGGCCGTACACGAGGAAGGGCTGGCGGCCGATCTCGGTGACGTACCAGCCCGAGAGCGTGGCCAGCCAGCCCGAGAAGGTCATGCCCGCCAGCACGTAGAGCGCGGGCTTGGGCAGGTCCATCGAACCTTGCGGCTGGCGGCGCCTGCGCCAGAGCAGCCAGGCCGAGGCCCAGGCCACGACCAGCATCAGCGAGCCCACGCCCACCATCACGCGAAACGCCCAGAAGATCGGCGCCACCGGTGGATGGGCGTTCGGAAACTCGTTCAGGCCCTTGAGTTCCGCGTCCATGTCGTGCGCCAGGATCAGGCTGGCCATCTTGGGGATCTTCAGCGCGTAGTGCGTGGTGCCGGCGGCCTCGTCGGGGATGCCGAACAGCGTGAGCGGCGCGCTCTTCTCGGTGTGCCAGATGCCTTCGAGCGCCGCGATCTTGGCGGGCTGGTGCTCCAAGGTGTTCAGGCCGTGCATGTCGCCGGCCAGGAACTGCAACGGCATGGCCACCGAGGCGGCGATGATGGCCGTGCGCAAGGCCTTGTGGGTGCCGCCCGTGGCACTTCCCTTGATGAGCTGCCAGGCGCACAGGCCGGCGATGAGGAACGAGGCCGTGAGGGCCGAGGCCAGCAGCTTGTGCGCCAAGCGGTAGGGGAAGGAGGGGTTGAAGACGACGGCAAACCAGTCGACCGGGATGAACTTGCCGTTCACGATCTCGAAGCCCGCGGGGGTCTGCATCCACGAGTTGAGGCTCAGGATCCAGAACGCCGACATGGTCGTGCCGAAGGCCACCAGGAAGGTGGCGACCAGGTGCACGCGCTCGCTCACGCGGCCCCGTCCGAAGAGCATGATGCCCAGGAAGCTGGCTTCGAGGAAAAAGGCGGTCAGCACTTCGTAGCCCAGCAGCGGGCCCGCAATGTCGCCCGCCCGCTCCATGAAGCCCGGCCAGTTGGTGCCGAACTGGAAGCTCATCACGATGCCGGAGACCACGCCGAGCGCGAAGCTCAGCGCGAACACCTTGGTCCAGAAGTAATAGGCCTCTTCCCACGCCGGGTCGCGTGTCTTGATGTGGCGGATGCGGAAGTACAGCAGGAACCAGCCCATCGCGATCGTGATGGTCGGGAACAGGATGTGAAAGCTGATGTTCGCCGCGAACTGGATGCGCGAGAGGAGCAGGGCGTCCATGGAAGTTCTCCTGGGTGTTCTTCTTGAGGGCTCAGGCCGCGTCGGGCAGCTTGTCCGGGCGCGCGCTGCGGGCTGCGCCCTTGCCCGTGAGCCGATCCTTGAGTTCGAGCACGCGCGTGACGGTCGCGCCCATGCCCATGAGCTGCATCGCGGTCTCCGGGGCCAGCTTCTGCACGTCGTCGAACCAGGTCATGAGGCGGTCGATCAGGTCGTGCATCTCGCGCATGCGGGCCTGGGCATGGCGCTCGGCGTCGGTCTTGGGCGTTTCCAGCAACGCCGTGCGCAGCATGGACAGGGTGGGCTCCACTTCGCGCCGGCGGCGCTCCTCGGCCAGCACGCGGAAGATCTCCCACACGTCGGCCGGCGCCTCGAAGTACTCGCGCCGGTCGCCCGGTTGGTGGCGCAGGCGCACCAGGCGCCATGCCTGCAGTTCCTTGAGGCCCATGCTCACGTTCGAGCGCGAGAACTCCAGCGTCTCGGCAATCTCGTCGGCATTGAGCGCGTTGGGCGAAATGAACAGCAAGGCATAGATCTGCCCCACGGTGCGGTTGATGCCCCAGCGGCTGCCCATTTCGCCGAAGTGGGCGACGAACTCGCGGTTGAGGGGAGGGAGGTGGTCTTGGAGTGGCATGGCGGGAAATGTAGTTGGTTTTGCCTGAAGTTTCAGTAATTACTGAAATTCCGGGAATTTCATGGGGGTTCTAGCCGCGCCGGCGCGGGCAGGCGCGGCACCTACAATCGCGCCCCATGAGCATCAAAAGCGACAAATGGATCCGCCGCATGGCCGAACAGCACGGCCTGATCGAACCGTTCGAGCCCAATCAGGTGCGGGCGGTGGATGGCAAGAAGGTCATCAGTTACGGCACGTCGAGCTACGGCTACGACATCCGATGCGCCCCGGAATTCAAGGTGTTCACCAACATCCACAGCACGGTGGTGGACCCGAAGAATTTCGACGAGAACAGCTTCGTGGACATCCACAAGGACGTCTGCGTGATCCCGCCCAACAGCTTCGCGCTGGCGCGCACGATGGAGTACTTCCGCATTCCGCGCAATGTGCTGACCATCTGCCTGGGCAAGAGCACCTACGCGCGCTGCGGCATCATCGTCAATGTCACGCCCTTCGAGCCCGAGTGGGAAGGCTACGTGACGCTGGAGTTCAGCAACACCACGCCGCTGCCGGCCAAGATTTACGCGGGCGAGGGCTGCGCCCAGGTGCTGTTCTTCGAGAGCGACGAGGTCTGCGAAACGTCGTACAAGGACCGGGGCGGCAAGTACCAGGGCCAGGTGGGCGTGACACTGCCCAAGGCTTGATGGTCAGCACGCCTTGACCCAGGTCAAGGCGGCCGGGCAACCTGCCCGATAGCATGCCGGGCATGTCACGCAATCCGCCCGGTTTCTCTTCCCCCGATCCCATTCCCGTTGGTCAACCGCTGCCGCACCGCAAGGTGATCCGCGGCTGGCTTGCGCCGCTTGTCGAGCGCCAGACCGCGCGGGCCATCGCTCTGCTGGTGTTTGACTGGGTGGTTTTCGCCGCGCTCATGGCGGGGACCGTCCTGTTCGCCGCCGCATGGGCCAAGCTGCTGTGCGGCCTGGCGGCGGGCTTCATGATCGGCAGGCTGTTCATCATCGGCCACGACGCCTGCCACCAAAGCTACACGCCGCACCGCGGGCTCAACCGGGTGCTGGGCCGCGTGGCCATGCTGCCCTCACTCACGCCCTACAGCCTGTGGGAGGTGGGGCACAACGTGGTGCACCACGGCTACACCAATCTCAAGGGCGTGGACTTCGTTTGGGCGCCGCTCACCCGGCGGGAGTTCGACGCGCTCTCGCCGATGCGCCGCGCCATGGAGCGCGTGTACCGCAGCGGCTTCGGCCCGGCGCTGTACTACCTGGTGGAGATGTGGTGGCACCGCATGTTCTTCCCGCGCAAGACCTACATGGGCACGCGGCGCGCGGAGTTCGTGTGGGATGGCGTGTTCGTCAGTGCCACGGCGGCGCTCTGGATCGGGAGCCTGGTGGCCGCGGCCTCGGCCACGGGCCAGTCGGTGTGGCTGTTGCTGGCCATGGGCTTTGCGGTGCCCTTCCTGTTCTGGAACGCCATGATCGGTTTCGTGGTCTATGTGCACCACACGCACACGGCGGTGCAGTGGCACGACGACAAGGCGGCCTGGGGCCGCGCCGCGCCCTTTGTCTCGACCACCGTGCACCTGACCTTCCCGCTGCGCATCGGCGCGATGCTGCATCACATCATGGAGCACACCGCGCACCATGTGGATATGAGCATCCCGCTCTACCAGCTCGAAGGCGTGCAACGGATGCTGGAGGACGCGCTGCCGGGCCGCATCATCGTGCAGCGCTTCTCGTGGCGCTGGTACTTCGACACCGCGCGCCGCTGCAAGCTCTACGACTTTGGGCGGCGCTGCTGGACCGACTTCCAGGGCCGCCCGACCAGCGCCAGCGCGCCCGCCATCGCCTGAGCCCGGGCGGGGCCATGCCCGCTTCATAATGGGATGCCGGCACCCGCACCGAGGTGGCCGAGGAGGCATGCCATGAAGTGGGAAAACAACCGCCAGTCCGATCAGATCGAAGACCGCCGCTCCGACCCTGGGGGTGGTGGCCTGGGCGGCCTGGGGGGTGGGCGGCGCGTGGGCGGGCGCGGCATCGGCCTGGGCACCATCGCTGTGGCGCTGGTGGCGGGCTGGATCTTCGGCATCAACCCCATGACCATCCTGGGCGTGCTGGGCGGCGTGGGCGATGGGGCGCCCACCGCGCAGGTGGAGACCACCCAGGGCCCGACGCAGGCGCCCACCGACGACATGGGCAAGTTCGTGGCAGCCGTGCTCGGCGGCACCGAGGATGTGTGGGACCAGGTGTTCCAGCAGGCCGGAGCGCAGTACCAGAAGCCTCGCCTGGTGCTGTTCAGGGGCGCCACACCCACCGCCTGCGGCACGGGCCAGTCGGCCATGGGTCCGTTCTACTGCCCGGGCGACCAGAAGGTGTACATCGACCTCAGCTTCTACGACACCTTGCGCCGCCAGCTCGGCGCGCCGGGCGATTTCGCCCAGGCCTACGTGATCGCTCACGAGGTCGGCCACCATGTGCAGAACCTCATGGGCATCACCGACCAGATGGAGCAGGCGCGCCGGCGCGTGGGTGAGCGGGAGTACAACGCCCTGTCCGTGCGGCTGGAGTTGCAGGCCGACTGCTTTGCCGGCATCTGGGCCCACCACAACCAGAAGAGCCGGGCCATTCTGGAGCCGGGCGACGTGGACGAGGCGCTCAACGCCGCGGCCGCGATCGGCGACGACGCACTGCAGCGCAAGAGCCAGGGGCAGGTGGTGCCCGACAGCTTCACCCATGGCACCAGCGCGCAGCGCCAGCGGTGGTTCAACACGGGGCTGCAGAGCGGCAGTGTGCAGTCCTGCGACACCTTCAAATCGGGCAGTGTCTGAGGCCTGGCGCAGCCCGCCGACCCGGATTTGGGCGAAAAACGGTCAAAGTGCGACAATACGTGGCTAACTTTGAAGCCAATGACCCAATCCTTCTCCGAACTTTCCCTCTCGCCTGCCATTGAGCGAGCCGTGGCCGAAATGGGCTACGCGACCATGACGCCGATCCAGGCGCAGGCGATTCCGGTGGTGCTGCAGGGCCGCGACGTGATGGGCGCCGCCCAGACCGGCACCGGCAAGACCGCCGCGTTCACGCTGCCGCTGCTGCAGCGCATGCTCAAGCACGAGAACGCGTCCACCTCGCCCGCCCGCCACCCCGTGCGCGCCCTGGTGCTGCTGCCCACGCGCGAGCTGGCCGACCAGGTGGCCGAGCAGGTCAAGCTGTACGCCAAGTACACCAACCTGCGCAGCACCGTGGTGTTTGGCGGCATGGACATGAAGCCGCAGACGGCTGAGCTGAAAAAGGGTGTCGAGGTCCTGGTGGCCACGCCCGGGCGCCTGCTGGACCACATCGAGGCCAAGAACTGCGTGCTCAACCAGGTCGAGTACGTCGTGCTCGACGAGGCCGACCGCATGCTGGACATCGGCTTTCTGCCCGACCTGCAGCGCATTCTGAGCTACCTGCCCAAGCAGCGCACCACGCTGCTGTTTTCGGCCACGTTCTCGCCCGAGATCAAGCGCCTGGCCAACAGCTACCTGCAGGACCCGGTGACCATCGAGGTGGCGCGTTCCAACGCCACGGCGTCCACCGTGGAGCAGCATTTCTACCGCGTGGAAGACGACGACAAGCGCGGCGTCCTCAAGCAGATCCTGCGCGAGCGCGGTCTCAAGCAGGCTTTCGTGTTCGTCAACAGCAAGCTTGGCTGCGCGCGGCTGGCGCGTTCGCTGGAGCGCGAAGGGCTCAACACCACAGCCCTGCACGGCGACAAGAGCCAGGACGAGCGGCTCAAGGCGCTGGAAGCCTTCAAGAGCGGCGCGGTGGACCTGCTGGTCTGCACCGACGTGGCCGCGCGCGGCCTGGACATCAAGGACGTGCCGGCGGTGTTCAACTTCGACATCCCGTTCAACGCCGAAGACTATGTGCACCGCATTGGCCGCACCGGCCGTGCGGGCGCTTCGGGCCTGGCGGTGTCGTTCGTGAGCGGGCGCGACACGCGCCTCATGGGCGACCTCGAGAAACTCCTGGGCAAGAAGCTCGAGCTCGAGGCGCTGGAATTCGAAGCCGACCGCCGCCCGGCAGGGCGCTTCAACGACGGGCAACGCGCCTGGCAGCAGCCCGAAGGGCAGGACGCCGAACGCCGCGAGAGCCGCGACATTCGTGAGAGCCGCGAAAGCCGCACCCCGCGCGAGGCGCGAGGCGCATCCGATTCGCGCCCGAGCCGCGCACCGCGCGCGCCGGCCGATCCGCTGTTCGACAAGCCTTACGAACCGAGCGCCGCGAGCGAGACCCCGCCCTCCTGGGAAGTGTCGCAACGCGCCGCCGCGCGCACGGCTTCGCCCAACATCAAGACGCGCCGCAAGGTGCCCGCCTTGTTCAAGAGCGCCCCCGCACCGGCGCCTGCTCAGGAAAGCTGAGGGCGAAGCCCTTGCCTGAGCCTGCCAGGCGGCTTGAGCCGCCGCACTTTCAGGGCTTGCCGGGCTTGCTGGCCTGCTCGCAACGCACCGAAAACCGCTCCACCTCGCCCGGCACATCGGTGATTCGGGCGGCCGTGAGGCAACCGCCCCACACACACCCCGTGTCCAGCGCCTGCAGGTCGCGGCGCTGCACCGCGCCCAGCGTGGACCAGTGGCCAAACGCCACCGGCACCCCCTCGGTGCGCCGGCCCGGCACGTCGAACCAGGGCATGAAGCCTTCGGGCGCCGCGCCCGCGCTGTCCTTGCTGTCGAACTCCATCACGCCCTGCGCGGTGCAAAAGCGCAGCCGGGTGAAGGCATTGACGATCACGCGCAGGCGGGCCGCACCGCGCAGGGAGTCGCTCCACAAGGGGGGCTCGTTGCCGTACATCTCATGCAGGAACGCGGTCCAGTCGGCGCCGCGCAGCACGGCCTGCAGTTCGCCGGCCCGTGCCAGTGTGCCGGCCACGTCCCATTGCGGCAGCACCCCCGCGTGCACCATCAGCCAGCCATGCTCGAACAGGGCCATGGGCCGCGCGCGCAGCCAGTCGAGCAGCGCATCGCGATCGGGCGCGGCGAGGATGTCGCCCACCGTGTCGCTTCTGTGCGGCTTGCGCACGCCATGCGCCGTGGCCAGCAGGTGCAGATCGTGGTTGCCCAGCAGGCTGTGCGCCGAGCCCTCGAGCGCGATCAGCCGGCGCAGCACGGCCAGCGAGGCCGGGCCGCGGTTCACGAGATCACCCAGCAGGTACAGCGTGTCGCGGCTGGGCGAGAAACCGATGTCGTCGAGCAGGCGGCCCAGCGCGGCGTCGCAGCCTTGCACATCCCCGATCATGTAAAGTGCCATGGGCCGATTATGGACACCCTCCTCATTGTTTTTCTGACGCTGCTCAACGGGGCGTTCGCCATGTCGGAGCTGGCCCTGGCGTCGAGCCGCAAGGCGCGCCTCGCGGCCATGGCCGAGGCCGGCGACAAGGGCTCGGTCACCGCGCTCAAGCTGCTGGAGAACCCCACGCAGTTCCTGTCGTCGGTGCAGGTCGGCATCACCTCCATCGGCATGCTCAATGGCATCGTCGGCGAGGCCGCCTTCAGCGGTGACCTCGGCCTGTGGCTGCAGGCCAAGGGGCTGAGCGAAGGCACGGCCAACGTGCTGTCCACCGGTCTGGTGGTGGCGATCATCACCTTCATCACCATCGTCTTCGGTGAGCTGGTGCCCAAGCGCATCGGCCAGCTCTACCCCGAGGCCGTTTCGCGCTGGGTCTCGCGCCCCATGGCCTTCGTGGCGCAGGCCGCCAAGCCTTTCGTGTGGCTGCTCACGCACACCACGCAGTGGGTGCTCAAGCTGCTGCGCATCGACACGAATGCGGTGCAGCACGTGACCGAAGAAGAGATCAACGCCAGCCTGGAGGAGGGCGTGGACGCCGGCATCATCGAGGAGCACGAGCACCAGATGGTGCGCAACGTGTTCCGGCTCGACGACCGCCAGGTCGGCTCGATGATGATCCCGCGCACCGAGATCGTCTGGCTCGACGCCGGGTCCACGCGCGAGCAGGTGCTGGCGCTGATCGAGCATGTGCAGCACTCGCGCTATCCGGTGTGCCGCGGCGGCCTGCTCGACGTGCTGGAGGCGATCACCGGCGAGTTCACCACGCCCACCGCGGAAGACTCCTGGGCGGTGCGCCGCGAGGACGGCAGCTGGCTGTTCGACGGCCTGATCCCGGTGCCGGAGCTGAAGGACCGCCTGGCGCTGAAGGCCCTGCCCGAGGAGGACCGCGGGCGCTACAACACGCTGGCCGGCATGATCATGCTGCTGCTCGGGCGCCTGCCGCTGATCACCGACGCCGTCGAGTGGTCCGGCTGGCGCTTCGAGGTCGTCGACCTCGACAGCAAGCGGGTCGACAAGGTGCTGGTCAGCCCACTTCCCGAACCCCCCTCCCCCGAACCGACATGATCGTCAACGCCCTCCACCGCCAGGCCCGCCCCGTCGACGCCGAGATCGACCGCCGCACCGCCGTCAAGCTGCCGACGCAGGACTGGTCGCATCTGGCCGGCACCAACGCGCTCTTCCTGACCGCCGCCGAATGCGTGCAGGCCGCCTGCGACTATCCGATCGTCTTCGTCCGCGCCGGCG